>CALRTB020000001.1:0-389620 GCA_943371005.1 Sphingobacterium thalpophilum
ATTACTGTACTTAGGATTGAAAAATCTAACGAAGAGGTGGACCGTACCAATACCCCATTGGAAGAGAGCATTAAGCTATTTTGCTATCGATAATCCAGAGTACTTTCTTCACTAATTTTTCTTGCTTACACAAAATTCTTGACAATCCCTCCAAAAATACGATTTCGTTTTAACGTGCCCCACCACCCCAAACTTTCTCGGACATTGCTGGCTTGTAGGCCAGGGGCAAACCTGTAACAATAAGTAGGCGATAAGCAGGCAATTCATTTTTCTCTGGCTGCATCTGTTGAAATCCCCCATGTATCCTTCTTTCTTACCGCCTCTAGTTAACCAACTTACGGAACTTGATGCGATTCGTCTCGCCCAGCAGCTCCAACAGGTGGCGATCGCCACGCCGCTTCAAACCGATCCCATCTTGACTAGCTTTGTCCAACAAGGCAGCGGTGACCAAGACATTCTTCTTATCCATGGTTTCGATAGCTCGGTTTTAGAATACCGCTATCTTTTACCCAAATTAGCCCAGCATCACACTGTTTGGGCCATGGATCTTCTCAGTTTTGGCTTTACGGCGCGACCAGAACAGCTTCCCTTTACTCCAGAAACCATCAAAACCCACCTCCACCAGTTTTGGCAACAGCAGATTAATCGCCCGGTAGTGATCGTTGGTGCCTCCATGGGCGGCGCGGTGGCCCTCGATTTTGCCCTGAGCTATCCGGATGCCGTCCGTCAAATTGTGCTCCTCGACAGTGCAGGCCTCGCGCCGAAACCCTTCAGTCGCTTTGCAATGGTGCCACCCCTAGACCGTTGGGCCACGCAATTTTTAGGCAGTATGAACGTCCGCCGGAAAATTTGCCAAAGTGCCTATTTCGATAAAACACGGGTCACAACGGATGCGGTGCTCTGTGGGGCGATGCATGTCCAGTGCGATCGCTGGCAAGAAGCTCTGATTCAATTCACTAAGGGTGGAGGCTATGGCTCTTTTTATCCCAAATTGAAGCAGATCCAGCAACCCACCTTAATTCTCTGGGGTCAGCAGGATCGCATTCTCGGCACCAAGGCAGCCCATCGCTTTCACCAGGGCTTACCCAATAGCACCCTCCAGTGGATTCCCAATTGTGGTCACCTCCCCCACGTGGAGCAAACGGCCCTCGTCACCGAACATATACTTCGCTTTTGCCAAACTTTAAGCCCCATCACCTCTAGTCATTAGATGGAATACTTGAGTTGACAAGACAGATTTCTTAATAAGCCCAAGATGATATTTTTTGATTTTAATTAGCTGCTAGAAGTCGAAATATTGTTTTTGACGTTATTGAACATTGGCAACCTAACAGTGAAAGTTGTTCCTTTATTAATGCGGCTGGACACATGAATATTGCCCCCAAGCAGATCCACAAACTGCTTAACGATACTTAGCCCTAGTCCCGTACCAGGAATATTACTGGTATTACAACCGCGATGAAAAGGTTCAAAAAGATATTTTCGATCTTTCAAAGCAATGCCAATCCCTTCATCTTGGACTTTGATAATCAATATTTGCTTCCATTTTCTTAAGCTCAACGTGATTGCGCCACTCTCGTGGGTATAGCGAATTGCATTGCCAAGTAAATTCCCTAAAATTGAGTATAGTAAGCGTTCGTCAAGCTCAGTGATAATCGAATGACTGGGACAAATCAATTTAATAGGATAGGACTGACGGATAAACTCTCCTTCTTCCAAGAGTTGACGACAAAATGCAACCACGTCAAATTTTGTTCGGTTAACTTCTAGAACTTTCGCTTCAATCCTACCAATCACTAAAATATCATCAATGATTTGAGTCATGCGCTCAACATTAGTATTGATATTAGAAAGATAGCCTGCCTTTTCTGCTACTGAAAGATGGGTATCATAGCGTTTAAGGGAAGAAACAGAAAGGGTGATGTTATTGAGGGGATTGCGAAATTCATGGCAGACCATCGTAATGAACCGTGAGCGCATTTCGTTGAGTTCCCTCAACTGTTGATTTGCCCGTTGCAACTTTTGGGTCCGCTCTTGAATTTTTTGTTCTAAATCTTCGTTGGTTTGCTCAAGGATTTTTTCTGCCCAACGCCGCTGACTAATATCTTGAAACGTGACAACGGCCCCCACTAAAGTTCCATCTTCATCTTTCAGGGGTGTACTAATATATTCCACCGGAAAACTGGTGCCATCTTTGCGCCAAAATACATCGGAAATGACTCGATGGGTACTACCATCTTTGAGGGCAGCATAAATCGGACAATCTTCACGGGGATAATGCGAACCATCCACATGGGAATGGTGCAATACTGCATGCATTGACTTCCCGACTAATTCTGTCACTGGCCAGTCAATCATCTTAGCGGCGGCGGGATTAACAAAAGTCACATTGCCATCTAAATCAATACCATAAACCCCTTCGCCAACGGCATTTAAAATGAGTTGGTGCTGGCGACGGAGCTGTTTTAATTCTTGGGCAAATGGTCTAGACAAGAAACGTTGTTATCCTCGACATCAGTACAGTAGAGAATATTATGACTGACTCTATAACTCGATTGCCATTACCCATTGAGCCAACGAAGACTTACGTGAATCAATGGGCTAATTACCGCTTGTAGATGATGGGAACGCTAAAAATTTTGTATCTATTCAGGAGAATTAATCAATCCGGGATGATCAAGGGGGCGATCGCCAGGGGCATCCCAGAAAAACCGCCGTTCTGATTCTGCAATGGGTTTATCGTTAATGCTGGCTTCCCGACGACGCATCAAACCATTTTCGTCAAATTCCCAATTTTCGTTGCCATAGGCGCGATACCATTGCCCCCCATCGTCCTGCCATTCGTACTGAAAGCGCACGGCAATGCGGTTTTCATCGAAGGCCCACATTTCTTTGACGAGACGATAATTTAATTCCTTGTCCCATTTGCGCCGTAGAAAATCGCGAATTTTTTCTCGACCTTGGAAGATTTCTGCCCGATTCCGCCAGAAGCTATCTTCTGTATAGGCCAGGTAAACTCGGTCTGGATCGCGGCCGTTCCAAGCATTTTCGGCCATTCTGACTTTGGCGATCGCCGTTTCTCGATCAAAAGGAGGGACTAACTTTTTGGGGGTCGATGTCATACTCTAAATTCTCAAAACCAAGTTTCTAAGAAATGGCTGCCAGATTAGCACTAACAGCCATAGGATTACTAATGTGAATCAAACCAGTGTCGTTGGGAGGCCTGGCTTACCATTTTTTATAGGGCAAGAACTTACCGCACATGGTGACCTTGACGCGATCGCCTTTAGGATCTTCGACCTTGTCCACATCAAGGGTAAAATCAATCGCACTCATGATGCCATCGCCAAACTTATCGTGAACAACTGCCTTAATGGGCATCCCGTAAACCTGCATGATTTCGTAGAAACGATAGATTAGCGGATCCGTCGGGATAACAGGCTCAAGGGACCCTTTCAAAGGACATTCTGTCAACGGCTCAATTAAAGACTCATCCGCACCAATCGCTTGCACAATTTTGGTTGCTTCTTCCAAAGAGGCACTGGCTTGACGGTAAATCACAGAGGCAATCCAGACCTCATCACAACCGACTTTTGCCTCTAAATCAGCAAAGCTCAGCCCCGCTGTCTTTTTCGCTGCCAACAACTTTTCGGTAACTGCAGAAATTGCCATGGAATGACTCCTCTTATGCTTTTGATAAATAGTGTGAATAGATAATCAATCAGTTTTAGCCGAGGCGATCACCCCCGATGATTTCGGGAAAATCCAAAGGCGATCGCCCGGACAAGGAAGCGTTAAGCCCCAACCCTGGCGGCTTCAACCGCCCTCGTTTCGCGAAATAGATGACTTTCCATCTCTACCTTGAGATCGTGGTAAGCCGGATATTGATCCAACTCCTCACGATTGCGAGGACGGGGGAAAGGCACATCCAAGATCTCATCCACCCGCGCCGCAGGACCACGGGTCATCATAATGATGCGATCCGAAAGCAATAGAGCTTCATCAATACTGTGGGTAATCATGATCACCGTTTTCCGCTCCCGTTCCCAGATGCGTTCAATCTCATCCTGCAAGAAACCACGGGTGAGTGCATCCAAGGCGCCGAATGGTTCATCCATCAACAAAATTTGTGGATTAATTGCCAGCGCCCGAGCAATCCCGACTCGCTGTTTCATCCCCCCCGAAATTTGGTGCGGATACTTTTTCTCAGCACCCCGCAAACCCACTAATTGGATATGCTCTTTGATCGTGCGTTGGATCTGCTTTTTCGGCATCTGCGGATAGACCGTTTCCACCGCAAAATAGAGATTATCCTCTACCGTCATCCAAGGCATTAGCGCATAGCTTTGAAACACCATGCCCCGGTCTGGCCCCGGCCCCTGAATCGGCATCCCATTTAACCGAATTTCCCCAGAGGTCACAGAGGAGAGACCCGCAATCATATCCAGCAACGTGGATTTACCACAGCCAGAAGGGCCAATAATCGAAACAAAGGTATTGGGTTCGATATCAAGACTAATGTCCTCAATCGCCACATAATCCTTTGACTTTTTCCCAGTCACCTTACCCAATAAACTTTGTTGACCGTGGAAGACTTTTGTTACGTTACGAATCGACAGTTGCGCCGTATCAGAAAAAGTATCTTCCGGGGTAAGGGGAGTTGCGTAATTCACAGGAGTAACACTCATTATTTACGACCAAATGCAACAAACTTTTCGACAGCCGCAAAGCAACTATCTAGAATTAAACCGACCAAGCCAATAATAAAAATGGCAACCAAAATATTTGGAATATAAAGGTTATTCCACTCGTTCCAGATGAAGTAACCCAAACCAGTCCCCAGCAACATTTCTGCAGCAACAATGACCAGCCAGGCGATCCCCATACTGATGCGTAATCCAGCCAAAATATTGGGTAATGCCGCTGGAATAATTACCTTAAAAATAGTGCGGAACCGAGAGGCACCAAGGGTTTTTGCCACATTAAGGTATTCTTTGCTGACATTGGCAACCCCAAAGGACGTATTAATCAGCGTTGGCCAAATACTCGAAATGAAAATAATAAAGACACCGGTCTGTTCCGAATCCCGCAGGATATAGAGTCCTAGGGGCAGCCATGCTAAGGGGGAAATTGGTTTAAGGAGTTGAATATAGGGATTAAAACCCTTCCTTGCCACCGGAGAAATGCCAATCAAAATCCCAAGGGGCACGGCAACGACAGAGGCTGCAACATAACCGATCGCCACCCGTCGGAGACTGATTAACAAATTCCAGCCAATCCCAAGATCATTAGGGCCATTGTCAAAGAAGGGATTGGTCACCCACCACCACAATTCCTCGATGGTTTTTGTGGCCGTGGGAACCCCCTGTGCGAATAGCTCTGCCCGAGCGCCAATCTCCCAGAAGCCAAGGAAAATAGCGAGCGAAACAATAAACAATAGAGCCGCTCGGACATTTTCGTTTTGGAAAAAGGATTCTTCGGGTCTACTGTAAATGGACTTTGGTAAGGGTTTATTTAAGGATTTACTACTGATTGCCATCTTGTTTTCTCCTGGCTTTATACGCCATATTCTTCGATTTGTTGTTCGACATAGGCGGCAGGATTCGCGGGATCGAAGGTATCGAATTTCAGAGTTTCTTCCCGGTAGCTCTCACTGGGTGCTTCTTGGCCTAGTTCAGTAGCGAGTTCCCGCGCCAAATCAGTGAGGAAAACATCTGTACCGACAGTGTCATAGCCTTTTTCTGGAATGATTTGCGGTGCTAAACCATCTCCCTGGAGATCCCACCGCACAAGCTGGGAGGAAATCCAGTTGGCGAAACTCTGCCAAGGATAGGGTTCAAAACCAATCCGATCGGGAACATCGAGGCTATTGCCATTGCCATCGTCGAATTTACCGGTGAGAACGGCTTCAACGACTTCAACGGGTTGGTTGAGGAAGGCCCGCTCGGAAATTGCTCTGGCGATCTCGGGACGATTAGCGGGATCTTGGGCATAACCGGCAGCTTCAATGATGGATTTATTGAGAGCACGGAAAGTATTAGGATTGGCATCGATCCACTGATCACTAGCCGCAAAGGCACAACAGGGATGTCCCGGCCAGAGTTCTTTAGTGAGCATGTGAATAAAACCAGCACCTTCGTAGACTGCCCGTTGATTAAAGGGATCGGGCATTAGGTAAGCGTCGATATCGCCTGCCACAAGCTGGGCAATACTATCTGGTGGGGGAACAGGACGGATTTGCACATCGACATCGGGATCGATGCCCCCAGTGGCGAGATAGTAGCGCAACAGCAGGTTGTGCATGGAATAGGGGAAGGGCACACCAATGGTGAATCCCCTAAAATCAGCCGGCCCATTTACTTGCCCTTTATAACGTTCGGCAACGGTAATCGCTTGGCCGTTGACATTTTCGATGCTGGCGAGTTTCACCCCAAAGGCGGCGGAACCTAGACCGAGGGTCATGGCGATGGGCATGGGCGCAAGCATGTGGTACGCATCTAATTCTCCGGCGATCGCCGAATCTCTGACTGCCCCCCAGCTCGGCATTTTGACGACCTTGGCATTAAAACCATACTTTTCATAAAAGCCCAAAGGCTCAGACATAATAATGGGCGTCGCACAGGTAATGGGAATAAAACCAATCTGTAAATCAGTTTTCTCTAAATTGCCCACTGGTGCGTCTGCTGGGGTATCTTCCGCAGGAGGCGTTGTATCCTGACCACAACTCGCCAAACTCACCAGTGCAGCGCCGACAGCCATATTCCGCAGAAATTCTCGGCGGGTCTGTTGGCTACTACGAATTGAGTCTGCAAAAAATAGACCAGCTTGGGGGCCAAAGGCCGCAGCAAAAGCATTTTCCAGACCACCGGCCTGCTTACAGAGAGCCAAGATAAGCTTTTCTCGCTTTGGATCACTGCGACCAATACGCTTCAAAAATAAAGTTTTTCTCAGTTCGTAGGCATTAACTCCTTCTGCCGCCCGCAACTGATTCTCTTTATAAATCCCCATTTTTACGAGGTCATCAACCATGTCTACAGGATCTTGGGGCATTGTCTGCATAAACTGCCAATGATCATTCATGCCATGGTATTTTCCGCAAACATGACACAAAGACTGTAAATTTGATCGCCTGCTACCGAAAGAGCCGGAACTCCCAAGTCCTTGCAAAGTCTGCTGTGCTGAAATTAGAGTCATAATTTATATCTACCCAAAAACTAACAACTTAAACCTTCAAAATTCTGTGGTTTTGAAAGCGCCCTAAAACTCAGAAAATCACCTTTATTCATAAAGATTTGACACTTATAGTATCAGTCGCTTTTTTAAAAGGCATTAGATTTTTTTTTGAAAAAATGACATTTTTTTAGGGTATTTTTTTGACTCCCCTGATATTTTGTTTTTTTTGTTAAATCAATTACAGAAAGGTCTTTTTTAGAGATGTTATGCTGCGTTAGTTTTTGTAAAATAATGATGCCGATGACCCATGGAAAGGTGAGCTACACTTGCTCAGAACGCCAATTAAGGGGTGTTTTTCCGTGGAATCGCCGGAATTGGTTGGTAAAATAGCCGGCATCATGGTAACCGCACAACTCTGCAATTTTGTGGATGGGCTTGTTCGTATTTTTCAATAATTTTCTCGCCTGCAGCATGCGCCTTGCGATAATCCATTGCTTAACCGTATATCCGGTTTCTTTCTGCACTAAATTGCTTAAGTAAGATGGGGAATAGCCGACTTCCTCCGCAATAGTTTGGATTTTAATCGGTTGATGGTAATTGTCTTCAATAAAATCAAAAGCTCGATTTAAATTGCTGGAGTAGGGAAATGAAAAATCATGATCGACATCTGTTAATGGAAAATCAATTTCGACACCAACAGAAGCAATGGCTTTATTTTTTTTTGAATCCAGATGGTGATTTTTGATCGTCTCTTGTTGCCGTTTAAGTCGAACATTGATCGCCCCTAAAAATTGTTCAACCGTGCAGGGCTTGGTCAGGTAATCGTCCGCTCCTAGTTGCATACCATAGCGAAGCTCAGCCATCGTTACTTTTGCGGTTAGGAAGATAAAAGGAATAGCCGTTGTTTTAGGTGAACGGCGTATTTTTGACAATACAAAGTAACCATCCATGTCAGGCATGAGAATGTCACAAACAATCAAATTGGGTTGTTCGTTGAATGCCAGTTCAATCCCATCTAAAGCATTACTTGCCGCACAGGTTTTAAAGCCTTCAAATTCTAGACATTTAAGGAAAACATTACGGGTTTCTGCTTCATCCTCAATAATCAAAATTTTCGTCATGGCCTTATTGTTTCCAAAAATTGATCATCTATGCTGACAAGTGGAGCACCCTATACTCTAGGGTTTAAATAGGAAATTGATATTGTTTTGCTGCCTAGATACAATCACTGCACTCGACTTAAGCTTTATTAGCCTTTAATTGTGGCCAACTCGATGTATCCTGCTATACAAAATAAGGGACGATCGCAATTATCAACTTGAAAAAGCATTGTTGAATTACGCCTTGAAGTGCTGCGTGACCATTCCGTACTCGCTACTTTGATCAGCAGGTGATTATGATTCAGTGGTGTAATAATAAAGTCAAAGATGCTCCAGCATTCTGGGTAACATCAATGGCGATCGCAATCTAGTTCTAAGGCGAGTGGAGCCGATAATCACGAAGCACAAAAGCTCATCACAATAAACAAATAAAACGATTGAGCTATGAAGTGAGACAAGGCACGGTTGCGGCTTTTGTGCGCTACACTACAATATTAAGAATTATTACATTAGTTTCGATAAGACGAGGTTTTTACCATGGCAGCTCCAGAACCCACCGTTAAGCCCAATCTCGAAGATCCCAAGTTTGGCTTCAATCTTTATTCTGAAAAGCTCAATGGCCGGGCGGCGATGATCGGGATCATCATTGCGATCGCCATCGAATTGTTCACCAAAGAGGGTGTCCTGAGCTGGTTAGGGTTGATCTAAGGCCGCTGACCAATTCTCTATTTATTGAGCTTAAGCAGCAGCAGCCCCGCGCTCTATCCGCTTCGGATGAGCGTCGGGAAGAATGCGCGGCTGTTGACGACACTCCCTAAACGATTTGGCGAAGCCAACAGTGAAGGGAGATGGAGGAAGAAGCCAATGATCTAGCGGAAGTGCCAAAAATCTGCGTAGGCATCAAATGTCTGTGATATCTTGATGACAAGGGTTCGAGCTAACTGCCGCCCTCAAAACAGTACCTTAAAAACTCAGAGCATGGGGTTCTATCCAGTAATAGCGAATTTGCGTTTCTGTGGATAGGTAAAACTTTAACAGTACAAAAGGGAAACATACTTTTGTATTTGTTCAAGTCTGCGGTAGGGCATTCCGTGGACTTAAAACAAAGCTCAGGTAACGTCCGATGCAATAGCAGGAGTCACTGAGAAGCCCGCGCTCTAATGCTTTGCAGTGAGCGACGGGAGTATGTCACTCTGGGTCTTCCTCGCCATTGTGGGGAAGATTTTTTTCGTCTTTAATGAAAATCCCCCATCCCCAGGGATGATCACCGCTATTTTTGCCAGTAACTGCCATGCTTCGTCTTACGGAAATCAAACTGCCCCTCGACCACAGCCCAGAGGCGATCGCCCAGGCCATTTGCCAGAAGTTGAAAATTCAGCCGGACGACTTACTCGAATACCAAATTTTCAAGCGTAGTTACGACGCCCGCAAAAAAAGCAACATTTATCTCGTTTACATCTTCGATGTACGTACCACCAAGGATCAAGCCCTGCT
Source organism: Sphingobacterium thalpophilum (assembly GCA_943371005.1). Lineage (GTDB taxonomy): Bacteria > Cyanobacteriota > Cyanobacteriia > Cyanobacteriales > MRBY01 > MRBY01. The sequence goes on from CALRTB020000001.1 coordinate 9,768, forward strand.
GAAACGTTTCAAAAAAGATCCCCACGTACTCCCCACCCCAGACATGAGTTACAAAATGGTGGCCCAGGCACCAGAAGAGTGTGAGACACGGCCCATCGTCATTGGCATGGGGCCTTGCGGGATGTTTGCGGGGTTAATGCTGGCAAAAATGGGTTTTCGGCCGATTGTGCTGGAACGGGGCAAAACCGTCAATGAGCGCACCAAGGACACCTTTAATTTCTGGAAAAAGAAAGGGGAATTTAATCCCGAATCCAATGCCCAGTTCGGGGAAGGGGGAGCTGGGACTTTCTCTGATGGCAAGCTCTACAGTCAGGTGCGCGATCGCCACCATTACAAACGCAAAGTCCTCGAAGAATTCGTCGCCGCCGGCGCTAACCCCGAAATTCTCTATATCGCTAAACCCCACATCGGCACCTTTAAACTTGTCGGGATCGTCCAAAGCATCCGCAAAACCATCGAATCCCTGGGCGGCGAAATTCGCTTCCAAAGCAAAGTCAAAACCCTTGAACTAGAAAATCATCAAGTTAAAGGCGTTACCCTCGAAAATGGCGAATTTATCCCCAGTTCCCATGTGGTGCTGGCCATGGGCCACAGTGCGCGGGATACTTTCCAGATGCTCCATGACCAGGGCGTTTACATCGAACCCAAACCCTTTTCCATTGGCTTCCGCATCGAACATCCCCAACCCCTGATCGATGAATGTCGCTACGGGGAATTTGCTGGGAATAAAATCCTCGGTGCCGCTGACTATAAGCTCGTGCACCACTGCCAAAATGGGCGCTCCGTCTATAGTTTTTGTATGTGTCCGGGGGGCTTAGTCATTGGGGCCACCTCCGAGGCAGGTAAAGTTGTCACCAATGGCATGAGCCAATATTCCCGCAATGAACGCAATGCCAATGCGGGGATCGTCGTCGGCATTACCCCAGAAGAGGATTTTCCGGGCCATCCTCTCGCGGGAATTGATCTCCAGCGACAGTTAGAAGCCAGAGCTTTTGAACTAGGTGGCGGGGATTACAGTGCGCCGGGTCAATTGGTGGGGGATTTCCTTGCGGGTCGTTCTTCTGAGTCATTGGGCAAGGTTAAGCCTTCCTATGCACCGGGGGTCAAGTTAACGGATCTCAGCACCGCACTTCCGGACTATGCCATCGAAGCCATTCGGGAAGCCCTACCTGCCTTTGAAAAACAAATTAAGGGGTTTGCCATGGCCGAGGCGATGCTAACAGGAGTAGAAACGCGCACCTCTTCGCCAATTCGCATTAAACGGGGCAAAAATTACCAGAGTATTAATACCCAGGGCCTCTATCCTGCGGGGGAGGGAGCAGGCTATGCGGGGGGCATTCTCTCGGCAGCCATTGATGGGGTCAAAGTCGCGGAGGCGATCGCCTTAGATATTGTTAAGGATTCCGCGCACTACAAAAAGCTTGATTTGTAAGGAATTCAGTAGAATTACCCTCCTAGAAAAACAGTTTCTTGGTTACACTAACGTTATGGTGAAAGAACTATGAATTAGCAAAACACTATTGGAGTTGTAAATAGAAACTATGACACGGGCGACTAGCACTAGCGAGATGGAAGTCACCAGTATTCGCCTAGAGCGCAAACTCAAAGATAAATTAAGGGAATTAGCTGGCAACCAAGGTTACCAAGCATTAATTCGAGATATTTTCTGGAACTACGTTAATCACAACTCAGGGGAATATCGTCCCCAGTTGAGCGAAGCAGATATTCGAGCAACCCTTGAGGCGATCGCCCAAAAAGACGAAACCTGCGCCCTCACGGGGAAACGTATCCAAACGGGTGAAACCATGTTTCTCGGCCTCACCATCCACGGCGATTTTGTTCCCCTCAGTCCGGCTGCCGATATGCCCTAATTTTTCGATCTATTCCGCCGTTAAATACATTTCTTCGAGCAAAAAAGAGCCCCGTTCGAATTTAACCACCCAATAGCCACCAGGGCGGCGATCGCCAAGGGTGCCAATTTCACCCACCGCCAACAGATCCGCCGGACGCAACATCGGCATCGGATCTGCTGTCTTGAGATAAGGGGGTAACTGTGCCAACTTCACCTGGGCCCCTTGTTTAAATTCAGCCATAATTTCTTCTGCTAATCCCCGTAACAACGCCACTGCAAATCTTATCAGGAAAAAAACAAAACCCCTCACCGCTTAGGCAAGGGGAAATTTCGTTTTCTCAACTTTTGGAATGCGGTAAAGACTAGACCACACTAAAGAAAATAACAAAACCCAGCACTGCCCCAAACACAATGAGCGCATAGAACTGGACGCGGCCATTTTCAATGTATTTCAAGCCTTCCCCACTCAGAAGGGTGGCGATCCCCGTCAGGTTCACAGCCCCATCGACAACGCGATAGTCTACCTCCAGGATTTGTCGGGCCAAACGTCGGGTACCCATCACAAAAACACTGTTGTAGATATCGTCGAAGTACCATTTGTTCAAAGACAGTTGGTACAACACCGGGAATTTTTCGGCCAGACTAGCCGGATCAAGCTTTCGTTGGAGATACATCAACGAGGCGATGGTAATGCCAATGAGGGCGATCCCCACAGAATTTCCACCCATGATCAAAAATTCTGTCAATTCAAAACCATGTTCAGCGGCCTCTGCTGTTTCATTGGGAGAAAAGACAAAGGCTTCAAACCGATTGCCCCAGGGAACCCCCAGCAAACCAATCAACACCGACGGAACCGCCAGAGCCATCAACGGGAAGGTCATCGTTAAAGGAGACTCGTGGGGCTTAGAACCATGGTGGCCTTCTTCTGGTGCTTGACCTGCCGCAGTCAGGAGTTTTTCTTGCAGTTGATGATCCGTGCCGCGAAACTCCCCTTCAAAGGTCAGGAAGTACATCCGGAACATATAAAAGGCGGTCATGCCAGCGGTGGCCCAACCAATGAACCAGAGCACCGGATTGGCCTCAAACGCCAAGCCTAAAATTTCGTCTTTCGACCAGAAACCAGCAAAGGGCGGGATCCCACAAATGGCGAGGGTGCCAACTAAAAACGTTGTGGCGGTGATGGGCATATACTTCCGCAGTCCACCCATCAGGCGCATATCCTGGGCTAGTACGGCGTTATGGCCGACGACCTCTTCCATACCATGGATCACAGAACCAGAGCCCAAGAAGAGCATTGCCTTGAAGTAGGCATGGGTCATCAGGTGAAACAAGCCAGCGGTATAACCACCGATCCCCATCGCCATCACCATGTAGCCCAACTGGGACATGGTGGAATAGGCAAGACCTTTTTTAATGTCATTTTGGGTCAAGGCAATGGTTGCCCCCAGAAAAGCGGTGGTTGCCCCCGTCCAGGCAATGACATTCATCGCTTCTGGGATCGGCTCAAACACAGGGTACATCCGCGCCACGAGGAATACTCCAGCCGCAACCATGGTCGCAGCGTGGATCAAGGCGGAAATGGGGGTCGGCCCTTCCATGGCATCGGGGAGCCACACATGGAGCGGGAATTGAGCGGATTTAGCCACAGGGCCAAGGAAAACGAGTACGGCAAAGACAATGGCCAGGAGGGAACTAATTTGCCCCGTCGAGACGAGATCAACGAGGCGATCGCCCATCAGATCAAACTCAAAACTGCCCGTGGCCCAGTAGAGACCGAGCATCCCCAGCAAGAGACCAAAATCGCCGACACGGTTTGTGACAAAGGCCTTTTGGCAAGCCTCTGCCGCCGCTTTGCGGTCGTACCAGAAACCAATCAGGAGGTAGGAGCACATCCCCACCAGTTCCCAGAAAATATAAACCTGCACCAGATTTGGGCTAAAAACCAGGCCCAACATCGACGAGCTAAAAATGCTCAAATAAGCATAGAAACGGACATAACCCGGATCGTGGGCCATATAACCATCGGTATAGATCATCACCAGCAAAGCCACCGTGGTGACGATCACCGACATCAAGGCACTCAGGTGATCCACGGTATAGCCCATCTGCAGATGAAAGTCGCCTGCCGCTGCCCATTCTAGGGTGTAGGTAAAGGCTTCATGACCCTGAATTTGACTCCAGAGTAGCCCAAAAGAAAGGGCCATTGAAGTGCCAATGAGCGACAGAACAAATACCGCATTGAGTTGCCGTAGCTTGTTCGTGAATTTGTTTAAGGAGATTAAGCCGATCCCGATAACCATTGCCCCCAACAGAGGCAGCACCGGAATCAACCATGCATATTGATAAAGCGGTTCCATTACGAATGCCTAGGATTCTTGCTTTCTAAGTTACACATCCATTGATGTCAAATTTCCCAACAAAATTTGGGTGACAGCACACAGTTGACCAAGGGCATTTTTCGGAATTGCTTGGGGAGAGTTGCTCTGTTTGGGCTGTTCTAAATAGACACCAATGGTCAAAGAGTTTCGCCCCTCATTGTGACATATCCCCCTAAATCTTCAACGAATTGCCGCCGTTTGATTACTTTTTGCTATCACAATTCCTCCCCAGAGGCGATCGCCCTATGCCTATCTACCCCGAAAAAATCTAAAGAAAACCTAAAAAGACTGTCTCTATGAAGATCCCCTTACAAAGCCCCTAGGAGAATGCAACAGCCATCACAAAACCCCCTTAGAAACTTCCCTAAGATGTACTTTCAAACCTTCTTCACTCACAATCTTCCCCTGACTAACTCCTGAGAACTTAGCTCAGCGGAGATGACGTTTCCAGTGGCCTTGCTACCCCAATTCCGATACCTCAAAATCGGTTGCACTTCCCGCCCCGTTCAGTAAACCATGGGCAGCACAATGATAGTCTAAATGGAGTAAAGCCCTTATAATCTTGACTCTAAAGCGGGAAAAAGCGGTTTGTACCGACGATCCACCCCCTTTAAGATCAAAAAAACTGATAAATCAAAATAATTTGGGAAACTGCACATATATGTACGGTATCACTAGCACAGCAAACTCTACTGGAAATCAATCCTACGCCAATCGTCTGTTTATCTACGAAGTTGTTGGTCTGGGTGGCGACGGTCGTAACGAAAACTCCCTCGTTCGCAAAAGTGGCACTACACTTATTACCGTGCCCTACGCCAGAATGAACCAGGAAATGCAACGCATTACCAAACTGGGAGGCAAAATCGTTAGCATCCGTCCCGCAGAAGATGCAGCCCAGATTGTGAGTGAAGGCCAGTCCTCCGCACAAGCATCTGCACAATCTCCTATGGCTTCTTCAACAAAAATCGTTCACCCCAAAACCACCGACACCTCGGTTCCCGTTAACATCTATCGTCCGAAAACCCCCTTCCTCGGCAAATGTATTGAAAACTACGAGCTCGTTGACGAAGGCGGTAGCGGCACCGTGCGTCACGTTACCTTCGATATTTCCGAAGGCGATCTGCGTTACCTAGAAGGTCAAAGTATTGGGATTATTCCTCCCGGTGAAGACAAAAACGGGAAACCCCACAAACTCAGACTCTATTCCATCGCCTCCACTCGCCACGGCGACATGGAAGACAACAAGACCGTCTCCCTCTGTGTCCGTCAACTTGAATATCAAGATCCCGAATCCGGCGAAACAGTTTATGGTGTTTGCTCCACCTATCTCTGTAACCTACCGGTTGGCACAGATGACGTCAAAATTACTGGCCCTGTTGGGAAAGAAATGCTGCTTCCCGACGACGAAGACGCAACTGTCGTCATGCTCGCTACGGGTACTGGGATTGCACCCTTCCGGGCTTTCCTCTGGCGGATGTTCAAAGAGCAGCACGAAGACTACAAATTTAAAGGCAAAGCGTGGCTCATCTTCGGTGTTCCCTACACTGCTAATATCCTCTACAAAGACGACTTCGAGAAAATGGCCGCGGAAAACCCCGATAACTTCCGCCTAACCTACGCCATTAGCCGCGAACAGAAGACCGCCGATGGTGGCAAGGTTTATGTCCAAAGCCGCGTTAGTGAATATGCGGATGAACTCTTTGAGATGATTCAAAAGCCTAACACCCACGTTTATATGTGTGGTCTCAAGGGCATGCAACCCCCCATTGACGAAACCTTTACCGCTGAAGCAGAGAAGCGTGGCCTCGATTGGGAGGAAATGCGCCGCTCTATGAAAAAAGAACACCGTTGGCATGTGGAAGTTTACTAAAAACGTTGCTGTGAGCTTCTGCTAGTCACACCATCGTGCAATTTCAGCAAGTTATTAATCTCTGCCCTGGGAGCCACTACGGTTTGTCAGGGCTTTTTTAGATCCCTTGAAAAAATGGGGTGTCTCTCATGGCAATTCACCATGTAATTCCCAAAGTGAAGGAGATCTTTATAAAATCGAAGGTAATAAAACTAGCAGTCGAATATGTTTGATCGAAGTCTTAATCGAGTGAACGAGCGATTAAATCGCACCCTGACTCGTAATCAATTGCTACAACAGGCCACTGATCAAACACGCTGGCAACTCCGGGTGAGTCGGGTTGTCATCTATTATTTTTACCGGGAATGGAAAGGGCAGGTGATTATTGAATCCCTGAGCCAGAGTGAATTTTCGATTTTAGGCTCTACGGGGGCAGATGATTGTTTTAATGATGATTATGCCCAACGGTACCTCCAAGGTAGAATCCTGCAAGTGACAGATATTGAAGCAAGTGATTTTGCGCCTTGTCACCTGGATTTTTTACGCTCAATTCGGGTGCGGGCCGATCTGGTTGCGCCAATCATCGTTGAGCAACGTTTGTGGGGACTGTTAGCCGTCCATCACCACGAGGTACGGACTTGGTTAGCGGAGGAAGTGGAATTTGTGAAGCAGCAAGCGCAAACCCTAGCTGGTGATTTACAACTTATGGACTAGATCCTTACCATGGCTGAACTTAAAGGTGTGAATGTATAGGAAATCACAATGTACTAGCCAAATCTCTGCCTTTTGATGTATATGTTGGCGTAACCCTGTAAATAATTTATTTTTATGCTCTCCCTTGATTTGATGTCACATACCCTAGATGCTGAGCTATCGACGAAAGCACGGATCCTAGTAGTGGAGGACGAGGCAGTCATTCGTGACATGATTGTGATGGGTTTAGAGGAAGAAGGTTATGAGGTCTTTTTTGCGGATAATGGCCGCACGGGCTTGAATATGTTGCAAAATCCAGAATTCAACGCTCCGGATATGCCTCTGGATTTGGTGATCTTAGATATTATGCTGCCGGAAGTGAATGGTTTAGATCTTTGTCGTTTTTTGAGATATCAGGGCAACACGATTCCGATTTTGGTATTGAGCGCCAAGGCGAGTGAAACAGACCGGGTTTTGGGCCTAGAGGTGGGTGCTGATGATTATTTAACTAAACCGTTTAGTCTGCGGGAGTTGGTAGCCCGGTGCCGTGCTCTGTTGCGACGTCAGCAGTTTATCCGCAGCACGCCTAAAAATTCGGTGCGCCAGTTCAAGGACATTTCTCTGTTCCCGGAGGAATGTCGGGTGACGGTGCGGGGTGAAGAAGTGAGTTTGTCGCCCAAGGAATATCGTTTATTGGAATTGTTTATGAGCTATCCGCGACGGGTTTGGTCGCGAGATCAGTTGATTGAACAGGTTTGGGGCGCTGATTTCCTGGGGGATACGAAAACGGTAGATGTGCATATCCGCTGGTTACGGGAAAAGTTAGAGTTAGATCCGAGTCAGCCGGAATATTTGATCACAGTGCGGGGTTTTGGCTATCGATTTGGTTAGGGGAAAGCGGCCATAATTCGATACAATCAGCGATCACATTGTTTTGACAAAGATGGTATGGCTCAGGCGCTCGTCATTGGAATTGGTCGTTCGGGAATTGCAGCGGCACGACTTTTAAAGCGACAGGGTTGGGAGGTGGTCTTAGGCGATCGCCAAACGGATGAATCCCTCGTCGCAGTGCAACAGGACTTGTCGGCCCAAGGGATTACGGTCAAACTCGGCCATACCCCGAACCTAACCGGCGATCGCCCCGATTTGATTGTAGTCAGTCCGGGAGTACCTTGGGATATTCCTTTTCTGAAAGAAGCGCGGGATCAAGGCATTGACACCATCGGCGAAATGGAATTGGCCTGGCGCAATCTGGATCAAAAACCCTGGATCGGTATTACCGGCACAAACGGTAAAACCACCACCACCGCCCTGGTAGAAGCGATTTTTCAAGTAGCGGGTCGGGGCGGCCCTGCCTGCGGGAATATTGGTCACGCCGCCTGTGAGCTTGTGTTGGGAGAAGCTACCCCAGAGTGGATTGTGGCAGAAATTAGTAGCTACCAAATTGAGTCCGCACCGACCCTCCGTCCCCAAATCGGTGTATGGACGACCTTCACACCAGACCACCTCGCCCGCCACTACACCCTCGACAATTATCACAACATTAAAGCGTCCCTCATTCAGCGTAGTCGCCGCCAAGTCTTGAATGGGGATGATCCGTTTTTGCGATCGCAGGCTGAACAATGGCCCGATGCCTATTGGACAAGCACCAAGGGAGCAGAACATTTGCCCTGTGACCCTAAACGGGGGGTCTTTATCCAAGATGCTTGGGTGAAAGCCTTTGGGGAATTGGTGATTCCGGTTTCTCTGCTGAAAATGGTCGGCGACCATAACCGCCAAAATTTACTCTTGGCGATCGCCGCCGCCCGGTTAGCAAATATCGACAAAGGGGCGATCGCCGAGGCCATTGCGACCTTTCCTGGCGTGCCCCACCGTCTAGAACTAATTCGCCAGCACCAGGGAGTTGATTTTATCAATGACAGTAAAGCAACGAACTACGACGCCGCCGAGGTAGGCTTAAATGCGGCCCCTGGCCCAGTGATCCTCATTGCCGGGGGCGAACCCAAAGAGGGCAATGCCGAGGCATGGATCGAAAAAATTAAAGAAAAGGCAGCAGCGGTGCTCTTAATTGGTGAGGCGGCTCCCCAATTTGCCCAGTTACTCCAAGAGAGCGATTACACCCAGTACGAAATCGTCGCCACCTTAGAAAAGGCGATCGCCCGCAGTGTTGATTTGATCCCCACCCACCAACCGAAAACGGTCCTTCTTTCTCCCGCCTGTGCCAGCTTCGATCAATACCGCAGTTTTGAGCACCGGGGCGATCATTTTCGTCACCTTTGCCGAGCTCTGTAGGGCCAAAACCCTTTAGCATTAAAGAAAATTACAAACACTTACTGGGAGCGCACTGTGAACCAAAGGCCCCTAGCCATTGATTTGTTTGCCGGATGCGGCGGAATGTCCCTGGGGCTAGAAGCGGCGGGCTTTGATGTGGTCGCAGCGGTAGAAATTGACCCCGTCCATGCCCTCGTCCATGAGATAAATTTTCCCTATGGTGTCACCTTTTGCCGGGATATTCGTCGGCTGGAATGGCCAGAAATGCGCCAAGCGATTCAACGGCGCGGCTATTCAACGGCAGAAATTGATTTACTCACGGGTGGCCCTCCCTGCCAGGGATTTTCAGTGATGGGCAAACGACAATTGAATGATCCGCGCAATCAATTGATCTTTGAATACGTCCGGTTGTTGCGGGAAATTCAACCCAAATATTTTATTTTTGAAAATGTCCAGGGCCTTACGGGGCAGCGCCACCAAGAGATGTTAACGCAGCTTTGCCAATCTTTGGGCGAGGCTGGTTATCATGTTTTGCCTCCCCAGGTGCTCAATGGTGCTGACTATGGCGCTCCCCAACGACGTAAACGCTTAATTTTATTGGGATATCGCCGGGATGTTCCCCCTGTGGCCTATCCGACTCCGAGCCATGGCCCTGGCCGAAAACCCTATGTCACCGTCCACCAGGCGATCGCCGATTTAGAACCCATCCCCGTTTTTACGGATATTGACCGGGGCATTGTCCCTCCCGACCCCCTAGGAGCGTTTGGGCGATCGCTCAATGGGCAGTTTCGCCATTGCCATACCCGTCAACTAGAAACTAATTTTCTCTGGGGACACCTCGGTTCTCAGCATCAACCAGCAATCCAAGCCCGTTTCCAAGCCACCCCCCCCGGCAGAAAAGAAGCCATTAGTCGCCTTTTTAAACTGGACGCCCAGGGCCTCAGCAATACCCTACGGGCCGGAACCCCCACCGACAAAGGCTCCTTTACTGCCCCTAGGCCTATTCATTACCAATTGCCCCGCTGCATTTCGATCCGCGAAGCCGCCCGCCTACATACCTTCCCCGATTGGTTTCAATTTCACCGCAAGGTTTGGCATGGCTTCCGGGAAATTGGCAATGCTGTACTGCCGCTCCTGGCCAAAAAAATTGCCCAAGAAATTATTCACACGCTAGAAATTCAGCCGGATTTGCTACCCAAAAAAACAATTTATCTTGCCCAGACTGATGCTTTATGGTACCCCCTTGGGCAAGCTAGTCAATATTGGGAAATTCCGTGGCATTTGGTTCCGCGCCGCCGCCGTCCTTCCCCACCCTAAAAATCATAAAAGTCATATTTTTTGAAACCCAATTTCTCACCTATGATAACTATATTCCTATTTGACAGACTATCTTTTTAACTCTCAATAACCCGTTGTGAAATTGATTTTGAGCTGGTAGAAACCAGTTTCTTTTTGCTGTTTAATTCTTGTTAACGCTCCTCCCCAATTACTGGTACTATGGATTTTCTCCGACTGCGGCACAGTCGATGGCTACGATGGCTCAGCCTGAATATCTGCTTGGCGATCGCCTATGCCTGGACCGCGGAAATCAGTCTCGTTTTTACCACCTTGCCGGGAACCGTCGCTTCAGTATGGCTCCCCTCAGGGTTGACATTGGGTTTAATTCTTCTTTTTGGTAATCAAATCTTACCGAGCATTGCCCTAGGTTCCCTCTGGGTTATTTCTTTTGATTTGATCGAACGGGATCCAAATATTAGTCTTCATGCTTTTGTTTGGGTTAACTTCGGTTGCATTGCCGGCAATTTAGTACAACCCCTTTTAGCCCGTTTTATCCTAAAAAAATATTCCCAGAATCGATACTTTTTCAATCAAGTTCGGGGCGTTTTGACTTACATCACCGCAGCAACTATTTCGCCGATGGCCTCCGCTTTTATTGGCGTCACCAGCGTTGTTTTTGCAGGACGTATGGAATGGGAACACTATGGCTTAAATTGGTTTACTTGGTGGTTGGCCAGTACCTTGGCCCACTTGATTTTTACGCCTGTCATTCTTCTGGGAAAGGATTTTTTTAGTCGAAAAATTCCCTACCACGTTGTAGAGGCGGTGCTAATTTTAGCGATTTTTATCGGTGTGAGCTGGAGTATTTTTATCCAAAGTTACCCCGTCGCCTATCTACTGTTGCTTATTTTGAATTGGACGGTGTTTCGCTATGGTGCTTTTGTTTCGAGCCTATTGGTGAGCATTGTTTCTATTGTGGCTATTTATACAACCGCCCATGGTTTGGGGGTATTTGTTTTAGAGTCTCAAAATCAATCCCTATTGTTTTTGCAATCATTTATGGGGGTATTTGCCCTCAGTTCTCTGCTCCTCTCGGCGGCAGTCGAAGAACGGAGCCGCGCCCAGTCTTCCCTCAAAAAAGCCCTGGACAATTCCACAAAGCTCGTTTTAGAAAGAACCAAGGAATTACGGCGTAGTGAAGCACTGCTCCGGCAGACCAACCAAGAATTACAAAAATTAGTTCATTTAGACGGTCTAACCCAAATTGCCAACCGACGCTGTTTTAATCAACGGCTCACGGCGGAGTGGCATCGTCTCTACCGCGAACAGAAACCTCTGGCGTTAATTCTCTTTGATGTGGATTACTTCAAACGCTACAACGATTTCTACGGTCACCAACAGGGAGATGAATGTCTGATTCAAATTGCCCAGTCGGTGAAACACATTCTCAAGCGACCGGCAGATTTGGTGGCTCGCTATGGGGGAGAAGAGTTTGTGGTTGTGTTGCCGAACACGACTCAAGAAGGGGCAACCATCGTCGCTAAGCGAATTCGGCGAACCATCTTAGATCTTCAAATCGCCCACAATGCGACGGAAACGGGTGAGGCAATTGTGACCGTTAGTCTCGGTGTTTTCAGTGGTATTCCCCAGGGCCAGGAAAAACCTCTAACCTTTGTGCAAAAAGCGGACCAAGCCCTCTATTTAGCCAAACAGCAGGGGCGCAACCGCATTGTTGTCGCCGGGGAGTCCGAGTTGCCCCGTTTGCCTTAGTCCAAAGGCGCTAATCCAAAGGCGATCGCCTTGCTCATCATCCGTCAGCCCCCAGATTTTAAGCCCAGATTAACGGCGATTTATCCCTGCGCTAGCCTGGATTAAAAGTCCATTAACCCCGTCCAAGATGATCTCAGGGAACGACCCAACCGTCTATAATGTGGGATGATTTCAACGATTTGCTTTAAATTGAAGCATTTTGTTTTGATCCACTACCCGACATCCCCTTTGAAGTCATCCTTTTCTACAAACTCGGGAATCTGTATGGCGTACCATGACCCCCCAAAAAAATTTTCCGGGAGTACACACCATGCACACTACTTTTTAAAGCACCAAAATAAGAAACCTAAGGAGTTGAATCCATGAAAATAATTGTTCTGGGTGGAGATGGGTTTTGCGGCTGGCCCACAGCATTGCATCTGTCGAAAGCAGGTCACGATGTTGTTATTGTTGATAACCTTTCCAGAAGAAATATTGATAATGAACTGGAAGTAACATCACTGACGCCGATTAGCCCAATGTCGGTCAGGCTCAGAGCATGGAAAGAACTCACTGGCAAAACAATTCAGTTCTTCAACTTCAACATTGCCCACGAATATGACCAGCTCCTCAAGCTGTTCGCTGACTACCAACCGGATGTCGTCGTTCACTTCGCCGAACAACGGGCGGCTCCTTATTCCATGAAGTCTCCAAAGCACAAGCGCTATACCGTCGATAACAATCTAAACGGTACAAATAATGTGCTTTGCGCCATTGTCGAATCAGGTCTCGATATCCATGTGGTTCACCTCGGCACCATGGGGGTTTATGGCTATGGCACCGCCGGAATGAAGATTCCCGAAGGCTACCTGGATGTTCAGGTGGTTACCGAAGAAGGCAAAGTAATCGAAAAGCAGATTTTGCACCCGGCAAATCCTGGCAGCATCTATCACATGACCAAAACCCAGGATCAACTATTTTTTGCCTACTACAACAAAAATGACCAAGTCCGGGTTACTGACTTACACCAGGGGATTGTTTGGGGCACCAACACCGCAGAAACATCAATGGATGAACGGCTGATTAACCGCTTCGATTATGATGGCGACTATGGCACGGTTCTCAATCGCTTTTTGATGCAAGCAGCTGTGGGCCATCCGCTGACTGTCCATGGTACCGGCGGCCAAACCCGTGCTTTTATTCATATTCAAGATACAGTGCGTTGTGTTGAATTGGCGATTAGCAACCCTCCGGCCAAAGGAGAACGGGTCAAAATCCTCAACCAGATGACGGAAACCCACCGCGTCCGGGATCTGGCCCAGATGGTGGCAAATATTGCTGGAGCGGAAATTCAATATTTAGAAAATCCTCGGAATGAAGCGGCAGAAAACGAACTGTATGTGGATAATCAGTGCTTCCTGGATATGGGCCTAGAGCCAACCAAGCTCGATAAGGGGCTGATGTTGGAGGTCACAGAAATCGCGAAAAAATATGTGGATCGCTGCGATCGCTCTCGGATTCTCTGTACTTCTAAGTGGACCCAAAGTGCGACTTCAGAACCGTTGAAAGTTCCCGCAAAGGTTTAGGTTTAGAACTTGGAGTTCTTAAATATTTGGCGTAATGGGGGGCGATCGCCCCTTTTTTTTGTGTTGATTGAGCTTTTGGCTCTCGTGCGGTGGCGAGGCATGAAAAAGAGCTTTTAAATAAAAAAAGAAGACCTCCATAGCAACCCATGGAAGTCTGGGGAAAATTACGAAAGACTGGGCGTTTTTGACCTTAGAGTTTGTTAAGGTTGATGCCAGCTTCTCTAGCCATGGCGTCGATGCCTTTCTTTTCAAGGGTTTTGATCGCTTTAGTGGAAAGACGTAGGCGGACAAAGCGATTGCCTTCGGGCCACCAGACTCTTTTCCACTGTAAATTAACTTCCTGTAGCTTTTTCGTCCGACGGTGGGAGTGGGAAACCGCCATCGCATTATTGGCTTTCTTGCCGGTAATCTGGCACTTACGGGACATACGAAAGATCTCCTAGCAATTTTTATAATAAGTAATCCAATCTATAATCATAGTGCATTAACGAAGCGAGGCCAAATTCATGCAACGCGGAAAACTGACCGCTATTATTACCGGAGCGATTTCTCTTTTGTTGGCGATCGCCTATTTACTGCTCGTCCAAATTCTGGATTTTCGCGGCGAAATGAAACCCGCGCCGATGGTGGAGATGCTCCCGACAATGATCAGTGTTTTAGAACAACCCTGCACTAACCAGAAGTTTTACTCCTAAGCATTACAGCGATTTCCCTGGGGCGACTAAGTCGGGCCGCTAGAATGAAACTATGACAATCAATGGGCGATAGTCCTCCAGTACTCAAATTCATTCATACATTCATAGGGCGATCGCTCGGCAACTGGAGAATTTTATATGGCTTTTACTGGGGAAGAAAAATCTTCCCAAAATCCAACCATCGCAACCCCCTCAACGGACAATTCCCCGCAACAAAAACAAGAGTTTAATGCCTGGCAACTGTGGAACATGAGCATTGGCTTCCTTGGGATTCAGTTTGGTTGGGGCCTGCAGATGGCAAATATGAGCTCTATTTTTGAACATCTCGGCGCCAGCGCCCACAGCATTCCGATTCTTTGGTTGGCCGCCCCCCTAACGGGTCTTTTGGTACAACCGGTCATTGGCAATTTAAGCGATCACACTTGGACTCCCCTGGGACGTCGTCGCCCTTATATTCTCGTGGGGGCTCTCTTGGCGTCGATGGCGTTAGTCCTGATGCCCCAATGCGGCAGCCTTTGGATGGCGGCAGGACTCCTCTGGATCTTAGACACCAGCGCTAATACGAGTATGGTGCCATTCCGGGCTTTCGTTGGGGATCTCTTGCCCAAACAGCAACGGACAAAAGGGTTTGCCATGCAAAGCGTCATGGTTGGCCTAGGGGCGATCGCCGCTTCGATGTTGCCTTGGCTCCTGAGTCACTTATTCGCTGTAAATTCTGCCACCGGCCCAGCTCAGCAAATTCCCCAATCTGTCACCTGGTCTTTTTATATTGGTGCCGGGCTCTTTCTCAGTACAGTCTTGTGGACGGTGCTGACCACTGCAGAAACTCCTCCCCCGGATTTAGACCGCTTCGATCAACTCAAGGAAAAACGCGGTGGTATCCGCCAGAGCTTTAGTGAAACCTGGCAAGTGTTGGGGCAAATGCCACCGACAATGTATCGACTCGCCTGGGTGCAGATCTTTACTTGGTTGGGAATTTTTTGTTTTTTTATTTACTTCCCGCCAGCGGTGGCCCGGAATATTTTTGGGGCTGTGGATATCCAGTCCACCCTCTACAACCAAGGGATTGAATGGGCGGGAATTTGTTTTGCTGTTTTTAATGCCGTCTGTATTCCCTTTTCGTTCCTTTTGCCCTGGCTCACCCGTCGCGTTGGCCGCAAGGTGATCCACATCATTTGTCTTTTGTGTGGCGGCTTGAGCCTCATTGCCCTTTTGAAAATTCAGCAACCCTGGCTGATTTTACCTTCAATGGTTGGTTTTGGCTTGGCCTGGGCCAGCGCCCAAGCAATCCCCTACGCCATTTTGACCTACACTTTACCGACCCAAAGACGGGGTATTTACCAAGGCATTTTTAACTTTTTTATTGTGTTGCCAGAAATTGCGGTTTCCCTGGGCTTCGGCTGGATTATGGAACATTGGCTCCAGGATAATCGACTCGCTGCTGTGGTCTTAGGAGGAAGTTTTCTCGTGATTGCGGCAGGCTTGATGGTGTTTGTGCCGACGGAGGCAAAGCAATTAGCGGCACGACAAACGCCACCACAACAAGTAAAAGAGCCTGCCGTTGTTGATTCGACGGTCTAGGGCACTTGGGAAATTTGGGCGATCGCCTGGTCTTGGGTCAATAGATCGAGGGCCGCTTGATATTGCAGATCCGTTTCACTGCCCATCATCCCATAGCCGATTGGCTCCTGGGGCACCACCTCATCGGGCATAATCCCTAACTTATTAATGTCGTGGTGCAGGGGAGTTTCATATTTCGCGACGGTGACTGCCATGCCCGCCCCATCTGGCAATTCAAATAGAGATTGAATCAGCCCTTTCCCAAAGGTTTTCTCCCCCACAAGCACTGCTCGGCCATTGTCCTGGAGTGCCCCAGCTAAAATTTCACTGGCGCTAGCCGTCGCTTGATTCACGAGGACGACCAGGGGCGCATTAGTGAGGGGTTGGCCCACGGCACTGTAGCTTTCGAAAATCCCTTGGCGGTTGACCGTGTACACAATAGTTTCTTGATCAAGCCAGAGGCGTGCAATCTCGATGCCCGCCTGGAGCAGACCACCAGGATTATTGCGCAGATCTAAAACATAGCGATCAGCTCCCTGTTTTTGTAGCTGATTCAGGGATTTAATAATTTCTGTTTTGGCGTTGGCACTGAATTGATTGAGGCGAATGTAACCCACTTTTTCGCCATTTTTTTCGTCTAATTTGTCATAGACAGGATTCAGGGCAATGGTGTCACGGGTAACTTTGACGGTGCGTACCGTATCTGTTTTTGGCGATTTTACGGTAAGAGAAACGGTGCTGCCTTTTTTGCCACGCATTCTCGCAGCAGCCTCCTCTAGGCCAATATTGCGGGTATCAATGCCATCAATGGCTAAGATTTGATCTTTTGCTTCAATACCAGCCGCTTCTGCTGGGGAGCCAGGCAGGGGCAAAATCACCTCTAAAACATCGACTTCTGGATTGACATTGATCTGTAAACCGACCCCTGAGAGTTCGCCGGAGGTGCTGACTTTGAGGCTGCGGTACTGCTCTGGGCGCAGGAGGCGAGTGTAAGGGTCATCGAGGAGGGCCAACATTTCGCCCACGGCTTCATAGGCTTCTTCGCGGGTTTTGAGGGGCCGCTTTAGGAATTTTTGCCGGATGAGCCACCAATTTTGATGGTTAAAGGTTTCATCGACGTAGGCTTGACTGACGTAACGCCAGGCCTGGAGCAGTAAATCTTGTTCGTTGGTCAAGGCGATCGCCCGCTCCATGGGCCCAAAGACCAATACCAACACTAGCAAAAGACTGCAAAGACCAGCCTGTAAACGTTTTCTCAGCATCCGTCGAGTTTTATGAAAAATACTTGATTATTTTTAACACTATAGCGAAATTAACGGCCCTTTGACGGGTTTCGAGGTTATCCTGGGGCGATCGCCGTCAACAAAAATTGGCCCTGACGCCATTAGGGTCACTTCCGCCAAAAAGCCCGATAATCCTTTCACTTCACCACTTGACAGAGCAAGCTGTGTTACATTTTTGTAAAGAGATTTTTCGTTTCTAATCAGGCTTCATGTTTACAAAAGAAGTTACCGACTCCAAATTATATAAGTGGTTTAACGAAAGACTAGAAATCCAAGCGATCTCTGACGACATTTCTAGTAAATACGTTCCCCCCCACGTCAATATCTTCTATTGTCTGGGTGGTATTACCCTTACCTGTTTCATTATCCAGTTCGCCACTGGATTCGCAATGACCTTCTACTACAAGCCCACCGTAGCAGAGGCATTTACTTCCGTTCAATACATCATGAATGAAGTGAACTTCGGTTGGTTGATCCGTTCGATCCACCGTTGGTCTGCCAGCATGATGGTCTTAATGATGATTCTCCACATCTTCCGGGTGTACCTCACTGGTGGCTTTAAGCGTCCCCGTGAGCTGACTTGGATTACTGGGGTCATCATGGCGACGATCACCGTTTCTTTCGGTGTGACTGGTTACTCCTTGCCTTGGGACCAAGTTGGTTACTGGGCAGTCAAGATTGTGTCTGGTGTACCTGCGGCGATTCCTGTCGTGGGCGACCAAATGGTTGAGTTGCTTCGCGGCGGCGCAAGCGTTGGCCAAGCAACCCTAACCCGTTTCTACAGTCTGCATACTTTTGTTCTACCTTGGTTGATTGCGGTCTTCATGTTGGCCCACTTCCTCATGATCCGTAAGCAAGGTATTTCTGGTCCTTTGTAAGGATCAGGTTTTCCGTTTGCTCAAAACAACGTTCTTGTTGAGGAGAACTTTTACTCATGTCTATCATGAAAAAGCCGGATCTTAGCGATCCAAAACTCCGGGCAAAACTGGCTCAAAACATGGGACACAATTACTATGGTGAGCCGGCTTGGCCCAATGACATTCTTTTTACCTTCCCCATCTGTATTGCGGGAACCATCGGTTTAATCACCGGCTTGGCGATTCTCGATCCAGCGATGATCGGTGAACCGGGTAATCCTTTCGCAACTCCTCTGGAAATTTTGCCGGAGTGGTACCTCTACCCCGTCTTCCAAATCCTCCGGGTGCTACCCAACAAACTGCTGGGTATTGCTTGCCAAGGGGCGATTCCGCTGGGTTTGATGATGGTGCCTTTCATTGAAAGCGTCAACAAATTCCAAAATCCCTTCCGTCGTCCGGTGGCGATGGCTGTTTTCCTTTTTGGAACGGCAGTCACCCTCTGGCTCGGTGCGGGTGCTTGTTTCCCCATTGATGAGTCTTTGACTTTGGGCCTGTTCTAAAAGCCTAATTTTTCGAACTAATTCTATTTTTCATCTCTAAACAAATTGGCGATCGCCCCCTTTGGCTCCGGCTAAACGATGGCGATCGCCTTTTGCGTGACCCCTATCAGCATTTCCGGACGGAGAAGCATCAAGGCTAGACCCTGTGCCATGTATCATTTAGGCTGAGAAACATTCCGTTGACGCCTAAGCGATATGAGCAACCAGACCTCGAAAATTACCTACACTTTTACCGACGAAGCCCCCGCATTGGCGACCTACTCCCTACTCCCCATTGTGGAAGCCTTTACGACCGCGGCCAATATTGAGGTGGAAACTAAGGATATTTCCCTCGCTGGGCGGATCATTGCAAATTTTCCGGAATATCTCACCGCAGAGCAACGCCGCCCCGATGCCCTCGCCGAATTAGGGGCCTTGGCGAAAACCCCGGATGCTTACATCATCAAATTGCCCAATATTAGCGCCTCTATTCCCCAGTTGACGGCGGCGATCGCCGAACTACAAGCCAAAGGCTACAATGTCCCGGATTATCCCGCCGACCCTAAAACTGAGGCAGAAAAAGACATTAAAGCAAAATACGCAAAAGTCCTCGGTAGTGCCGTGAACCCGGTTCTACGGGAAGGCAATAGCGATCGCCGGGTGGCCGCGGCCGTCAAAGAATATGCCCGGAACAATCCCCATCGGGTCGGAGAATGGACAAAAGACTCCAAATCCCACGTCGCCCACATGGATGAGGGAGACTTCTACGGCAGTGAAAAATCCGTCGTAATTGAGCAACCGGGCACCCTAAAAATTGAGCATCAAGGCACCGATGGCACCGTGACGGTTCTCAAAGAAGCGATTCCCGTTCTCGCTGGTGAGGTGGTCGATGCCGCAGTGATGAGCGTTAAAGCCCTGCGTGCTTTCTATGAAAAAGAAATGGCCGCCGCTAAAGCCGAAGATATTTTATTATCCCTGCACGTCAAAGCGACGATGATGAAGGTGTCTGACCCGATTCTCTTTGGTCATGCCGTCACCGTTTACTACAAGGGCGTTTTTGCGAAATATGCCGATACCTTCCAAGCGTTAGGCGTTAGCCCCAATAACGGTTTAGGAGATGTTTACGCCAAAATTGCCAATCTTCCAACCGCAGAAAAAGCGGCGATCGCCGCCGACTTACAAGCTGTTTATGACGAACAGCCCCGCTTGGCAATGGTCAATTCCGACAAAGGAATTACCAACCTCCATGTGCCCAGTGACGTGATTATTGATGCGTCCATGGCGGCGGCAATTCGCACCTCCGGCAAAATGTGGGGGGCCGACGGGAAACCCTACGATACGAAAGCGATGATTCCCGACCGTTGTTACGCCACCATGTACCAGGCCTGCATTGAATTCTGCCAAGAAAATGGTGCTTTTGATGTGACAACCATGGGCAGTGTCGCCAATGTGGGGCTAATGGCGAAAAAAGCCGAAGAATACGGTTCCCACGATAAAACCTTTGAAATTGCCGCTGCTGGTCA
This sequence comes from Sphingobacterium thalpophilum, assembly GCA_943371005.1. Lineage (GTDB taxonomy): Bacteria > Cyanobacteriota > Cyanobacteriia > Cyanobacteriales > MRBY01 > MRBY01. The sequence goes on from CALRTB020000001.1 coordinate 29,881, forward strand.
AGTGCGTGTCGTTGATGGGCAGGGCAATATTCTCATGGCGCATCCCGTGGAAAAAGGGGATATTTGGCGGATGTGTCAGACCAAGGATGTGGCGATCCAAGATTGGGTGAAGCTGGCGGTCAATCGGGCCCGCCTCACGGGGAATCCCGCCGTATTTTGGTTAGATGAAAACCGCGCCCACGATGCTCAGATCATCGCCAAGGTTAAAGAATATTTACCGCAACATGATCCGAGTAGTTTGGATATTCGCATTCTGCCGCCAGTGGACGCAATGAAATTTACCTGCGCCCAAATTAAGGTCGGCCAGGATGTCATCTCGGTGACGGGGAATGTGCTGCGGGACTATCTAACGGATTTGTTCCCCATTCTCGAACTCGGCACCAGCGCGAAAATGCTCTCCATTGTGCCGTTACTCGCTGGGGGTGGTCTGTTTGAAACGGGGGCGGGCGGTTCCGCGCCAAAGCACGTCCAACAGTTCCTGGAAGAAGGTCACTTACGCTGGGATTCCCTGGGGGAATTTTTGGCGATCGCCGTTGCCCTAGAAGACCTCGCGCAGAAAACAGGCAATGAGAATGCTCTTGTTTTGGCAGAGGCCTTAAACAAGGCCAACAGCCAGTACCTCAACAACGACAAATCTCCCTCCCGCAAGGTGGGTGAAATTGATAACCGGGGCAGCCATTTTTATCTGGCGATGTATTGGGCCCAAGCCTTAGCAGAACAGGACAAAAATCCAGCACTGAAAGCAAAATTTGCGCCCTTGGCCCAAGCCTTAACAGACAATCAAGACAAGATCGTGGCAGAACTCAATGGAGCTCAAGGTCAAGCGATTGATATTGATGGTTACTATTTTGCTAATTCTGAAAAAGCAAGTCAGGCAATGCGTCCTAGCGAAACTCTGAATCAGGCGATCGCCACCTTGATTGCTGCTTAAAAACCCAATTTTTTCGAAGATCGGCTTCGGGGAGAAAATTATGTTTACCGAGGCCGATTTTTTAATCACTGGTTTATCTAGCAAAAAAGATATACTAGAAACAATTTTAAGCCCACGAAAAAAGCGATGGATTTGCTCACGGTTCAGGAAGCGCAAAATAAACTCCAGCGACTCATTGATGAAATTACCGATAGCCATCAACCTGTTGTAATTTCTAGTGAACACAATAAAGTCGTGATGATTTCACAGGCAGATTGGGACGCGATCCAAGAAACCCTTTATTTAGTCAATATTCCGGGCATGAAAGCATCCATTCAAGAAGCAGCCATAGAACCCCTAGAAGAGTGCATTGCTTTGGAAAATTTAGACTGGTGAGCTGGAAAATAGTCCTGTCAAAGCAAGCAGCTAAAGATGCAAAAAAAATTGCGTCTGCTGGTTTGAAACCACAAGTTCAAAAACTTTTAGGGATACTCCAAGACAATCCATACCAGCCTCCCTACGAAAAATTAGTGGGAGATTTAAAAAATTATTATTCACGCCGCATCAACATTCAACATCGTCTGGTTTACCAAGTTTTAGAATCTGAGAAAATAGTTAAGATTTTACGGATGTGGAGTCACTACGAATAAGCATTTGATTGCTGCTTAAAAACCCAATTTTTCGAGGATCGGCTTCGTGGAAACAATATGTTTACCGAGGCCGAGTTCCTTGGGGGGAATACCCAATGCGAGGGCCACTAATTGGGGTAAATGGAGCACAGGAATCCCCAATTTCTGGCCAATAACTTTTTCCACTTCGGGTTGGCGCGAATCTAAATTGAGATGACACAGGGGACAGGGAGTCACTATGCAGTCTGCCCCGGCGGCGATCGCCGCTTGCAGGTGTTTCCCAGCAAGACGAAATGCCTGTTCCGTGGCATAACTAGAGAGGGGCCAGCCACAGCATTGGGTGCGCCCATCATAGATAATTGGCGTTGCTCCAACGGCTGAGAAAACAGACTCCAGAGAATGGGGCTGGACAGGGTCATCGAAGGGCAGACTATTTTGAACCCGGAGCAGATAACACCCATAAAAGGCGGCACATTTAAGTCCTTGGAGGGGCTTAATCACTTTTTGTGTGAGCTTATCGAGACCATAGTCCCCCACGAGCGCCCAGAGTAAATGTTTAACTTCGCTGGTGCCTCTGTAGGGGGAACAGTGGGACTCGCTGAGGAGGTGATTTACCTGGGAAAAGTAATCTGGATTATTATCTTTGGCTGCTTTGAGTCGTTCATCGACATGGCCGATCACCCCTTGGCAAGTGCTGCAATGGGTGAGTAAGGGTAAATTCAGCGATTCAGCCAACGCGATATTGCGGGCATTGACGCTATCTTCTAGGAGTTGGGATTCTTCTTTGTAGGTGCCAGAGCCGCAACAGGCAGCTTGTTTGAGTTCGATTAATTCAATGTCGAGGGCTTGGGTGAGGGCCGCCGTGGAGAGGTACAGTTCCCGACAGGCTCCCTGGGCAACACAACCGGGAAAATAAGCATAGCGCAACATTTCAGCCAAACCTTAGAATTTTGGAGGATGTAGATTGATCTTATCGTTGGTCGTTTCGTAGTCTGTGGAAATAGTTATGTTTTGTTATGTCTAATGGTTCTTCTGGGCTAAATACTGATTTGGCGATCGCCCTCCAGTGGGGGCAATTTCAGGCGCGGTTTTTTGGTCAAGTGGCCCACGAACTGCGATCGCCCTTGAGTACGATCATGGGGCTGCAGCAGTTAATTTTGACGGATTTATGCGAAAGTCCCGCCGAAGAACGGGCCTTTATTGCCGAAAGTTATGCGGCCAGCCAAAAGTTATTGGGGTTACTCGATTTGGCGATCGCCGTGTCGAAGTTAGATTATGGCCAAAGTTCTAAACAGGCTGAGTGGTTCGATCTCGACACGCTCCTCAGGGAACTAGAGAGTCTACTCAAGGTGAAGGCCCAGAATAATAATTTGCGGTTGATCATTGCGCATCCGGTTGGTGCAACCCTGGATATTTTTGGCGATCGCCACCACCTCCACCAGTTTTTTCTCACCCTGATCGACACGACCCTACAACGGGCGCCGCAAGGGACGATCCACCTCAGTTACGGTCAGAAACAAAATAAAATCACGTTTCAATTAACCTCAACCCAAACCACGGACTTTTGGCGTGAAACCCATGTGCCAAATTTAACCCTAGGCGATCGCCCCAGCCTAGAAGAAGTCCAACAACTGGCCCAGGCTCTTGAATTTTCTCCGGCTCTGAAGTGGCAACTGTGTAAAAAGCTGCTAGCGAGCTACGGAGGCACCCTGACTCGCCAGTATCAAGACCAAACTATGCAGGTAACGGGGCAGTTTCCTCAACCGCACAGGTGATCACACTAATTGGATGCTCGTGGTTGTGGAGCACCATGGTGGTCGTCGCATTTTCCTTAAAGCCGATGCGCTCATAAAAGGTCTGCTGGTGGGTGGTCATCAAATAAACCCGCTCGACCCGGCACATCCGCGGATGGCTAATGAGGGTTTCTACTAACTTACGACCCAAGCCCAACCCTTGGTAATCAGGGTGAATCACCACATCCCATACCGTCGCCCGAAAGACGCCGTCCGATGTTCCCCGGGTGAATCCAATGAGGCGATCGCCATCCCACACCGTCACCACCGGATCACTGTAGGCGATCGCCGTTTCCAAATCTGCCAGAGAACGTTCCCTCGCCCAAAAAGCCGTCGCGTTAAACAACGCCTGCAACTGCACCAGATCAATCTTGGCCTTATCCACAGAAAATAAAATATTGCTGCAATCCGAAATTTTATTCATAGCCTTTTAGACGCAGAGGGAATAAAACAAAAACACCCAGGGCAACCCTTCCCTTGTCCCACGGGAATTTTTCTAGGACAGGTGGATCGCGAAGACAAAAGAATAATGACCCAAAAAGCCACCCATTCTCGTTAACCCATCAGCAATCTTAACCTGAAAAATTTGTCCCTCATTGTAACCAGTTCCGCCATACATCCGGTGATGAATTGTTGATTTTTAGCTTTTTTCCCAGAAAATAGCGATTTTCCAGACTGCTGTCCAAAAATCCTTAAATCCGCCCAAATCCTGTCATATCTTGATCCCAGCCCATCCATTCTCCCCAAGACTTTGCTAAGGAGTGATGTTAGAATTTATTGCCATAGCTAGGGGTGTCTGTCATAGGAATCAGACTGAGATAGTCCCTTAGAACCTGAGACTGGGTAATACCAGCGTAGGGAAGCTGTTAATAGAGGATTAAAACAATATGAGAGCTGATTGGGTCGCCAAACGGCAAGGTCAAAGTAACGTCTCCCAGATGCACTACGCACGTCAAGGCGTTATCACCGAAGAAATGGACTACGTGGCGAAGCGTGAGAATCTGCCCGTTGACTTGATTCGCGACGAAGTGGCCCGGGGTCGCATGATTATCCCGGCCAATATCAATCACACCAACCTCGAACCGATGTGTATCGGCATTGCCTCCAAGTGCAAAGTCAATGCAAACATCGGCGCATCCCCCAACTCCTCCGAAATTAATGAGGAATTGGCCAAGCTGCAACAGGCCGTTAAATATGGTGCGGATACCGTGATGGATCTCTCCACCGGGGGCGGCAACCTGGACGAAATTCGTACCGCCATTATCAAAGCCTCACCAGTGCCCATCGGGACAGTGCCCATCTACCAAGCCCTAGAGAGCGTCCATGGCAACATGGAAAACCTCACGGCGGCCGATTTCCTGCACATCATTGAGAAGCACGCCCAGCAAGGGGTGGACTACATGACCATCCACGCAGGGATTTTGATTGAGCACCTGCCCCTCGTGAAAAACCGGATTACCGGGATTGTTTCCCGTGGTGGTGGGATTCTTGCCCGTTGGATGTTGCATCACCATAAGCAAAATCCCCTCTACACTCACTTTGACGACATCATCGAAATTTTTAAGCGTTACGATGTGTCCTTTAGTCTTGGGGATTCTCTGCGTCCTGGCTGTACCCATGATGCGTCGGATGAAGCGCAACTCGCTGAACTGAAAACCCTGGGTCAACTGACCCGTCGCGCTTGGGAACATGATATCCAGGTAATGGTGGAAGGCCCTGGTCACGTCCCCATGGATCAAATCGAGTTCAATGTGAAAAAGCAGATGGAAGAGTGCTCTGAAGCGCCTTTCTATGTGCTTGGCCCCTTGGTGACTGATATTGCGCCCGGTTATGACCACATCACCTCGGCGATCGGGGCGGCGATGGCTGGCTGGTACGGCACGGCAATGCTCTGCTATGTCACCCCCAAAGAGCACCTCGGCCTGCCTGATGCGGAGGATGTGCGTAATGGTCTCATCGCCTACAAGATTGCGGCCCATGCGGCAGATATTGCTCGTCATCGTCCAGGGGCGCGCGATCGCGATGACGAGTTGTCCCATGCTCGTTACAACTTCGATTGGGAGAAACAGTTTGAACTGTCCCTCGATCCGGAACGTGCTCGCGAGTACCATGATGAAACCCTTCCGGCAGACATCTACAAAACTGCGGAATTCTGCTCGATGTGTGGGCCAAAGTTCTGTCCGATGCAAACGAAAGTTGATGCGGATGCGTTAACGGAACTGGAAAAGTATTTAGCTAGTACTGCCGCCAAGGAAGAACTCGCCAAAGCTTAAGCTCTATTTATGGGGTGTGTTGTTGCAAAATAATGCACCCTATACTCACATTTCCTGCATGAAATTCACACAATATTTTTTAACAACGAGACAACGTCCGGATCGAAGCTTAATAAAATTAGAATGGATTGAGTTCGTGATTCTAAACCCCGAAAAAGAGCAAATCCAAGAAGATGGACGTATCAAGAGATGGGCAAGAATTCATGAAATGGATAACCGGGTATTGAGGGTCGTTTTGCTTCAGGATGGAGAAACTATTCACAATGCCTTTTTTGATCGGAGTTTTAAAAAATGAAGATTCAATATTTTCAAGACACAGATACTCTATATTTAGAATTCAATCAAAATCCGATTGTAGAAACGAAAGATATTAACGAAAATACCCTTATTGATTTAGATCAAGACGGCAAAGTTTGCGCGATTACTATCGAGCATGCTCAAAATCTCACAAATTTAAATGCTTTTTCTTTTGAGACTATCGCCCCAGATATGCTACTTGTCTCTTGAAAAGTCATGAAAACTATAACATTGGCAACATTCTTTTTTGTAGTGTTACCATAGAAAAATGATAAATACGAGGTATTTAGTTATCATTTCTGCCAAAAGAGCAAAGAAGGACTAGCTAAAGCCTAACTTTTACTTGTAAGGGGTGTTAGCAAAGCATAATGCACTCTACTACTACGAAGATTTGTATAAACTATGTCATCTGAAATAGAAGAATTAAAACAATACATTGAAATGAAAAAATCGCAGCTTGAGTCTGCTGAGCGTGAAGCACATGCATGGAATGCGGGAAAATACAAAACATCTTCAAATGCAAAACATTCTATGATATTAACTAAATCAATCCGTGAAGAACTATCAGAGTTGTATTCAAAGTTAAAACAGATTCAAGATCGAGATACTGACTGATAGTGCGATCTCCGCTCTTGTAGGGTGAGTTAATGAAATCTAACCCGCCTTTTTGTTTTCTATTTCATTGGACTGCAAATTCCAAGCAAGCCCTAATATATATCAACTTCAGTCAATTCAGGAAAATCATCTAAGATTTCGTCGATAGACATTCCAGCAACGAGCCAACCCAGAACATCATAGACAATAATTCGCATTCGACGGATACAAGGCTTTCCACCTCGCTTATATTAATGTCGTGGTAACTCATGATTGCAAACCTGCCAAAGATCCATATTCAATGGTATGTGATTTTGCGAGGGCGATCGCCTTTTTTAGGGAGTCAAAGGACAACCCTGGTCACGGGTGAGAGAAACAACACTGTGGCGGGCATAGGGTTCTTCCCCAGAATTTTTGGCGATGTCCAACTTGACTTTGAGGGCGCTCATCTGGGGATGATCTGCAAAAATAGATTCGGCTAAATTCCGGTTCATGATTTCCCAATAGTCCGTTTCGTTGGGATATTCCCGCAGGAAGCGCTCAATCTCTGCGGCGAGGGGCACAAAATTGATGTAGTTTGACCGTTGGGCCGTGGGTTGATCAACGTAGCGAAAATCGACGGCGATATCGAGAATGGCCCAATCTTGGTGCTCAATGGCATAGTCATCGATGGTGAAGCCAAAGCTTTCTTCCCGTAGCTGGCATTGCTCTGGGGTGGCGGCGATCGCCATTGACATCGGTGTCGCAAATAGCAACAGTGCGGCGCTGAAGGTCAATAATTTCTGGGGCGTGAAATGTAACATCATGGTTCAACCTGATTAACCGATAACCCCACTACTTTTTTTCCTGAAAACTCACCGACACAATAGGCGATCGCCCATTGCAGTTTTACGGAGGAGATGACTGTGGGGGACGGCAATTAGGATAAGCTAACAAAAGCAAATTGGCTGAGTGAGAGCATTAAAACTTCATGAGTGAAACACAGTTTGATTATGATTTGGTGATTATCGGCGCAGGGGTCGGTGGCCACGGTGCCGCGCTCCATGCCGTGAAATGTGGCCTAAAAACGGCCATCGTCGAAGCCGCAGACATGGGCGGCACTTGCGTCAATCGCGGTTGCATTCCGTCTAAAGCCCTGTTGGCTGCTTCCGGGAAAGTTCGCGAAATGCGTGACCAGAAACACCTCAGTGAAATGGGCATCAATGTCGGAGCAGTAGATTTTAATCGTGAGGCGATCGCCGCCCATGCCACCGATTTGGTAAACAAAATCCAAAGCGATCTCACCAACAGCCTCAAGCGTTTGAATGTCGATATTATTCGCGGTTGGGGAAAAATTGACGGCGTCCAGAAAGTCTGTGTCATTGGCGAAGACGGTGTGAAAAACATTACCGCCAAAGAAATTATGATCTGCACCGGATCGAAACCCTTTGTCCCCCCCGGCATCCAAGTCGATGGCAAAACCGTCTTCACTAGCGACGATGCAGTGCGCTTAGAAACTCTGCCCCAATGGGTGGCGATCATTGGGAGCGGTTATATCGGCCTCGAATTTTCCGATGTTTACACTGCCCTCGGTTGTGAAATTACGATGATCGAAGCCCTCGATGATCTGATGCCTGGTTTTGATCCAGAGATTGCAAAACTCGCCAAGCGCGCCCTAATTGATAGCCGCGACATCGAAACTTACACTGGCGTCTTTGCCACCAAAGTTATCCCTGGTTCCCCGGTGAAGATCGAACTCACCGACGCAAAAACCAAGGAAGTCGTCGAAAACCTCGAAGTGGATGCTTGCCTGGTAGCTACCGGACGCGTACCTGCTACGAAAAACCTCGGTTTAGACGCCGTTAGTGTGGAAACAGACCACCGGGGTTTCATTGAGGTGAACGACAAAATGCAGGTGACCAAAGACGGCCAACCTGTGCCCCACCTCTGGGCCGTGGGCGATGCCACCGGGAAAATGATGCTGGCCCATGCCGCCTCTGGTCAGGGGGTTGTGGCCGTAGAAAATATGATCGGCAATGCCATGACCGTTGACTATGCCGCGATTCCAGCAGCAGCCTTTACCCACCCAGAAATTAGCTATGTGGGCATGAGTGAACCCCAAGCGAAGGAAGCCGCCGCCGCAGGTGGTTTTGAAATTGCGACGGCAAAAACGTACTTTAAAGGCAATTCCAAAGCCCTCGCTGAAAAAGAAACCGACGGCATCGCCAAAATTATTTACCGTAAAGATACCGGGGAATTATTGGGCGTCCATATCATGGGGATCCATGCTTCGGATCTGATCCAAGAGGCCGCCAATGCGATCGCCGAGAAAAAACCCGTCCAAGAATTAGCCTTTAACGTCCATGCCCACCCGACCTTATCGGAAGTCCTGGATGAAGCCTACAAACGAGCTAAAGTCACCGCGTAAATTACGTTAGAATTTGGCATCAAAACAGAGGTTTTTTGCTGAGTAATTTTAAAGAGACCTCTGTTTTGCCCTTATCCCATCCCTTTTTATAATCCCCTAAACCAAATCTTTGAGGCATAAAACCATGGTTTCGATGACCCCCAAAAGTGGTGTTTTATTATTGCTATGCTGCGTCTTTGCGATCGCCGCTGTGGGTTGCGTATTTGAACTCAGCTCCGGTGAACCTGATCTGGGCGCGACGAATACCACCATTATCCTGGCCCTCAGTATTCCCCTGACCATTGCCTCTTTTTTGTGGGCCGTCCAAGACACCCGCGCTAACCAAGACTAGGCACTTAACAGCCCGTATCGATTTACAAAAAATATCTTTAAGATCCGACAATCTGTCGTTATAACTAAAGTTGGGGCGGGGTAATCCTCCGTCTTTTGCGTTTTAGAAAAAAATCATCACAATGCAAGCTTCTGGTACTCTGCGCCAAATCTCTACTGGCGGTGTTCAAGCGCCGCTTCTGCCCGATGTTTCCCTTGAGCACCATCAAGAAATACTCATTGGCCGCGAACCCAGTTGCCAGATTGCCCTCAATCCCAATCTCTACACCGTTGTTTCCCGTCGCCATGTCCTGATTCGTCCCCAGGGGCAAGGCTGGGAAGCCGTCGATCTCGGTAGTGCGAATGGCACCTTTATCAATGGCCAGCGTTTACAGGGGACACGAGTTCTGCAAGCAGGCGATCGCCTTACCCTCGGTGACAATGGCCCCAGCTTTAGCTTCGAACTCCAGAGCCAAGGCCACAATCCCAAGCCCCCCATTGATCCCGGCTCCCATATCCCCGTCCCCGGCCCCATCGTCAATCCCAACTCTAACCTCACCCTGACCCAACTTTTCCCGATCGCTGCCACCGGCAAAGACCTCTCCAGCAAAGCCTATCTCGTGCCAGGGATTTTAACCGTTATTTTCGTCGTCCTCATGTTCGCCACCATCGGCGCTCCTGGCCTCTTTAATTTCTTACTCGGAACCTATATCGCTGGGGCTGCTTACTACTACATTTATCAACTCTGTGGCAAGCGCAAAGCTTGGATCGTCATACTTGGTTCAGGCCTCCTCACAGCCCTCATGTTAGTCACCCCCGTCGTTGACCTATTCATCTTTGTATTTCGAGTTATTCTGCCAGGCGATATCAGTGATACAGATGGCATTGCCCGCCTTTTCGTCGGCATGTTTTTTGGTGCTGGCCTGATGGAGGAAATTCTGAAGGCGATCCCCATTTTCATCGCAATGGGAATCGGCAACATATTTGGCTCGAAACGTCGCGAAAAAATTGGCGTCACCGAACCCCTTGATGGCATTTTGCTCGGAGCGGCCTCCGCCGTGGGTTTTACCTTGATTGAAACCCTCGGCCAGTACGTCCCTAACATCATTAACGAAGTGTCCCTCCAGGTCGATCCCGGCACAGGCGAATTACTCGGTTTACAATTGCTCATTCCTAGGATTCTCGGTTCCGTTGCTGGACACATGGCCTACAGCGGTTACTTCGGTTATTTCATTGGCCTGAGCGTCCTCAAACCGTCAAAGCGCTGGCCGATTCTGATCATTGGCTGCCTCACTTCTTCGTTACTCCATGCCCTTTGGAATACCGTTGGCTCCTTCAGCAGTATCCTGTTGGCGGTAGTCGGGGTTTTCTCCTATGCCTTTCTCGCTGCGGCAATTCTCAAGGCTCGCGCCCTTTCTCCGACCCGAGCAGAGAATTTTGCCACCCGCATTGCTAAATAGTCTGGCCTAGACGTGAAACGTAAACCAAGAATCCTCAGTGCTCACCACGATTTTGTCGCCGGGAAGTTGCCATAATAGAATTTACAAAAATTCACTTTTCCTAGACCTATGGCAGATCAACTCATTCGCGGTACCGCAGCAGACAATGGCATTCGGGTAGTGGGCGTTATTTCCACGAACCTCACCGAGGAAGCCCGACAACGCCATAAATTATCCTATGTGGCAACGGCTGCCTTGGGTCGCACCATGGCTTCGGCTTTGTTAATTTCTTCGAGTATGAAAAAACAGGAGGCCCGCTTAAATCTGCGCATCAAAGGAGATGGGCCCCTGGGGGGATTATTAGTAGATGCTGGCCCAGATGGCACCGTGCGGGGCTATGTGCAAAATCCAGGTGTGGAGTTGCCCCCTAACGCGAAAGGTAAGTTAGACGTGGGTGGTGCTGTAGGCAAAGGATTTCTCTATGCAGTGAAAGATTTTGGTCGGGGCTACCCTTACTCCAGTACGGTAGAGTTGGTTTCTGGGGAAATTGGCGATGATGTCACCCATTATTTAGCAACTTCAGAACAGACCCCTTCAGCGTTGTTGGTGGGGGTCTTTGTCGGTGCAGAGGGGGTAACTGCTGCCGGGGGAATTTTGCTGCAGATTTTACCGAAAGCAGCCCGTGACGAGACTTTAGTGGCAAAACTAGAAGGTCGCCTGGGGCAATTATCGGGATTTACGCCGCTATTGCAGCAGGGTAAATCTCTCTATGATATTTTCCAGGACCTCCTCGGCGATGAAGACCTGAGAATTTTCCCAGAGACACAAATGGTGCGCTTTGACTGCGGCTGTACCTTTGAGCGAATGATGGGAGCCCTCAAGATGCTAGGTCAAGACGAATTGCTCGATATGATCGAAAAGGATGGGGGAGCAGAGGCCACCTGCAATTTCTGCAACGAGGTGTACCATGCGGATGTGGATCACCTGAGCCGCTTGGTCGAGGAACTCAAGGAAAATTCTAATTAGACTTTTGACTCGCCTGTTTTCTGGGTAAAAGTCTCCTCTGGCTACGACATTCCCCCTAGGGGAGAATATGACGGATTATTCCTGGAGCATCCAGAACCCGGCAAATTGTTCTTCGTCGGGGCTTTTTTGGATAGCGAGAAAATGAATCCCTGCCGCCGCTTTTTTGGCAGCTTCAAACGATTCTGCTTCCTTGAGGGTTTGGGCGTTGGGTAGGTCGGCGACGATCCAACTGTCGCTCACCCCTGTTTCGAGCACGAGGCTACCGCGAGGATTTTTCTGGAGATGAAGAAATCCGAGTTCGAGGCCAGACATCCAACCGGCGAGGGGGACAGCTCTGGGGGAAAAAACCAAAAGACCGGGGATCTTTGTCGTGGGGTCGAGGTGGTCGAGGGGGAAGGGTTCGCCAAAGGCAATGTCCCATTCGTCAAAATCGCTGAAGGCGCTGGCTTCAAGGGAGACGATCGCCCATTTGTCTCCTTTGTCCCCCCGGACGGCATCGGGGAGGGCGATCGCATTGAGGACGGGATATTGGACGGAGCTAGACTTGGCGGATTTTTCGTCGTAGTTGGCTTCCTGGGGATAAACTTCCTGCTCCCGCTGGGCGATCCAGGTCATCAGGGTATAGGTGCGGCGGGAGGGGGCAGCGGGAATGCCAGCATCTTCGCAAGCTTTGGTGATCATGTTATTCATCTGGCGGCGAAAGAAGCGGATCTTGGTGGGGCTTTGGCCAGAAGTAGCGATCGCCTTTTCGATGGCCGTCTTGAGGGTGATCGAATTCACATCGGTGTTGCCGCAAAATTCACTGTAACGGAAAAGGGTCGTCGGATCCTGTTGGATGCGGGTGGGGGTTTCGCAGATGAGAATTTCCCATAGTTTTTTGTCGTTATCATCCAAAAGCGGGCGCGAATAAAAATCAAGTTCCCAAATAGTCACGGTAAATCTCAACTACACAGCTAAACCATTACTGATTTTGCCCCATCGACCTTGCTTTATTCAATCCTGGAGGTGGCATTTCCCCAGGAGCCGTCCTTAAGCTTGGGGGAAGCTGGGTGATCGCCTTTTTGATCACCGCCAGAAATGAAATTTTTTTGGTAGTCTTATACACGTTATTTTGGGGTGGAAACACAAAACCATGGCGCTTTATCGACTCATCTACGTTAGCCAGGCGATCGCCGCGTTAGAATACCGCGATCTCATCGAAATTTTGCAGAAATCGGAGTTTAACAACCGTCGGGTCGGCATTACGGGGATGTTAGCCTTTGGCGATTCGATGTTTTTACAAATTTTGGAGGGGAGTCGGCGGGCCATTAGCGAGACTTACAATCGTATTCTGCTAGATCCACGCCACACCAACGCCGAATTAATTGAGTTTTCAGAAATTGACCAGCGGGACTTTGGGATCTGGTCGATGAAGGTTTTACAACTGAATAATCAGGACGAAGTACGGCAAATTATCCTGAAATATTCCCATTCAGAGACCTTTTCGCCCGTTTCGATGACCGGCACCCAGAGTCTTAATTTTTTGCGAGAAATCACAGCCCTCTATCACCAGGGAGGACTCCGGCAATAGCGCCGCATCGCCAGGGATTCTTTGTTAGCCTATGTTCTGGACTGTACATTTTTTGACGATATTTTCCCGAGGCGATCGCCATGGCTACCTTTCTCCGGACTCTCAGCTACCGTTACCAGTGGCTTTACGACACCATTTCCCGCCTCGCGGCCCTAACCGTCGGTGGTGAGACCCGTTTTCGGAACCTCGCTCTCCAAGGCTTAACCGGCGATCAGACCCTAAAAATCCTCGATCTATGTTGCGGTGCTGGCCAAACCACCCAATTCCTCACCCAATATAGTAACGACGTCACCGGGCTTGATATTTCTCCCCTGGCCATTGAGCGGGCGAAAAAAAATGTCCCCCAGGCTAACTATGTCGTTGCCCCCGCCGAAAAAATCCCCCTGCCAGATCAGCACTTTGACCTTGTCCATACCAGTGCTGCCCTCCACGAAATGACCCCGCAGCAACTGAGTCAAATTTTTCAGGAAGTGTACCGTGTCCTCAAACCCGGCGGCATCTTTACCTTTATTGATTTGCACCAGCCGACCAACCCTTTTTTCATTCCGAGTCTCTATACCTTCATGTTCTTGTTTGAGACCGAGACCGCCTGGCAGATGATCAAAACTGATTTAGCCGAAAAACTGACAGCCACAGGCTTTGAGATTCACAAACAGGAACAATATGCGGGGGGGAGTTTGCAGATGATCCAGAGCCGAAAACCGGGGAGTGAGCGGCTAAAATAAAAGCTTGGAAATCAACAGCAACTGAGGTGTTATGGCGCTATTCAATTCCAATTTACTGGAGCCAAACTTAATTTTAGGGAAAACCATCTTGCATCTCAGTCCAGAGATTATCCGTCACTACCGTTTAAAGGGTTTGATCCTTGATGTAGATGACACATTGGTCTCGATGCGCCAGAGTTATGCCTCAGATGATGTCTTGCAGTGGGTGACCCAAGTAAGACGGGTAGCTGACATTTGGCTCGTGAGTAATAACCTCAGCCAAAAACGCATTGGGCGGATCGCCGAGTCCCTGGAGTTACCTTATTTGTTTGGGGCGAAAAAACCCTCTCGAAAAAAGCTCCGTAGAGCGATGGACGCGATGGATCTGCGCCCCCAGGAGGTGGCAATGGTTGGCGATCGCCTTTTCACTGATGTCCTCGCCGGTAATCGCCTGGGTTTATTTACGATTTTGGTCGAGCCAATGATGGATCCCCTCGTGGCGACACGACAACACCCAGTGCGGAATGTCGAAGTCTGGATTTCAAAATTCCTTGGCGCTTCCTTTGATGACATGAAACAAACCTTTACAAAAGGGCACAAAAGTAAATCTAAATAAATATAAAAAAAATGTTACGAATCTGTTGAGATTGGCAATAATCAGGCATAATCTTTTACAGAAAATATAACAAGGGATCGCCCAATATATATAGATCCCAACATAATAAACCACTAAAATTCTTTTCAACTTGTTTCGTTCGGGTCGATTCCTCAGGGGATCGATTTTTTGTCTGTTTTGGGTAAAATAACAGCGTTTCTTCTGGTTTTCCGCGAAAATCGTTACAGACCGAAACCAAAGAAAACATTTATCAATATTCTGAAAAGCGCAACTAGCTAAAGGTAGATTTATTTCGTCGATTAAGTTTAAATACCTATTTCGAAATCAGGATTTCTTAATTTTGGCATTCTAAAGAGGGGTTATTGCCTGTTAAACAAGTCCGACAAATGACGCGAAAAAATGGTGATCGCCACCCCCCAAAAGCATCACAATTGAATCCCTAAAACTTGGGTATAGGCCCCCCGAGCTTGGGTCACCCCAATGGTGCGCTGGGAAGCCTCGATCATCGGCCGCCGCAGACTGACCACCAAAAATTGCGCCTGGGCAGCCTGCTGCTTAATCATTTTCGAGAGACGCTCCACATTGGCCCCGTCTAAAAACATATCAACCTCATCAAAGGCATAGAAAGGGGAGGGACGATAGCGCTGGAGCGAAAAAATAAACGATAGGGCCGTGAGGGATTTTTCGCCTCCGGACATGGAACTGAGCCGTTGCACTGGCTTGCCTTTGGGGTGAGCCACCAAATTCAAGCCCCCCGCAAAGGGATCCGTTGGGTCATCAAGTTGTAAGTAGCCATCACCGTCGGAAAGGGTCGCAAAGATTTTTTGAAAATTTTCGTTGACGGCATCGAAGGCTTTTTTAAATTCTTGGAAGCGGCGGGTGGTAAAACGTTCGATGCGGGCCAGGACTTCGAGGCGTTCCTGTTCGAGGGTGGTGAGTTTCTTGGATAGTTCCCCAAGGCGGATTTGGGTTTGTTCATATTCCTTGAGGGCGAGCATATTGACCGGCTCTAGGTCTTCGATTTTCTTTTGGGTGCGACGGCTGGCCCGCTGCAGTTTTTCGATCTGCTCTGTGATCTCCTGGAGGGCTTGGTCGAGTTTTTCGGGGATTACCTCCAGCACCAGATGGGCTGGATCAAGATCCGCCGGCAGTTCAGCTTCCTGGGCTTGGAGTTGCTGGTGCAGTTTTTCGAGTTGTTGCGCCCGTTCCTGTTGTTGGGTTTGTAATTTCTCCAGACGCCATTGCATATCTTGGTGTTGTTTTTGGAGATTTTTGAGCTGAATCTCTGTGTGATCCCGCTGTTTTTTGACGTCGCCCATCTGGGCCGAGAGTTCCGCCAGCAATGTTTCGGTGGTTTGGATTTCGGTATCGATTTGATCGAGTTGGGTTTGGATGACGGCGATCTGGCCCTGGAGATCTTCGAGGTGGGTTTGGGTTTCCTGGAGTCGTTGTTCGTCGTTGGTTAATTTTTCACTGAGACGAATCAGCTGGGCGTCGCGGTCTTGGATCGTTTGCTGGGTGCTGTTGAGGGTCTGGAGCGCCGTTTGGAGATGACTTTCCTGGATTTTGATTTCCCGTTGAATCCCTTGCCATTCCCGGTGAGTTTGCTGGGCTTCGAGTTGGGCGAGATGTTGTTGTTGGGTCGTCAGTTGTTGTTCGAGCTTGGGAATCTCTAGGGCGAGGCTTTCTAGGCTGGTCTGGGCGATCGCCAATTCATGTTGAGATTGCTGTTGCTGTTGTTGAGTTTGTTCAAGTTGGGGGCGCAATTTTTCTAGAGATTTGGTGAGTTGCGCCTGGTGTAGTTGGGCTTCCCGTTCCCGTTGGCGGGCTTGGGTCAGTTGCTGGCTGAGATCCTGGAGGCGATCGCCTTTGTCGAGGAGGGCATTTTCGGTGTAGCGCAACAGGTGCTCAATTTCTTCGAGTCGTTCCCGCAGAGCAACGATTTCCGCCGAGTCCCCCGTGGCCATGCTGCCAAAATGGAGGGTTGATTTTTGGGAGAGACTCCCCCCGGTCATCGCTCCCGTGGTCTCTAGGAGTTCGCCATCGAGGGTGACAATGCGAGTTTGTCCCATAAAATTCCGGGCGAGATCGAGGCTTTCAAAGACGGCGGTACTGCTAAAGACATAGCGAAAAATATCCAAATAACGGCGATCACATTGAATCAGGTTGACGGCGAAATCAACAAAGCCCTGAGCATAGCGGGGAATGGTGTTGGTGTGCAATTTCGGGGCGCGGATTTTATTCAGAGGCAAAAAAGTAGCACGGCCCGCCCGCTGATTTTTTAGGAGTTTGATCCCCGTCGCCGCCGTTTCGTCATCTTCGACAACAAGGTAACCGAGGCGACCCCCAGCGGCAATTTCCAAGGCCCGTTGATAGGCTTTTTCCACTTGGCCCAGTTGGGCGACTAACCCATGGACACCGGGTAAATTGGCATTCAAAATCACCTTTGTGGCGTAGGTGCCCTGGGCTTCCTGTTGGGCCTGGGAGCGGGCTTCGAGTTGATCCAGTTGCCGTTGTTTGTCCCGCTGTTCCCGCTGGAGGCGATCGCCAGTTTCCTGGTCAAGTTTATGGCTTTCTTCCAGTTGGGCAAACTGTTGGGCGAGGGTTTGAATGGTTTCCTGCTGACGGGTAATTTCCGTTTGAGTCGTGGCTAGTTCTGTATCCTGTTGGGTGATATCGGCGCTAAATTGGGCAATTTGCTCGGTTTGGCTAGTGATGTTTTGCTGAAGCTGACTAATGCGTTCCTGGAGGAGGGCTTGCTCGGTGCGTTGGGGATTGAGCTGGTCTTGGATCCCTTGGATATCCTTAGCGATCGCCGCCTGTTCCTGTACCCAAGCTTCCGAAGAACTGGCTAACTCATCGGCCCGTCGGCGACTGTCTTGGAGGATTTTTTCGGCGGCAGCTTGGGCGGCCTGGTGTTGGGGGAGGGTTTCTTCCTGGAGGGTGAGTTTTTCTTCTTCGAGGCGTAGGAGTTGTTGCTGGTTGACCTGGACCGTTTCTAAAAGTTGGCGGTGGAGTTGGAGCGATCGCCGTTGGTCTTCCTCCAGTTCCGTTTGCCGCTGGCTCCATTGGTGCCGTTTTGCTTTTTGGGTAGCCAGTTTGGAAGCGACCGCAAGCTGTTCATCTTCCCCCAGGGCTTTTACCTTGGCGTTTAAGCTTTCTAGGGTTTGGCCCGTCTGGAAAATTTCTCCATCTAAGGCATTGAGGCTTTGGGTTAGTTGGGTGCGTTCCTGGGCGCTGCTGGCGAGATCCCGCTGGAGTTTCTCTTCTTGCAGTTGGAGCGATCGCCAAGTCAAGAGCACTTCTTCCTGCTGCTGGCGGGCCAGGTCAATTTTGAGCCGTTGGTATTGTTCAGCCTTGAGGCGATCGTCGGCCAGCTTTTCTAAATTCCGTTCTAGCTCCTGGCGAATAATGTGGCATTTTTCTTCCCGTTCTTTGACCGCATTGAGGGTTTCCCTAGTCTGGGTAATCTTGCGGTCAAATTCGGCGACCCCTGCCAGTTCATCGATAATTTCGCGCCGCTCCCGCCCATTCATCGTAATAATCCGCGTCACATCCCCCTGGAGCACAACGTTATAGCCTTCGGGGTAGATGCGCAGGCGATTCAGTTGCTCGTGGAGTTCTGTAGCGGTACAGGGCTGGTCATTAATGTAATAGGTCGATGCATAACTGCCGCTTTTGGTAACCCGGAGTTTGCGCGTCACCGTCCAATCATGGCTCTGGAATTGCGCTAAAAATTCTTTTAATTCCGAAGCTTCTGTGGCTTCTGTTTGATATTGCTGGGCCAGGTCACTGAGATCAAAGGTAACTGACACCACCGTTTCCGCAGCGCCTTTCCCTTGACTGTGTTTGTGATTGATTAAGTCCGGCAACCGTTCCGCCCGCATTCCCTTAGAACTGGCGAGGCCCAAGCAAAACAAAATGCCGTCGAGGATATTGGATTTCCCAGAACCATTTGGCCCAGAAACCACCGTAAAACCAGGACGTAGGGGCACAGCGACGGTACCACCGAAGGATTTGAAGTGGGAAAGCTCGATTTGCTTGATGTGTACCATCAGCGCCGGACAGGGGACAAAACAAAGGTTGAGTTAGAATTTTAGCGTCTATCTGCCCAGGCAAAGTGTTTTATCGGTGGCGATCGCCAAATCTTCCTCAGAACTTTGGACAAGCGCAATCAATAGCCTGCTAGAGTGGATGCTATATATAACGCCTAATTTTTTGTCCATTCCACTAAGGTGTTGATGTTGGTCTATGTTGACTGCTGAATCTTTTCTGCCGAGTGTCCCCGTGTTCCAGGTGTTGGTACATCTTCACCCCAACTATTGCCAATGGCTCACTGAACGAATTCAGCACCGTCAGGGAACTCATGTGGTCACCCTCAATGCCGAAATTGCGATGATGACCGAAAAAAGTAAGGCGATCGCCCGGGTCATTAAACAGGCAGATTTGATCATTCCTGATGGAGCGGGGATCGTCCTCTACCTCAAGCTCAAGGGCAAAAAACAGCACCGGGTTCCCGGCATCGAACTCGCAGAACAACTCCTGACTCAGGCTGCGGCCCATGATTGGCGTGTGGTCTTTTTTGGTGGCTCTCCTGGGATTGCTGACCAAGCAAAAGAAAATTGGCTCAAGCGCTATCCTGATTTAGACATCACGACCCAGCACGGCTATTTAACTCCAGAAATGGCGGCGGACTGGGAGCATCAGTTGCAGCAGTTGCAACCCCAACTCATTTTTACTTGCCTCGGCGTCCCGAAACAGGAATTTTGGATCGAAGAACATCGCCACCTTTGTCCTCACAGCACTTGGATTGGTCTTGGCGGTAGTTTCGATGTGTGGGCTGGCGTGAAACAGCGCGCCCCAAAGCTGTGGCAAAAACTCCATTTGGAGTGGCTTTATCGTCTCTATCAAGAACCTTGGCGCTGGCGACGGATGTTAGCTTTACCGCAATTTGTTTGGCGTGCTTTATGGTCTTAGAAACTACCTGCCGCAGGTAGATTAAAATCGAGATGGGTGTAGCTCTCGAACTTGAGTGGCTTACCAATTAAGTCTCGATTGAAATGTTAGCTGTCGTAGAGGTTAATGCAGGCATGGCGAGTAGACCAAATTCGCTTCAACACTTCATCGTCTAGAAATTGATCCTTCTGCTGGCACTGCTAAATCACCTCTTGTGTCTACAGTTTTCTGTATATCTACTGTTGAGCTGTACAGCGTAATCCTTTCATAGAAACAATTTCAGGCATTTGACTAAATCTTTTGTCAGTCAACTAGGTTTTGTGATCTTGCGCTGACACTAGAAGCTATCGATGCTCCATTAAGTATTGGCCGTTACCAAGAATAGTCCCATCGCAAGTCTCAAAATATGCAATACACCAAAGTAAATATAAGCGCCATAAGCGTCTGAATTTTGGATACTCTATACCGTAATTCAGAGATGAAATATCATCTTGATATTTATCAAAATTTTTGAGCCAGCAACGTAATGTTTGGGCATAGTTATTTCCATTCATATACCATTGCTGAGTTGTTTTCAAGGATTGATTATGTAAAGGAACAGCATCATAGTGCCATATGCGCGCCTTGGGAAAAATATAGGTATTCATGAATGGGCTCCAAATATTATGCGTTAAACGGCTTGAAATAATATGTAAAAAAGCCCTACCACCAGGTTTAAGATAAGTCGCCATTTTCTTGAAAGCTTTTGTGAAATTCCCAACATGTTCAAAGAAGCCAAGGGTGATGATCTTGTCAAACTTCTCTGGAAATGTCACATTGTTGAAATTACCCTGGCAAAGAGTAAATCGCCCACTCGATAAAACACTCTCTGGATCTCGCATTTTTCGTCTTAGGTAGTCACAGTGTGAGGAACTGAGATCCAGACCTGTTGCTGTCGCATTTGGAAATTTACGCAGAATATATTCGACTGCACTACCCCAACCACACCCTAAATCTAAAATGTTGTCACTATCTTGGATACCAAGTTTATTAATGGCATCATCAAGCATATTTATTTGGGCTTGTTCTAGGTTTGTTGCTCCTTTTTCCCATAAAGCCATTGTGTATTTGGGGAGAATATTCCAAGATTCTCCAATCATTAATTCAAAAAGTCTACTGGGAAGATTGTACTGAATCTTCATCAATTCATCTGAGCTCTCTACCAGTTGTTCACTTTCTTTGACGACCCAGGGATAAGCAATGAGTAGATTAGGGAAACGAGTATATAGAAGATAAGTACCCGATTTAAGAATATTTAGTACCAAGTTATCTGGTAGCTCTAAACCATTAATATAAGCATTGGAGAATCGCATCTGCAAGGCATTAACGGGTTCAACAAATTTGGAATTGCTGGTAGTTTGAGCTGGGGATTGAGAGGAGAGGTGCAAGTGACTACTTTTCATAATTCATGACCTCATTCAATGAATGTTTTATGTTGTGATTTGTATAGGCAAAAGGTTTTGGTGAGTATATACGTACGTATTTTTTGTTCTATGCGTAATCAAATTTGCTTAAACTAGGAGCAAGAGCAGTCTCCCCAGATG
Organism: Sphingobacterium thalpophilum; assembly: GCA_943371005.1. GTDB lineage: Bacteria > Cyanobacteriota > Cyanobacteriia > Cyanobacteriales > MRBY01 > MRBY01. The sequence goes on from CALRTB020000001.1 coordinate 50,987, forward strand.
ATCCAGTGATAGCTTAAGTTCTGCCAACAATTTCCAAAAACGACACTATTTCTTTCTTTGTCAGTCTGAAAAGGATGTAATGTTACAAGCAGCAATTTTTTTGCTTATTATCTTACTAACAGTGTAACTAGAGCTTTGATTAATATCAGCATCATTGCCTTGAACTGTTACATATAGTTTTGGCTCAATACTCCGAGCGCTACACTCACCATAGAAATCATTTCGAGAAAACTGAAACCCATTTCTAAGCTATTTTCCTCGAAAGACAGACCAAAAATTGCTAAGGCCCCTCCCTGACTGTCGCTTGGGATGAAACAGATCAAACGGGATTGTCAAGTTAGCGGAAATATCCTGGAAGACAAAGACTGTGGTGGTTGAACAAATGAATACGACCTATCCACCCGACGTTCCGCAGGTAGGGTCAGGGGGAGGAAGTAAGTAGTAGCGGCAACTAGGAAAGCCCAGAAGTTGAATAATGCATCGACATTCCTGATTGAGATTGGTAATTTGTTGTACTCTATTTAGGAGAATCAAATGGATATCTTGAAACTCTTGTAGAATCCAACGGAATGTCGGTTTCTTGCGTTTGTCTTAAACCATCTTCTAGGCGATCGCCCATCATCCACCTCACGGCTAATCCCCTATCGCCTAAACATGATTTCGAGAAACCCATCAGTAGTGGATAGTAGCGCAGTGTAATGCACAAATAAACAATCAAAAAGGTTCGTTACATTTCATTAATATATCGTACAGAGCTATTCTATGAAATTCAAAAAACCGGAGATTACTCTTATGTCGTTGGATGGTTTAGATTGTTGATTTTATATTCACTTAATCTTTCGAGTTTTTCACAATACGAATCCCAATTTTGTTTGCTTCTATGAGGAACCGTTTCATCATCATACAAATATATGATTTCCACATTAGGACTATTATTCCAAGATAATAGTTGAGCTTGTTTTGGGGTGATTTTTAAGTCGAGTCCAATAGGGTATTTTTCATACTCTAAATGTTCTCGCGTGCAGAAACCAATAGGTTTGTATTCTCGATTGAGAACGACGTATTTCCCATTTTCTAGTTTTTTCAAGCAGTAAGGAAAGCAAATAGTGCGGAAATTATACAGACCCATTGATAAATCCCCAGAGCCAATTCGAATAAAAACTTTTTTAGGACAACACAATATAATCATACTATTTTTTTTGTGAGTCTTAGATCCCCCTATAGATCAAGTAAAACCGTTAAGCTATATTACGTACTCATTTTCAGACGGCAGACATGGCACGGGATTTACGCGCATTTATCAAACTGGTAGAAGAACGGGGGCAACTGCGCCGCATTAAGGCCCTGGTTGATTCAGATCTAGAGATTGCCGAGATTGCAAACCGGATGCTCCAGGTGGGTGGCCCGGCGTTGCTATTTGAGAATGTGCGGGGGACTTCCGTTCCGGTGGTGGTGAATCTGTTGGGCACAGTGGAGCGGATTTGCTGGGCAATGAAAATGGAAAAGCCCGAAGAATTAGAAGATTTAGGCCGGAAATTGGCGATGCTTCAGCAGCCGAAACCGCCGAAAAAGATTTCCCAGGCCATTGATTTCGGCAAAGTGCTGTTTGATGTGCTGAAGGCGAAGCCCGGTGGTAGCTTTTTTCCTCCCTGTCAGCAGGTGGTGGTTGAGCAGGAAGAATTAGATCTGGGTTTGATCCCGATGTTGCGCCCCTACCCGAAGGATGCGGGGAAAAATATTACCCTTGGCTTGGTGATTACGAAAGATTGTGAAACGGGGGTGCCCAATGTGGGGGTTTATCGCCTGCAATTGCAATCAAAAAATACGATGACGGTGCATTGGCTGTCGGTGCGGGGGGGCGCGCGTCATCTACGCAAGGCGGCGGAAAATGGCAAAAAATTAGAGGTGGCGATCGCCATTGGGATTGACCCGATTTTGATTATGGCGGCGGCAACACCAATTCCTGTTGATTTGTCCGAATGGCTCTTTGCGGGACTTTATGGCGGTTCTGGGGTAGCCCTAACGAAATGTAAAACCGTCGATCTTGAAGTGCCAGCCGATGCGGAATTTATCCTCGAAGGCACGATTACCCCTGGGGAAATGCTCCCCGATGGGCCGTTTGGCGATCACATGGGTTATTACGGCGGCGTCGAGGATTCCCCCTTGGTGCGGTTCCACTGTCTGACCCACCGCAAAGATCCGATTTATCTCGCCACCTTTAGCGGTCGCCCTCCGAAAGAAGAAGCAATGATGGCGATCGCCTTGAACCGGATTTACACCCCCATTTTGCGGCAGCAGGTTTCCGAGATTGTCGATTTTTTCCTCCCCATGGAAGCCCTCAGTTATAAGGCCGCGATTATTTCCATTGATAAGGCTTATCCGGGTCAAGCCCGCCGGGCTGCCCTCGCCTTTTGGAGTGCCCTGCCCCAGTTTACCTATACCAAATTCGTAATCGTCGTGGATAAGGATGTAAATATCCGCGATCCCCGTCAAGTTGTCTGGGCGATTAGTTCCAAGGTAGACCCCGTGCGGGATGTGTTCATTTTGCCGGATACCCCCTTCGACACCCTCGATTTTGCCAGCGAAAAAATTGGGATGGGCGGCCGCATGGGCATTGATGCGACAACAAAAATTCCCCCCGAAACCGACCACGAGTGGGGTGAAGTCCTCGAGTCCGATCCTAAGATTGCCGAAAGGTGCGATCGCCGTTGGGCAGAATATGGCCTTGCAGATATCGATTTAACTGCCGTTGATCCCAACAAATTTGGCTACGAAATGTAGAAAACAACCCCGATCAAGCAAAAAAAACATTCTAAAAATCACAGGGGCTAACCTCGCATCTTGCACCATTAACAATCCGCCTCGCCTTGATAAAATATTGAATCCCTAGTCCTAACCCATCATTCCCCAAAACAAAACAATGCTGCGAACCCCCGTTGAGTTTCAAGATGAATTTGATGTCATCGTTATTGGTGCTGGCCATTCCGGTTGTGAAGCAGCCCTGGCCTCGGCTCGTTTAGGTTGCCGCACGCTGATGTTGACCCTCAACCTCGACAAAATCGCCTGGCAACCCTGTAACCCGGCGGTCGGCGGCCCCGCAAAATCCCAGTTAACCCATGAAGTGGATGCCCTGGGGGGAGAAATCGGCAAGATGGCAGACCGCACCTATCTCCAAAAGCGGGTACTCAATGCGTCCCGGGGGCCAGCCGTCTGGGCTTTGCGTGCCCAAACCGATAAGCGCGAGTACGCTGCGGTGATGAAAAACATCGTTGAAAACCAAGACAACCTTGTGATTCGCGAGGGAATGGCGACGGATCTTGTGTTGGGCAACAACGATGAAATTTGTGGGGTTCAAACCTATTTTGGCACTTGTTTTGGGGCAAAGGCCGTCGTCCTGACAACGGGGACTTTCCTCGGCGGAACGATCTGGATTGGGAACAAATCGATGCCTGCGGGCCGGGCCGGGGAATTTGCAGCGGTGGGCATGACGGAAACCTTAAACGAGTTGGGGTTTGAGACAGGGCGCTTAAAAACGGGAACCCCCGCCCGGGTCGATCGCCGTTCGGTCGATTACAGCAAAATGGAAATTCAACCGGCAGACACAGAAGTACGGTGGTTCAGCTTTGATCCAGAAGCCTGGGTAGAGCGCGAGCAAATGCCCTGTTACCTCACTCGGACAACCCAAAAAACCCATCAACTGATCAAAGATAATCTGCACCTGTCTCCCATTTATGGTGGCTTCATTGATTCCAAAGGCCCCCGTTATTGTCCGAGCATTGAAGACAAGATTGTCCGGTTTGCCGACAAAGATTCCCACCAAATTTTTATCGAACCGGAAGGGCGCACGATCCCGGAACTTTATATCCAAGGTTTTTCGACGGGACTCCCCGAAAGTCTCCAGTTGCAGATGCTCCAGAGTCTGCCGGGGATGGAAGATTGTGTGATGCTCCGCCCAGCCTATGCCGTCGAATATGACTACTTACCCGCAACCCAGTGCTACCCCACTCTGATGACCAAACGCGTCGAAGGTTTATTCTCGGCGGGACAAATTAATGGCACCACGGGCTACGAAGAAGCGGCGGCCCAGGGGATCGTGGCAGGCATCAACGCGGCAAAATTTGCCCAGGGTCAGGACATGGTCATTTTCCCCCGAGAACAAAGCTATCTCGGCACTTTAATTGATGATCTGTGCACAAAAGATTTGCGGGAACCCTACCGGATGCTGACCTCCCGTTCGGAATATCGCTTGATTCTCCGTTCCGATAATGCCGATCAGCGGTTAACGCCCCTGGGTCGGGAGATTGGCTTGATTGGCGATCGCCGTTGGGCCTTGTACCAAACTAAGCAAGAAAATATTGCGGCCGAAAAGGAACGACTCCACACAGAACGGGTTAAAGAATTGGATCCCTTGGGTCAGAAAATTGCAGCGGATACAGGCCAAAAAATTAAAAGTTCTGTGACCTTAGCGGATTTACTACGGCGACCCAAGTTCCACTACGCTGATCTCGCCAGTTATGGCTTGGGGAATGAAGCACTCACCCAGGCGGAGCAGGCCGGGGCAGAAATTGATATTAAATATTCTGGTTATATCAAGCGACAACAAAATCAAATTGACCAAATCAGCCGCCATGCTAATCGGAAATTGCCGGAAAGTTTAGATTACTTGACGGTGGAGACCCTTTCGATGGAAGCCCGGGAAAAATTAAATAAGGTGCGCCCCCTCACCATCGGCCAGGCCACGCGCATTGGTGGGGTAAACCCGGCAGACATTAATGCATTGCTGGTTTATTTAGAGGTGCAACACCGTCAAAAAAATGCCCAGGAACCCGTTCCCTCTTAGGAGAATTGGCTTGGGGGATGGATTCTGGGGTTGAGTTTTGCTCGCACAGGATTAGCAATGTCTTGATACCCTAGGGGATCGTCCCGGTGGAGCGCGGCGCAAATATAAGGCACGTCGGTAGGGGTAACTTGGCAATACCATACCTCTGTGGGCACCAAGCGCACGGTCACGCCCAAATGACATTGCCCCTGGCAAGGACTTGGGATCGCAAAAACCTGTAGTGGTAGGGACATTTGCTGAAAAGCTTGCAGAACAAAAGCACTCCCCCGCTCACGGCAGCTCCGGTGCTGGCAAACCAAAAGATAGCGATCGCCTGGTTGACCGGGCGGCATCAGGGGCAAACTTTCTGGGGACATGGCGAAACAGGGCAGAGAATGGGGCAGCGGGCAATTTTAAAATTAGGCGCGACAATGGGGATGAGCACTTATCCATCTCAACCGGGCCAATGACGTATCTTCCGCTGGCACAAGCATCAACCCTGACAAAGTCATTACTACATATTTTGATTGTAGGAGAAGATTTAGGGCGATCGCCCCTGGAGGATTGCCTAGAAAAAATTTCTCGGTGGCGTCTCCATTGGCGATCGCAACCCTTTGTGACCCCCCTAGAACCCGCTGATCTGATCATTCTCCTTTGCCCTGAGGCGCCAACCGCAACGTGGCTTGATCAAATTTTGGCCCTGGCGCTTCCTGTGGTGGTCATTACTGCAGCCCCCCTGCCCAAAAAGCAGCCTGGCTTGATTGCAATTCCCCCGGGGGAACTCTCTCCTTTGACCCTCGAACTTGGTTTTCGGGCTGTACTCCAAGAAAAATCCCCCGACTTAGTACGCCAGCCAGCCCCCCGTCCCCTGGAAACCCATCTCCAGCTCACCACCATTCTGGTCAAATTTTCCCAGGCCCTTTTCCGTCCCGAAGCCACCCTCGATCAAGCCTTGGGAATTTTGGGCCGCCACCTCCAGATGGAGCGGATCACAATTTTTCAATGGCGTTGGGACGGGGTCGGTCAAATTAATTCGCCCCCCAAAATTGTCGAACAATGGTCCTATGATGGGTCTCCCCCTTGCCAAAAAAAGGTCGCGGAATTTCCTCTCCATTGGTGGCAGTTACTGCTAGAGCTTGGTGATGTCGTGGCGATCTCCCACCAGCACCAAGACCTGAAATTAGTCCCCCTATTGGAATTTCTGGAGGTCAAGGCATTTCTGGGGCTACCAATTTTTGACCACCAAGGCCACCACTGGGGGCATTTAATTTTCACCAGCGAAGCTCCCCGCGCTCATCCCTGGTCGGCCCTCGAAATTCAAACCCTGAAGATGGCGGCGGAACTGCTCCACCACAACTTAATCCGCACCGTTACCCAGCGGGAACTAGAAGCCTCTGAAGCGCTCTACGCCGGGATTGTGACCCATTCTGCGGAGGCCATTTTTTTGGTGCGCGTTCACCGGGCGATCGCCATTACCACCGCTGCCCCCGTTGACTTAACCGAAGCAGTGACTAAATTTACCTTTGAAATGGTCAACCCCACCTACTGCGAAAAAATGGGGGTTTATCCCCGGCAAGTCATTGGTAAATCCCCCCAAACTGTCTTTCCCGAAAAGCTGGCCCAACAACTGTGTGATTCTTTCCAGGGTTGCCTCGAAATTGGCGAAACCCTGCTGTTTGAAGAAGTCATTGAACTCCCCGACTGTACCCAAATTTGGCGCACCTGTCTGATCCCGATCCGCGATCGCCAGGGCACCATCCAACAGATCCAAGGCAGTGCCCGGGATGTCACCGAAGAACGCCAGCTAGAACTGACCAAAATGCGCTACAGCCGCCACCAACATATGTTGGCTTCCTTGACGGTTAAAATTTTGCGCTCCTGGGATATGGAAAAAATGCTGACCACGACGGTGCAGGAACTCCGCAAAACCCTCCAAGCCGACCGGGTGATTTTTTGGGAGATGTTGAATGAAACCGAAGGCAAAGTGACGGCGGAGGCGACTCACCCAAACGTCCGCTCGATGCTCCACAGTCGGTTCCCCGTTGCAGCTTTTAACCGGGGCGATTTTGATCTGTTTCGCCAGGGAGAACTCCAGACTTGCATCGACGTAGAAGCCGCGAAATTTCCCCCGGCCCACGATGCCATGCTCCGGGAATATGGCGTTGTCGCCTATGCCGTTTTACCCGTCCTGGTGAGTGCCATGGATGATCCAGAAGGAGAGCCGCGGCTGAAGGGTTTGATCTGTGTCCAGCAGTGCCATTTTCCTCAAATTTGGAACGCCGATGAATTGCATCTCCTGCGCCAGCTCATTAATCAAATTTGTATTGCCCTAAACCAGGCGGAACTGCTACAACGCCAACGCCATTACACCAACGAATTAGCCCGTTCTAACCAAGAACTCGAACAGTTTGCCTACGTGGCTTCCCATGATCTCCAGGAACCGTTGCAACTGGTGGCTAATTATGCCCAACTGCTGGCTCGCCGCAATGGCGATCGCCTGGATGAGCGCTCCCAACGTTATCTCCAGCACATCACCGCTGGCACCCGCACGATGCAAACGCAAATTCAAGATTTGTTGCGTTATTCCCGCCTGAATACCCGTCAAAGTAAATCGGAACTGGTGTCCATGGAGGATTGTCTCCAACGGGCGATCGCCAACCTCAAACTCAAACTTAAGCGGACCCACACCCAACTCCACTGCCCCAAAACTCTCCCAGAAGTCCTTGGGGACGGGAGCCAACTCCAGAGCCTCTGGCAAAATCTCCTCAGTAATGCAATTAAATACCGGGGCGATCGCCCACCCGAAATCACGATCAACATTACCCAAGACGAACATCACTGGCAGTTTATGGTCAAAGATAACGGCATTGGCATCGATCCCAAACATCAAAAGCGCATTTTCCAAATTTTCCAGCGGCTCCACACCCAGGAAGAATATCCCGGTACTGGCATTGGCCTCGCCATCTGTCACCGCATTGTCAAAATCCATGGGGGCGATATTTGGGTCACTTCTGAACCCCAAGCCGGGGCGACATTTCACTTTACCCTGCCGATTTATCACCATTGAGTGATTGATCAGCAGTCAGTCTAGGGCGATCGCCTTGGGCACGACAAAATAACAGAAAAACTTAAGGTACCCATGGGGTCACACCCCTAGATAGGTTCGATAAGATTGAGGTCAATAGTATATTTTGAAAAACTTAGAGTCATCGTAGCCTAGACCCTTTGGCTTCTAACCCAAACGCCCTTGACCCAAACCCCAAACGCCTCCATTTACCATGCTTGTTCTTTGACGGCCATCCAACGCTCCATTTTGATGGTGGATGATCAACCTGGCTATCTAGAGTTGATGGCAGAAGTCGTCGAAGAATATTTCCCAGAATTAGACCTCCAGACAGCCCCAGATGGGGAACAAGCCTGGCAGTTTCTCAACCAAAGCCAATCTCCTGTCCCGTCGACCCCTGAGAGCCCCTGGCATTGGATTTATCCGTCGCTGATTATTTCAGATCTAAATTTACCCAAGATATCCGGCGTCGAACTCCTCCATCGCATCAAACAAGATCCCTACCTCCAGGCGATCCCAGTGATCATTTTTAGCACCTCCCAAGCCGAACAAGATATTCTCCGTTGCTACCAGGCCCAGGCAAACTGCTTTATCACCAAACCCAGTAACGTCGATGATTTCTTTACCGTTGTGCAGCAAATCATCGCTTTTTGGTTGAATTTGGTGACTTTACCCCATTTTCCGCCGCAACAGATCCCTTGAGACAATTTTGACGTATAGTTTTAGGTCTATTTTTCGGTTATCGCAGTTAGGGAATGTCCATGTCTCAATTTGCCTTACAAGATTTCATTGGTTCTGAAGTAGAACGGAGTTACGCCGAATCTCCGGTGGTCATTTTGCCCATTCCCTATGAAGCGACAACCACCTATCGCAAAGGTTGTGAATGGGGGCCGGACGCCCTGTTAGAAGCGTCTCACCAGTTGGAATGTTATGACGATGAGTTGCGCCGGGAAACTTGTTTTGATGTGGGAATTTTTACCCATGGGGCGATCGCCGATACGCGCCAGAATCCCGAACTGTCTGCCGAGGAAATGTTAGCGGTCACCAGCGAAACCACCCAAAATCTGCTGCAAGATGGCAAATTTGTCATCGCCCTGGGGGGAGAACACGCCATCACCACAGGGGTTGTCAAAGGGCATCTGGAGTTTTACCAAGAACCCTTTACGGTGGTGCAAATTGACGCCCATGCGGATCTGCGCCAGAGCTACGAAGGCTCCGAACATAACCATGCTTGCATTATGCGACGGGTGATGGATTTGGGGTTGCCGAGTTTGCCCGTGGCGATCCGGAGTCTCTGTCGGGAAGAAGCGGATCTATTGGCCGCGAAAGAAATTCCTGTCATTTGGGCGTGGGATATGCAAAATGACCCCAACTGGATCGACAGGGCGATCGCCAATATTAAAACCGAAAAAGTCTTCCTTACCATTGACCTAGACGGCATTGATCCGACCCTCATCGCTGGCGTTGGCACCCCCGAACCCGGTGGCATGGATTGGTACAGCACCCTACGTTTCCTGCGTCGCCTGTTCCGGGAAAAACAGGTGATCGGCTGCGACATTATGGAACTGGCACCCCTAGATGACTCTGTAGTGTCTGAGTATACCGCCGCCAAGCTCGTGTATAAACTCATCGGCTACTGGTACGAAAATCGCGAAACTTCTCCAGAGGCTTGAAGCGGGGCTGATCCCAAGGCCCATTGTAGAGATCTGCTCTGGCCTTAAGGAATAATACAGTTGTCAATTTTTAGATCATCCGACTCTTAATTCCATGACGACCCTTTCCCTCGGCCAAGCAGCCCCTGATTTTGCCCTTACTAATGCCCAAGGAGAAACCCGGACCCTGGCGGATTACGGCGGCAAATGGCTCATTTTTTATTTTTACCCCAAGGACAATACCCCCGGTTGCACCACCGAAGCGCTAGATTTTACGGCCCTTGTCCCCGAATTTACAGCTTTAGATGCCGTGATCGTGGGGGTCAGTCCTGATTCGGAAAAATCCCATGGCCGTTTCATTGAGAAGAAAGAATTAACCATCGAACTGTTGAGTGATCCCGACCATCAGACCGCCGAGGCCTACGGGGTCTGGCAACTGAAAAAATTCATGGGTAAAGAATATATGGGAATCGTTCGAAGCACATTTTTGATTGATCCCCAGGGTCAAGTGGCGGCAATTTGGTCAAAGGTGAAGGTCAAAGGCCATGCCCAAACGGTTCTGGAGACGCTCAAGGCGCAACTGTCGGGAAATTAGGGAAGAGTTTGGTGATCCCGCTGGCGACGAGCCTCATAGAGCATCAAGGCACAGGCGATCGCCACATTAAGAGACTCCACCCCTGGCCCCATGGGAATCTGTACCGTTTCGTTGGCAAGGCGGGCGATCGCTGGGGATAAACCAGCCCCTTCGTTACCCAATAAAATCAAACTCGGTTGTCGCCAGTCGATATCCCAATAGGTTTTGGTCGCCTGGGGCAGGGTGGCCACAATCTGCACCCCCTGGGCGCGATACCGTTGCAGTTGTTCAGCGAAGGTGGGGATAACCACGGGCGTCGTCTGGAACCAAGCCCCCACCGAGGCCCGCAACACCTTCGGATTACTGGGGTTGACGCTGTCACTACTCAACAACAGACCATCGACCGCCGTGGCCGTGGCCGTGCGAATAATTGTCCCCAGGTTGCCCGGATCTTGGAGTCGCTCCACTGCTACCCCCAGTTGGAGGGTTTGGGGTGGGGTTTGGGAAATCAATGCTTGGTTGAGGGTTGCGACAATGCCATCAGGATTCACGGTGGTCGCCACCTTTTGCAGCACCTCTTCGGAAACCAAGGTTTGGCGATCGCCTTTGAGCTGGCTGGCCAATGTCGGATATTTAGCCTGCCAAGCTTCCGTAAACAGCACCGTCTGAAAGGTAAATCCCTTGGCGATCGCCGCCTCGATTAAATTTGTCCCCTCAAGTAGCAAATAACCCTGTTTCTGCCGCTCCCGCCCTTGGTGCAGCTTCCGAATCTCCTTAACCAGTGGGTTTTGTAAACTTGTAAGCATCTTTGCCCCCATCGACCTTACCATTGCCGTTAAAGGATTTCGGGCAAGGCTAACTATTTTTTGAAGGGTAGATGCGGAACGCGAGACTTGAACTCGCAAGGGATAAAACTCCCACTAGAACCTGAATCTAGCGCGTCTACCAATTCCGCCAGTTCCGCAGGTGAATATGCAATTACACAATCAACAATTATTACTTGAACTACGAGAAGCGTCAAGTCAATTGCCAAAAGATTATCTATAGCTTCAGAACCTATTCTAAACCGTGAACAAAAAAGTGTAATTCTGAGCAACATAGACCAAGACTTTCCGGTAGAATCAAGACGAAAATTTGACAAAATTTCCCCCATCTTCTTTCCATTTGTGGAGGATCGACCCATTAAAACTTCTGCCCCCCTCACCCCCACCAGCACAACCGCTGAAACCATCCTCAAAATTGAAGGGCGACACCCCCTCAGTGGCGAGGTCAGGATCAGTGGCGCGAAAAATTCTGCCCTGGCCATCATGGCGGGAACCCTACTCTGTAGTGATCAATGTCGTCTAACAAATATCCCCGACTTGGCGGATATCAAACGGATGGCCGAAGTGATTGCCGCCCTTGGGGTTCAAATCATTGCGACCCCTGGTAGCCTTGATTTCGATACCCGTCACCTCAGGACAGCAGAAGCGCCCTACGAATTGGTATCCAAGCTGCGGGCGAGCTTTTTTGTTATTGGCCCACTTCTTGCCCGCCTTGGGGAAGCTAAAGTGCCGATGCCAGGGGGCTGTGCCATTGGTGCTAGGCCCGTAGATCTCCATGTGCGAGGTCTCCAGGCGATGGGGGCCGAGGTGATTATTGAACATGGGGTTGTCCAAGCGACAGTCAAGGGAAATCGGCGACGACTCCAGGGGGCCAAGATCTACTTAGATTATCCAAGCGTTGGGGCCACAGAAACCCTGATGATGGCGGCGACCCTCGCCGAAGGGGAAACGATCATTGAAAATGCCGCCCAGGAACCAGAGATTGTTGATCTGGCAAACTTCTGTCGGTCCATGGGGGCACATATCAGCGGGGATGGCAGTAACAAGATTGTGATTCAAGGGTGCGATCGCCTCCACGCCACCGATTATCCCATCATCCCTGACCGCATTGAGGCGGGGACTTTTCTCGTAGCAGGGGCCATTACCCAGTCAGAATTTAGTGTATTTCCCGTCGTCCCAGACCACCTTTTACCGGTGATTGCCAAGCTCGAAGCAACGGGGACAAAGGTCATTGCCGAAGGACCAAACCGCCTCCGCATTAAACCCCAAGGGATTCTCCGGGCAACGGACATTGAAACCTTGCCCTATCCCGGTTTTCCCACGGATATGCAAGCCCAATTCATGGCGTTGCTCACCCTCTGTGAAGGTAGCAGTGTCGTCACGGAAACGGTTTTTGAAAACCGGATGCACCACGTAGCAGAATTTAAGCGCATGGGTGCGGATGTCAAGATTAAGGGCAATAACGCCATTATCAAAGGCGTTCCTTTCTTGTCTGGGGCTCCGGTAATGGCAACGGATCTCCGGGCTTCGGCGGCCTTGGTTTTGGTTGGTTTAGCGGCTGAGGGCACAACCATCATGCGCGAAGTACACCACATGGATCGAGGCTATGATGACCTCGAAGGGAAGTTTAAGGGACTAGGCGCAAAAATCGAACGTCTGACTGCGACTCTCTAACTAATTTGCCAATTCCCCTAAATTCAAAAAAAGCAAAGAGGTTCAGCCCCAGGGTTGGACCTTTTTTCTGTTGTGGTTCTCCCCAAAGCCAATACAAGAATGATTTCACTAAACAAAAAATAACGATCACCGCCCAGGGAGCAATCGTTTTGATGATTCGGGTTTGTTTAAGGGAAAAATGCTGGTTTAGGGAAGACTTTCGGAAGATTAAGCGCGATGTTTCAGGGCTTGTACCAATTGGGCCAGTTGCGCTTCGTTAAAGGCGCTGTTCAGGATTTGGGCGGCTTCCTTGGGTTCTGTGGGAATCAAGATGTAGGGGAGTTGGGCGATCGCCAAATTTTTCAAATCCGTTGGCAAGCTAATGCGCTCTGGTTCGTTGCGTTCTAAATGGTCGGCAGCTTCTTTAATGCTTTTAATCACAATGGGGGCGAGGGTCGAAAAACGATGGGCCGGATTGGCGATCGCCTTGTGACTTGCCTTGAGTAATTTTTGCCAAGATTTCGTTTTTTTATTGAGCTTGGCCAGTTCAATACAGAGCTTTTGGAGTCGCTGGCGAGATTCTGGGGTGGCGTCCTGGCGAAATAGCCCCAACATTTGCTGCAACAGCCCACGGACTTGTGGCCCAAAGGAAGGCTCTGGCGCGGCTGGTGATCCGGTGGGGGCAGGCGTTACTGGCGGCGAAACCTCTGGAGAAACCACAGCACCACGGTTGTCACTGACGGCGAGACGATCCAAATATTTTTGTAACTCGCTGAATTGGGGATCGGCCTCCGCCATGATTTTCTCAATTTCTTCTTCCTGGAGGCCAAAGGGACTCTGTAACTTTTCGAGGAGCTCTTGGAGTACATCATAGGCGCTCAGAAAAAGAGACTTGAGCGTCTCATCGACGGTAATCGTATTGTCCTTAAAGACTTTGAACGCATCTTCGAGGCGGTGGGCCGTTTTTTGGATGCTTGTGTAGCCCAACATCGCTGCGCCCCCTTTCACGGAGTGGGCAGCCCGGAAGAGTTCATTAACCCGTTCGGTATCATCGACCACCTCCGACAGCTCCAGGATGCCCTGTTCTAAGGTTTCGAGGTGTTCTTTGGCTTCTTCAATGAAATAGCCGAGAATTTTTTGTTGACTGGCGGCATCCACAGTAGATTCTCCTCACACTTTGGGGCTGGGCTAGAAAGGATCGAGAGGCGTCTTAATCACTCTCTTTTAACGTTATCAAGGAACGGTGATTTCAGCCTGGATTGATGGTCGGTTTGGGGGAATTTTTATTTTTTGCCAATATTCCCAATATTCTAAGGATGATAAATCATATCGAGCAGGTTATTCTGCACTTCGTATTGCATCGCGTCTGTGATTTCTTGGAGAGTGCCTTGGCGATCGCCTTTATATTGGGTGACATAATCCTGGAGATTAATCGGGGTGCCCACCCGGAGCCAGCCCTCGTGGAGTCCCTTTGGCGCCGGAATTTCAACCCGAAACACTTCCCGCTCCAGGCGAGTGAGGGTATCGATAAATCGTTCAGGGCTTGGATGATCTCCTACATAACCATCGTAGATCGCATCAAAATTTAGCAAGCGCACCGTCGTTTGGTAGAGGGTTTCATAGGTGTCGAGGTCGAGGGCCATGTCACCATCAGCCTTTTCGATGAGGAGCGCCTGCATTTTATAAACCCGTTCCCGGAGTGGGAAATCCTCTGGAAAATTGAGGCCCAACTCCGTTTCACAGAGACTAAGGGCCCGGTTGCGAATGCGCTCAATCCGCTCATTCCAATCATCATCAGCAGCCGGAGTGAGGTTATATTCAGCTTCTAGTTGCTGCAGCACCACCTGGGCCACCCCCCGTAGACGGCCATAGGGTTCGGGGTCGCTGGGAGTAATCTCTAGTTTCTGTTCTAGGTTTTTGAGGCTTTGCTGAATGATCGTTTCAGCGGCTTTGAGGTAGCGGTATTTGATGCTGATGGGCACCAGGTAACAGGGGGGAAATTGACCCTCTTGTTTGGCGATCGCCAGCATCGCTTGCATGGGCAACTGGATCGCCCCGGTGCGAAAGGGCATAATTGCATCATTCTGAAAAGAACAACCCCCCTCCGGAAAAATTACCATCCGCGATCGCTCCTGTTTCAACAAATCTAACGTGTGGGCAATACTGCGGCGATCGCCAAGGCCCCGACGAATGGAATAACACCCCATTTTTTGCAAAAACCCTGCAAGTTGCGCTGTAAAATTTTCGTAGGCCACCAGATAATGAAAGACTTCTCCTAACTGGGCCGAGAGCAAAAACATCACCAGGCCATCGTCAAAGGTGGGATGATTGGGCATAAAGATTAGACGCGCATCCCCTAAATCCCGAATTTTGCCAAGATCTGCCTCGCTCACCCGCAATTTCAACTGATACTTAAAACGCCCCACCCAATAGGCAATACTTTGCACTAAACGCACGAGCATCGGCTTGGTTTGGGTTGGAAAAAAATCAGGTTTAGACATGGAGACAGAATTATTCTCAGGCAAGCGTTTCTAATATTCTGCCTAAATCCAGCACCCCAGCGCGGGAAAATCTCCCGAAAATTTCATTTATTCACAAACTAGGTCACTGACCATTGGGACGACGAGCGTTCTCTATCCTAGGAAAAAATACTGATTAAACCGAAATACTAGGTACGGAGAGGGGGGGATTCGAACCCCCGTCCGAGTTGCCCCGAAACCTGATTTCAAGTCAGGCGCATTCAACCGCTCTGCCACCTCTCCAAAAGTGATGAGCAAAAATATCATAGCGTGAATCTCGACCGCTGATCGGAAAAATTCCAAGAAAACCCGTACTACCAAGGCTTACTGCTAGAAAGATAAAAAGGGCGTAACGGCGATCGCCTCTAGGGGCAGTTGGCGCTTTTCGGCGGTGTGACTATTCACTTGATAAATTTGACGCCGGTCAATATCAAAGGCCGTTAACCAACCACTTTTGGTGTGATAGACCCCGGTGTCGATGTCCAGCCAGCCCGGCCCCTGTACCACTTGTCCCGGCTGTACCCCCGGAAAGGTGAAGGTAATCGTATGGCCGACGATAATCAATTTATTGGCAAAGTAGGGCTGGGTCATGGAATGGAACTCACTGCGTACCCAACAAAATTGTTCCGCTCCCTGTTGCTCGATGGGTAAGTGAGGCGACAGACCTGCATGGACTAACCAAACGTCCCCCAGATCGAGGTGGGTGGGCCGCTGTCGCAACCATTGCAAATGCTCGGCAGGAATGCGGTGGTTATAACTCTGGAGGGTGTTGGCACCGCCGCTATGGTACCAGGCGATAAAGGTTTCTTGTTGGACGCTACCATCGTTGGCGATCGCCTCTAGCATCATCATTTCATGGTTGCCGAGGAGAGACTGATAGGAACTACGGCGCACAAACTCGATAATGTCCGCACTTTTGGGGCCTCGGTCAATTAAATCACCGAGGAAATACACAGCATCTTCTGCTCCGGGAGCAACCAACTCTAGCAGGGCCATCAACGTATCGTAATGACCATGCACATCTCCTATACAGATTCGCCGCTGACCCATGTGTCCCCTATCCCCGTCACTTGGTAGCCACTAGTACACCCATCATATCCCCGACGATGCCGTAGTGAATTGCGTTCCGAAACCCCGCTTCTTTGGCCAGTTCTTCTTGGGTTTTTCCGGTGGGAAACCGCTCGATACTGGGTTGAATGTAGGCATATTCAGGGGTAAGTTGGAATCGTTCTGCGAGGGGCACAACAAAGCGATCCAGATACCATTGTTGGAACACCTGTTTCCCAAGGTGATCGGGACGGTGAAAATCTAGAATAGCGACTTTTTTGCCTGGTTTTAGTACCCGCTGTAATTCTCGGAGTGCCTGGGGAATATCGGTAACGTTCCGGAGTCCGTAGCCCATGGTGGCCCCATCAAAGTGGTTGTCTGGGTAGGGTAAAGCTAAAGCATCTCCCTCCTGCCACTGGATATCGAGGTGGGGGCAGAGGCGGGCTTGTTTTTGGGCGGCGATCGCCAGTTGTTGGCTGGCAAAATCAATCCCAATGGTTTGACCGTAGACGCCGACAGTTTTCGCTAGTAGTAACGTTAAATCGCCACTCCCACAGCACACATCCAGAGCAAGATCTCCCCCGGTGACACCACTCCATTTCACGGCCATTTTTTTCCAAATGCGGTGCTGACCGAGGCTAATCCATTCATTGAGCACGTCATACTGGGGCGCAATGCGATTAAAAATTCCTTGGATTTCAGTGGCAGCGTTTGATTTAGACATGGTTTTGGGGGCAGGACGATTCCCCTGGGAAGATTCAAGGGATAAATCTAGAAATTAAAACAGTTTAATCGGCATTAAAGACATTCAGTCATTGTAAAGAAAGACGGGTAGAGATGTCTTGCTCTAGCTGCGGGATTTGCGGAAAAAAACGAGGCGATCACCTTAAACTGAGAAATTAAACGGTCAATTTGTCCTCCCCTGATCCTTCGATAGTTGTGCTTGCCGCTGGAACTGCCCATGTCCCAAACCATGACAGAGCCTTTTAAACCCCAACAGATCGTCTGTTTAACCGCAGGCGATCGCCGCTTATACAGTGCCGTTATTCAATACCTTGAAGCCCAGGCCAGCTATTGGCTGCGTCCCCTGTGTTTATTGACCCCAACCGCCGAAACCCCGACCCCCCTCCACCGCAGCGCCGATATCATTATTGCCGCCCCAAAAATTCGCGCCGCCTTGGATACCGAAATTCTCGATTACTGGTCGGCGCTCTATGACGACTCCGGGGACTATGGCGACAATGTGGCTGGTCGCAGACTGGTGCAAGATTTTTTGCGTAATCTGGATTGGGGCACGGCCACCGAGGACTAGGTTTCGCATTTACGGATCAAAAAATAAGCCCCATTTGCGGGGTTGGCGGCAATACCATCGCGTCAAAAAAGTATGTCAAAATCCTAGGGAGTTTCCCTTGGGGTTGAATGTATGTGGCATTGGCGATCGCAACCGTTAGCACAGCGCACTGGTGCAGAAATTTTCACGCGACTATACGGCCAAGCGAGCATTGCCACCCTCCTCGAAAGCCCCTACCCTACCCCCAAGGATTATCCCCAGCTCTCCCGCTACTCCATCTGTGCCGGGGAACCAAGGGCCAATCAACTTTTTACGCCTGCCCTGGGGGAGATCACCGCTTGTTTAAAGCAGCTCCTCGCCACAAAAACTGATCCCCATGAGGCGATCGCCCACTTGCCTTTTACGGGGGGATACCTGGGTTGGCTCGGCTACGATTTTGCCTGGGAAATTGAAACGCTCCCCTACGAAAATCCCGATCCGCTGCCTTTTCCAGTGGCCTATTGGTACCAGCCCGATTCCTTTGCGGTGCTTGATCACCACCAACAGATGCTTTGGCTGGCGGCGGCCACCGTTGCAGATCTCGATCATTTGACAGCCCAACTCAGTCAACCGCGTGTATCCTCCGATCTTGATCAGCTTCCAGTCAACTCTGAGGCCCCTTCCCTCGAATTTCTGAGCGATCGCCAAGCCTACACCGATGCCGTGCGCCAGGCAAAACAATACATTCAAGCGGGGGACATTTTCCAGACCAACCTTTCCCTGCGCTTCCGTACCCAAACATCCCATAGCAGTTGGGCCATTTATCAGCATCTCCAGCAGATCAATCCCTCCCCCTTTGCTAGCTATTGGCGATCGCCCTGGGGGGAGATGATCAGTTGCTCCCCAGAACGCCTGATCCAAAAACAAGGACGCTTTGCCCAGACCCGTCCCATCGGCGGTACCAGACCCAGGGGACAAACCCCCAGCGAAGACCAGGCTCTCGGCGAAGAACTGTTGCGTAACACCAAGGAACGGGCCGAACACACCATGCTCGTGGACTTAGAGCGGAATGATCTTGGCCGGGCCTGTACCTGGGGCAGCGTCGTGGTGGATGAGCAATTTGTCCTAGAACGATATAGCCATGTCATTCACCTAGTCAGTAATGTGGTGGGGGAACTGGCCGCCGACAAGGATGCGGTAGATCTGATTCGGGGAATGTTTCCGGGGGGGACGATTACTGGTTGCCCGAAGGTGCGCTGTATGGAAATTATCGAAGCCCTAGAACCGGTGCGGCGCAGCTTATTTTATGGCTCCTGTGGCTACCTAGACCAACGGGGAAATTTGGATCTCAATATTTTGATTCGCACCTTACTGTATGTGCCAACTCCCCAGGGGTTGGCGACGGTCTACGGGCAGGTGGGGGCTGGCATCGTTGCCGATAGTGATCCAGAGCAAGAATGGGCCGAGTCGCTCCAAAAAGCGAAAGCCCAACGCCAAGCTCTCAATTGCTAAGGAGCTATTTATCAAGTAAATGAATCTCTTAATTTGCCCCCTCAATCTCCTCACTAAAGCTCTAGCAAAATGGGAGATTTTGATCCCAATTGATCCTCCAAAAATCTTCCCCAGATTGGGGGCAGGGGAGCTTTATAGGTAGCCTCTAGGGGAATTTGCCGAGGCGATCGCCCACCGAAATTTTAATCTCCGCCATTTTCACGAAATCTCCATTAACCCGAAAAAAGCCTTTTAAATTCGCTATAACAGTCAAGACATCATTTCGACATCCCTTGAGAAACAATTATGGAACGCCGTCAATTTGTAGGTTTATTCGGTTTAGGTTTACTTGCGAGTTCTTTCCCGACGATTTTAGCTGCCTGTTCTAGTGACTCGGAGTCAACGGCAGTGAGCGAAGCAGAAGAGGCGGCAGCCAACGATGGGGCGATCGCCGAAGCAGAAGATGCTGCGAACCTGGTGGCTGATTTCACCGCCGTGGGAAGTCTCGATGCCAATGGTGAACTTTCCACAGAGGTCAATGGAAAAAAAGTCTATGTCTTCCGCAATCCCAATGACCAAAGCCTTGTGGCCGTCGACCCCACCTGTAACCATCGGGGCTGTCCCGTAAAACTGGCCGATGCTGACCTGGTTTGCGATTGCCATGGTTCGCGGTTTGCTTTGGATGGGGAATTGCTCCAGGGGCCAGCCACCGCCGGATTACCCCGCTACGAAGTCCGCGAAGAAGGCGAGAATATTTTCGTTAAAGTGGCTTAGGTTGCCGTTTTCTCATCGGGAACATAATATTCCACCCCATGGGTCATTATTTTTTGGAGGGGGCGAGCATTCGGGGCATACAAAGCTTGGTATTGTTCAATTTGCTCAGCCCCCAGGAAAATCGGTTGGGCCAAGACCAACCAGCGAACCCCTTCAGTGCAAGGGGGAGTCGTTAGAGAACCAAGATAACGGTAATAAGGGCGATCGCCTTGGGGGAGCAACGCCGCAGGATCGAGGTAAATCACCTGACTGGGATGGGCTTGGGTCGGCCACCGTTGCAAAATATGAGCAAACATCGGCTTTGTTGTCCCGGGTTCAACCAGCACCGCCAAAACCGCGATTTCTTGGGTGGCGCGCCGATGGACAAAATGGATTTCCATGGCATACTGTTTTCCCTGGATGTGGTGCTCACTGGGATAATGAAAATGAATTTGCTCAAGCCTGTAACGGTCAGCGCCGAGCTGTAGGGTATTACTTCCGGTGACTCGGACTTGTAAAGTGGTATTGGCAGCCTGGACAATCCCCAGACTCGGTTGGTAGTGCCAAGATACCGAAGACTCTGAAGCTGGGGCGGATGATTGAGAAAAAAGGGCTAAGGGTGATTGAGTTTCGCCAACGGTACAAGTTTGAAACTCTGGTTGCAAATCTCCCCACTGGTGGGGACCGAGATCTGTGTAATTCCAGGAAGTTGCGACAGTTTTATCGGTTGTCACAAACTGCGGTTGAGGGGCCATCCAAACGACCCAGATTCCCCACAATAAGGCGATGGCGATCGCCAATATTACTCGCCCTAACATGATCCGAAATCCTTTCCCTGAAACGTCTAAACAATAAAAAAGAGCCATGGTGAATCACAGCTCTCATCAAAATTAGCCGAAAATAGCCTTAAAAAATAAGCAACAGATCACCCGGACTCCATACCCTTGATTGATGCATCAACCACAGAATTTTGTCAGAGGGAATCAATCAAGGCCGTTAATATTTTCTAGATAGCAACCCGTATATTTGGCAAACCCCAAGGATAAAATCAGGGATGTCAAGGGGTTGCCTTAAGAAATCACCAAAGAGCTTGACTATCTTTGCCTTTTTAGCCTTCGTTGATCTGTTTCAAGTGAATGTGCTTGTAGCCAATCTTAATTTCAAATTCGTCGCCTGGTTTCAGGTTCATTTGATTTGTGTAAGTCGAACCAATGACGATTTGACCATTTTTGTGAACACTCACACGATAGGTCGGTTCTCTACCACGGCCATCTTGACTGCCACCGGGGTCTAGGGGGAGTCCTTTTGCTTCAAGGACAGCATCATAAAACCCCGTCAAATTGACACGGGTTGAGCCATTTTTCGTACTACTATATCCACAAAGCTTTGCTGTTTCTCGTCGTGGCAAATGGGATAATTCCTTTACTTTACTCAGCAGAGCCTTTCCTTTCAAAGGAGTTGTCGGGATGTCACTCATATTTCTAAAACGCTTGTTTTTGAGTCTAAATTTTTGTCGGCAATAAACTTACCACATTTGTAAATATAACTGCAAAAATTCTGTTTTGCGCAGTTTTTTTAAAAAGTTTTTTAAAAGAGGCCCTAGAAATTTTTAAAGTTTCCGTAGTGGCGATGATTATTTGTTAACTTTATCGACAATGATTTTGACTGCCGAATTCATCCCGATAGACTAGGAAGAGAAGAAATTTGTGGCAAAAAGAGGTTGGCCATGGACATCGCCTTCAATATTTTGCGCCAACGGCAACGAAACGTCGCCCCAGAATTTTTTACTTATCAGCTTTCTGTGCCAGAAAGTACAACGATTTTAGATTGTCTAAATCAGATCAAATGGCAGCAGGATGGTAGTTTAGCTTTCCGCAAAAATTGTCGCAATACCATCTGTGGCAGTTGTGCCATGGGGATTAATGGCCGGGCTGCCTTGGCCTGTAAAGAAAATGTGGGCCAAGAAATCACCCGTCTCCAACATACTGGTTCTGATCCGGAAGCCGTCCCCCAAATTACGATTACCCCCTTGAATAATTTTCCGGTGATTAAGGATTTGGTGGTGGATATGACTGCCTTTTGGCAACAGCTAGAAGCGGTGGTTCCCTACGTCCAAAGGCGATCGCCCCAGGTTCCTGAAACAGAATTTCGTCAGTCACCCCAGGAGCGGGAAGCCCTAAACCAAGCCGGCAACTGTATTTTGTGTGGGGCTTGCTATGGCGAATGTAATGCCGTCACTGTCAATCCCGAATTTTTAGGCCCCCACGCCCTCGCCAAAGGGGAACGACTGATCCTGGATTCTCGGGATGATACGACCACCACGAGGCTGGATCACTACCATCAACCGGACGCTGGAGTCTGGGCCTGCACCCGTTGCTATCAATGCAACTATGTCTGTCCCCAGGAAGTTGACCCCCTCGACCGCATTACCCAAATCAAAAGCACCCTCCTCCAGCAAAAAGACCCCGCTGAAAGTCGCGCGGTACGCCACCGAAAAACCCTCCTTCACCTGGTGCAAGCAGGAGGTTGGATCGATGAACGACGCTTTGCCTTGATGGTGATTGGCCTCCAAAGCGTTGGTGAGATTTTCCCGTTGGGTTGGCGGATGCTGTGGCATGGCAAATTTCCCGTAACCTTCGAGGCATCAGAAGGCACCACCGCCGTTGCTGATCTCATGGCCCAGGTAATGGCTTCCAAGCAGGGAAGTCAAGATTATCCAGTAAAATGAGGGGGCTTAAATTAAATAAATTTTCTACAAAAAACGTTTATGGCAGCACAGGTGACAACTTCAACGGATAAAGTTTTGCGGCAGCCGATCCTCGGCTCCCGTCGTTTTAGTAATATGCTTTGGGCCAGTGTTTCTGCCATTGGTGGCATTGGTTTTCTGCTGGCTGGTCTTTCGAGTTATTTTCACAAAAATCTGCTGGGGGTGAGTGACCCCACTAATATTCAGTTCATTCCCCAAGGGGCTGCCTTAACGTTCTATGGGGTTGCGGGAACGCTATTGTCTGCCTATCTCTGGTTTGTGTTTTTCCTTGATGTGGGTGGTGGTTACAACGAATTCAATAAAGAAACGGGAAAGGTGACCATTTTCCGCCATGGTTTTGTGGGCAAAAATCGCATTATTAATTTCCAGTATCCCCTCAAGGATATTTTGTCGATTCGGGCAGAAATCAAAGAAGGTTTAAACCCCCGGCGGGTGCTTTATCTCCGAGTGAAAAACCGGGGTGATATTCCCCTCAACCGCGTCGGAGAGCCAATTCCCCTCGCGGAACTGGAAAATCAAGGGGCAGAGTTGGCACGCTTTTTAACGATTCCTTTGGAAGGTCTCTAGGTTGCACTAAATTTGCAAAACAGATTCAAAAACAAAAAGGGACAGTGGGCGATCGCCGCCGCTGCTTCTTATAATTTTCCCAGGCTTTATTTAAAACAAGAGTACGACTAGATTTCTATGGAACGACCTTGGCAGCTATTATGTCTCGCATTCTTGGTGGGCAGTCTCAGTTTGGGCGGCTGTGCGCCGACAACGGAAACACCCCCCAATAACCCACCGGCCACCCCACCCAGCGCCGAAAATTATAAGCCCCGTTTAAATTGCTCGAATCCCGCTTCTACCGAGGCAACCCCAGAAGATACCTGTACAGCGGTGGTTGAAATGGTACTCCAGAGCCAATCGGAGGCGGTGGATGGTCAAACAATCCGCATTGAACTCAATGGTGCAGACGCGCCGGTGACGGCGGGGAACTTTGTAGATCTAGTCAGCCGTGGCGTCTATGATGGCACTGCTTTTCACCGCGTAATTCGAACCCCAGAACCCTTTGTCGTCCAAGGGGGAGATCCCCTCAGTAAGGACAGTCAAGTACCCCTTAATGCCTTAGGACGTGGTGGTTTTACGGATCCGGAGACGGGCATTCGTCGGGATGTCCCCCTAGAAATTAAGCTCCAGGGTGAGGAACAGCCGGTTTATGGCAAGGCAGAGCTTGATCCCAATCAGGTGGTGCTCAAACATAACAAGGGGGCGATCGCCATGGCCCGTTCTCAACTGCCAAACTCCGCCTCGTCTCAATTTTATTTTTCCTTGGGGCCGAATGATTTCCTCAATGGAAACTATGCAGTCTTTGGCCAAATCACCGAAGGTCTCGCGGTCATCGACAAAATTGAAATGGGCGATCGTATTCAATCGGCGCGGGTCGTAGAAGGCGAAGATCTCCTCGTGAAATAAAGGGACTGAGTCACATTTCAAAGTTCACAGCGTCCCGCAACAGTTCAGAAAATTGCCAGTGATCCAAATCTATCTGGGTCACTTTTTTGTTGGGAAAATGCAAGGGCGATCGCTCCCTGCGCCCCCCCAGAAAAAAACGATACACTGTTGGGCATAGGTTTTCTCTGTCCCGTCGCCATCCATGAACAATTCTCCAACCACTTTTTGTCCTGTCCCGGAAGAGCAACAGCCCCTCAACGAATATGACCAACTCAAGGAATCGTGGTTTTTCAGTTGGGGCAACATGGAGATGGTCTGCTACATCCGCAAGGTAACCTGGGTGTGGTTTTGGGCGACCCTGATCTTTACCCCCATTGCTTGGGCGAGTTTTCCCTTTGACCGCTATCCGATTAAATTGATCCTGAGTGCGAACCTCGGCGGGATGTTTTTGTTGAGTTTGGTTTTATTACGCCTCTATCTGGGGTGGCGCTACATCCGCGATCGCCTCCAGACCGAGAAACTCACCTACGAAGAATCTGGTTGGTACGATGGCCAAATTTGGCGCAAACCCGAAGCCGTCCTCCAGCGCGATCGCCTGATTGTGTCCTACCAAATTGCGCCGATCCTCGCCCGTATCCAACAAACCAGTTTCATTGTCGTGGCGATCGCCATTGGTTTGATCAGCGGTTTGTGGCTGCTATAAACCCTTAAATCTTCACAATCATTCCCGCTACACCCGTACTTTTCCCCTATTCTTTTACTGCTGAACTTTACCCCCAATCGTTATGTCCAGAGGCAAACGCGTCCAAGCTCCCCCCCTTGAAATTAACCTCCTTCGGGAAGGTCTCAAAGAATCCACCCACATTGCCGAAGCCGTCGTGTGTGACACCAAAGGCCGTGTCTTGTCCATGGCCGGGGATGCCGAAAGCTCTGCCTTTATCCGGTCGGCCCTCAAACCCTTCCAAGCCCTTGCGGTAATTGGCACCGGGGCCCTAGACCATTACAAACTCTCCGATAAAGATTTAGCCGTCATTTGTAGTTCCCACCAAGGCACCAAGGAACACGCCCGTCAGGTGTTTCGCATCCTATGGCAAGCGGATCTAGAGTCTGATGTATTGCAATGTCCCATTCCCCACGGTAAAGATAGCGCCCTCGAACACAATTGTTCTGGAAAACACGCAGGCATGCTGTTGACCTGTAAGCATTGCAACTGGGGCCTTGGTAGCTACATGGAAAAGTCCCACCCTGTCCAGGCCCTAATCCTCGATAAAATTGCCGAATTACTCCAGATGCCCGCCCAGGAATTTATCGGCGCGCGGGATGATTGCGGCGTCCCCACCTATTTGATGCAACTCAGCCAAATGGCCACCCTCTATGCTCACCTCGCGTCTGGCGATCGCCTGGATGTCGAGCGGGTCGTGCGGGCGATGACCTACCACCCCACCATGGTGTCTGGACGAGGCGGCTTCGATACAGAATTGATGCGCCTCTCAGAGGGAGAAATCGTCAGTAAATCCGGTGCAGAGGGAATTCAATGCATCGGCCGCGTTGGAGAAGGTTTAGGCTTGGCGATTAAGGTCAAAGATGGCGCGAAACGAGCTAAATATGCCGTCGCCCTCTATCTTTTGACCCGTTTGGGCTGGATCACCCCCGCAGTCTCTGATACCTTGGCGGAACAATTTTTATCTCTCAGTCCCTACAAGCGTTTGGATGTGGTGGGCGAGTTATCGTTGGTCTAAGCTGGAGATACCTTCTTTGCCGTTGCCCCCAGGAAACCCGATACAATAGCAAACAGTCTTTGGGCACGGCACCATGTGGGAAAATTTCAGTCTGCAACTGTATCATCTCCAACAATTTAGTGACAGCCTGGTCAATGAGCAACTCAGCCATTGGAGTGTGTTGAGCATTTTTCTCGTGTTTGGGGCGGGCCTCCTCACTAGCTTGACTCCCTGCACCCTCTCCATGTTGCCCATCACCATTGGTTACATCGGCGGCACTCAGGATCAACAAGGCAATAATCGCCTCCAAACCTTTTTGCAATCCCTGTGGTTTTGTTTTGGGCTAGCGACGACCCTGGCGGGCCTGGGGATTGTGGCGGCAGGTTTCGGCCAGATCTACGGTCAGATTGGCATTGGCTTACCGATCATTGTCAGTGCGATCGCCATTTTGATGGGGTTAAATTTGCTCGAAATTGTTCCCCTGCGTTTTCCTTCCCTGGGAGCAACGGACTGGATCAAACAGGATTTCCCAAAAGCGCTACGGGCCTATCTCGTGGGCTTAACCTTTGGTTTGGTGGCCTCCCCCTGTAGTACCCCGGTGCTGGCAACCCTCTTGGCTTGGGTCAGTACCACCCAAAACCTGGCGTTGGGGGCGGCGCTACTCCTTGCCTATACCCTTGGTTATGTGGTGCCTGTTTTAATTGCCGGGATTTTTACCGCTTCCCTGAAGCGCTTGCTGTCCCTGCGGCAATGGTCGGGCTGGATTAACCTCGTGAGTGGAGCCTTACTCCTGGGATTTGGGCTGTTTTCGCTCCTCATTCGCCTGCCCATTGGCCTCGCCTAGGGGATTTGCAGCCCTGGACTTAAGCTTTTTTGTTTTAATTAATTTCTCTTTTCTTATCCCCTAAACCATGACAGTTTCTGATTCTTCTCCTAATTCCCCATGGCACGGCTTCCCCCGCAAGATCTGGCGCACGGGTTTAAAGTGGATTGCGGATCTCCGGGTGGCGATCGCCCTGCTGTTGCTCATTGCGGTATTTAGCATTTTAGGAACGGTCATTGAACAGGGCAGTAGCCTCTCTTTCTACCAAGAAAACTATCCAGAAGATCCGGCGCTCCTGGGCTTTTTATCCTGGAAAGTGCTTCTGGCGGCGGGGCTTGACCATGTTTACACGACTTGGTGGTACTTGGTTTTACTCCTGGCCTTTGGGGTGAGTTTGATTGCCTGTACCTTTCGGCGGCAACTCCCGGCCCTGAAAACGGCCCAAAACTGGAACTACTACAGCCAAGCCCGGCAATTCAACAAATTAGCCCTGAGTACCGAATTAGATCATGGTTCGCTCCAAAGCCTAAAACCCCAGCTCGAAAAAAAGCGCTACAAAATTTTCCAGGATGGCGAAAAGCTCTACGCCCGGAAAGGAATTGTGGGACGCATTGGGCCAATTATTGTGCATATCGGCATGATCGTGACCTTGGTAGGGTCTATTTGGGGCGCCTTTGGGGGGTTCATGGCCCAGGAAATGATTCCCAGCGGTATGAATTTTAAGGTTAATAATGTGTTTAAGGCGGGGATTTTTTCCGAGAGCGATCGCCCTTGGTCAGTGAATGTAAATCGCTTTTGGATCGACTACACCCCCACGGGCGACATTGATCAATTTTATTCGGATCTATCGGTGGTCGATGAGCAGGGCCAGGAGCTTGATCGCAAAACAATTTCTGTGAACCACCCCCTCCGCTACGACGGCATTACTTTTTATCAAACCAGTTGGGCCATTGGCGGCGTCCAGGTGCAACTGAACAATAGTCCAGTTTTTCAATTGCCTGCGGCCCAAATCCCCACGGAAAACGGGGCGAAACTCTGGGGCAGTTGGGTACCCATTAAGCCAGATCTCAGTGCTGGGGTCTCGATTTTAATGCAGGATCTCCAGGGCAGCGCCATTGTCTATAACGAACAGGGAGAACTGGTCGGGGCTGTCCGGGTTGGCGATCGCCTAGAGGTGGGGGACATTAACTTGAAATTAGTCGATCTTGTCGGTAGCACAGGTCTCCAGATCAAAGCCGATCCCGGTGTCCCCGTGGTTTATACAGGCTTTTTGTTGGTGATGCTTGGGGTGGTGATGAGCTATGTTTCCTATTCCCAAGTGTGGGCCCTCGCCGCTGGCGATCGCTTTTATCTGGGGGGGAAAACCAACCGCGCCCAGGTGGCCTTTGAGCGGGAACTCCTAGAAATTATTGACACCCTCGAAACCTCATCCTCTCAGGACATCCCAGAAAATACCTTGACTTCAGTTGAATAGTAAGATGACCGATTGGGCGATCCCGACGAGGAAGCCCAACACTCCCCCTAAATTAACGATGGCTTGGAGTTCATTTTTAACAATGCCCTGGATGGCGCGTTCTAGTTCCCTAGGGCTCGTATTGTTGACTCGCTCAATGATCACTTGATCAATGGCAAGGATGGGGATCACCTGACTAATAATTTTTTCGAGGTCTTTTTCTAAATAGCGATCCAAAAGCAAAGATAATTCTTGGCTCACAACACCCAAAGAACTATCCAAGACCTGGGAAGCTTGAAGCCGCCGTAAAATCACCACCGATAAATTATCCCAATCTACTGAGTCACCAATGTATTCCATTAAGCCCGCCCCTTTATCCTGGAAATACTGACGGATCGTTTGGTGAAAACTTTTGCGGAGCTGCCGCACCGTAGATACAGGCAGATTTTGAAGGGACAAACCCTGGAGCCAGAGGCGCAATTTTAAACGAATTTCGAGGGTAAGGATTAACTCTTGGAGACGGGCGTTGGCAATTTCTCGTTCTTCTAAACAGAAAGCCCGGAGGCGGGTCAAGCTATTTTTAACACCAAATAGATTCGCGACGACCCAATAGGTGCCGCTGGTTTTTTCCCGGAGGCTGGTGTCGATAATTTCAATATTTTTGTCGGTGAGAAAATCAATGGTCGCTTGACGGAGAATATCGGGGGTTAAAACGGTACGCAACAGCCAATCGGTAAGCTGGCGGGCTTGGGCTTCTGTGAGCTTAAAATCCAGCAGCAGTTGATCGAAAATTTGGTAAACCTGGGCCTCTAAAAAGGTATCTTCCCGAGACCAAACTTTAATCAGTCGGGGCAAAGATTCGCTGGCGAGATCCCGCAGAATTGCGGCCAAAATTCCGGCGGTTTTTTGCTCCTGTTCCCCTTGGATTTGCGCAAAGGCCAGTTGTAACAGCCACCGGATCGCGGCTTCGATGCGCTCGGTTTGAAGCAGTTTTTGGGCGAGCTTTTGGATTTCTTCGGGGGTGAGCAGCGACCCCATAATAATCCGGGAAATGTTGCGGGCGAGGCGGTCTTGGTTGGCGGGGATCAGGCCTGGGGTGAAGGGTAAACGGCGATCGCCAATGTAGATAGCCTTGTAGGGACGAAACAGCATATTGATCGCAATGTCATTGGTGAAATACCCAATCACAGTGCCAGCGACGGGGGGCAACAGTAACGTCCAAAAATTCAAAGCTGTGCGTCATGATGTACTTAACATTTCTGATTTTAGAGCTTTTGGTTTGGCGATCGCCCGGATTGAGATGTAACTTTATCGATATCGATGGCTAGGGCACAAAGGCTCCGGTGCCTTGGGATGACGGGAAGGGGTTAAAGGCCACTTCTGAATTGCTGGGTTCCTTGCGCCACAGTTTTTGGAGGCCATTGGCAGCGATGGTGATGTAGAGCACATCCTGGGGCTGCAGTTGCCGTTGCAGGAGGGGCCAACCGTGAACCGCTTCCCCCTGGGATTCGAGGTAGAGGGGCACAAAATTTTGGGCGATCGCCGCGTCCTGGACTCGCTGTCCACAAAAAGGATGGTTTGGGGTAATCAGAGTTGCAAGGGCAATCCACAACAAATCATCGGTCATGCCATTGCCAAGAATGCGTCCTCCCAGAGCCGCTGCCGCAAAAGAATGGGTCGCCAACTCCGTCGGGGAAAGCACTAGATCAAAGGAAAAGACTTCCTGGGCCGACTGGGCGAAATTGGTATCCTGAATCCGGACGATCACATTGACCTTGGGGGCGATCGCCTTGGCACTCAGGGCAATTTCAACGTTGGTCATATCTTGGCTAGTGGCAGCAATGAGGGCCGTTGCTTTGGCAATCCGCGCATCCCGTAAACTGTTGGTCACGCTAGCATCGGCGAGAATGACCGGAACCCCCAAGGCCCTGGCCGACCGCAAAAAGCGATTGTTATGGTCAGTTTCAAGAACGACAACGTCATAACCCTGGTGGTGGAGTTGGCGGGCGATCGCCATGCCCATGCCCCCTAGGCCACAGATCACATAATGGTTTTGGTGGGGGATTTTCGTCGCATCCCAAAACTGACGGATTCGGCTCCCCAGGATGAAATCATTAATTAAGGCGTAGCAGATCCCCACCACCCCGGCGCCGACCACCATCATCACTGCCGTAAAAACTTTGACCCAATCAGGGGCGAGTTCAGCGACTTCTTCTTTACCCCCGGCCCCGGTGATCATCCCCACCGAAAAATAAAGGGCATCCACCAGGGACAAATTAAAATTCACACACACATAGGTAAAGGTGGCAATGCAGATGGTCACCAACAACGCCACGGTCACTAGGGTCATGGGTCGTACATGGTGTTGGTACTGCCGTAAATTGGCGATCGCCTTGCGAAATTTCTGCCAGAGAGAATAACGCTGACTTTTAACCTGGGGCGGTGTTCCTAGGATTAAGTGATCTCCCACCTGGAGGCTTTGGTCGGCCACCACCGCCGACACCAGATCCATTTCCCCCTGGGCCGGCAGATAATGAATAAACATCCGCTCTGGATTTTCCCAAAGCTCACTGAGGGGTTGCCCCAGCCAGGGATGATCCGCGGTGATCACTTCTTCATAAATCGGCCAGGTTTTTTCATAGAGACGCAGTTGGCCAATGGCCTTATTGCCCAGGGCCGCAAAGGCAAAAATAGGAGCAGCCAGGGCCGAAACACTCATGGTCACATGATCCGGCAGGGTTTGATCGAGGCGATCGCCCAGGGCTTGATTATAAATACGATTAACAATGCGAATATTTGGATTCAGCACCCGGGCCTGGGTCAAGACCGCGAGGTTGAGGGCATCATCATTACTGGCGAGGACGAGGGTTTGGGCCGAGTGTATTCCCGCCCGCACGAGGAGTTGCCCCTGCCTGGGGTCTCCCACAATAATGCCCGCTGCGCGTTGATGACTGGGGCGATCGCTAATGCCGATCACTTCAGCCCCTTGATTTTGGAGTAAACGAAAAATCTTATATCCCGTTCGTCCTAAACCACAGACAATAATTTTTGGTTGCATGGAAACTGGGCCTGGGTTGATCAGGACTTATCTCAACAGATCAATTACCCTTCCTGTTTTAAACCCAAACGTTCCCGGCGAGTGTAATGAACCACACAGAGCAAAACAACTTCACATTTAAGCTCAGAATTAGCCCTCCACCAGGGGCAACCCAGGACGATTCCCCCAGACTTGCCCCCAAAGCCCTGTAGAATATTCTTGAAAAAATCAACAGTTTTCCAAACGTAGCTATGGTAGTTGCAGACGCTCACACCCAGGGCTTTTCCCTCGCGCAATATCTCCAAGAACAAAAGACCATCGTCGAAGCCGCCCTTGACCAATCCCTAGTTGTCACTGAGCCTGTCACCATCTACGAAGCGATGCGCTATTCTCTCCTGGCTGGGGGGAAACGGTTACGCCCGATTCTTTGTCTTGCCGCCTGTGAAATGTTGGGGGGCACCGCCGCCATGGCGATGAATACGGCCTGCGCCCTAGAGATGATTCACACCATGTCTTTGATCCATGATGATCTACCTGCCATGGACAATGATGACCTCCGCCGGGGCAAACCCACGAACCACAAAGTTTATGGGGAAGATATTGCGATTTTGGCGGGGGATGCCCTGCTGTCCTATGCCTTTGAGTATGTGGCCCGCACCCCGGATGTTCCGGCGGAACGTCTGTTACAAGTGATCATGCGCCTCGGCCAAGCAGTCGGATCAGAAGGCCTCGTCGGTGGCCAAGTGGTGGATCTTGAATCAGAAGGAAAAACCGATGTTTCCGTAGAAACTTTGAATTTTATCCATACCCATAAAACGGGGGCGTTGCTGGAAGTTTGCGTCACAGCAGGGGCAATTTTGGCCGGGGCAAAACCCGAAGAAGTGCAATTACTCTCCCGCTATGCGCAAAATATTGGTCTGGCCTTCCAGATTGTGGACGATATTCTCGATATCACCGCAACCGCTGAAGAGTTGGGCAAAACGGCGGGTAAAGACCTCGAAGCCCAGAAAGTGACCTATCCGAGCCTGTGGGGTCTGGAAAAGTCCCAGGCCGAGGCCCGCAAGCTGGTGGAAGAGGCGATCGCCTCCCTCGACCCCTATGGTGAAAAGGCCAATCCCCTCAAAGCCCTGGCGGAATATATCGTTAACCGTAAAAACTAACCCGCGTCACGGCCAAGCACCATGGATAATTTCAGCGCAGTTTTCCAAAATCACATCCTGATCGTGGCATTAGTGGCCTGCATTACGGCACAGTTGCTCAAGATTCCCATTGATTTGATTCGTTATAAAAAAACCAGTCTCCGTTCTCTTTTTAGCGCCGGGGGAATGCCCAGTGCCCACTCTGCCTTGGTGGGGGCTTTAGCGACAGGGGTGGGTCAAGCGAAGGGATGGGATAGCTCTGAATTTGCGATCGCCTGTTTGTTTGCGGTGATTGTGATGTACGATGCCGCCGGGGTGCGCCAAGCTGCAGGTAAGCAGGCGCGCATTCTTAACCAGATCATTGATGACATGTTCGAAGAAAAAGAATTTAGCGAAGAACGGCTCAAGGAATTGCTCGGTCACACGCCAGTGCAAGTGTTTGTGGGGCTTTCCCTGGGCATTGCGATCGCCTTTTTCGCCAATAGCCAACTCGTCTAGACCCTGATTCTGACCCACACTTTCTAAACCGGAAGGTGGCCAATTTCTCTTTACTCCTAACGCTTCATGATGCAATCTACGACTTATCTTTTCGGGGCGATCGCCCTAGCTATTTCCCTGGGAGCCTGTAACCAAAACAGCACCACCACCCCAGAATCAAACGCCACTGGGGGAGGCATTTCTAGCTCAGAAGCCGCACCGGAAACCCCGGAATCACCTCCTACTCTCCAATTTACTGCCCTGGAATGGGACGCCAGCCCCGTTAGCCTCGAACTTCAAGACCAGGTGGGAAAGACCTTTGAGTTTTCTTGTCCGCCGGGGGATGCCAGCCAAACCATTTGGGGGACGGGAGTGTACACCAGCGATTCATCTATTTGTACCGCCGCCGTCCATGCGGGCCTGTTTTCCGCAGAGACCGGGGGGAATTTAACCTTAGAAATCCTTGCAGGCCAGGACCTCTACACCGGCAGTCAACAAAATGAAGTGACTAGTAGTGATTATGGTGCTTGGGATGGGAGTTTTCGTTTTCCTGAAGCCAGTAGTAACGCTGCAACAACGCCAAATATTCAGTGGGATTCGACCCCAGGTTCCTTTGGAATCGCTGAAAATGTTGGCGATCGCTACAGCTTCAATTGCCCAGCCAACGGTGAACTGGGGGCCTCGGTCTGGGGGACAGATACCTATACGAACGATTCCGCGATCTGTGTAGCAGCCGTACACGCCGGGAAAATTGACCCGACCGCAGGTGGCCTGATCACCATCGAAATTGCCCCTGGTCAGGACAGCTACACCGGTGGCGATCGCAATGGTGTGGTGACTGCCGACTATGGCCCCTGGGGTGGCAGCTTCATTTTTGTGGATGAATAGGCAACTTTAAAAAGTGCCTTAGGGTTCGGGGTAAGCGTGGGTCACATAGGGAACAGTCACAACTTTGCCCGTAACTTCCCCTGTTGTGACTTCTAATCCTTCTCCACCGACTTTGGTACGGATATAACCAAGGGCAAAGGCATCATCCGGATCAACACTGGTGATTACGCCGGCTCGCTCTTCCCCGACAAAAATTTTGCAAGGGACTTCTACAGGGGCAGAAAGTTGGATGCCGAAGAGCCGCTGTTTAACACCTTTGTAGGTATTGAGGCGGGCGATAGTTTCCTGGCCAATGTAGCAGCCCTTATCAAAGGAAATGCAATCCCAAAGCCCTGCTTCCAGGGGATTATAGTCTTCGGTGAGTTCCTGATCGGGGACGGGCCGACCTTGGTGGATGCGCAATTTTTCCCAGGCTGCTTCGCCGCAGGGAAGTGCGCCTAGATCCATGAGGTTTTGCCACACTTCAATACCGGCTTCGGTAGGCACATACAGGGTATAGCCCGGTATTTTTAAACTGTTCCCCGTCGCACAAAGGATTTTTTGACCTTGGATTGTAATCTGTTGGTGTCCCCCAGCCGGAAAGTCAACTAAAGTTGTTCCGGTAAGTTTTTCGAGAATGTCTTTTGCCGGGGAACCCATCAAAGACAGAATATTAAACTGGCCAGAGAGATCGCTGATTTCTACCTTGTCCATCGGAAAGAGAAACCGGTCAAACCACTCCAGGAGAAAAGTTTTTTTCTGGGGTGAAACCTGTACCCAAAGGGCATCATCCAGAATATGTACCGTGGCGAGATCGATGGTGCGGGCGGTGGAATTGACTAGCACAGTGTCACAGCTTTGGCCTGGTTGAAGCTGCTGGATTTGATTGGTGCTTTGGTTATGGAGGTAGCGTTGACGGTCAGCGCCTGTAAAGTTGAGAAGACCCCAATGGCTTTGGTCATAGAGCAGGCAACCATTGCTGAAATCTTGAGAAATGTCGGCGTCGTTTCTAAAGGTGACAACGGCCTCACCGGAAGCGGTTAAAGGAAAACCTTGGTGCTGGTGGTATTGCAAAAGGGGGGTCATGGCAATGGTCATGGATACTCAATTTGGCACAGATTCCATTATGCCAAGGGGAGAGGTTACACTGACAGAGATATTTTTTATGTGTTGTTTGGGATCGCCATCTATGGACTTATTTCGTCAACAGATTCTGCCGTTTTTAATTTTGCTGGTTTTCCTCTTGGCTTTAGGCATTGTCAGCGCCCGGATTTTCCTCCCTACCGATATGCTCGCCCCAGCACCCATTGGTTTTTTGGGCTAGGTCAATGCTACCAGCGGGCTTTTCTCTCAGACGGGGTGCGATGATCGACCGACCGTTGTTGTTGAAGTTTTTGCACCGCAGTTACCAGGAACTTTATCCGGAAACGGGCTTTGATCACCTCCGTACAACCTTGAACCATTACTTCACGGTGGATACGCCCCTCTGGTGGATACGCACGGAAACGGAGCAGGTGGTGGGTTGTCTTTGGCTGGGCAATAGTGTTGATCAAATTAGCGGCGATCGCCACAGTCATATTTTTCTGTTGTACGTAATGCCGGAGTATCGTCGTCGGGGTCTGGGTTCGGCACTCATGGCCACCGCAGAACGCTATGCAAAAACCAAAGGCGATCGCCAAATTACCCTCCAGGTTTTTACCAATAACCAAACGGCCCAAAGCTTTTACCAAACCCTCACCTACCAACCCCATGCAATCTTGATGCGAAAAATCCTCCCCTAAAGGATCTATGGCTCAACCCCTACTCCAAGTTTTTTGCGATCGCCTCGAACAGGAACTCCGGCCCCACCTCGATCTCATCAGTGAGCATCCCCACCATCCTGTGATCGTGCACCATTGTCCCAGCCCTTGGTATTGCGTGGGCACAGGGAACTATGCTGCGGTTGTCGCCCACCCTGATTTTCCGGCGTGGGTGGTAAAAGTCTATGCGCCTCACCGGGAGGGATTTGCCGCTGAAGCAGAAGTTTATCGCCGCCTGGGGACACATCCTGCGTTCTCGGAATGTTACTACGCCAAAAATGGCATTTTAGTGCTGCGGCGTTTGCATGGCACAACCCTCTATGACTGTGCTCACCGGGGGATTCCGATTCCGAAACAAGTCATTGAAGATATTGATCAAGCCTTGGATTATGTCTATGCCCAAGGCCTTAATCCCCACGATGTCCATGGGAAAAATGTGATGTTGGGGGTCGATGGTCGGGGACTTGTGGTGGATATTTCAGACTTCCTCAAACCAGAACTCTGCTATGCCTGGAAAGATCTTAAACGGGCTTATTATTGCCTTTATCGCCCCTTAATCGCCGGCCTAAAACTGAAAATTCCCTATGCTTTTTTAGACCAAGTCCGCACGGTCTATCGTGTTTATCGTCGGCTTGGCGATCGCCTTTTTTTGAAACCTTGAAGCCCTAGAGTCCGTGGCGCAACTGACGTAAAATTTGTTGGGTTTTCGGATCAAGACTATTTAACAATTGCCCCCGTCGTTGATGGCGTTGACGTTTGCGGTGATCCTGGGAGCGTCGATTGGCCGCTGCCACAGCCGATTGCAACTTTAAAGAAGACATCCATTCGGCCCCATAACCGACCACCGTGTGCCGTTGGGCCTGGTCAGAGGTCACCACAATCACCCGTCGGGGCGTATTATAATCGTGCCGCAAAGCAGCGCAGGCTTTTTCGATGTAAGTATCGGCGGTTTCGGAGAAAGCTGTATAGTAAGCCGAAACAAATTGGGTATGTTCTTCTTCTTGGCTAGGGGTCTGCTGGTAGTGGGCGTCAAAAACGACTTTTGTCCTGTAGCAGTTGTGAGAGGCATAGTTAATTAAAACTTCGATCAGTTCGTCCCGTGCCATCTCAAGGCCATGGCGATCGCGGGTTGTCTTGAGCTCATGCCACGCACCAATAACGTTATAACCATCCACTAAGAGTAGCGCTTCGGGGGATTGGGACTTCATGACTCACTCGTGACCTCCATGGTGAAAAAACAAAAGGATTTTAATGAATAAAAACCTCATCCTAACAAGTTTTGCCACGCTTCTGCCATCGTCAAAATTATGGCTGGGGTCTGCTAATATCTTTCACCATTACGAGAAGACAACGATGCCCCTGGGGTTACTTCCCCATTCCATTCATTTTAGTTAAGGCTTAATTTTTAAGTTGCAATTCTTTTTAAATACCTCCCAAAAAAATCTTGTTTCAAGCAAAACATTGCCCTTTTTTTTATTATTGTTTTGGCTAATTTTAGGCGGAATCATTCGTCTGACAAATCTCGGTGCAAAACCCCCTTGGACTGATGAATTTGCGACCATTCTCTACAGTCGGGCGGAAAATTATAATCAACTGCCCTACGGAGAAATTCTCACAGGGAAAGAACTTTTAGCGCCCCTCCTAGACTACCCAGATCAAGGGGTCACTGAGGCGGCCCATTTTTTGATCAATTACGATAATCACCCACCGTTGTATTTCATGGTGGTGAACCTCTGGCAGCGCCTATTTCCCCTAGAGATGGGGGGCTACATTTCCATTGATGGGGTGCGTCTCCTCTCGGTACTGCTCAGCCTGTTGGGGATTGGGGTGCTTTATGGTTTGGCAAAGTGGCTCTTTCAGTCGGAAAAAATAGCCCAACTCACGGCGGCTTTGATGGCTTTTTCGCCCTTTGATATTTACTTAGCCCAGGAGGCGCGTCACTATACCTTGATCGGCTTGGGGGTGATTGCGTCCCTGGGATTTAGCCTGCTCGTGTTGCGCCAAATTAAAACCCAACAAGCTTTATCCTGGGGGCAAGTTGCCGTGGGGATTGTCCTCAGTGGGGCGGGGCTATTGGTGCATTACTTTTTTATCCTGACGCTCTTGGCCGAGGCGATCGCCCTGGGGTGGTGGATGGTGGCACAGCGCAAATACCCAATTCCCAGGCAATGGTGGCGTTTAGGCACAATCATCCTGACGGTAGGGCTCCTGGGGCTGATCTGGAAAACCCAGGTACTCCCCGACAGCTATGGCACGAGTATGACCGCCTGGATTCGCCTCGATCGCAGTGATTGGCTGGCGTGGCTCAGTCCGGTCTTTCAGTTGTTGGCCACCGTTGTCACCATGGTGATGCTGTTGCCCATTGAGGTGGATTTTTGGCCGACGGTGATTGTCTGTGGTGCGGTGATGATCGTGGTGGGCATTTGCTTTTTGACCCTGTGGCGACAAGGCATCAAGGCCCAGAGCACTGTCCCTCAGTTTCAGGATGAGTTGTTTTTTCTTTGTCGTTTTGTGGGGGCTGCCTGGGGACTTTTTGGGGTGCTCAGTTTTGGCCTCGGCATCGATATTACCCGTGGGGCCCGCTACAGTTTTGTGTATTTTCCGGCGGTGATTCTGTTGGGGGCCGTTGGTCTAAGCTACTTTTGGCAACGGGAGAAGATTCGTTGTTTAGGGGTTGAAACGATTGGGACTCGTTTTCCCCAGGTGAAATCTGGCACAAAGGCGATCACCTTTATGGTGCTGATTAGTTTCTGTAGTGCCTTAACCGTCGTCCACGATTGGGGCTACCAAAAGTACTACCATCCCGACAAAATCATTGATCGACTGACGACAGGAACTCAACCTGTGCTGATGGTGCTCCCCCGGGAAAGCACCGTGCAAATTGGCGAAATGATGGGGATCGCCTGGGAACAGCAACGGCGCGCCCTAGAACGCCCCGTTTCTTTTGCCTTCATCCCGAAACAAGATAGCCCAGCAGCCTACCGTAATGACTTGGAAACCATCACCGCTCAATTTCCCCAGACGTCCTTTGAATTGTGGTCGATCAACATCTTCGAACCGATTCCTCTGTCAAACTGCCAAGCTTCTGAACAGGTTTGGGTCTCCGGATACTACAGCGACGTTTATCAATGTGATGCCCCCTGATTTGCCATTTCCCAGGGGATATTCTCGACAAGTCTTCTAAAAAAGACTTAACGGCAAGGCATTTTTGATTGCCATCCCTAGCCCTGGGCCTCTAGCCTTTGGTTGGCGCGAGTCAAGCGCTCGGCTAAGGTTTTCATAATTTCGATGGCAAAGTAGGGGTTTTGCTGAATGAGGAAGGTAAATCGCTTTTGATCAATTACCACGAGGCGACAATCCGTTTTGGCGATCGCCGTCGCACTACGGGGGGAACCAGGCTCAATGACGGCCATTTCTCCCAGGGCTTCTCCTTCGCCGAGGACACTCAAGGGTTGCCCTTGAAACTGAATTTCCACTTCCCCTGTCTGGATAATGTAGAGATGATCGCCGGGAGTGCCTGCGGTAAAAATCGTCGTACCCGCCGCGAAATCTTGGGTGTCGTGGTCATGTCTAAATAAGTCAAAATGCGCCATCATGATTAGTCCCTTTTGAACCATCGAAATAAATTGCTAAAAACGAGCCAATGCCCGCCTATTCACGATCATAGTGGAGCTAAGGCCGCTTTTTTGAGTATTTCTTTGGACTTATCACGAATTTAACGTTCCCTTTACCAAGGGGATTTTTAACGGGGCGCTTCGGTAAATGCCTGGACACGACCATCGGGATTAAGCACTAGGCGAAATGTCCGACTTTCGGCCGGGAAACTCGCCCCCACATTGCGGCCCACGGAGAGAAAAGAAAGTTGGGGTTGATACAGCTCGGCGGCTTTACCAATGGGAAAAACTGTTTCAATGGCTCCTTGTTCACTGAGTTTTAAGCGATATTCTAGGACTTCACCGAGGTCGTCAGGACTCTGCCACTGGGTTTGGAAATGACGTTCGACCCGCTGTTCGGGGTTTAGCCTTGGGGCATTGGCGGGAGAAAGGGCGATCGCCTCTTGTTGGGGGGCATCGGCAAATTGCTCCGCTTGATCGACAGCGGTGGTTCTGGCCATTTGTCCTGCGAAGCTAGGGGCGACGCTCAGGCTGGCGTTCTCCCTGGGGGCAGCCGCCGTAATTGGGGCAGGATCATTACTGGGGGGATTGGGTGCCGGAGCAGTTGAGGGAGTCGGATTTGCAGTGGTGGTTTCCCCTGGGGCAGGCTGAGTGAGATCAACGGTTTGGGGGGCAACCCGTGGGTTATCTAGGGGCGCATCGGCGGCAGGTGGCACCGGCGAGAAGGTATAGGAAGCGTGGGGATCCGGCGGAATAAGCTCTGCTTGGTTACCTGCTTCATCTGTGGCCTCAAGGTTGAGGGCGCTATCTGTTTCTTGGAGTTGCTGCTGTTGCCAAACGGCGTTACTAATCCCCACCACAAGGAGGACAGAGGCGGCGATCGCCCCCCAGCGGGTGACGGTGCGGCGTTGTTGACTAGCCGTGAGGCTGGGTAAAGCCACCATATCCGTCTGGTAGGTTTCTAGGGCCTCGGCCAGGTCGTGGAGTTGGGTGGCATTGAGCTGGAGGGTGGGGCCAGATTCCTTGGTGGCTAGGCGACCTAGGTGGAGGGTATGGGACAAAAGCCCCTGGGTGACAAGCTGGGGTTGGGGCAGGGTCGCGACGGTCTGACCAGGGGTATTGTGATAACCATAGACAGAAGTGGCTTGGGGCAACCATTCCAGGTCGGGACTCAGGTCTTGGAGAAAGCCTTGGACATAATCATTGACGGCGGCGGCGAGGGCGTCTAACTGCGGGCGATCGCCTTTGATGACAATGCGCT
The DNA here is from genome assembly GCA_943371005.1 of Sphingobacterium thalpophilum. Taxonomy (GTDB): domain Bacteria; phylum Cyanobacteriota; class Cyanobacteriia; order Cyanobacteriales; family MRBY01; genus MRBY01. The sequence continues at coordinate 91,042 of CALRTB020000001.1, forward strand.
GGTCGGGGCCAAGGCGCGGATCATCAAAACTCAACTCAAAACTCAATTCTTTAATCAGCGGCTTCCCTGTCCACTGGGAGAGGGCCGAAGTTTTCGCTGCTACTTCCAGGCTACAGGTGGGGGGGGTATAGCGACGGGTGAGGGTGGGAGAGAGCATAGGAACCATCTAAAAACGAAAACAAACTACGGGGAAATTTGGTAAAGGAAAGGAGAAATCAAAGGTGGGGTTGGGTAAAGTCCCTAAGTTTTGCCTTGATCGATTAACGCTAACCAGAGTCGTCGATGTCCGTTTTTGGCCCCGTAGAACAGCAAATCAATTAACAGTTTCAGAGCGAGGCCCACTAAAGAGGCTGAGGCGATCGCCTCCCCTTCCTCCATGCGTTCTTGGTAGGTATTGCTAAAGTTATCGAGGTAATCCCCTAAAAGGGCGGCCCGGTGCGGTTCTTGGCCCTGTTCCGTCATCTGTTCGAGGAGGGCACAGGCGCGGCGAATATCATCCTGCTGCTGGCGGGCTAAATGGCAGATGATCAACACCAAAGAGCGGGCTTCTTCTACATCTAATTTTTTGCGGCCCCCACTACTTTTCCGGAGAGGATTAGACTGCCGCAGCCGCCACAACGTCACGCGATCGCCAATAACCGCCTCTAAATTTAGCTCTTTGGCCGCCTGTAACATGGCCTCTGAACTCAAACCCGCTAGGGATTCCAACGCCAATAACACCAAGTCCAGGTGACTTTTAATATTCTCTAGCTGCTGACCATCGGGGGGCTGAGCCAGGGGCAAATCCGCAAAAGACGCAGGGGTAGGAACGGCTTGGAGACTAGGGCGCATAGTTACAGCTTAGGTGGGAAAAACAGAGACCAGCGTTGGGTTACAGATTTTGCAACTCACTTGTGGCGACCCCATGGTGGGCAACATCTCCCCAATATTATGCCCCACCCCTAGGACGCGGCTCTTAATCGCTATATTTTTCCGCAGCCACAGCCGTCGTTATTTTAGGTCGAGGAGTCCCTGTTCTTTGAGTTTGGGCTGAAACCGGAGGTCAATCTTGAGACCCCGCCCGATTAGGTAGTCTTTGATGGCTGCTTCCCGCTGGCGAGCGTAGTTTTTCAGGTGTTTGACCATCTCCAATTCGGTGCTCTGCTGGAGGGTCTCCTGTTCTGCTGGCTGCAAATCTTGTTTAATGTCAACGGGTTGAGTCCAGAGAGATTCTGCTTCGCCGTTGCCGGGGGGGATGGTGCCATTTTCTGTCAGCCAAGCAGCCCGCATTTCCTCTAGGAGGGTACGACTGGGGCGATCACATTGGAAAATTTTCACCCAATGGCATTGTTCGGGGCGGCGAATGAGGTGCTGCTGCAAGCTTTTGGACACATCACGGGAATAGCCGACATAGCAAAGGGTTTGGTTCCCATCGAAGATCCCATAGAGGCCAATCTTGCCCCCCAGGGTCGGGGCGATCGCCCCATCAGCATCGATATAGGGCAAAAAGTCTAACTCAGCGAGTTTTGGCAAAGACATGGACAATTGGGAACAATAGAAAGGGGCATTACTATTGATCCTAGGTAAGGCCGTCCCCCGGCGAGGGGCGATCGTAAATATCCTTAATGGTTTTCTCTTCAATCTATGGCACCACCGCAGCATAATTTTCACCTCAGCCTCGAACGACGTTGGGTCGCGCCCGCCTATGGGGGCGGCATTTTATTTGCCATTGCCCTCTGTTTTTTTGGGGCCGCCACGAATACGATGGCGGGCTGGCTATATGTCCTCAGTGGTACGATCCTCGCCATTTTGCTTTTGGGGGCAATTTTGCCAGTGCGAGCCTTGAGACAACTGGAGATCCAGCGATCGCCTACAGCTCCGGTCAGCGTGGGGGAAGTTTTGACCCTCCATCTAACCTTGACCAATAACAGTAAAAGCGCCAAAACCCTCATTGCTGTCACGGATCAAATTTCATCTGGGCTGGGCGCGCCCCGGCGCACAGTAATAGAAACCCTCTCCCCCCAGGAAAGTTTAGATTGGGTCTACGAGCTTGATGCCCAAAAACGGGGTGTCTTTCAGTGGGAGGGGGTCGAGTTGCGCACCGCAAACCCCTTGGGCTTGTTTTGGTGTCGGCGGCGGCGTCCTGTGCCGGGCCGCGTTGTGGTTTATCCGCAGATTTTTCCCCTCAGCAGTTGCCCGATCATTGACCACATTGGCAGCGAAGACAGCACCAAATTCCAGAGTGAAAATCTCTATCAAAACGCCACCGAAGGAATGACGAAGGCGATCCGGAACTACCGGATGGGCGACCCGATGCGGCTGATCCACTGGCGTAGCAGTGCTCGTTTTGGGGAATTTAAAGTGCGGGAGTTAGAAATTACCACGGGCGGCGAAGAACTGATTATTTGCCTTGATCACCATTTTGCTTGGGAGGCTGATAGTTTTGAACAGGCAGCCAGTGCGGCGGCTTCTCTGTATTTCTACGCCCGGCGATCGCAATTGAATGTGAAATTTTGGACAGCCCAGAGTGGCCTCCTCAACAGCCGCGCGACAATCCTCGAAGCCCTTGCCCGCATTAATCCTGAGCCGCTGGAGGAAAATACGTTTCTATCCCGTCCAGAAGGCTCCCTACTGTGGTTAACCCAAAACCCCCAAACACTCCTGGAGCTAAGCCCCGGTAACCGCTGGATCTTTTTCCAAGACGCCCCTGAGCAAACTATAACGGGGGGCCATTGTCCGGGTCTCATTGTGAATCCCACAGACCCCCTGCCCCAACAGTTGCAACGGCAAGGCGATCGCCTTTTGTCCTAGGGCAATCTCAAGCAAATCAATGCAGCGTGAGCAATTCCCTACAATCATTGCAAAAAATCCCGAAGGCCCCCTGTATAATTGCTTGCAACCCATCTAGCGTTGACGAAAACCATGGCAAATTGGCACAAAATTTCTGGCAGTGTGACGGCTCCCAAAGGCTTCCGGGCCGCAGGCATCACCGCCGGACTCAAACCTTCCGGGGCGCCAGACCTCGCACTAATCGTTTCTGACACCGAAGCGATTACCGCCGGGGTTTTTACCCAATCAGAAGTGCGCGCCGCCTGTGTCGATTATTGCCGTCAACGCCTACAGGCAAAACCCAGCAGTCGGGCGATTTTGTGTAACTCTGGTCAAGCCAATGCCGCCACCGGGGAAGCCGGTTGGCAAGATGCGATCCAGTCGGCCCAGTGGTTAGGGGAAGCCCTCAATGTTCCCCCAGAAAGTATTTTGCTGGCCTCCACAGGGGTAATCGGTCAGCGGATCAAAATGGCGGCCCTAGAAACAGGAATTCCTCAAGTGGTATCTGCCCTTTCTCCAGAGGGAGGCGATGCAGCGGCCCAGGCGATTATGACCACGGATCTTGTCTCGAAGGCGATCGCCCTGGAAACAGAAATTGAAGGGCGGCCCGTGCGGATCGGCGGCATTTGTAAAGGCTCCGGGATGATCCACCCCGACATGGCGACGATGCTCGGCTTTATTACCTGTGATGCGGCGGTTTCCACATCGCTGTGGCAGGGGATGTTGAGCCGGGCCGTGGCCAAAAGTTTTAATCAAATCACCGTCGATGGCGACACCAGCACCAACGATTGCGTCATTGCCCTGGCCAATGGTCAGTCTCGCACCACAGCAATCACTGACCCCCAGTCCAAAAGTGCCCAACAACTAGAGGCGATGCTCACGGAAGTGTGCCAATATCTCGCCAAGTGCATCGCCAGGGACGGGGAAGGGGCCACCTGTTTAATGGAAATCAAAGTGTCTGGCACTGTGGATGATCAAGCAGCCCGGAAAATTGCCCGCACCATTGCCGGATCATCTCTGGTGAAATCAGCAATTTTTGGGCGAGATCCCAACTGGGGCCGCATCGCCGCCGCCGCTGGCCGGGCTGGGGTAACCTTTAACCAAGCAGACCTACAAATTGCCCTGGGAGATTTCCAGCTCATGGATAAGGGGCAACCCCTCCCCTTTGATCGGGCAGCAGCCAGTCAATACCTGGTGGATCGCGCTGCCGGAGCCTATCTCACAGACGATACGGTGCTAATTTCTGTCTGTGTGGGCAATGGTTCGGGCGAAGGCACAGCCTGGGGTTGTGACCTCAGCTATGACTATGTGCGCATTAACGCCGAATATACGACTTAATCGATTTGGGGTTGCCAGGGCATGAGGGCATAAACCTGTTTGGGATCATTGAGCGATCGCCACAGTTTTATGCCTGCCTGGAGCCGGAGCCATTCTTGGGAGAGGGGATCGCTCGCTTCGATCTCAGCCCCGAACAAATTAGTAAAAATTTCTTCTTCCCAGGTTTGGGGCCGGGGATATTCCTCAACGGTAAAATCTTCCCCTAATTCTGCGGTGTCCACGGCATAGGCGATCGCCTCAGATAGCCCCCCTAATTCATCCACGAGCCGAATCGCCTGGGCATCTTCCCCAGACCAAACCCGTCCCTGGGCAATTTGACGCACCTCTGCTTCTGTCAATCCTCGCGCCGCACTGACCCGGTCTAAAAATTTGCCGTAAATATCATTGACAAAGTTCTGGAAAATCGCCATCTCCGCTTCGGTTTTCGGGCGAGACGCCGTGCCTAAATTCGCCAGTTCTCCCGTTTGGACGCTATCCCAGGTGAGGCCATTATTATTGCCGATGGTTTGGATATTGGGCAAAATGCCAAACACCCCAATCGAGCCAGTAATGGTATTGGGCTGGGCAAAAATGCGATCGCTTTCGGTGGCAATCCAATAGCCCCCGGAGGCCGCCAGATCCCCCATGGAGACAATCACGGGCTTGTCTGCCTCACGGATGAGCTTCAACTCCCGCAGGATAATTTCTGAGGCGATCGCACTGCCCCCAGGACTATTAATCCGCAGCACAACCGCCTTCACGTTCGAATCTTCCCGCAACTCCCGCAGTTGCCGCGAGAGGGAATCTCCGCCAATGGTGTCCGGCGTCCCTTCGCCACCGACGATATTACCCTCGGCATAGACCACCGCCACCGTATTTTCTGAAGTGACATTGACCTGGGCTAAATCCTGTTCCAGACTGTAATCGGCTAGATTCACCTGGGGTAAATCTTCATCGAGTTCTGTGCCTGTAAAGGTTTTGAGTTCTGCGAGGATTTCATCAAAATAGGCCAGGCGCGTCACCAATTGCTCCCCTTGGGCTAGCTCTGGCAGGAGAATCCCCTGGGTATCAGCCAGGCTCTGGGGTAGGGTTGTGGCAAAGGGGCGATCGCCAGCCACAGTATCTTTAAAATCCGTCCACAGATCACTGAGTAGAGCCTCGGTTTGCTGGCGATTTTCTGGGCTAAACTCCTCTTGGGTGAAGGGTTCTACCGCACTTTTATAATCACCGACCCGCACCACCTGCACCCCGATCCCATACTTATCTAGGGCCCCCTTAAAGAAAAGCTGCTCACTGCCCAAACCGTTCATTTCCACAACCCCCAGGGGGTTAAGCCAAATTTCATCGGCCAAGGAACTCAGATAATATTCCCGCTCCGTCATTTCCACATCGTAGGCGTAGATTTTTTTCCCGGCGGCTTTAAAGTCCTGGAGGGCTTGGCGCACTTCCCGCAATGTGGCGTAACCATTCAAGCTATTTTGCCTGCCATCAAGAAATAGACCCGTAATCTTGTCATCCTCGGCGGCGGCACGGATACTTTCAGTCACATCCCGTAGACTGAGGGTTTCGGGAAAATCTCCGGCAATGACATTCCCAATGGAACTAGAGGGGTCTCGGTCTTGGATGATCGTGCCCATATTGAAGATCAAAATACTGTTCTCCTTGGGTCTGCCGCCACCTTCCTGGGAAGCAAAGAGGGCAATTAGGGCAATAAACGCTGACAAAGAGAGGGTCGATAAAAGGCTGAGGGCAATCAGGGTGCCAAGGCAACTGCTAAAAACTTGTTTAAAAAAATCTTTCATGGTTGAGGCATTCGGGAGAAGGGTCTTAATTGTTACCTTAGAACTTGTGTAGACAATTCGCCCGTTGTAATTGCTGAAAATTAGCATTGCCCGTACAAAACAGCACCGTCCGCAATTCCAGCAGCAGCAGTTCGACCCACTCGGCCAAAGCCTCTGGGGATTCACTCGCTGCCTTCAAAAAGGGTTGGGCATAGCCCACGAGGTCGGCCCCTAGGGCGATCGCCTTGGCCCCATCTAAACCGTTCCGGAGGCCCCCAGAAGCAATCAGAGGAATTTCGGGATCGTAATGGGCGATCGCCGCGAGACAGTCCGCCGTAGGAATCCCCCAATCCCCAAAGGTTTGCCCCAGATTGCGTAAAAGTTGGTTTGGCGATCGCGCCGCCTCTACCTTCGCCCAGGAGGTGCCGCCCGCCCCCGCCACATCAATCACCTGTACCCCCACTTCCCGGAGACGCTGCACCATTTTGACGGAGATGCCATTGCCCACTTCCTTCGCGATCACCGGCACAGGCAATTGGTGACAAACTTGCTCAATTTTGCCCAAAAGCCCTTTGAAATTTGTGTCCCCCTGGGGTTGAATACATTCCTGGAGAGGATTGAGATGAAGGATCAAGGCATCCGCTTCAAGTAAATCAACGATTCTGCGGCATTCTTCTACGCCATAGCCATAATTGAGTTGCACTGCGCCGATATTCGCAAACAAAAGGGCATCGGGGGCTTTTTGACGGACTGCGAAGGTGGCGGCTACCTCTGGCTTTTCGAGGGCAACCCGTTGGGAACCAACCCCCATGGCGAGGCGATGGCTTTGGGCAACTTCTGCCAAGCGAAAGTTAATTTGCTGGGCCTGGGCCGTGCCGCCGGTCATCGAAGAAATCAGAATCGGCGCACCGAGGCTTTTCTCGAAAAAAGAGGTACTCAGGTCAATGTCGGCGCAGTCCAGTTCAGGCAGACAGCAGTGCTCAAAACGGTACCGTTCGAAACCGGCGCGATTGTGGTGAAATTGGACATCTTCTTCGAGACAAATGCGGATATGGTCGGCTTTACGAACTTGGGTACTGTCAGTCATGGGTTAGGCAAGGTTTAAGCTCCCAAAATTGTACAGAATCCCCTCTGGGTTCTCGGCATTCGTCAATGGATTGCAATATTTTAAACTTTCAAGGCGATGGGCCTGGCTTCGCTGATGGATCAAAGGCTCTAAATTTTATGAGACAGGTTATTGTTTTGTGGCGATCGCCATACAACGGTTAGACCGCACAATGTACAGCAGAACTAGGCTCATCGCCTAATCACTTTTCCAATAAGGAAACCAATTATCAAAGCAGTTAATTCGTATGAGCCAATTAGGAAAGATACAACAATAAGCGTTATAAAAGTCGAAAATAGCGGATCATCATATTGTTCGGCATTTAATAATGCACTTTTGTACTCATCAAACCTTTCCAAATATTGTTCTTGGGTTAGTTCACGACCCATCTCATATTGTCGGGCACTATCTTGGGCAAACAAATAACCTCCCAGTATGGATAAACCTAGAATTATAATCATCTTTGCAAAAAATACATTCCTGCTTGACCTTTTGATGATGAAAGTCAAACTCTCTTTCGGAGGCTGTTGCGGTGTTTTATTAGAATCCATCGCTTAATCCTTATTGTCGCCTTAATTTATCTCATGATCACTTGAAGCCTTTACCAGCTTAATTGCGAACCCTCCACCAAAAAATTCCCGACCCCCCCCCTACAGATAACTTTCGTTGACTTAAACACAACAACTTACAGATAACCTTCCCTACGCCTCGGCAGACACCTTAAAGCTGTCTTATGTATTATGCGGATAATTTCCGTATAATGCTCTCTCTATTACTTTATATATGGAAAATTTCTGCATAAACAGTTAAATATGGAGTGTTAAGCAGAATGACTCCGCATAATATCTTTATTAGAGGCGATATACAGATTCTAAAACTTTACATGACAATGACACCAGCCCCACTACGGAAGTTGTTAGATGAGGTATGTGAGGTCATTCGTCTCGAACATTACTCCTACCGTACCGATCAGAATTATTTGGACTGGATTCGGCGGTATCTGCGTTATCACCAGTGCGGCCTTTGGTTGGTTAATGTATCGTCGAACAGCATTACCAAAGCCGACTAGAGAGGATTCTCATCCCTAAAAAATATTTTGTTACAAGAACATAGAGCCAAGGCAACCAATCAATACAATAGTTCAAGCCTGCTTGGCTCCCCTGCCATGGGGCTGACAAACGAATTGTGAGGTGCAACAACAATGGGTGTGATTGACTGGGTTATTGTGGCGATCTATGGCTTGATTGTCATTGCCATCGGCGTTATCGCCAGCCGCAAACAAACCAATACGGACGAGTATTTTCGGGGCGCACGGCAAATCCCCTGGTGGGCGATCGCCTTTTCGATCATCGCCACTTCCTTTTCTGCCGCCTCACTATTAGGGGGGCCAGGGGAAGGCTATACCAATGGCTTTTTGTACCTCCAACTGCAACTGGGTGACCTTCTTGGCTATGGCCTCGTGATTGCTCTGCTTCTCCCATTTTTTGTGCGGCTGAACCTCACCACCGCCTACGAGTACCTCGAAAAACGCTTCGATGCCAAAACCCGTTCCCTCGGCTCCTTCTGTTTTTTACTCTTTGTCATTGCTCGGTTAGGGGGATTGCTCTATGCCGCTTCCCTAGTGGTCGCCACGGTGACGGATATGCCCACAGGTATCGCTATTCTTTTGGTGGGGCTGGTTTCGATTGTCTATACCGTCGCTGGGGGCATTACCGCTGTTGTTTGGACGGATGTGTTGCAGTTTGCGATGATTTTTGTCGGGATTGGCGCGGGAATCTGGACGGCTGTGACCGGGGTTCCCGGTGGTTTTGGGGAACTATGGCAAGTGGCGGCGGCCAATGATAAGCTCGCCGTCTTTAACTTTGCCTGGGACCCAGGCTCTATCCGGACTTTACCAACGGCCCTTTTTGCCTACGGAATTTTGGCGTTTGCCGTGGCTGGCACGAATCAACAATCTGTCCAGCGTTATGTTTCCTGTGCCGACGAAACCTCAGCCCGCAAGGCGATTTTACTCGGTTGGTTTTCGGGTCTTGTGGGAGTAGCGGCCACACTTTTACTAGGGGTGCTGCTGTTTGGTTTTTACAACATTAACGGAGGTTTACCTGCCGAAGTGCCCGCCGATGGGATTTTGTCCCATTTCATTATCAATCAAGTGCCCCCAGGAGCTTCAGGATTTTTGGTAGCCGCTATTTTTGCTGCAGCCATGTCCTCCATTGACTCGGCCCTCCATTCCCTCGCGACTTGCATTACCGTCGATTTTTATGACCGCTATCGTCAACCGAAGGCCAGCGAAAAGCAATCTTTGCGCATTGCACAGATCCTGATCGTGATTTGGGGCTTAGTGGGCATTGGGGCGGCGTTTTATGTGGCTTCAACCGGGAAAGATTTACTGGAATTTCTGGTGAGCTACACCACCATGTTCCTGGGGCCCTTGCTCGGTATTTTTCTCATGGGGGTTTTATTTCCGCGCGTAAACAGCACGGGTGCTTTCTATGGGACGGTGGCCGCAGTCATTTTGGTAATTATTGGTTCGAATGCGGGTTGGCTGACCTTCCCTGGCATTTGGCGATCGGCGATCACGGCTCCCCTGGGTATTTTGCTGGGCTATGGGATCTCTCTGCTGGGTCAAATTCCGCCCCGGCGATCGCTCGAAGGACTCACCCTCTGGAGCCAAACCCAAGGGACTAAACCCCTAGGACGACCGGGCCTAGAGGAAGATGTTTCTCGCTATGAGGATTATTAGGCATTTGTATCGGTGTGCTGGGAGTAGGGTTAAATGGCGCGTTGCACCACGGATCCGCCCAGAAGTTTAGCGACAGGGTCCAGGGGAATCCGATATAATTTTTTGGCAAGTTCAATCCATCTCAAGATCGTAAAACTATGGCACTTCTGACCACCGGCAAAAGCTTCATTCGCACCGTAGAAAAGTCTGGCGCAGTTGCAGTCTATGCTCCCCTTGAGGGTGGTTACGAAGGCCGCTATATGCGTCGTTTACGCTGCTCTGGTTATTCGGTGGTGAATTTGACGGCGCGGGGTTTGGGAGATGTGGCGGCTTATTTAACGCAATATCATGGAATTCGTCCCCCCCACCTGGGTAAAAAGGACATTGCTGGCAGTGGGGCGGCGGTGGGCCTCCGGTATTATGTGCCGGGGATTGCGAGCTACCAGTTGGAAAATCTCCCCCAAAAGAGCAAAGGGATTATTCTCTGGATCATTGAAGGATTTGTACTTTCCCGCCAGGAACAGGAATACCTCGTGAGCCTAACCCAAGAGAATCCTCAAATTAAAGTGGTCGTAGAAATGGGTGGCGATCGCCAATTTTCCTTTAAGCCCTTGGCTGACCTGTTGGTTTAGTTAGAGAGCCGGGCGTAATCTTAAGTAACCGTACAAAGCAGTTACGCCCACCACAATGCCAACGACAATCAAGCTGCCATTAAGACCCCACAGCAACGTTGCCCCATTGGCGATCGCCGCTAGCCCGATAAACAGCAACCGAAACGCAAAACTATTCAGGGAAATCAGAGTCGCCCGCAGGTTTGAGGGAATTCGCTCATTGAGATAGCTCAAAACCAGCGGCGTATTGCAGCCCCGCACAAGATAAATCACGACAATTAATAAAATTCCCCAGAGGTTTTCAATTAGGCTCATGGCAATGTAGGCGATCGCCATACATCCGGGCAGCAGCGCCAATAAGCGGCGGTAAGAAAACCAGCGGACGAAGGTGTGAACGCGCCAAGAAATGAGGGCCATTGTCCCGTGGAATAGTAACCAAGCCCAGCCCAGTTGGGTCAAACCCAGACCCCGGTCTACAAGATATTCCTGGGAAACCCACACCACTAAAAAAGAACCACAACTTAAGGACGCCGAAAAGAGCAGCAGCCACCGGAGTGATCGCCTTTCCTGAAAAATTGTCCGAATCTGTGGCAACAAAGTATGCCAGCCCGGTGTTTTTTCTGGGTGTTGCTGGGGCGGTTCCCGGAGCGTCAACGCCAACCCCAGATAAGCGCCAATGCAGAGGGTTTGCAAATAAAACGGATAGCGCAGATCCCACTGGGCGACCCAAGCACCCATGAGACCACAAACCGCTTCTGTAATGCCCATAATCGCCACCCCTTTCCCTTCCCAAGCTGCATATTTTTCAGTTCGGCCAAGGAACAGCAAACTGTCGTAGGCGATCGCACTATCGGCCCCAGAGATTAAACTGCCGCCAAGCCCTGTCAAGATTTCGGCCCAGGCAAACCAGCTAAAACTCCCTTGGGTGCAATAAATCAGCCAGCCTAGCAACCACAAGAATGATCCCAAAACCAAGCTATTTTTACGGCCAAAGCGATCGGCAAAATAACCCGACGGAATTTCCCCCACAAAGATCGCCGCCGACAAAATAGCCTTGAGGGCGATCGCCTGGGCAATGGATAAACCCTGGGATTCGTAAAACAGCACGATGACTGGAATTGGAAACCAAGCAGATTCAAGGCCCTTGAGAAGCCAGAGGGTTGTTAAATTTTTGGTGATCAGTTCTGCTGGCTTTAAATACCCCATGTTTTGTTAAATACACCATTGGTTTTACTAGGTGTTGCGAAACTCCGATTGATATTGCTCGCCTCAATCGCTCAGCCCTTGTACCCACCGGCGATTAAGAAACAATAAGCAACGACTGTCAATCATAAATCGTCACTACAATGACAAATATTTCAATGTGCTTCCAAAGGCCTCAAAAAATTCAAATCTTACCCTAAGCAAACCTGTCTCTATCGGTTTAGACCGCCCCAAAAAAGGCAATTTATTTGAGGTTTCCTGGAGATTCACCGTTCTTTATTGTCGATTTCTTGAACTGATTGATTATGGTTTGTCTCACAAATCCTTCGTTACAGCCGTTGCTACGTGCCATTGCGCCCCTAGCGGTGCTGACCCTGGCTGGCTGTTCTTTTTCCGTAGAGGGCTTATCCTTTGGTTTTGGAAACAACACCCTCGATGATGAAAAACTCGAAACAGAAATCTCCCAGGGACTCACCACCCAAACGGGATTGGCGACAACAGCGGTGACTTGTCCGGAAGATCAAACCATCGAAGCGGGCAATGTATTTAGTTGTGAGGCCGCTTTAGAAGGAGGACAAACCCTCGCGATTCAAGTCACCCAAAATGATGACGAGGGCAATGTGAATTGGAGTGCCGATGAGGGCCTCGCCAATCTCCGGGGGTTAATCTCCAGTGAGGCTTTAGAAACACAAATCGCCCAGGGCATTGCTGAACAGTTGAACGTCGAGGCAACCATCGATTGTGGTGCTCCCTATCGGATCTTGCTCACCGGCGAAACTTTTAACTGCACGGCCACAGATAATTCTGGTAATTCGGCTTCTGTGGAAGTAACCGCCGAGGATGATGCGGGCAATGTGGTGTGGCGGCTCCAGTAAATTGCGCTTGGAGATTTACACCACGCCCCAAAAGGCGATCGCCACCTTGTAAAATACCCACTTAACCCTTGAGTTTTTTAGCAGCAAGCACCTCAAAACATTATGGACGCAACAACGCGGGTAGAACTGGGAGAAAATAGCTACGACATTGCGATCGCCAAAGGAAGCCTAAAGCAAATCGGGACGTTTCTCCGCCCCCTCGACTTAGGTCAGAAAGTCTTGATCGTCTCCAATCCAGAAATCTATGGCCACTACGGCGAGACGGTGGCAAATTCCCTCCAGGCCGCTGGTTTTAGCGTTGAGACTCACCTGATCCCGGCTGGGGAACAGTATAAAAATCTGGCTTCCATCGAGAAAATTTACGATACCGCCTTTAAAAGTCGCCTCGAACGCGCTTCGACAATGCTTGCCCTTGGGGGTGGCGTAATCGGTGACATGACTGGGTTTGCGGCGGCCACTTGGCTCCGGGGCATTAACTTCGTCCAGGTGCCCACAACCCTACTTGCAATGGTGGATGCGTCCGTCGGCGGCAAAACAGGGGTCAACCATCCCCAAGGAAAAAATTTAATTGGCGCGTTCTACCAGCCGAAATTTGTCCTCATCGACCCGACGGTACTCAAAACTTTACCCGTGCGAGAATTCCGGGCGGGCATGGCCGAAGTGATTAAATATGGCGTCATTTGGGATGCCGATCTCTTTACCAAACTCGAAGCCGCTGAACAGATTAATAGCTACGAAACCATTGACCCCGATTTGCTGGATCTGATTCTGGAGCGTTCTTGCCGGGCAAAGGCGGAAGTGGTCAGCCAAGATGAACGGGAATCGGGGCTGCGGGCCATTTTGAACTACGGTCACACCCTCGGTCACGCCGTCGAAAGCCTGACCCACTACGAAACCTTTGTCCACGGAGAAGGGGTTGCTATTGGGATGGCCTTAGCGGGGGCGATCGCCACCCGAATGAATCTCTGGACGACTGCCGAAACCCAGCGCCAAGATGCCTTAATCAAAAAAGCAGGTCTTCCCACCGAATGCCCCAATAATTTAGCGATTGAAGCGATTCTGGAGACCCTCCAGAGCGATAAAAAGGTGAAGTCGGGGAAAGTGCGGTTTATCCTCCCGACCAAAATCGGGGAAGTTTTGATCACCGATCAAGTTACCGCCGACCTCATCACCGACGTTTTAGCGCCTGCCCTTTGCTAGAAATTTAGGGGGATGTCTGCGCCGCAACCCATTCGATTACCTGTTTCCCGATGGAGACCCCATCGAGGCGATCTGCTTCCCGGACACCTGTGGGACTGGTGACATTCACCTCCGTTACATAACCACCAATAATATCGAGGCCGACAAAATATAACCCATCGGCCCTGAGTTGGGGGGCTAAGGTTGCGGCAATTTCCCGGTCGCGCTCTGTAATATCCACCTGGGCGATGCGACCCCCAACGGCCATATTGCCCCGGAAATCGTCCCCTGTTGGAATCCGATTCACCGCCCCAATGGGTTCCCCATCTAGGACGATTAAACGCTTATCGCCTTCCTGGGCAGCGGGCAAAAATTCCTGTACCATCACGGGTTCTTTGCCTTGCTTGGTGCTAATTTCTACAAGGGAATTGAAATTGCGATCGCCTTTTTCGATTAACAGAATTCCTTCCCCGGCTTTCCCACCGAGGGGCTTTAAAACGGCCTTGCCCTTGGCTGCGATAAATTGTCGCGCCACTGCTTTTTCTGTGGTGATAATACTGGCGGGAATCACCGTGGGGAACCGGAGGGCATAGAGTTTTTCGTTAGCGGCGCGGATCCCCTGGGGATTATTCAACACCAGGGTTTTAGTAGGGGTGAGCAAATCCAAAATGTAGGTGGCATAGAGGTAGGCGGCGGTCACGGGGGGATCGGTGCGCATAAAGACCGCGTTCATTTCCGTGAGGGGCAATAATTTCCGTTCTCCGAGGCGAAACCAATGTTCCTCGGCGATCCAGAGACCATTTTCCAAACGCACTGGCTCTAATTCCACTGCCTGCACTGTTGCCCAGGCCTGATGGTCCACCACGCTCAACTGTTCCATGGTCGTAATCCAAACCTCATGGCCGAGGAGTTGGGCCGCTTCCATAAAAGCCACCGTCGTATCATGGCAAGGGTCAAGGTTGGCAATGGGATCGAGGATAAAGGCCAGTTTCACAGGGGGTTGCTTCCTAAACACAATGGAACCCACTGATCATAATCAATCGTCAATTGAAAAGGCAAAGGATTCGCTTTACCCAAGGGGGGCGATCGCCTCAGCAATCTCCAAAGCCAAAAACCGATCCAGAGCTTGATACATCCAGTGGATAGAGCCTAAATCCCCTTGCTGGGTCGGCTGAAAACCAAGGGCCGTCGCCAGTTGGGCATAGCTCGGATGGATAATTAAAGTATGCAGATCACAAAGATTGGGAAAATCCTTTTGCATTTTTCGTAATGTTTGCTGGGCATCCACTAGGAAAGTAAGTCGATAGGCCGTTAAATACATAGGATCAATCACCCAACTGCGAATAAACACCGACACGCAGGTTTCGTCGCCCACGGTGGCCAGGGTAAACGGATCAATTGCCGCCATCGTACTAAGGTGCAGCGCCTTCTTTGCGGGCCGAAAAAAATTGACATCAGAATGGGCAGCAGTCGGATAGAGCAGATAAAAGCCCACCGGATTTTGATTATCCACACGCCTCAAAACGCGCATTCCCGTGGGATATTGTTGTCCCCACTGGCGCAATAGTCTGGCAATTCGGTGGGGCACCGCATCATTATTATTGTTCATCCAGTTGTAATTCACTGCGAGCAAATTCGCTACGGGAATCGCATCACAGCGGGGATTAAACTCCGCCAAGGTCAGGGAAACCGCGTCGTCGGTTTCGGGACTCAAAACCTGTTGCGGCAACGGCAAAATCTCAATGCAGGTGGTGTTGCCATCAAAATACTTACGAATCAACCCCAGGGCCGCCAGCTTATCTAGCATCATCCCCGCCGCGCGATCGCCCCCTTTTTCTTGATCGCCATAGAACAATTCTGCCGCCTCCCGGTGGGTACAAATAATCGCCCCAAATCGGGTTTCTAATTCCTTTAAGGGGGGCTGTAGCTGCGGCTCTTGCGCCAGTTTTGCCTTCACCAGGAGATAGATCCAAAGACGCAAAAAATATTCGGCCCGCACCCGTGTGAGGCCCACCACTTGCTTTAACTGGGTCAGCAAAGCTTGTTTTTGGACTGCGGGAAACCAGTGGTCAAGCTCTTGGAGGGTGATCATCGCTTTTTTTGTGGGGCTATCACTTCATCCTACTTCACCTTACTTCTGTGGACTGCTTCCCGTTGCAAAAAACTACGACACTCTACTGTGGCCTTGGGTTTGCTCATTGCGACTACAGAAAATCTTTACCGACAATGAAAGTAACAGAACATAAGTCACCATTGAGGTTCCAAATCATGGCCACTCCTAAATTTGATGCCCCAGCCACCCACACCAATGCTTGGATTTTTCAAACCTGGCTAGCGTTTATTTTGTCCCTCAGTGCGATGGGCGTCGGCATTTATCTGTTGCCCCTCAACGGCTGGATGAAAAGCTACCTGGGTATGGGGTTTGTTTTTTCGATTAGCTCCACTATTAGCCTGGCGAAGACCACCCGGGATTTGGAAGAATCAAAACGGATTTTCAATCGGGTTGACGAGGCCAAACTCGAAAAGCTGTTGGCAGAATATGATCCATTTAATAAATAGGCATTGGTGCCACAAAATTGGGGAGAACATTACTGCTCTCCCCGGCCTGGAATTCATTAGGCGATCGCCTTGATTTTGCTTTTATTCCACAGTGACAGACTTGGCGAGGTTGCGCGGTTGATCCACATCTAAACCTCGTCGCGCTGCAATGTGATAGGAAAGGAGCTGGAGAGGAATCACCGCCAACAGGGGCGACAAAATTTCGTCCACTGCGGCTACAGGTAACACCTCATCAAAGGTCTGGGTGGCTTCCGTATCATCCAGGGCCGTCACCCCGATCAAAAGAGCATCTCTAGCCTTCGCTTCCTGGGCATTGGAAATGACTTTTTCGTAAATATCCCCTGGCATGGCGATCGCCACCACGGGCACCTTCGCATCTAGGAGGGCAATGGGGCCATGTTTCATTTCCCCAGCTGGATAACCCTCGGCGTGGATGTAGCTAATTTCCTTAAGTTTAAGGGCACCTTCTAGGGCAATGGGGAAATTAATCCCCCGACCAATAAAGATAAAGTCATGGGTATCCGCAAAATTATGGGCCAATTCTTCGATGCTCTTTTCTTGATCCGCCAGGATCGACTCAATTTGCGTCGGAATTTGCTGTAACCCGGTGACAATGTTCTGGAGTTTTTCAGGGGCGAGGGTTTGCCGCCGGGTTGCCAACTCCAGGGCGAGGAAATAAAAGCTCATGAGTTGCGCCGTAAAGGTTTTTGTCGCCGCAACGCCGATTTCAATGCCCGCATGGGTATAGAGCACTTGGTCAACAAGGTGGGTGATCGTGCTTTCTGAACGATTGGTAATGCCCAGGAGGCGAGCCTTGAGGTGGTCGTTGTGGTGTAGACGACGCTCTTTTTCCATTTCTAGGGCGGCGATCGTATCGGCGGTTTCACCGGACTGGGTCACGCCAATGGTCAAGGTATTGGGCATGATCGGTGAAGGAGAGTAGCGAAACTCCGAAGCGTAGTGCACAAAGGTGGGAATGCCAGCGAGTTGTTCGAGTAAATATTTCCCCACGAGGCTGGCGTGCCAACTGGTACCACAGGCCACAATTTGGATGTGGTCGATGCTGTCGAGAAATGTGGGGTCATTGATACCGAGGTTGATCGGCTGGGCTGCTTCTGGATTGAGATAAACTTCGAGGTTGGTGCGCACCACCGCCGGCTGCTCATAGATTTCCTTAAGCATGTAGTGCCGGAAGCCTTGTTTTTCGACTTGGCCTGGGTTCCAATCGAGGGTGCGGGGGGCTTTTTTGAGGCGATCGCCCGCAAAATTATAAATTTCCATCCCCAGGGGCGTCATCCGGGCCATTTCACCGTTTTCGAGGGTCAGCACCGCCCGCGTGTGGGGGATTAACGCCGTAATATCCGAGGCACAGAAAAATTCCCCCTGGCCAAACCCTAGGGTCAAGGGTGCTTGCTGCCGGGCGACGATCAGCTCATCGGGATAGTCAACACAAATGACGGCGATCGCAAAGGCCCCTTCCAACCGTTGCACAGCCTTTTGTACCGCCGCGAGGAGGGGTTCCGGTTCAGATTTCGTCGTCTGGAGCAGATCCGCAATCAGATGGGGAATGACTTCCGTATCCGTTTCCGATAGGAAAGCGTAGCCTTTACCTTGGAGTTCTTCCCGCAGCTCTCGGTAGTTTTCGACGATGCCATTTTGCACCACGGCCACCCGTTGCGCCATGTCGAGGTGGGGGTGAGCATTATGTTCTTCTGGTTTGCCATGGGTCGCCCAGCGGGTATGGCCAATACCAATGGTGGCGGGAGTCGTATTTCCTTCTAATTTTTCCCGGAGCCGGTATAACTTACCCTTCGCCCGTACCGAGTGGAGTTTTTCTTGCCAAATGGTGGCAATGCCCGCCGAATCATAACCCCGGTATTCCAGCCGTTCCAGGCCCGAGACCAGAATATCTGTTGCTGCTTGCGTGCCTAAATATCCCACAATGCCACACATAAAATCAGGTCTCCCTACACGAAAAATGAGCCGTTAC
This sequence comes from Sphingobacterium thalpophilum, assembly GCA_943371005.1. Classification (GTDB taxonomy): domain Bacteria; phylum Cyanobacteriota; class Cyanobacteriia; order Cyanobacteriales; family MRBY01; genus MRBY01. The sequence continues at coordinate 109,192 of CALRTB020000001.1, forward strand.
TATCCTATTATCTTTAACCTTGAATTTTTGTTTTTGTTCCCTAGAAACGGTCGGATTCTGGGACAGTGGTTGTTCCGGGCTGATTAAGGAAGAGATTTCCCGCCGCATCATTTTGATAAATGCAGTTAATACTCGGCGACCCCTGCAGACTCCCGGTATAGCCAAAGGTATTCATGCGCCGCTTACAGTCGTTGACTTGTTCTGAGGTGACGAGGTTTTGGCGTTCGAGAATTGCCCAGTTATTTTGCCGAATCACACAGCCTGGCTCCATCTGGGGTTGGGTGACAAAGACGTTGAAGGGGTTGAGCGTCACAAAGATTTTCATGTCCGTCACAATGGCACTCGCACCAAATTGCTGGCATAGCTCAGCATCAGGGGCTTGGCGGTCAATTTCCAGGCGAGAATCAATGCTTGTCGGGTTAAGATTGGTACTGGAGCTAAAGCCGATGCCCACCGTAACCCCTAGGACAAAAATTCCTCCAAACAATGCCAGGGTTGCATAGTTGAAGTTAAAGAGGGACTTTTTGGGTTCCCGTTCGGGATACCTCGGACGGTCGTAGGGAGGGCGATCGTAACGTGAACGAGTTTGACGTTTCATCAGCGGATATCTATGGGGAACAGCGGCTCCACCAAGTCGATACTTTGTTAAGTGATCATTCTATCCACTATAGCGATTTACTACTCCACCCGGAGCTTATCTCGAGGTTTTCCATGGCGGATCGGCACACACTAGTTTTATTGGATATTCTCATTTCGGCGCGGTTAGCGATTAATTATCTGGCGGATCTGAGTTGGACGGAGTTCCTCGGCAATATTGTGGTGCAGGACGCGGTGATTCGGCGGCTCGAAATTATGGGTCTGGCGGCGCGAAATATTCCCAAGGGGATGCATCCGGAGCTCCCCCAAGTGCCTTGGTTTGAACTAGAGGCGATCGCCAAAACCATGAGTGAAGATTACGAAGCGGTCAATATTGCCTTTGTTTGGGATCTAGTGCGTAATGATTTGCCGGTTTGGGCGGAGGCTTTGGAAGTGATTTTGCCGGAAAATCTCCATGTCTAGGGATGGTATTTAAGTCTGTTACCCACGACACTTGGGGCCGACAGTTGTGGTTTGTGCGCCACGGAAATCGCTTGGATTTTGTGCAACCGGCTTGGTTTACGACGGCTCTCTATCCCTATAATCCGCCCCTTTGTCCCGCTGGCCACCGCCAGGCCCAGGAGTTAGGCGATCGCCTCGCCCAAGAAACGATCCACCACATTTTTACCTCCCCTTTCCTGCGCACGATCCAAACGGGTCAATATTGCGCCCAACGTTTAAACCTCTCTCTGAAGCTAGAGCCGGGCCTGGGGGAATGGCATAATCCTGCCTGGATGACCCGCCCGCCCAAAACCCACTCCAAAGCGTTTTTGCGTCAAAACTGCAGCAATATCGACTGGCACTACCAGGAAAAGTATTCACCCGGCTACCCCGAAAATGCCATTCAGGTGAAGCGACGGACGCTTCAGACCCTCCAGCGATTACTCAAATCCTATGCCGGCAACTTGCTTTTCATCGGCCACAAAATTCCCCTGGGCATTTGCCTGAATTATCTACTAGGAGAAACCCAAACCATTCGCCCCGATGTGTGCGCCCTCAATCAACTGGTTAACATTGGCGATCGCTGGCTCTGGCAACGGCAAAACGAGACTGATTTCCTGACAGATCCAGGCATTAAGGTCGCTCCCTAAACCGTAAATCCGCCAAGTCGCCGTCGGGGAAATTCCCGGAAATATTGTATATTGCTCCCATTACCGGGCAAAAATCACCATGAAAAACGAAGCGAACGGCCAATCTTCCCCTTGCTTTCCTGTCAGCCTCACCGAGCAGACCATGAGCTATGACATTGTGCAAGAAGCCGTGTTATCCCTCTGGAAAGTGGTCAATGGCCTGAGTAGTATTCAACCGCCCCGCCGTGATCGCTATCGCGTGACAATTTTTGGTTCGGCCCGCATTACCCGCGACTCGCCTCTTTATCAAGATGTGCGTCGCCTGGCCAGTGAGTTAACGACCCTCGGCTGTGACATTGTGACAGGAGGTGGCCCTGGTCTCATGGAAGCGGCTAATGAAGGAAGTGTTTTAGCAGATCCCCTGGATCGGACAAAATCCATTGGGATTCGGGTGGATTTAGGCTTTGAACAGGAGGTTAACCCCTTTGTCGAAGAAGTATTCCAGCACCAGACTTTTTTCTCACGCCTCCATCACTTTGTCTTGGTTTCCGATGCGTTTGTGGTGATGCCGGGGGGGATTGGCACAACCCTCGAAGCGTTGATGATCTGGCAATTGCTCCAGGTGCGCTCGATCCACAATATGCCGTTTATTTTGGTGGGGGACATGTGGACAGAATTGGTTCAGTGGGCGGAACAAACCATGGTGCCCCAGATGGCCGATGCGGTAGATTTTGAAATTCCTGTGTGTGTTGGGTCGGTTGATGAGGCGATCGCCCGTTTGAAACTATCCCATCAAGCCTGGACGCAATGCTCACCCTAGCTTTTTTCTGCCCGGTAGGTGTAGAACTGCTGAAAGATCCCCACCGTCTCAAAGGAATACCGTGGAAATGGCTCCGGTAAAACAATATCCGTCTGGTAGATGCTAAAGAAAAAATAGTTATTGACGCTGGTTTGCCGACTGACAATTTCGCCCAACTGGGCCTGGCTCGCATCAACGAGGGTTTTACAGTAGTTGCGCAACAAATCGCCCTGGAGATTGCCCAAACCGAGGGGCAGATCATCACCGGAATTTTGGCAGACATTATCCTTGAGATAGATAGCAATTTGTTCGCCAGCATAGGTTCGATATTGACTTAGGGGAGGATTGGTCAAGTAGGCGATCGCTCCGAGGACAACAACGCCAACGCCGCTGACCATGCCGCTAATTTGAGAAAGTTTCATAAAAAACCTGGACAAAATAAAATCAATTCGATAACATTATTAATCGTGATTATGGCGAGCGTAGCCAAGTGGTTAAGGCAGCGGATTGTGGTTCCGCCATTCGGGGGTTCGAGTCCCCTCGTTCGCCCTCTCAAATCTTATAACCGAAGTCAGGGTTTCCTCACCGCCTGTCCCAGGAGAGATTTTATTAGTGTGTAGCGATATCTGTTTGCGCCCTGAGATGTCAGACGTAGCAACGGTAATTTCAGCCAAAAAATATGTCTTGGCCTAAATTTTTGGTGCAAAGACATATTTCAAACAGGGTGCGCTCGATTCAAGCCGAGGGAAAATTAGCAGAGGGTCGATCATCCCCTAAAGCCGATATTGTCTTACTCTAGGCGGTTCCCCACCGGATTGTACCGGGCGTTGTTGGAGTTGTTGGTTGAACCAAAGGGCGATCGCCAAACTCGAAAAGAACAGCAAAATCGGTAACCAACGGGGCGTTTGTGTTGAACGTTGGGATTTATGTTGGGGCGCTTGGCCGCGAACCCGTCTAATTTTTTCGGGCCATTCGGCAAATTCCCGCTCGGTGGTCATGGTGAAGTTCTCTAAAACTTGAATGCAGCAATAATTCACAATTGTGTTCTCCATTATACAAAGCGGCAACGCCTCCTTGGGGCTTAGGCCGTTGCTGGGATGGGGGAACTCTTCTATGCTTTAGGGGCAACCATTTTGACCGAAACAATGCAGGACATTCGCCTACTGGTGTTGGATATTGACGGCACTATTTCGGGGAAAATCAACCAAGTTAGTCCCCAGGTTTTAGGGGCGATCCAAGCGGCCCAAAGGAAAGGGATCAAAGTGGCGATCGCCACCGGACGCATGTTTTGTTCGGCCAAACGGTTTTATGAAGCGATCGCCTCCGATGTCCCCTTGATTGCCTATAACGGCGCTTGGATTCAAGATCCCTTGCAGACGCTTCCCCACCAACAGCTTTCGGTGCCAGCGGACATTGCCCTTGATATTCTGGATTTTCTCAGTACCCAGGCTTGGCGATCGCAGCTTCATTTGCACGTCTATCACAACGACGAATTGTACGTTGATGAATTTAACGAGCGCACCGCAGCCTACCAAGAAAGAACAGGCTGCAAGGCAAATTTACTCACCGATTTGCGGGATATTGTGGCCCAGGCCCCGACAAAAATTCTCGCGGTTTGTCACACGGAAACGGTGCCTCAAACCCTATTGCCCCTCGTACAAAAACGCTACACTCAGCAGCAAATTTACTGTACCCAATCCACGGCTGTGTATGTGGAATTCACCTCCCCGACGGCGACGAAAGGCCAAGCCGTGAAATTTCTCACCGAACAAATTCTGGGGTTGCAGGCCGCTAATGTGATGGCCATTGGCGATAACTTTAACGACCGGGAAATGCTTGAATATGCTGGGCTTGGGGTTGCCATGGGGGATGCCCCTGCTGCCCTCAAAGCCGTTGCGGACGCGGTGACAACTTCCGTCGAAGAAGATGGGGTCGCCGAGGCGATCGCCAAGTTTTTACTTTAGGTTCATCAATAATCAATCACGCGAATCGTTTTTAGACTCGGATCATTGGCCCCTGTGACCACACCACCCAACTGTAATGTCTGGCGCAAACTGGCGAGGGTTGCTGCCGTAATTTTTTCGCCGGGCATCATTGCGGGAATCCCAGGGGGATAAGGACAGATTAATTCGGCACAAATTTGATTGAGGCTCGCTTCAAGGGAAACGGCTCTACTGGTGGCAAAAAAAGCTTGCCGTGGCGAGAGTTGTGGCAGTCCATAGAAGGTTTCAGGCTGAGTTGTTGGAATTTTTGGCCGATCTAAGGGATATTGTGCTTGATTGTTTTGGCTAAGTTTTTGAAATGCGTTAATTAACCGCTGAATATCTTGCTCTGTATTGCCAAAAGTAAGAATAAAGGTAAGCGATCGCCCCAGGGGGAGTTCTGCAATCACACCCAAGGTTTCCGTCAAGATTTCATCTGCGGCATAACCCGTTAACCCTAAACCAGAAACATCAACCGTGAGGCGTGTGGGATCAAAATATTGAATACCTGTCTGGGGTTGGGAATCAAAAATTTTTAATCCCGGAATCGGGGTCAAAGCCTGCCGTGCCTGTTGCGCCAATTGCAATGTTTCTGACCAAAGGGTTTCGCCCATGGTCGCCATTTGAGCGCGGGCCGTATCTAGGGAAGCCAGGAGTAAATAACTGGGACTGGTGGATTCGACAAGTTGCAAGGCGCGGTTAATTTTCTGGGGATCAACCCTAGTTCCTCGCAGATGGAGCATCGAGGCTTGGGTCATCGCCCCTAGGGTTTTGTGGGTTGATTGAATCACCATATCCGCGCCGAGTTCGAGGGCCGTGGGCGGGAAATTAGGATGAAATTTAAAGTGGCTCCCGTGGGCTTCATCAACAATTAAAGGGATATTTTTACGCTGGGTAATGGCGGCGATCGCCTTGAGATCAGGACAAACCCCTTGGTAGGTCGGTGAGAGGGCCAAGACCGCTTTAATATCGGGATGCGTTTGAAAGGCTAATTCAACGGATTCTGGGGTGAGGCCATAGCTTAAATCCCAAGTTGGGTCGTAGGGCGGGTTCACAAAAACTGGCATCGCCCCCGACAAAATCAAGCCAGAAATGGCTGACTGGTGGATATTGCGGGGTAAGAGAATTTTTTCTCCTTCCCCCACCGTCGCTAAAATGACGGCGATAATCCCACAGGTGGAGCCGTTGACCAAAAACCAGGTTTGATCGGCCCCAAAAGTTTCGGCAGCTAGGGTTTGAGCCTCTAAAATCACCCCTTCTGGCGCAAATAAATTATCGAGATCGGGGAGCTCCGGTAAATCTGCCCGAAAAATCTCTTTTCCCCAGACCTGTGCCAACCCAGAAAAAATCCCCTGACCACCTTTGTGACCGGGGGCATAGAAGGCAGCATGGTTGTCATGGGCGAGGGCGAGCAGGCGAGAAAAGAGGGGCGTCATTAAGTCAGGGAAGCTAAAGTTGTGGTCACCAGGGCAGTGACATCATGCACCGCAGGTAAACTATCCACCACCATCGCCGTACAAAGCAACATCATGTAAAGAATCGAATATTTAAACATGGATTTGGCTAGGGGCTGATCAAAGGGATTTTGCTTCAATTCCCAGGCTTTTTGGATAAAAATGGCCCCGAGCACTAAAGCGGCGATCGCATAAAATAGCCCAGACGCTTGGAACGGGAAAACCAGCAAGAAACTGAAGGGCACGACGATCAATGTATAAATCCAAATTTGATCGACGGTTATTTTTTCGCCCTTGACCACGGGCAGCATCGGCACCTCAACTTCTGCATAATCTTCTTTGATCATCAAGGCCAAGGCCCAGAAATGGGGCGGCGTCCAGAGGAAAATCAGCGCAAACAAAATCCAGGCTGACCAATCCAACTGACCCGTGACCGCCGCCCAACCGACCAGGGGCGGAATCGAGCCTGCTGCGCCACCGATCACAATATTTTGCACATGGTGCCGCTTCAGCCAGTGGGTATAAACCAGCATATAAAACACAATGCCCGATAACGCTAAACAGGCGCTGAGTAGGTTCACAAATACCGTTAACAGGGAAAAAGACAAACTCCCCAAAACCAGGGCAAAAATCAAGGCATGGCGTGGTTGAACTCGACCAGAGGGGATTGGACGCTTACGGGTGCGCTGCATCGAAAAGTCGATGTCTTGGTCATAAATACAGTTGAGGGTCTGGGCAGAGGCCGCCGCGAGGGTTCCCCCCAAGAGCGTAATCAGTAACTTTACCGGGTCAATGTGACCGTGAGAAGCAATCCACATCGAAGCAGCGGTGGTAATCAGCAGTAGGGGAATAATACGGGGTTTAGTGAGTTGGTAATAGCTTTTGATAACCGCCCACAAGTTTTCATGGTGCGGAGAAAGGCTGGTGCCGAGCATAAAAATACCTGAAGTAATAAAGACGCAGAGGAATGGAGAGATGAGGTTTGGTTCAGCTGGTCTGGGGCTGGTGATCGCGGAACGCAAAGACAGAAAACATCGCCAAGGTTCCAAGGAGACTCGCCCCAACGGCCTGGTGGGTCACAGTGAGAGGTTCTACCTGGAGATGCAGTTTAAAGGTGGCCACCCCAATCAGAATTTGTAAGCACACCAGCAACATGGCGACATTGGCCAGACGGCGCAAAAAAGGGTGGAGAGCCGGCGTCCGCCAAGCCATGACCACAGTAACAACCGTTGCGAGGGTAGCGGGGACAACCCCGATGATGTGACTGTCCATCACCACACACATCTCCCCTTGGAAAAAGCACTGGTGCAAGGCCCACTGGGAGGCGACTAAGCCTCCGGACAGGCTTTGGAGATAGATAGAAATCGCTGCCGCCAAACCAAACCAGGGTAATTTTCCGGCGGTGCCGTTGCCGCGATAGTCACTTAAGCAACTACCAATGGTGAGTAGGGTGACAAAGAAGAATAAAGCCGTGCCAAGGTGAGCCGTGACAATATCAAAGCGCAGCAGTTCGGTGACGGTTAAACCGCCCAAAATGCCTTGGAAAACGATTAAAAATAGAGCAAAACCGGAAGCCCATGGGAGCCAACGGGGCAGTGCCGCCCGGAACCAGAGGGTAAGTCCTACCAGGGCGATCGCCGATAGACCGATCAACATCGCATCTAAACGGTGAAACCACTCCAAGAAAACCTGTAAATTCATCTGTTGGGTCGGCACCAGTTGCCCGTAGCACAGGGGCCAATCTGGACAAGCAAGTCCCGCATTCATTACCCGTGTTGCACTACCAATCGCCATTAACAACAAAGTGGCGATCGCCATTTTCCAAACCAAACGGCGAACCCATGTTTTCACCTGATCACTCGCTGGCGAAAAAGAATTTGGCGATGAAATGGAATGAGCCATGAAGCCTCCTCACAAAACGCTTAACAATCTACGGAGTCAGAACTGCCACAGATGTAAATAGCTACATAAACTAGATTTTGACCTAAGGAAAATAGCTAAATCTCGTTAATTAACACTGTAGTGAACCCGTTTAGACGCTGCTGTTCAGTGACCTATCCTGTACAAATTCTTTACATTTAAGCAACAAATAACCCAGGAAATCTAAATATAACCTTAAGTTTTTGGCCAGATAGATTACATAATTGAGTTTTAAATGACACTGATACGAAATAATCAAGATTTGTCATCAGTCAACCATGAAGATTGTGACAAACCAAAGGCATTTCCAAACAGTTTGTTTTAACGTGGTAACCAGCAGTTATTCCAAAAAAGCTCCAACATTTCCCGTGAATATTCCCAATAGCATCACAACCTTGATCGCTGGAATTGCCATTACCCTCATCAGTCTCTGGTACGGTCAGAACCATGGTTTACTCCCCGTTGCCGCCTCCGCCGACGCCAATGATGTGGATGAATTATTTAACCTCATGATGACCATTGCCACCGGTCTATTTATCCTGATTGAAGGGGTTTTGGTGATCTGTTTGATTCGATTTCGCCGCAAAAAAGGTGACCTAACCGATGGCCCGGCGATCGAAGGCAATGTCCCCCTAGAAATTGTCTGGACAGCGATCCCCACTGTCATCGTCTTTATCCTGGCGATCTATAGCTTCGAAATCTATAACAAAATGGGTGGCCTCGACCCGATGGTTTCTGGTGGCGGTATGGCGATGGCCCACCATCACACTCCCAGCACTATGGAAAATATGGTTGCCATGGGAGAAGATTCTCGCCTTGCCATTGGCATCGGTAAATCAGCATCGGCCAGTGACGAAGAACCCCTTGTGGTTGATGTCAATGGGCTGCAATATGCTTGGATTTTCACCTATCCCGATACGGGCATCGTCTCCGGGGATCTCCATGTACCTGTGGATCGCCCGATTCAACTCAACATGAAGGCGGCGGATGTGATCCATGCTTTCTGGCTTCCAGAATTTCGCATTAAACAAGATGTGATGCCCGGCCAGGTTTCGAAACTGAGCTTTGTGGCCAATCGCGAAGGAACCTACCCGGTGATTTGTGCGGAACTCTGCGGCTCTTACCACGGCGGCATGAAAACCACGATGACCGTTGAAACGGCAGAGGGCTATGACCAATGGGTACAATCGCGCACAGTGGCGCTGCAAGAGGGTCAAAACCAACCTCTACCCGTTGATTCTACGGCCTTAACCGATGCAGAATTTCTCCAGGCCTACGCCGAAGAGATGGGCATTATTGAAAATACCCTAGATCAGATTCCCCATCAGCCTTTGGGGATGATGTCGATGGCCCAGTAAGGTCAGCCTTTTTCAAAAACTTAAACCTGTAACTGACTTTTTTAGTAAACGCACGATAATAAATCAACGATCAACCATGAGTGACGCGACAATACACCATGCGGGCGATCGCAAATGGACGGACTACTTTACCTTTTGTACTGACCACAAAGTGATTGGGATTCAATATCTCGTCACGGCGTTTTTCTTTTATTTCATCGGTGGTGCATTAGCAGAAGTTGTCCGCACAGAACTTGCGACCCCAGACCCAGACTTTGTTTCCCCCGAAGTCTATAACCAAATGTTTACGATGCATGGCACAATCATGATCTTTTTGTGGATTGTGCCCGCAGGAGCCGCCTTTGCGAATTATTTAATCCCCCTGATGATCGGTGCGGATGACATGGCGTTTCCCCGGTTGAATGCGGTGGCATTTTGGATGCAGCCCGTCGGCGGCATTTTGTTGATTGCCAGCTTTTTTGTGGGCGCCCCCCAAGCGGGTTGGACTTCCTATCCGCCCTTAAGTTTGATTTCTGGTAAGTGGGGCGAGGAACTCTGGATTTTATGTCTGCTGATTTTGGGGACGGCTTCGATTCTGGGGGCGATTAATTTTGTCACCACGATCTTTAAGATGCGCGCCCCGGACATGGACATTCACAGTATGCCGCTATTCTGTTGGGCAATGCTGGCGACTTCGGCATTAATTTTGCTCTCGACTCCGGTCTTGGCCGCAGCTTTGATTTTGCTGTCCTTTGACCTGATGGCAGGTACGGCCTTTTTTAATCCGACAGGGGGCGGCGATCCGATCGTTTATCAGCACTTGTTTTGGTTTTATTCCCATCCAGCGGTGTATATCATGGTGCTGCCGTTCTTTGGGGTGATCTCAGAAATTCTCCCAGTTCACTCCCGGAAACCAATCTTCGGGTACCGGGCGATCGCCTACTCCGGTTTAGCAATTAGTTTTCTTGGTTTAATCGTCTGGGCGCACCACATGTTTACCAGTGGCACCCCTGGCTGGCTACGGATGTTCTTTATGGCGACGACAATGATCATTGCCGTACCGACGGGGATCAAGATCTTTAGCTGGTGTGCCACCCTCTGGGGCGGTAAATTACAGCTCAACTCCGCCCTGCTGTTTGCGATTGGGTTTCTGTCTTCTTTTCTAATTGGCGGTTTAACGGGGGTGATGTTGGCAGCAGCGCCCTTTGATATCCATGTCCATGACACCTATTTCGTGGTGGGTCACTTCCACTATGTCCTGTTTGGTGGTTCCGTCTTTGCCCTCTTTGGGGCGGTGTATCACTGGTTCCCGAAAATGACGGGCAAAATGTACAACGAAATGTGGGGCAAAATCCACTTTGGGATGACCTTCGTTGGCTTTAATATGACCTTTTTGCCGATGCACTACCTCGGCTTGCAGGGGATGAACCGCCGCATTGCCCTCTATGATCCCCAATTCCAGCCTCTAAACCAGGTTTGTACCCTAGGCTCTTATATCTTGGCGCTATCAACGCTGCCCTTTTTGATGTCAATCATCCTAGGGTTAGTCAACGGGAAAGCGGCTGGGCGGAATCCTTGGCGTGCCCTCACCCTGGAATGGCAAACCACTTCACCACCCAGTATCGAAAATTTTGATGAGCCGCCTGTGCTGTGGGCTGGCCCCTATGAATATGGCATTGATGATGAACCCAGAGATGAGGATTCCATCGAAGAGATGCTGGCTGAAGTGGCAGAAATGAGTTAGAGGAGTCATAAAAATGCAAAGTTCAACCACCAACCCGGCGATCGCCACCGATTATCAAACGCCCCCGACGGAACACCATGGTCACCCCGACTACCGGATGTTTGGCCTGGTCATGTTTCTGGTCGCAGAAAGTATGATTTTCCTTGGGCTATTCGCTGCTTTTCTCATTTACAAAGCGACAATGCCTGGTTTCACAAAGGAATTAGAATTGCTCGTGCCGACGGTGAATACAATCATCCTGGTTAGCAGTAGCTTTGTGATGCACAAGGGCCAAAGCGCGATCAAAAACGACGACGTCAAAGGTCTCCAGCTATGGTTCGGGATTACGGCACTGATGGGGGCGATTTTCCTCGGCGGCCAGGTTTATGAATATGCCCACATGGAATTTGGCCTAACGGAACACCTCTTTGGCAGTTGTTTCTATGTGCTGACGGGGTTCCACGGTCTCCACGTTACGGCAGGGCTGTTATTTACCCTAGCAGTTTTATGGCGATCGCGCGAAGCAGGTCATTACAGTGGCCAAGCCCATTTTGGTGTCGAAGCAGCGGAACTTTATTGGCACTTTGTCGATGTGGTCTGGATTATTCTGTTCGGACTTGTTTACTTACTTTAAAGCGCTGATAACTTTTAATGAATTTGAGGAGGCGATGACCTCCTTTTTTTGTTTTTCTAGAAGCGAAATTTCTAAGCGTTCTAATTGCAAGCTTTCAAAATGAAAGGCGATCGCCTCTTGCATATTCTGGGTCACTTCAACTTCTGTTTTGCCTGTTGCTGCACAACCAGATAGCTCTAGAGAATAAGCGGAATAACCTGTATTGGTTTTTTCGATAACGATTAGGTGACGCATGAATATCCGTGGCTTAGGCTTGCACTAACAGGGCGACAGCATGAACACAAATTCCTTTCTCCTCACCCATGGCATCTAGTTTTTCATTAGTCGTGGCCTTAACACCCACCTGATCCGGTTCCACTCCAAGGGCCTCAGCGAGACATTGAACCATAGCTTGAATATGGGGTTTTAGTTTCGGGCGTTCTGCCACAATTACCGAGTCAATATTGCCAATTTGCCAGCCCTGCTCTTGGATTAACCGATGTACCTGCTTGAGCAATTCAATGCTGTCGGCCCCTTTCCACTGGGGATCCGTGGGCGGAAAATAATGACCAATATCCCCCAAACTGAGCGCTCCCAACATCGCATCCATAATCGCATGGGTCAAAACGTCTGCATCGCTGTGGCCATCTAAGCCGAGGTGATGTTCTAACTGGATGCCTCCCAAAATGAGAGGACGACCAGGCACAAGACGGTGGACATCGTAACCGTTACCAATGCGGATTTTCATAGGAGTTGTGGGCAGGCATAAAGTCACTGGTTAGGGTAACATATCTCTTTTTGTTTTCTGGGCGTGATGACGGTAATTTTCTGGGACTAAGCTAATGTCTAGGGGAAAGCTGCCTTAGAATCACCTTAAGTAAGTTCACACATTCTGAGCGCAATTTTTTTGGGTTTGGGAATCGTATCGCAGGGAAAAAGTATGGCAATGAGGCAACGCTGGCACGGTTTAATCCTGGGGAGTTTACTGCTAGGTACAGGCGGATTGGGACTGCTCTCGCCTGCTCTGATGCCCTCAACTTTTGCCCAAGAAGCTACTTCTACTACCCAGGAGCGTTCATTCCTCGCGGAGTTGTGGTTATTAAACCAGGGTTTTGTGGCTCTCCGGTCTGACCTAGAAGAATTCCCCGATGATTTAGCGGCGCTCAACGCTGGCACAACGGACTTCGATGCCCAGATTTTTCGGGATGATCGGGCTGGTCTGCAACAACTCCAGGAACAGATCCGTTTACTGGAAGGGCAACTGGCAACGATTCAAGATTCGGCCCAACGGGAAGCTTTAACAACGGCGATCGCCAACCTGGATCAGCACCTCGATAATCTGGCTAACCTGATCGAACCCTTTACAGACGGTTTTAACCCGGAAACGATCCGTCAACTCCAGGAATTTTTAGATTTTTTTGAACGGCGTAACCTCAGTGAAGCGGACTACGGTTTTTACGGCAGCGTCACCCAAACAGAACTAGAAGAATACCTGACGCAACAGTTGAACGATCTCAGCGAAACCCTCAAAACCCTAAATGAAACAGCTACCCAAGCGGCGATCGCCCCGGATCTGGCCACCTCGATAGATTACCTTTACACCAGCCTGAGTCTGGAAAATACCATTGTGGGTGGTGGCACAACCTTTCCGGCAATGATCCAAACCCTCCAGCGAGACAATCAGCGCCTGCGACAACGCCTGCGTACAACCAATCTTCTGTTGGGCTTACTCATTCTGTTAGGCACCGCGACCCTTGCCCTGCTCTATCTGCGGAAACCGACGCCAGCACCCTCGTCTGTAAATCGCTATTTCCCGGATGCTGAACCAGATCTCCTAGATCTTGACCAGCTTGAAGCCAAGATTATCAAGCGAATCCAAAATACCTACGATCTTTCGCCCAAGGAAACTTTTGCGGCGATCGCCCCGCCACCAGTAACAACGCGATCCACCGCCATTCCCCCCAGTGAAACACCGAGTCCACAACCCCTGGCCGTGACCGTCAATCCAGGCGCCCTAGAAGAAATAAATACAGCCCCAGAAACGCCTGATCACCTAGATCTAGATCCTGTGGAAACAGAAATCGATACAGACACCGATGCTGATTTTCCGGTACAGTTTCTCAATGCCTATGACGCCCTAGTGGAAACCTATAACGCTGATGCGATGACCCTTGCCCCAGAGGCGATCGCCCTGGCCGTCCAACCGCCTGTAACCCCAGCCCCCGAAACTGACATAGAAACTGAAAATTTCCTGAGCGGCTTATTATTCCAAACTGATGACCAGGGAGACTACTGGGCGATCCAAGTGCAAAATCAGTATTACCTTGTGCCCCGCGCCCAGCTTAAAATTCCCCCCGACAATTACACTTTTTTCCAGCAAACTTTTATCTGCTACGGTAACCAAGGGCCGAATTTACAAACGATTAAATTACTCAAACCCGCCCGCATTGCTGCCACAGACCAAGACAATCTTTGGGAATTAGTCCAACCGGGTATTGTTGTTTTAGAAAACGTTGAATCCCTAGCCTAAAATTTTGGACAAATAATATCTACCAAAGCTGAAATATCACCCCAGTAACGGCCCCAAAAACCTCAAAAATGAAGTCTTTGCGCCTCCGAAGCTCTGTGGTAGAAAGCTAAAATTTACCTTAAAATGGCAGCAATTCTAGACAATTTCCGTTCCATGGTTTTGAGGAGTATAGATATGAGCCTTTCTTGCATTGGCCGACAGCAATTGAGTCGCTTGGCGATCGCCACGACCCTACTGACGGGATTCACCGGCACGATCCACCAATCCATGGCCCAGGCCCAGGCCGCCTATGGTAGCTATGTGGGGGCTGGCGCGAGTGTTGGCATTTCCTCCGACTGGAACGGTGAGGGACAGCAACTGAGTGCTGTGCTTGCTGCCCGTTATAAGTTTCTGAAATTACCCATTTCCCTCCGAACCCAGGCTTTTATTGGTTCTGGCAGCACAGCCATTGTGCCAACGATTTCCTACGATGTGCCTTTGACCTGGCAACTCGATGCCTATGTGGGCGCGGGCTATTCCTTTGCAACGGGGAACAACCCTTCCCCCGTCGGTGATCAAAATACCTTGGTAATTCAACCGGGGCTTGATTATGCGCTGCCCAACGGCAATACGGTGCTCTTTACCAATGCGGTATTTGCCTTTGATGCCTATGAAGGTAAAAATGAAAAAGCCGTTGCGCTCCAGGGGGGTCTAGGACTCCGCTTTTAGAAAAAGTACAATTGAACCGTATGCTAGGCGATCGCCAAAGGAAACCGAGACGAAATGAATAGTTGTGTATTAATGGCGCGCATCCTAGGGGAACCAGAATTGCGCTATACCCCCGATAATACCCCCCTTGCCCAAATCACCATCGAATTTCCGGCGCTCCGGGAGGGAGATCCCGCCTGTCAACTTAAGGCGGTAGGTTGGGGCGATAACCTCAGCCAAGACATCCAACAAAACTATCACGACGGTGATCAAGTGATTGTAACGGGGCGACTGACAATGAACACCATTGAACGTCCCGAAGGTTTCAAGGAAAAGAAGGCCGAGTTAGTTATTTCCCAAATCCAAGCCATTGGTGCAGGCCTCGGCCCCACCTCCCCCGGAACGACCATGGCTAATCCTGCTGTGGCCTCGCCTGTCACCCCCAGTAATGTGGTGCCCATCAATCCAATGGCCGCCCCTGCACCAAATCCCACCCCGGCCCCCAGCGAACCGGAACCGAACCTCGATGACATCCCGTTTTAGACTGTGAACCTAGGCGATACCATTGTGGCGATCGCCAGTGCCGTCGTCCCGAACCAGGGCAGCATTGGCATTGTTCGTCTATCCGGTGCAGCGGCCCTCCCCATTGCCCGGCAACTCTTTCAAGCCCCTGGTCAGCAGACCTGGGATAGTCATCGCATTCTGTATGGCTATGTCCGTCATCCACAAACCCAAGCCATCGTCGATGAAGCTCTGCTCCTGCTGATGTTGGCCCCCCGTTCCTTTACCGCTGAAGACGTGGTGGAGTTCCACTGCCATGGGGGAATCATTCCCGTCCAACAGGTGCTGCAGCTCTGTTTAGGGGCTGGGGCACGGTTGGCAGCGCCAGGGGAATTTACCCTCCGCGCCTTTTTGAATGGCCGCATCGATCTCACCCAGGCCGAAAGTGTCGCGGAACTGGTAGGTGCAAAATCACCCCAATCAGGCCAGGTGGCCCTGGCAGGAATCCAAGGGAAACTGGCCCAACCAATCCAGCAGCTCCGGGGTCAATGTTTAGACATTTTGGCGGAAGTGGAAGCCCGCATTGATTTTGAAGACGACTTACCCCCCCTAGATGAGCCGCAAATTCAGCGGGATCTGACTCAGGTGCTTGAAAAAGTGGAACAAATTCTCCAGACCGCTGACCGGGGTGAATTATTGCGCACGGGGTTAAAGGTGGCGATTGTGGGCCGCCCCAATGTGGGGAAATCGAGCTTGTTAAATGCCTGGAGTCGCAGCGATCGCGCCATTGTCACAGATTTACCAGGGACAACGCGGGATGTGGTAGAGTCCCAGCTTGTGGTGCAGGGTATCCCAGTGCAGGTGTTGGATACGGCGGGCATTCGTGAAACGGAAGATGCCGTCGAAAAAATTGGTGTTGCCCGTTCCCTGGCCGCCTCCCAACAGGCAGATTTAATTTTATTTACCATCGATGCAGCAGCAGGGTGGACAGCGGCAGATCAAGAGATTTTTCAACGCATTGTGGTCGCACAAGCTAATCGAGCAAGTCCCCAACCCCTGCTCTTGATCCTTAATAAAATTGATATTGGCCAACCAGAAGCCATTGAAATCCCCCCCCAAGTACAAGGGGTCGTCAAAACGGCCGCTGCCCAGCACCAGGGTGTGGATGAATTGGAAACGGCGATCGCCAATTTAGTGCAAGCGGGGAAAGTGGGGGCTGCTGATCTTGATTTTGCGATCAACCAACGACAAGCCGCTGCCTTGGCCCAGGCGCAACAGGCCCTCATACAAGTACGAGAAACGATTGCCCAGGGGTTGCCCCTGGACTTTTGGACAATCGATCTACGCAGTGCGATCCAGGCCCTGGGAGAAATTACCGGCGAAGGGGTGACTGAATCGGTTTTGGATCGGATCTTTAGCCGTTTTTGTATCGGGAAATAGGGTCAGGTGCGGATTTTAAACTGGTTAAGATAACTGGCCACTTGGTTCGGTAAAAAAGCCCGTTGGTCAATGAAGTGAATCTCCGACTTAAAGGGTTCAGGGGGTAAACGCAACCCAAATCCCTTGGCGATCGCCCCATAGGGTTCCGTAGGATAGGCCGCCGCCACCAGTTCCCGGGCATTTTGGGGATATTGCCTTAGTTCAAAATGTTGCCAGCGAACCATCTGGGTGAGGAGCCACAGGCCATGGGATTGCCAACAGTAATTGGCTTGGTCAGGGGCCGTGATTCGTCGCCCTTGGTCAAACCAAATGGGACTATCCTGCCGGGCAATGGGGCGATCGCCATCTCCCCCGTAGAAATATTGCCCACTAAAAAGCGCGGTAATGGCAGTGGGATCCAGGTCGAGGTTACTGGCCAATAGAGGGCCAATGGTGGCGGCGTGGGTGGGATTTTGGCAATATTGGCAACCCTGTAAAGTGGCGGCAATAAGGGCTTTGGCCGTATTTGGGTTTTCTTCTAGCCAGCCTGCACTGGTGGTAATCACTGACCCTGGGTGGCCCTGCCAAATATCCCCTGAGAGGTATTGAACAAAACCAGAGTCATTGGCGATCGCCTCTTGTCCCCAAGGTTCTTGGCTGCAGTAGCCTTGGATAATCCCTGCCTGCAATTTGTGGCGTAGCTCCGTGGGCGCAAAGGTGACCAACTCCAAATCCCGGTCTGGATGGAAGCCCAGGGCCGCCCACCAATAGCGGTAAAGATAGGCCGTTGTGCTGTAGTCGTGGTCTACCCCAAAGGTTTTTTCCGGTAAAGCCCGCACATAATCCCGGTAGGCGGCGGCAAATTCCGCAAAATTAGCATAGTCGATACCGGAACGAATATTATCGGCCCAGGTCTGTTGGCGGCCACAAAAAACACCGCCGTGGCGATGGATCTGCATTAACGCGACTAGATCAACCCTAGGACTTTTGAGTTGATAAATGAGCGGTGTCGAAAAAGACGTAATCGCCGCATCAAAACGGGATTCTAACAGACCCTGTTCTACGGCCTGTTGATCCACCTGGGGATAAAGCTCAATTTCTAGGCCATACTGCTCAAAAAAGCCTTGGGTGAGGGCCATCAGCCAGGGGGCGATCGCCAAGTCCGGCACGTAGCCCAGGGTGAGGGTTTGCTTTTCTGGGGCGCTCAAGTCTAATACTGGAGCAGTTGGTTCTGAATCCTCTTTTCTGGCGGATCTTCCCGGCAGACGGACAGCATCTGGGAGTCGATTGCAGGCGGTGAGGCCGTAACCCCAAGCCGCAAAGGTGCCGTATTTGAGCAGGTGGCGACGTTTCATAGGCAAAAATACAGGGAGGCTCCCAAATTTTACGGGTTCGGTTTGGCGATCGCAATTTTCTGTGACGGTTTTACCATAAAAAATCCCCAGGGCATCGGGGACACACTGGGGATCAAGGTCACATCACAGCAAGTTTTGCTTAAACGGTGGTGGTTGTCTTGGCGGCGTCTTTCTGGAAAAATGCTGCCCGAATTGACTCTGCCATCTGGGCTGGGGTTAACCCATGGGCCGCTTTCGATTCCGCCGGAGTCGCGTGATCCACGAGTACATCCCCAATGCCAAAGCGTTTTACGGGGACAAGCACATCATGATCCTGGAGCGCTTCACAGACCGCAGACCCAAAACCACCCATTAAGCAGCCCTCTTCAAAGGTGGCAACCTTACCAATTTGCTTCGCCAGGGGAGCAATGAGGTCGGCGTCCAGGGGTTTTACAAATCGTGCGTTGATTACCGTGGCGCTAATGCCGTGTTCACTGAGAATTTCAGCCACCTGGAGAGTCGAGTGCACCATGGCCCCATAGCCGATCAGGAGAATATCATCACCATTGCGGAGGATTTCCCCTTTACCAATGGGCAGGGGTTCCCAGCCGTCTTCCATTAACGGTGCGCCGACGCCATTCCCTCTGGGATACCGCATGGCGATCGCCCCGTCCGTATATTCAATGCCGGTGACGAGCATCCGTTGCAGTTCAGCTTCATCCTTGGGTGCCATCACCACAATATTGGGAATAAGGCGAAGATAGGCAATGTCGTACATCCCTTGGTGGGTCGGCCCGTCAGCACCCACGATGCCCGCCCGATCGAGGCAGAAAAAGACCGGTAATTTTTGAATACAGACGTCATGGATAATTTGGTCGTAGGCCCGTTGCAGGAAGGTCGAGTAAATCGCGACCACTGGCCGTATGCCTTCACAGGCGAGACCTGCCGCGAGGGTAACGGCGTGTTGTTCGGCAATGCCGACGTCGATGTACTGTTTCGGTAATTTTTGCTGGAGCTTATCCAACCCTGTGCCGGTGGCCATCGCTGCTGTGATCCCGACAATTTTAGGATTGTTCTCCGCAAGGGTGGTCAGGGTGTGGGCAAAGACTTTGGAATAGCTTGGTGGCGTTGGTTTCTTCGAGGGAAACGCTTTGCCTGTGGCCAAGTCAAAGGGTTTCTGGGCATGGTAGCCCACTTGATCTTTTTCGGCGATCGCATAGCCTTTGCCCTTTACCGTAGCGACGTGGACGAGGGTCGGGCCTTTTGCCTTGTGGGCCTGTTTAAAGGTGCGGATCAACTCTTCGAGGTTGTGGCCATCCACGGGGCCAAAATACTTAAAGCCTAATTCTTCGATGACCGCCCCAACCTTCGAGACGGCCAAGCGTTTCATGCTGTCCTTGAGCCGTTCCATCTCTGGGGTGAGGGAATCCCCAAGGAAGGGGAGGTGTTTAACTTGTTCTTCGAGGTTATCGGTCAGGAACTGAACAGGATCACTGAGGCGGACTTTGTTGAGATAGCGCGAGATGGCCCCCACATTCGGGGAAATGGACATCTCATTGTCGTTGAGCACCACCATCAGGTTGGTGTCAGGTAAATGACCCGCATGGTTAATGGCTTCGAGGGCCATGCCGCCGGTCAACGCACCATCACCAATCACCGCCACACATTTAAAATCTTCCCCCTTTGCATCCCGTGCCAATGCCATCCCTAGGGCTGCGGAGATACTGGTCGAGGCGTGACCGGCACCAAAATGATCAAACACATTTTCGCTGCGCTTGAGGTAGCCGGCGACCCCATCCTTTTGCCGGAGGGTGTGGAATTCGTTGTAGCGTCCGGTAATCAACTTATGGGGATAAGCCTGATGACCAACATCCCACACCACTTTGTCACGATCGAGATCAAGGGTTTGGTAGAGGGCGAGGGTGAGTTCAACCACCCCTAAACCAGGGCCGAGATGACCACCGCTTGCGGCAATCGTCTGGAGGTGTTTTTCTCGAATTTGCCGGGCAATCTCTTCCAACTGACGGGTGGTTAGACCGTGGAGTTGGTTCGGATGGGTAATTTCACTCAGATGCATGGGTGTTTCTAGAGAGCGATCTTGTAAAGGGGTCTAGTTCTCAGGATATCAGGTCTAACAATTTTAATCAGAAGATTCGGGTTAGCCTGGATGATCCCAGGGGATTGTGTGGAAATCTGGGTCAAGGTTCCACAGATTTTTAGAATCTAATATTTACGGAGTCTAGGACTGTACTTTGCAATATTTTTTATTGTGTTTTGGGTCAAGGGGTCTGGAGTTGCTGATAAACAATTTGGGCGATCGCCTGGGGATTTTCAAAGTGGAGATTATGGCCGCCGGCAACCGTAAGGCGTTGGGCCTGGGGGAGGGCTGCTTGGATTGCCTGGAGATCAGCGGGGCGGTTAAATTCGCTCTGGTCTCCATAGATGAGGGTGATCGGCGCTTGGATATCTTTGAGTAGGGCGAGGTAACGTCGTCTGCTAATGCCATTAAATTCGATGCCCGCCCGGGTACGGAGGAAGGCATCCCAACGCCACTGCACCCCTTTTTCGACGGGTCTGGTGCTGCGCTGGGTGAGGAACTCCGAAAGATCTTTGGGGAGTTGGGGCGTGGCTTGGCGGAGGCGACGGGCGGCCACCTCTAGGCTGGGGAAGATCGGGTGTTGGGGGGGCGCGGCGAGATAATCGAGATGGGTAGTCAGATGGTTCCCCGTTTCGGCGTCGTCGATGTCATTGGGGACAATGGTTTCAACGAGGATCAGCTTTTCTATCTGGGTTTGGCGAATTCCTGCATACATCGCACCGATGATAGAACCCATGGAGTGGCCCACCAAGGTAAAGGGGCGATCGCCCAATTGTTTGGCAAGGGCATCTACGTCAGCCAGGAAATCGAGCATACTGTAGGACTGGGCATGGGCAGACTTGCCGTGACCACGCAGATCCGGGGCAACAACCCAATAGCCCTGGGCCGCTAACTGGGGGGCGATCAGTTGCCAGGATGCCCCCTGTTCGAGGATGCCATGGAGAAGTAAAACCAATGGTTGGTGGCGATCGCCCCACTCACAGAGACAGGTTTCTAAACCGCGTACGGTCACGAACCGCTCGGTCATGGAGGGTAAAACTTGGGCCTGGGGCGTTAGTTGGTGGGGTTCCTGGGGAAGCTCATAGGCAAAAGTTTGGGCCAGGTGGATCGTATCTGGCTGGAGAGCAGCAGGCAGGGTGATCGAACGCCACTTGTCTGCAAGGGCCGGATCAATGGCCTTGTGCTGGAGGAAGTTGGGATCCCCGACTCCCATAGATTGTTGGTGGAGCCCATCGGTGAGGCGATCGCCGCTGTAGGGATTGAGGAGCGCTTCGTCAAAATCGACGCCTAGAAAATTGCAAATCTCTGTCAAAACTTGGCGGGGATTACGGACGAGATCTTCATAAATTACCTGGAGATATCGATCCGCAGCGACCGTGCGACCCAGGTCTAAAATATTGCGGTTGCTGGTGCGCCAAATGGACTCCGCGAGGGCGTAGGGATTTTGCTGCTCGGCCCCCAGCAGTTTATCCATTCGTAGTCGGGTGAAGGATTCGATCACCGCGTAGGGATGGCGTACCAGGTGGATATATTTGGCCTGGTCAAAGAGGATTTCGCTGTGGTCTAAGCTGTGGCGATCGCTGCCATAGCTAGGAGATTTGTCAATGAGCAAACGCTGTCCCGCCTGCCGCTGGAGATAGGCATAAATCTCGGCAATGGGAGTATCTGCCTCGATCCATTGGTTGACCTTGGCCTGGCTTGCCTCTGGGGTGAGGTTTTCTAGATCCATCAAGGCCCGTTGTAGCCCTTCGCCGAGGTGGGATCGGCCCAATTCCTGGTGGCGATCGCCCATGGTTTCAAAGGGAAGCAAATGTAGCTCCGGCGGCGAATACAGCCCCGGATGTCCAGCTAACATCACCCGCAGCAACGTCGAACCAGACCGAGGGCTAGAGAGGATAAAAGCAACGGGATTTGGGTTTTTGCGGTCGGGTTTTTGCCACGGTTTTTTCGTTTTGACCGCAAGGCTTTGGGAGGGAATCGCTTCCGTTGTCGTCGCCGCTTCGGGGTCATGGGCCTTGGTAAATTCCGAGGCTAAATAGGCCGTCAACACATCGAGTCTGGGCCGTTCGTAGATTTCCCTGGGGTACAACATCAGTTGTAAATCCTGCTTGAGGCTGGCGATCGCCTCCATGATCATCAACGAATCCATGCCCAGATCCAACAAGCTATCGTGGCTTTGAATTTGGTTAATGTCTAACCTGAGAATTTGTGCCACAGACTGCCGCAGATAGTCCAGCAGATAGTCAGCCCGTTGGGAAGCGTCTAGGTCGATTAATTTGTCAAAGATCGAAGCCGTTGGAGGGGCATCTTTGGCGGCGGGAATAACAGCGGCAAAATAATGGGTTTTGGCAAATTCAGGAAACTGCTTGGCCAGGTTTTGCCAGTCTGGTTTAAAAACACCCATTTCGCCCTGGGCCCCTAAGACCTGTTCGAGGAGCGTTAATCCCTGTTGCGGCGGCAGCCACGCTAAATTTTGATTGCTGAGGGAGTTGGCCATGCCCCCTTCGGCCCAAGGCCCCCAATGGATCGCCAGAGCCGGTAAACCTTGGGCTTGTCGATATTGGGCGATCGCCATCATGCCCCGGTTCGCCGCGGCATAATTCCCCTGTCCCGGTGAACCCAGCACCCCCGCCACGGAAGAAAACAACACAAAAAAATCAAGATCGAGCTTTTGACTATGGCGGTGGAGATGCCAAGTCCCTTTCAGTTTGGCGGCAGCGACGATTTGGAAATTTTGCCAGGTTTGTTGTTGCAGCAAACCATCGGCTAAGGTGCCCGCCGCATGGAAAATTCCCTTGATGTGGGGATAGGTTTGAAACAGCTTTGCCACTTGGGTTTCATCGGCTAAATCGCAAGGATAGACCACCGCATTGGTCGGTAAAGTCTGCGGATCCGCTGCCGGAACACGCCGCCCCAAGAGAATTACTTTTTCTGCTCCCTTAGCAGCTAACCATTGGGCAATTTGGCGGCCAATGGCCCCCAGTCCCCCCGTCACGAGATAAGTCTGTTGGGGTTGAATCTGGAGGTTGTTCTGGGAGAGTAGCGGTTGCTTTTTGAGCTGTGCCCCATAGAGTTTCTGGTGCCGCACCGCTATCTGTTGTATTTGCTTTTGTTGGCAAATCTGGGCGAAATTCGGCAGGGTGTCATCGACATCAATAATTCCCCCCCACAACTCTGGATGTTCGAGGGCGATCGCCTGGGCGAGACCCCACAGTCCTCCTTGGGCGAAGCCGACGACAGCATCGGTTGCGAGCACCCGTTGGCTCTGGTGGGTTACAAACCAACAGGGAACCGCGATTTTTTGTTGATATAAAGCTTGGATTAGTTGGAGAGCGAAGCCGCTGGTTTGTTTTTGAATTTCATCCAGGTCTTCTGGATCTTCTCGGAGGGGACATAGGTAAAGGATACCCGCTAAATTTTGGGGGCCGACCCGGGTAAATAAGCTTTCCAAGGCATCGGCAGACACTTCCCAGGGAGCATCCGTCGGAAAATGATTGCTTTGGCCAAGATACACCCGTTGGGCGTTTTTAAATTGGGCTTCAATGGGCTCGCTATGGTGGTGGCGATCGCCCAGGATGAGCCACAGCTTATCCGACGGCTCAGGGGTTGGGGGTAAGGTTTCCAGGGGAGTCCAGGCCACCTGATAAAACCAATCCTTGAGGTCATCAGGTGCTGGGTTCATGGGTTCGGCCTGACCCTTTTGCCAAGAGCCGTGATTAAACCAATACCGTTGTCGTTGGAAAGGATAGGTGGGTAGGATTAGTTTCCGTTGACCATAGCCCGCTTCCACCGCCTGCCAGTCGATATTTAGACATTGCTCATACAGTTTGCCGAGACTGGTGAAAATTTCTAACCATGGTTCACTATGGGGGCGTAAACTGGGCAACCACATCGCCTCTTGTTCGGCCAAACAATGGCGTCCCATGCTCAGGAGCACTGGTTTCACGCCGATTTCAAGGTAAACGTTTGCCCCTGACTGGGCCAGGGTTTGGATGCTCTGGACAAATTTGACGGGCTGCAAAACATGCTTCACCCAATAGTCAGCCTGGGCGATTTCGGCTTCAATCTGGCCGCCCGTGACATTAGAAATTAGCGGGAGACGGGGGGAGAAGAAAGTAATTTGTTCGGCAATTTCCCGAAACTCTGCCAACATGGGGGCCATTAGAGGGGAGTGGAAAGCATGGGACACCTTGAGGGGTTTGGTTTTGATCCCTTGGCTTTGGAGTTTACTAATACTGGCTTCGAGGCAGGGGGTCTGTCCTGAAAGCACCAAATGGGAACCGTTTTCGGCCCCTACGGTTAAATGCTCCGATAGGTAGGGTTTAATGACGGTTTTATCGGCAAAGACCGCCGCCATACTGCCATTGCTGGGGAGGGCATGCATCAGTTTGCCCCGGGCCGTAATTAATTTCATGCCGTCTGCTAGGGAAAATACCCCTGCAAGACAGGCCGCGACATATTCACCGACGCTATGGCCCATACAAAAGTCTGGTGTGACGCCCCAACTGAGCCATAGTTGGGCGATCGCATATTCAACGGCAAAGAGGAGGGGCTGGGTATAGACGGTTTCGTGGACGAGATCAGGACTATGGTTACCGTATAGCAAGTCGGTGAGGGCAGGCGCTTCGGGGGAATAGGTCTGCCAGAGGCGATCGCATTCATCCAGCACTTGCCGAAAGCGTGGACTGGTTTGGTACAGTTGTTGCCCCATACCATGGTATTGAGAGCCTTGACCTGTAAATAAAAAGGCGATTTTTGCGGGGGAACTGAGGCGAGGTTGGGCCAGAAAATCTTGATTTAAGGCTTGTTGTAAATCGGCAACCTGTTTAAAGACAAAAAAACGACGTTCCTTGAGGGGCGATCGCCCGGTATTAGCAGACCAACATAGATCCCGTGGATCAACGCTAGGATGGTGGGCCAGATAGTCTACATAGCTCTTTTGTAAAGCATTCAACGCCGGGGAATTTTTGGCAGAAAGTGTCAGCAGATGCCAAGGGCGGTCTTGGGCAATGGAGAGATTAGGCGTTGGCGATTTGGCATATTCCCCCACAATCACGTGGGCATTGGTGCCACCAAACCCAAAGGAACTCACCCCAGCAAATCGTTTTTGCGACCCACTTGGCCAAGGCTGCTGTTCCCTCGCAATGGTCACTAAACCGTCTAGATCGATGCGAGGGTTAAGCTGCTTAAAATGCAAATGTTGGGGGATCACCCCATGCCCTAGGGACAAAATCACCTTGATTAAGCCCGCGATGCCCGCCGCCGCCTCGAGGTGACCAATGTTCGTTTTCACGGAACCCACCACACAGGGCTGTTCCCGCTGCGCCGTTTGTAAAACCGCCTTCAGAGAATTAATCTCAATGGGGTCGCCCAGGGGGGTGCCGGTGCCATGGGCTTCCAGGTAATCTAAAGCGGCGGCGGTAATACCGGCTTGGGCCAGGGCCTGACGAATAACGGCCTGTTGCGATCGCCCATTGGGAGCCGTCAAACCATTACTGCGGCCGTCTTGGTTCACCGCGGAGCCGTGGATCACCGCGAGAATATTATCTCCGTCCCGTTCTGCCTGGGCGAGGGGTTTGAGGAGCACGACCCCACAGCCTTCCCCCCGCACATAACCATCGGCCCCTTCATCAAAGGTTTGGCAACGGCCTGTTACACTCATCATGCCCGCTTGGGTAAAGGTCTGGGTCACATCGGGGGTCAAAATTAAATTCACCCCAGCGGCGATCGCCAACTCCGATTCTCCATTGATTAAACTTTGGCAAGCTAGATGAAGTGCCACCAGAGAAGAGGAACAGGCCGTATCGATGCTGAGGGAAACCCCTCGCAGATCAAGGAAGTAAGACAGACGATTCGCGGCAATACTGTGGGCATTGCCCGTGCCCATGTAGGGGTTAATGGGATTGTTTTCCCGCACCTGCAATTGGGCATAGTCACTGTTACTAATGCCGACAAAAACCCCTGTTTGGGAATGGCGTAAACTTGCGGCTGGAATATTTGCCCGTTCTAAGGCTTCCCAGGTTACTTCCAATAGCAACCGTTGCTGGGGATCCATTTGTTCTGCTTCCCGGGGGGAAATGCCAAAAAATTGTGGATCAAACTGATCAATATGTTCTAAAAAACCACCCCATTCTCCCGTAGCCCAGCGGGTTTTGAGGGGACGAACACCATCTTTTCCCTGGCGTAATAATTCCCAAAAAGCTTCGGGGTTGTCGGCTTGGGGAAAACGGCAACTGAGACCCACCACCGCAATTTCTTTGTCCTGAATTTTTGGTACTTGCGGTAATCTTTCGGGCCCTTGGTTGCCCTGGACTAAAAACTGAGCCAGGGTGCGAATGGTCGGATAATCATAGGCCAAGGTGGGATCTAATTTTCGACCCAGCCAATCCTCTAAATCGGCGGTGACCTGTACCGCTTGCACGGAATCCAGGCCATAACTCGCAAAGGGCTCCGTTTCATCTAATTGTTGAGGAGCAATGCCGAGGCGACGGGCAATATTATCCTTAAGCCAGGCTTCAATTTGCTGTTGCTGGTGGTTGGGCTGCGAGGAATCGATAGGGGCTACTGCGATGGATTTGGGGTTCTGCGTGTTGTTCTCTGGTTTTTCTTCCTGGTGGCTGGGCTGCCACTCGCCGACTACGGCCAAGGTTCCATCTAAAAAACCAGCTTTACAGGCATGGCGACGGATCTTCCCGCTCGATGTTTTGGGAATGCTACCGGGTTTAATGAAACAAATGGCATGGGGTTGCAGTTGATGTTCAGCGGCGATCGCCCCACGAATAGCTTGGGCTACTGCCGCGACATTTAATTTGCGGGCATATTTACGCTCCACTTCCTGGACAATGACCAGTTGTTCTTCCCCATCAATGTCCACTGATACGGCGGCCCCGGCTCCCTGCCGTAAAGCGGGATGGGCCACTTCGACGGTTAATTCAATGTCCTGGGGATAGTGATTGCGACCCCGGATAATCAATAGATCTTTTAAACGACCTGTAATATACAGTTCGCCGTCTTGCAAAAAACCCAGATCGCCCGTGCGTAAAAAGCCCGTTTCTGCACCAATGGTTCCTTGGAATTGTTGCTGGGTCAGGCCTGGCTTTTGCCAATAGCCTTGAGCAACGCTTTCACCCTTGACCCATACTTCACCAATTTCACCGACGGTACATTCTGTGAAAGTCTGGGAATCGACAATTTTGACAATCTGGTCGCCAATCACCTCACCACTACCGACCAAGGTCACCGTCGTTTCAGTTCCTTGGGCTGGGCGGACTTGGTTGGCTTCAATACCCTGTTTACTGACGGTAATTTCCTGGGGAAGCTGGGCATGGCCATTACCCCCGGAAACGATCAGGGTGGTTTCGGCCATACCATAGCAGGGATAAAACGCTGATTTTTGAAAGCCTGCTACAGCAAAGGTTTTTGCGAAATTTTCGAGGGTTACAGCACGGATCGGTTCTGCCCCGGAAAAAGCCAGTCGCCAACAGCTTAGGTCGAGTTCTCTGATTTGTTCTGGGGTAATTTGGCTGGCACAGAGGTCATAGGCAAAATTCGGCGCACCACTGGTGGAAACGCGATAGTCATTGATCGCCTTTAGCCACCGCAAAGGTCGCTGCAAAAAAGCCACCGGGGGCATTAAAATTTGCGTTGCCCCCACATAAATAGGCTGTAAAATGCCGCCGATCAATCCCATGTCATGGTAGGGCGGCAACCAGGAAACCCCCATGCTAGCTTCCGTATCCTGGAATCCTTGGTTGATCAAGCCAGAATTGTGGATCAAATTGTGGTGGGAGACCATCACCCCTTTAGGATCACCCGTAGAGCCACTGGTATATTGCAAAAAAGCGAGATCTGCGCCGGAAATGTTTGGTTTTTGCCAGTTTTTTGCGGAGGTTAATTCGACTTGATCCGTGGCCAAACAATGGAAGTCTGTGCCTTCTAAATCTTCGAGGCGATCGGCGATTTTATCTTTAAGTTCTGTTGTGGTAAGGGCAAATTTTGCCTGGGCATCTTGGATAATGCTATGGAGGCGGTCAAAGGATTTATTCGGTCGCGGTGGGTAAGCTGGTACGGCGATCGCCCCGGCATATAAACACCCCAAAAAAGCGCCGATAAACTCAAGACCCGGTGGATACAGTAAGAGTGCCCGTTGCCCTTGGGCCTGGTTAGCTTGCAAAAAAGCGGCGATCGCCTGGGCTTTTTGGTCTAATTCTCCATAGGTTAGGGCTGCAGATTCCGTTTCGCCATCAGCCAGAAAACTAAACACGGTTTTCCGCGCCTGAAGTTTAGCTCTGTACTGAAGCAGATCGACGAAATTTGCAAATTGACCAACCATGTATGCCTTAGCAACTCCTGTGAATGGAAATTCTGGACTCCGTATCCTAGCAATTTTTGCGAATACCCACGGGCCATAGCCTAGTTAACCATATTAAACCGTGAGTTCCCTCCCCACGGTAAATCCTCCCAAAATCCGCCGTTCCTTCGGTTATGGAGGGCCTGGTTTCAACTGATTTGAGTGTAAAAGCCCCAGGCTATGTTGACTGTTGCCGCCCTAACCAATCAAGTAAATAGCCGTTAACTAACTCCGGGGCTTCGTCCTGGGGACAATGGCCGACATTATCAAGGGGAATAAACTCAATCTGGGGATATTGCGCAACGAGAGCTTGACCCAGATCAACAGGTTCCCATGGATCGGCTGTCCCCCAGAAAACTGCCGTAGGGCAATGCAACTGGGGCAGCAAATCATCCGGGAGTGGCCCTTGGGAATAACTCGTAAAAGCCAAGAAAACGGCCGCTGCGCCTGGATCTTGGGCAGGGGTCAGGATCAATTCCACCAACTCGTCGGTAATCGCTGTTTTATCCCTGTAGGCCTGGGCTAAAATCTTGCGGATTGTTTTCGGCTGGGCCAACTGCTTAAAGAACAGGGAGCCGAGGGGAGTTTGGGTCAAGAGCTTTTGAAAAAGGGGGACACCCCAGCGTTGGTAAAAAGGTGCTTTTAAGAGATTGCGTTCGTGGAATAGCCGTAGGGAAAAATTGAGCGCCACAACCCCCCGAACCCAGTGGGGATAAGACACTGCCGTTTGCATGACAACGACACAGCCAATGGAATTACCAATTAAAAAAGCCGGTTCACCAATAATCTCGGCACAAAACGCCTTGATTTGAGTGGCCCAAGTTTCAAAGGTATAGTCCGCTTCGACCTTTGGTTGAGGTTTTGCCGATTTTCCAAAGCCGAGTAAATCGATGGCATAACACCGGTATTGTTCCCCTAAAACTGGGAGATTTTTGCGCCAATGACCTGCCGAGGCCCCAAATCCATGGACGAGAAGCACGGGCGGCCCCTGGGTGCCCCACTGACGATAGTTAATGGTAAAGCCGTGCCATTGCCAACTGTAATCAGTATGGGGATTGGCGGAAGAAGTGATGGTCATGGTGAGCGATGGATGGAACCGAAATGGGGAGCGAATACCCTAAGGTGTATTGTCTAAATCGTGATGGCAGAGATGGGGTACCGGATCATAGCCCCCAGGGTGAAACGGGTGGCAACGGCCAAGGCGCTTAAGGGCGAGCCAGCTCCCCCGGAGCACACCGAAGCGTTCTACGGCTTCAAGGGCATATTGGGAGCAGGTGGGCTGAAAGCGACAACTGGGGGGGAATAGGGGAGAAATCCAGCGGCGGTACCCTTTGATGCTCCAGAGGATCAAACTTTTCATGGCATTTAGGCAACGGAAGCGGTTTTTTGGAGGTCGATGGTTTGACCAAGGGCTTCGTTGACGAGACGACTAAAGTCTTCCCCTTCGATGGTTTCTTCTTCAATAAGCCGATCCACAAGGCGATCTACAAGCTGACGATTGTCCCGAATGATTTGCTTGGCAGTTTCGTAACACTCGTTGATGATTTCTCGCACCTTGAGGTCAATGCGTTGGGCGATCGCCTCGGAATATTCAGGCCGTTCCCCAAACCAGTCATTTCTGAGGAAAACTTCACCCCGATTGGTTTCTAGGGCAAAATGACCCAGTTCCGACATCCCAAACTTTGTCACCATTTGACGGGCAATATTGGTAAGCATTTGGATATCCTGGGAGGCCCCGGAGGTGATTTCATCGTAGCCAAACACAATATCCTCAGCGGCACGTCCTCCCAGGGCCACGGCGATTTGGGCGCGGAATTGGGCTTTGGTGGTCAAACCCTGTTCTTCGTTGGGGGTAAACCAGGTTAAACCCTGGGCACGGCCCCGGGGAATAATGGTGACTTTCTGGAGGGGATCGTGGTCTTTGAGGATGGTGCCGACAATGGCGTGACCTACTTCATGGTAGGCGATGAGCCGTTTGCTTTTCCCGTCGGTGAGGGCTGTCCCCTCCATTCCCGCCACGACCCGATCAATGGCGTCGTTGATTTCGCTACTGGTAATCGCTTCTTTGCGGCGGCGGGCGGTGAAAATGGCGGCTTCGTTGAGTAAGTTCGCTAAATCTGCCCCAGAAAAGCCAGGGGTGCGCCGGGCGATCGCCTCTAGATCAACATCCTCCGCTACTTTTTTGTCTTGGGCATGGACTTCGAGGATCGCCAAACGCCCCAAACGGTCTGGATAATCCACGGTCACCTGGCGATCAAAGCGACCAGGACGCAGGAGGGCTTGATCCAAAACATCCGGGCGGTTGGTGGCGGCGATCACAATAATCCCGGAATTCCCTTCAAAACCGTCCATTTCTGTGAGCAATTGGTTTAGGGTCTGCTCCCGCTCATCGTTTCCCCCACCAATGCCTGCGCCTCGTTGGCGACCGACCGCATCAATTTCATCGATAAAGACAAGGCAGGGAGCGTTTTCCTGGGCCTTGCGGAAGAGATCCCGCACCCGTGAAGCGCCGACCCCCACAAACATTTCTACAAATTCAGAGCCGGAAATACTAAAAAATGGCACCCCAGCTTCCCCGGCGATCGCCTTTGCCAGGAGCGTTTTACCCGTACCAGGGGGGCCAATGAGGAGCATTCCCCGGGGGATTTTTGCACCAATCGCCGTAAATTTATTCGGTTCTTTCAGGAAGGTGACCACCTCGGCGAGTTCTTCCTTGGCTTCTTCGACCCCGGCTACATCCTTAAACATGATCCCTGTTTCCGCTTCCATCTGAAAGCGCGCCTTGGAACGGCCGAAATTCATGGCGTTGTTCTGCATGCTGGCCGACCGGCGAATGATCAGCACTAGCCCCCCGATCAGAATGCCAAAGAGGAGGAGGTTGGTAAAAATGGCGATCGCCACCGAATGATCCTGGGAAGGCACCACCTCAAATTCAACGTTATTTTCCCGGAGGGCCGCAAGGAGTTCTTGGTTGTTGTTGAGGAGCTGGATGGTCTGGGCTTCTTCCTCGGTTTGTCCCCGGAGCGTGACCTGGGCAGTGTTGGTTTCTGGGTCAAGGATGAACCGATCCACCTGATTTTGCCGGATATCCTGGAGCAGCTCGCCGTAGTTCAATGTCTCTGTTGATTCCGTTGGTTCTGTCTGGGCGATCGCCGCGCCGCCCCCCCAAAGTAAGGCTTGGCTCAACAAAAAATTAGCCATCCCAGCCCGCCACTTGAAACGAGGTTTGGCCTGATGCTTCTGCTTGCTCGGAAGGAGGTGACGATAGTGCTTCATATTTCGGAGGGACAACGACAGAGAAACTGTTCTTATTCTAGAGTTTTCCTCCCATAATCGGGGTGCTTCCCTCCGTTTCGCGCCAAAATTACCCGTTGTTTATCCCAGATTTCTTTCCCCGAAAGCCGTCATCATTAGTCGCTAGATCAGCGTTGCCGGGAGTGAGTTGGATCTTGATCACAGGAAACGACTGTGACTCCCTCCACCACGATTTTTTGTCTAAACTTTCACAGCCCAAAAAGCAATTTCAGATCGTGACTCAAATTGTGAACCCAGGCCATGGGTTAGTTTGCTCTCTGGGAGTTTTCTGGAGAAAAATGCTGATTTTTGCTGGTTAAGAAATGTCGTAGGTTAATTTTTTTTGTGATTTATTCTTAGGTCGTTGTATGGGGTGGTGTTTTTGCTAAGTTGAAGCCGAGATTGTTTAAAAAAAGCATTCGCCTTAATCTCAAATTTCAGTCAAAAACGGCGCAAAGACAGAAAACATGAATGGGATCCTCCTCGATCTTGGTGTGGTGATCGCCGAGATTCTTCTCTTTTTAATTGCCATCACCACGGGTCAATTTTTGATTATTTTGACCCTAAAA
Source organism: Sphingobacterium thalpophilum (assembly GCA_943371005.1). Classification (GTDB taxonomy): domain Bacteria; phylum Cyanobacteriota; class Cyanobacteriia; order Cyanobacteriales; family MRBY01; genus MRBY01. The sequence continues at coordinate 141,508 of CALRTB020000001.1, forward strand.
CGCTTAGCCCAATGGGTGCCAGAAAAACAAGGGCCAAACCCCTTAAATTTGACCCAAAAAATTCTTAATAAATCCCTATTGGTAATTAAAATTGCTGGAGTCATAGTCATTGCAGCTTTAAATGGCTACTTATTTTTTCAGCAGAAATCGCCCTATATTTATCTTCTTGATTTAATTAACAATGTCCCGCCTGACCAGTGGCAGAGGCTGGCCCTCGGTTTACTGAAAAGTGTTTTACTGTTGCTGTTAGTCAGTTTAATGATTGCCTCCCTAAGGCCACGACTGAAACGGGCAGGCGATCGCCTCAAAGCTTGGAAAAACATCGAAAGCAATAACCACAGCTTAGATACCCTCTTTAAGGCCATTGACCTGGCGATCGCCAATGGTCTTTGGATTTTAGCCCTGGTGGTGTGCCTTAATTTTCTGTTTGTCCCCCCTAGCATCACCCAATATTTTTATCTCGCCATCAAAGTTTATTTTTTACTTTGTCTGGGGATCATCACCGTGCGGGCATCTTTTTCTTTAATTGATACTTTAGATGGTCTATCAACAGAATTTATCGCGAAGCATCCCCGGTCTCCCCTACGCTTCTACCCCCGGTTTCGCTATTTATTGGGCCTTACAAAACGCTGTTTAGAAACGGGAATCTATCTGGCGATCGCCGGGGTGATTTGTGCCCAATTTCCCCTCCTCGATCAACTTGCTCCCTATGCGATCCCGGCCAATCAAATTATCCTAATTATTTTCATCGCGGCTCTGGCGATCGAACTGAGCAATATCATTGTCGAAAAATTACTGCTGCGATCGCCAAACCTCAGCCCAGTCCAACAGCGTCGTCGCCTAACCTTTATTCCCCTGGTGCAAAACACCGTACGCTACTGCATTTATTTTTTGAGTGGCGTTTCAATTCTCTATGTCTTTGACATTGACCCTACACCGATCCTAGCCGGGGCTGGGATTCTGGGTTTGGCCGTGGGACTTGGGGCGCAAAATTTGATCAATGATCTCGTCAATGGCTTTTCGATTTTGTTGCAAAATTATTACCTTGTCGGTGATTTTGTCGAAACCGATGACGCCACAGGTCTCGTCGAAGAAATGGATCTGCGGGTCACACGCATCCGCGACACAGGGGGACGACTGCACATTATCCGCAATGGCGATATCAAAACCATCGTGAATTACTCCAAAGATTATGTGTATGCGGTGGTCTATGTTGGGGTAGCCTACGATTCAGATTTAGACCATGTGTATCAGGTTTTAGGGGACGTGGGCCACCAAATCCAAGGCTTACACCCCGATGTCCTCGAACCGACCCGCATTGACGGCCTCGATAACTTTGCCGAATCTGAACTCACCATCCGCACGGTCACCAAGGTTAAACCAGGCAAACACCTACCGGTGCAGCGTCTCCTGCGGAAGTTAATTAAAGAAGCCTTCGACCGTGAGCAGATTGAAATTCCCTTTGCCCGCCGTGTGCTTATTTTTAAAAATGAAGCCCCCGACCTTGATTCGCTTCGGGATTCGGAAAATATGTAAGACTTTTGTAATAGCTGGGCTCAAAATAGGCGAAATTCAGTCTAATGGGAGCAGTTGTTGTCTAAAATCCAAGATTATTTGTCATGTCTAAAGCTGCCTTATCCGGAAAAATGTTGGCGATCGCCCTTGCAACCCTCGGTAGTGTGGTTCCCTTGGGGCGCGCCCAAGCCCAAACTGTTTTTGGAGAAGCAGAAATTAATCCCGAAACGATGGCGGCGATCGCCGTCCCCCTCGGTAACGGTGGCTATAACCTCCTTGTGGTCGAACAGCTCGAACGAGAAGACCCTAAACAATGTTGGGCCGAAAGCGGCGCGAATCCGACCCGCATTGATCCCCTGCTATTGAACTTTGACTTTACCGGTTATTGTCGTCGCAGCACCGATAGTAATGGTTATTCCATGCGAATCAATGGGCAAGATTTCGGCCAGAGCTACTTGTTGCGCATCACCCCCTTCGAAAATGAAATTTTGTTGATCGCCACTCCCAAAGATGATGATCAAGAAGAAATTGTCATTGGTCGTAGTAATGGCCTCACCGAAGGCTTTCTGAAATTCAACCTCCTCCCCGGCTGGGAATTTACCCGCCGCACCTTTGAAGAGCGTCCCCTAGGCCACTTTTACTTTTCTAACGATGGCCGCCAGATGGCGATCCTCAAAAAACCCACCATCGATGACTTGGTTGCCGGTATTACCCAGAGTTCCATTGTGACGCTTGATACGATCCCTGGGTTGGCAATTTCCCCACCAGAGATGACAGATCCCACCGAAACGGTTGATCCGGGCAGTACGGCGGCCCAATTTACCGACATTAGTGGTGATATTTACCGTAACGAAATTGCCCAAGCGGTGAATGTCGGGTTTATTGCTGGTTTCAACGACAATACCTTCCGCCCCACTGACGTCCTCACCCGCGAACAGCTGGTTTCCATGGCCATCGAAGGTCTCCAAAGCATTCCCAATGCTTCCCTGGCTGTGCCAGCCCAAGTTACCAATGCCCCCTATCCTGATGTGGCTGCCGACCGTTGGAGTGCCGCGAAAATCACCTGGGCCCAGGCCAATAATATTGTCAGCGGCTATCCCGATGGGACTTTCCAGCCCACCCAACCTGTAACCCGGGCCGAACTGTTAGCCGTTCTCCGTCGCACCGCAGAATATGCCAAGGCCGCCCAAGGCCAACCCATGACCCTCGTGGCAACCAATAACCCCATTGCCTTTAGTGATACGGCGGGTCACTGGGCCAATGATTTAGCCGCCCAAATGTCTACCTACTGCCGTGTGGCCTCTCCTTTAAATGAAAGTGGCGATCGCTTTTTCCCCGATACTGCCTCCCAACGGAACTATGCCGCCGCTGCCACCCTCCGGACACTCCAATGTAGCGTGCGATAAATTTTCCCTTTAAATCTTGGCCATAAAAAGGCCATAAAAAATAGCCCTGGTGTTTATCCATCGGGGCTATTGCTATATCAGGCTTTTACCAACCGAAAAGTTTAGATAGGCGTAATATTGACAGAATCAAAAAATGCGTTGGCTTCTGGACTATCCACGCGATCGCCTTCCGTCACCATCAAAATTTGGTGCAGTGTGGGGCCGTTGGGATCAATATAAATTTCAGCGCGGGTTGTATAAACCTCGCCATTATCCTGGGCAGCGTTCATCACCAGTTTTTTCCCCGGAATCCCAAACTTATCGCTCGGCTCATCGGAAACAATCGTCGAACCTGAGTTGCTGGCAGCCCCTTCCTTCGCCGCTTCGAGTCCTTGGGCCGCATCATATTGATCAGGGGCAACCGGATAAGTGACACTACTCACCATAAAAAATTGCGTGTTAGCGTCGTCCGCATAGGACGTCATCGTGAACTGTAGTTCACCGAGATCAGAAGGGGTCGTTTGACTTTCCGTTTGGGGAGTCCCCGGAAACTTAACCGCGAGCTTGCCATTTTCCGTTTGAAAATCAACCCAATCCGCCGTCAAATTTTCAGTAGATGCCTGTCCAGTTGAAGTGTCAGTAGTTGTTGTGGTTTCTTCGCCACTCGTGGTGCCTTCCCCTCCTGGGACGTTCACACTAATTAGGCCACAACCAAAGAGTGCTGTCTGAAGCGTTGCTACACTCAAAAAAAGTAAAAATTTAGATTTCATAAAAATTTTAGACCAACATTTTAATTAAATTGAGCCCGTGACCTCCTCCCATGCCAAACATAACTAGGCACAAAACGGTGGGCTGCCTTCTGTAATCCTAAACATTCCGGTAGAGAGGTGCACTTCTTTTAATGTTACTTAATTGAGTCTGGCTGCTGAAATATTGGTCTAACCTAAGACCCCAGCCCAAGACCCAATGAAAAAGGGTCGATCTCTGCTGTGAGACCAACCCTAGCTCTTTGTGGGAACGCATTTAGTCGTTACTTTTGTAATACCAGCTTGACGTTCGCATTGTTGAGACCGCGTTGCTTAACCTCAGCAAGGGTCTTGTTGATGGCGTACTTCTGGTTGATAGAATTGATCAGTTCAGTTTGGTTGTGCTTCTTCGCGACACCCCAGAGATCGGCGATGAGGTCAAAGCTGCCATCGGCATTGCGAGTCCAGCCGAGGTCATAATCGCCTTCGAGGGTAGCCACGATGTCTGCTTGAATCTGTTGGCCGTTGTAGCCGCGAACTGCAGCATCGGTGTTCACAGAAATTCCGAGGTCTTGCAGGGAAGTTTTGAGAACTGCAGCATCGGTGATTTTAGTCCGGAGAGTGCTAAAGTGGGACATTGGAATAATTCTCCAAAAACAACAACATTTGACTTTTTTGTGTAAAGACCACTTATAAAAGTGGTTTTTTAAATGCCAACAAGCTGGGAATCTTGTTGACCTTAATCCGGGACAGATTAAGCCTGTTAGAACTCCAATCGCTGGTATTCGGCGACGGAGGCTGAAGCAGGTCGGGCGCGCTGTCTGGCCCAATCGCGGAGACTATTGACCTGTTCAGTCATGGTGCGAGAAAGGGGCAAAGTTGCCTTGATCGCGGCGATGATATCGAGTTGGGTAAACTCGCGATCTTGGGCAAAGGCCTCGTACATAGCGGCAATAATCGCCTGTTCGATTTCCGCACCGGAAAAACCTTCTGAAATTTTTGCCAGTTGTTCTGTGTCGAAGCGATCGCCAACTGGCCGACGTTTGTGGAGATGGATATTAAAGATCGCTTCCCGTTCGCTGGGGTTGGGGAGATCCACAAAAAAGATTTCATCGAATCGCCCTTTCCGAAGAAATTCCCCTGGTAGCCGATCCACGCGGTTCGCGGTGGCCATCACAAAGACCGGAGATTCTTTTTCCTGCATCCAGGTGAGGAAAGAACCAAAAATACGGCTGGAGGTACCCCCATCAGAATCTGCAGATCCAGAGGAACCCGCAAAGGCTTTGTCCAATTCGTCAATGAAGAGAATTGCTGGAGAAATAGACTCAGCGGTTTTTAGGGCACTGCGGAGGTTCGCTTCGGATTTACCCACAGTGGAGCCATCATATACTCGGCCCATATCTAGGCGGAGGAGCGGTAGACCCCACAACCGAGAGGTGGTTTTGGCAAGGAGTGATTTACCACAACCCGGTACGCCGAGAATCAGCATCCCCTTGGGTTGGGGCAGTCCATATTCCCGTGCGGCTTCGGTAAAGGCATTGGAACGCTGTTTGAGCCAACGCTTGAGTTCCTCTAAACCGCCAATGGCATCAATGGTTTCATCTTCTTCGATAAATTCGAGGATACCGTTGCGGCGAATGAGTTGTTTTTTCTCGGAGAGGACAATTTCTACCTCTGAAGCGGTAAGCTTCTTCGCCTTAACCTGGGCTTTACGATAAACTTTCTCGGCTTCGTCCTTGGTCAAACCCAGGGCTGCCTTGAGGAGTTTTTCTCGCACGACGGGGGAAATGGGGTGCCGGGGATTGAGGTATTGGGCGAGAACTTGATCGAGTTCGTCGAGGGTCGGGAAAGGAAAATCCAGGACAACAACGTCTTTTTCGAGTTCGAGGGGCACCTTTTGATAAGGAGACATTAAAATAATGTGCTTTTGGCGGCCCTTAAAGCTGGCGATCGCATCCCGTAACCAGCGGACAGTGCTGGGATCATCCAAGAACGGGTGCAGATCTTTGAAGATAAAAATGCCAGAATCATTGTGATGAATGACTTCGCGAATGGCCGCTTCTGCTGAAAGGGTGCGGGTCTGGGGCTTGCGGTCGGAACCGTATTCCACCAAGCCATGGGTCATCGTCCAGACGAAAACATTTTGATATTCACACAGTTGCGCAATGTGGGCGATCGCCGCCTCGGCCCGTTCCTCCTCAGGGGTGATGAGGTAGATCAGGGGGTATTGAGCTTGAATGAGGGTATTGAGCTCTTCTCTCATGGGTTTAGTCCTGACGTTCTAAAAGGGGAAATTAGGCGGCACCACATCGACCAAGGTGGAGGTAATCGGAAAGAAAATAAACGGCGATCGCCAATTGGACAGCTAGCAAGTGACTAGTTCTGCCCCATCCGCAGCACCCTTTGCACTTTGCAAATCCTGTGCAATCTCTTCATCAAGGAGTACCGTTGGCTGCCTCTTGAGGGAAACCAGTTGTCCATCCCGGAGTACCACCGCCCCTTCGCAATCGGGACAAATGTGGACACGGTGGGTTTGGCCATAGGTCTCTTGTACTTCTTCTACCACTTCAGGGTGTTGTAGATAGAAGGCCACGGCTTTTTCCACTAAAGCAGACATGGAATCTGCATCGAGGGCTGCCTTGATTTTGAGCTGACGATGGATCGCCGCAGGCAGATAGAGGGTGACTTTTTGCTTATCTTGCATACAACTAATGGAAGCTTTACCCGATGGGGTATACCGCCCTACTGTACCCAGACCATCAGAGACCGTCAAGCCGCTATAGCGTTATGCCGTCTTTTTTGTAATATTCCTTTACATAATGCCGGCGATCGCCACCGTGAGAAAATTGCCATCTGTCTGGAGGTAGACCCTGGTTTTCTCAGACCTTTTCCTTGTAAGCTAAAGACTTTGGGAGAGTCTCAAAAACCGCAACCGATTCAAGATGTGTCAGTATGCTCAAGGCATTGTGGAAAAAATTAGGAATCACTGGGGCACAACCAGCAGTCGATACCCATCCGTTTCAGTGGCTAAATGCCCTCTCGACCCAAGCTTCCCTAGAAGGGGCCATTGATGAAGTCGTTGCCCAAATCCAAGGAAATCTCTCTGGGACTGCAGATCTCGCTATTCTCTTCATCTCAGCAGCATTTGCCAGCGAATATGCCCGGATTTTGCCGCTATTGACGGAAAAATTAGCCTGTAAAGTGGTGATTGGTTGCGGTGGCGTGAGCATTATTGGCACTGACGCGGCTGGAGAAACCCAGGAATGCGAAGGACAACCCGCCCTCAGCTTGACGGTGGCCCATTTACCCGATGTGGAGGTGGTGCCTTTCCATGTCACCGAGACAGATTTACCCGATTTAGATAGCGCCCCTGATCCCTGGATCGATATTTTTGGGGTCACCCCTGAGGCAGAACCGAATTTTATTTTGCTGGCGGATCCCTTTTCGTCGAGTATTACAGACCTATTGGCGGGCCTTGATTTTGCCTATCCAAACGCAGCCAAGGTCGGGGGACTGACAAGCTCCGGCGGCAGAACAGCCAGCGGTTTGTTTTACTACGAAGCAGACCAAGAACCAACCCTATTGCGTTCTGGGACAGTGGGGGTGGCTTTAGCGGGAAATATTCAGATGGAAACCATCGTCGCCCAGGGATGTCGGCCCATTGGTGAGGTGTATCAAATCACCCAGTGCGATCGCAATATCATCACTGAATTGTCGGTGGCGGATGGTGAACAGCTCCGTCATGGGTCTCCCCTACGGTTTCTGCAGGAGTTGATCGCCGAGTTGGATGAAGAAGATCAAGCCCTTGCCCAGGATTCTCTTTTTATTGGCATTGCGATGGACGCCTTTAAACAAAAGCTCATCCACGGAGACTTTTTGATTCGTAACTTGCTTGGGGTAGACCCTAGGGCTGGGGCCATTGCTGTCGGCGATCGCATTCGGGCGGGCCAAAGGATACAGTTCCACCTGCGGGATGCAGAGACCTCCGCTGAAGATCTCTCGGTGCTATTGCAACAGTTCCAAGCAGGCGAGCCGCTAGAGCCCCCCTTTGGCGCTTTGATGTTTGCCTGCCTTGGTCGCGGTAAGGGACTCTATGGGGAAGCAAATTTTGATTCGACCCTCTTCTCTGCGGCCTTGCCGACACCCAATTTAGGGGGATTTTTCTGCAATGGGGAAATTGGCCCCGTTGGCGATCGCACCTTTTTGCATGGCTACACCTCCGTCTTTGGAATTTTGCACCCGAAGGCGTGAGTTGAACAATCGCTAAATAATGGGACTGACCTTCGCGACGACAAATTTTAAATAGCGTCCTTCTGAAAAGGCTGCTGGCACTGGATGATCGAGAGGTTGTCCGGCCTCGTGGATGATTTGGAGATAATAATTGGCGGAGGCAACGGCAGTGGCAAGCATCTCCCGAAAAGCTTCGGGGCTGACTTGGCTGGTGCAACTGGCAGAGACCAGTAACCCGTCGGGGGCAACGCATTGGAGGGCGAGGGCGTTTAACTTAGTGTAGGCACGAATGGCGGCAAAGCGATTTTTCTTACTTTTGGCGAAACTGGGGGGATCGAGGATCACAATATCGAAGGTTTGTTTTTCTTGGGCGTAGCGGTTGAGAACATCAAAGCAATCGGCGGTGACAAAGGTGTGTTTATCTGGATCAAAGTGATTGAGGCGCACATTGGTATTGGCCACTTCAGCCAATTGCTTGCCCACATCGACATTGGTCACTTGGCTGGCACCACCGCGCAGGGCATAGAGGGAAAAGGCTCCAGTGTAGGAAAAACAGTTGAGAACGGTTTTATTGTAGCTAATTTCACCGATAAATTTACGATTTTCCCGGTGATCGAGGAATAATCCTGTTTTTTGGCCCGTTTGCAAATTCACCTGAAAGACTAGACCATGTTCGGTCACGGTAATATCGCCCTTGGGTTCCTTGCCCCAGAGCACTTGGATTTTACTGTCTGTATCGCGATCTTCTAAATTTTCTAAATGTTTGGTCCGCCATAAAATTCCCTGTAATGGGGCGACTTCCCGCAGCGATCGCACTAGCCAATCGAGCAGCACATTAGCCGCTTCCATGTAGGTTTGCACGACGGCATATTCCCCATAGAGATCCACCGTAATCCCCGGCAGGCGATCGCCTTCCCCAAAGAGCCAACGGTAGGCGGTGCAATTACTTTGTCGCAGAGGTTCCCGCAGATCCCAGGCGGTCTGTACCTGCTGTTGTAACCAGCGGCGGTCTGGCAAATGCCGTTGGGAGAAAATACGCACAGCGATGGGACTTTTGTTATCCCAGAGACCAAACCCCGTCCAGTTGCCGCATTTGACCCGCAACCATTCCCCTGTTTCGAAGCGGAGATTCTTCGGTAATTTATCGCGATAGATCCAAGGATGGCCTTGCACGAGATGCTTTTTCAGTTGGGGGGAAACGGTAATTTCGCGGAGTTTTGCCATGGGAATCGTAGAATGGTCAGCCCTCTATTATTGATCGTTCCCGTTGGCGATCGCCCACCATTAAGATGTAGATAAAAGTCGCTTGTTAAAGGTTTGGCATAATTGTGGATATATCTTTTTAGAGCTATCTTTTATGAATCAACGCACGATTGAAGGAACTTGGGAAGAGATCTTACAGCATGCATCTGAGTTGACTGGACAGCAAGTAAGGTTAACGGTTTTATCTCCTAAAGCATTACAGCCTCAGCAGCCAATGACCTTAGAACAGACACTACAAGATAGAATTGGCCGAGTCCAGTTTCAGCCCTCTGATCTATCTGCACGGACAAAGGATGCTTTTGCGGATATGTTGGCAGATAAAAATCAGTCATGGGGTCATCATTCATGACTCTATGCGATGCTTCGGCTTTGATTGCCCTGATTAACTGGAACGATAACAATCACAATCGTTGTACGGCTGTACTTTCAAGACTTCAAGCTCCATTAGTCACAACTTGGTCTTGTTTTACTGAGGCGATGCATTTGTTAGGTCGGTATGGTGGATGGCTTGCGCAGCAGGAGTTATGGAGTTATGTTGCCGACGAGCTTCTTGTATTGCACGTATCTAACGAGGCAGAACAGAGACGAATGCAACAGCTAATGGAACAGTATCGGGATGTGCCGATGGATTTGGCGGATGCTTCCTTAGTCACTGCGGCTGAAGTTTTGAATCAGAAGATAATTTTTACCCTTGACCGAGATTTTTACATTTATCGCCTTCCCGGAAATCAACCTTTTGATGTTGTCCCTTGAAATCTCCTTGAATTCTTTACTCCGGCGGGCAATGGGGGCAAGGCGATCGCCATCTGCAAAAAGTGAGATCGTGCATGAAGCGCTGTACATCAGACAAATGCTTCTGTGGAGTTCTGTAACTCTAATCACTCCGTGATTTCAAACTTTCCCTATGATGCAAGTCAACCTACTCAGGTCAGTGAAACAGTAAGTTAGCGAACAACTCATCCATAAAATCAAGGGAAAACAGGATGAATTTTGTTGCACTCACGCCTGTCACACAGTCTGTCACTTTCCTGTCCAGGATATTTATTTAGTGGACGAAGCGGAGTCATGTTTACGCTCAGAGACGTTTTTTTTGCCTTTATCCTGATTGCATTGCTGGTTTTAGCGGGACGATATGTCAAGCAAAAAGTTCGCTGGATCCAGAGGCTTTATTTACCTGAATCGATTGTGGCCGGTGTGTTAGCATTGCTCCTGGGGCCTCAAGTTTTAGGGGCGATCGCCACTGCGATTTCTGGGGGAACCTCGATCCTGTCAGATGGGCTTTTTTCGGAACCGATTCGCGCCGTTTGGTCACAGTCCCCAGGGATTTTTATCAATATTGTCTTTGCGGCCTTGTTTCTTGGGGAAGCGATTCCACGACCAAAAGATATTTGGACAAAAACGGCTCCTCAAGTCGTCTTTGGTCAAACGCTGGCCTGGGGTCAATATGTGGTGGGAATCCTGGTGACCCTGCTGATCCTAATGCCGATATTTGGTGTCAATCCCATTGCCGCTTGCTTGATCGAGATTGGGTTTGAAGGGGGGCATGGCACCGCCGGCGGGATGGCCGAGACGTTTACTGAACTGGGCTTTGAGGCGGGCGCTGATCTAGCGTTGGGCATTGCCACGGTAGGCATTGTCGGTGGAATTATCGCTGGTACAGCCCTCGCGGATTGGGGCAGGTGTAAGGGCCACGTGACATCTTTTCAGAAAGCTGTAGAAGATTTAGACGGTGTACCGGAACTGACAGAAACGGAATCCCCTGAGGTGCGCCGTCGTCGGGCCCAACTTATGCGCAATTTATTAATTGATCCCCTGTCGATCAATTTTGGCATTGTCGGCGCGGCGATTGTGATTGGTTGGCTCATTCTAGAAGCACTGGTTTGGGTGGAGTCGGTTACCTGGGGACAAACGGGATTTGAGGTCCTCTCCTATGTGCCGTTATTCCCCATGGCTTTGATCGGCGGCATCATTGTTCAGTTGGTGATGGAACGTCTGGGGTTAGCGCCTTTAATTATTCGCTCACTGATGAGCAACATCGCTGGTTTAGCCCTGGACGTGGTTGTGGTGACGGCGCTGGCATCCATTTCCCTGAGTGTAATTGGTTCTAACTTGGGTGTGTTTACCATTTTGAGCATTGTCGGCATCGCCTGGAACGTATTGATGTTCCTTTATTTCGCCCCACGCATTTTCCCGAGTCATTGGTTTGAAAAAGGAATCGGCGATATGGGGCAGTCGATGGGGGTGACGGCTACGGGCATTTTATTATTGAGAATGGTCGATCCGGAGAACCGCACCGGTGCGTTTGAGAGTTTTGCTTATAAACAACTTTTCTTCGAACCCATTGTCGGTGGTGGATTATTTACAGCGGCAGCGCCGGCGCTTGTTGTCCGCTTTGGCCTAGTACCAGTGCTATTGCTGACGGGAGGGCTGTTGGTCTTTTGGCTGGCGATGGGCTTTTTGATTATCCGTCAGAACCAGCAGCAAAGACGGCGATCGCCTTCCCTTTGAGGTTACATTTATTGGGGCGATCTCCCCTCCCACCAATCCATTAAGGCTTCGTAAAGGGCGCGATCTGCGCGGTCGTCGGTGTGTCCGTAGGCAGGCTGCCCCAGATCCACAAGATTACCCCGGAGCGTCAGCCAGTGCTTTTCCCCTTTGGCAGAAACATAGCAGATACGCGTTCGATTCACCCAGTAGGATCGTTTTGCCCCTTCTTCGCGCATTCGTTGCCAGGTAATATCGGCGATCGCCTGGCGGGGTAACCACAGACAATTATGTCGCCCTAGATTATCAATCAAGCGACCCACCAGCCCATAAGGCAGAAGCGCAATTCCGTAGCCTTCCTCTTTCCGTTTGCGTAAGCGGGAACAATGCCAAGTGCGGTAGAGCGATTGGGCCATATCCCAGGCGAGATAGGTGCAATAGCCGATCAAAACCGACAAAACTAGAAACAAGAGGAGCGTAAACCCCAGTTCCGGTAAGCTCTGTTGGGTTAGAGTTTGCCAGAGTCGCTGATAACTGGTGGGCTGATAAATGGCCTGGGAAATTAAAGCTGGCACCAGTCCTAGAATGGGCAATGCATACATAACCATGAAAGGCAGTAAGCAGATTTGGATAAACCAATCTGTTTGTGCGGGTAAAAACTGCCCTGGCAGATGGTGGACGCTCCCCAAGCGAAAAGCGGTTTGATAGGGTTCTGGCAGTGCGGTCAGGGGATGTAGCCCTGCTGGAGGAAATGAGTTGGAGAAGGACATGGGTTGCTGCGTGGGTCAGGCTCGGTTGCTATGGCTGAAGCAGCTAGCATTGAGTTTACTCCACTGTTTTCCCTGTCAAATATTCTTTTTTGCCAATTGTGACTTTTACGGATGGTAATAGTGTTGTAGTAAACTTTAAATCAGTATATAAATCTATTCAGGAATATTATCTAGATAAAATCTGTCTAAATATCTGATTTTGACTGTTTATGCAGAAATTTTCCGGATAAAAGTACTATTGGGAGTATTATGTAGAAGGCAGCCGCATAATACATAATTCTAGAGACAGCGAAATAAAGTCCACTAAGTAGAAAAAACTAATCATTGGATTGTGTACATAATTAGTCTGAGATTGTGATGCTCTCTAGAACAAATCATTGTAACCGACCGCACATAGAGCGATATCATTGAGTAACAAAAATGTTTTGCGGTGGTTAAATTTAACCGTTAGGAAGCTTCAGTTCTCTATAGGGGCGGTGGCTGGAAAGCGATTCGTTGGAAATTAAGGATCTGAGGCAAGTGGAAGATTTCTTGTAGAAAATTTTCTAGAATATTTACAGGATAGTTAATTCCTTTGATTAAAGTAGGTTCAAGCCCAGTGAGTTCATAGCATTGATAGCAAATGGATGTATCTTCAATAGATAAAAAATTTCTAGCAAAACAAGAAAAGTTGCTGACCTCTCATCTAAAACATATCCTGCCTGTAGTTAAGGAGAAGGTTGAAAGTATCACCGGAGAAGATTTCTCACTACTTTCTTTCCATGCTCAAATGGGCTCTAGAAATAATCTCTATATTGATAGCATTCGTACAAAATTTATAGATTCTGAAGATTTCATTGCACAATGGCTAAGCGGTCTCTTAAAAAATATAGAGCGACAAATCCACGAAGGCACTTTTGAAAAAGGTAGATATAGAGGAGCAGACTACTTCTTGATTAAGTATTTAAAGGATCTCTCCATTAGAGAATACGTGTTTACTTTTTTGACCAGAAATTTCTATAGAAACTTTAAAGAAAGAGTAAGAAATAAACCGGATGAGAATCTTTGGTCACTTTGGTTTGGAAATGGGAACTTAGTTTGGGGCTTAGTGATTGAGCCAGTTCTTCGTGATGGTTGCTGGACTAATGATAAAAGTGAAATGAGAAGGGCTAGTTATAACTATTGGACAATCGAGCATATATTATCAACTGGTCTGATTGATCCAACATCTGATTCACCAATCAAATTTAGAAGACCTGAAGATTTTTTGGGATTTTATAAAAGTGTAATTGTAAGAACCTCTAATTCTCAGTATGAGAAAGCAATAGCCGATAATTATATTGATTATTTGGAAAGATCTAATAATATAATTCAGGAACCATTCCTAATTCCTGAATTTCGATATGCTGGAAAAGAAGTTAAGCATATCTACAGGCTAGACTACACAATACTGAATTCGTATGTAATGAAAAAAACTGGCTTTGAAATTAGTCCTGCATCTACTCACATCTCTTTGAAACGAACTAAGGATAAGACTCAGAAATCTCTCAGCCTTGAATTATCGCAACAATAGTCTAAAGAGATGTCGAAAAGAAACAGTTATTTTAATAACTATGGAATCTCCACTGTAACTTTTACGGATGCGGATTTAGGTGATATGAAGCTGTGCTTTCAAACGATAGAAGGTTTTTTAAAAGAGAGGGCAAATACTCCTAATCCTTTATACAATGCCATTTCTGAAATGGAATTACTTATTGATAAATATAATCTCTGAGAGTGAGAAATGAGTCTAAGCCGCTACCTAACCGTTATATAGCAGAGTCGAACTTGGAGCAAAAACGATTATTCCCGAACAAGATCAGAGTTTTTCAGGGATTATTCCCGTATACTACAGCCCACACGTTCCAATTGGATTTTAACGGTCACACCTAGACCAATGCAAAGTCAACCTCACGTTATAGTTGACCACTATTCTGCTTACGACTTACCCAGATGAGATGTCCTCATCCTATCGAAATAGCTTATCTGTCGTTATTTCAGCATCTCCCCAAAAAGGCGATCTATAAAAGCTATGTCAGAGGCGATCGCCATCTGAGAACCGAAAAGGCTTGATAAACTAGGATCAGTCGATCTATTATCCGGAGTGATTAGCGATGGCAACATTACAGGTTCATGGTTCTGGGCTACCCCTCAAGGTCGATTTATCTGCACTTGTCCCCCAGCTCAAAATGAGTGACGAGCAGTTTTATGAATTTTGCCGCAGTAACCCAGAGTTGCGCATCGAACGCCTCGCCACAGGGGAAGCGATTGTGATGCCCCCAGCTTTTTCAGACACTGGCAACCGTAATTTTAAGATTGCCCAACAGGTCGGCAACTGGGCTGATGAAGATGGCACAGGCGAAACCTTTGATTCGAGTGCAGGCTTTACTTTGCCGAATGGTGCAACGCGATCGCCAGATGTAGCCTGGATTCGCCTAGAGCGTTGGCAACAATTATCGGAGGAACAAAAAGCTTCTTTTGCGCCGATTTGCCCGGATTTTGTGGTGGAATTGCGTTCCTCTAGTGATGCCCTAAATCGCCTTCAGGACAAGATGACTGAATATATCGAAAATGGTATGCGCCTGGGGCTTTTAGTTGATCGCAAAAATCGCACCGTTCATATTTATCGTCCCAAGCAAGCGCCAAAAATTCTTGAAAACCCAGACGTTGTCAATTGTGACCCAGAGTTACCAGGATTTTCCCTTAAGATGGCTCGTATTTGGTAAAAAAACTTGGCGATCGCCTTCTCTCTTTTTCCCACCGTTCCTAGACAGGATGCCACTATACTACTGGAGCGATCGCCTTTCTATTTTGATATTCTTATGTCTACTTCCTCTGTTATGTCTGTAGAATCTACCGCCCGACTGCATACCCCTGAACTGTTGGCTCCGGCGGGAAATTGGGACTGCGCGATCGCCGCCGTGGAGAATGGGGCAGATGCGATTTATTTTGGGCTGGATAAGTTCAATGCAAGGATGCGATCGCAGAATTTTACCGAGGCGGATTTACCGGAGTTGATGGCGTATTTGCATCGGCGCGGCGTGAAGGGTTATGTGACGCTGAATACGTTGATTTTCACGTCGGAATTGGTGGCGGTGGAACAATATTTGCGGTCGATTATTGCGGCGGGGGTCGATGCGGCGATCGTGCAGGATGTGGGTTTGTGTCGCCTGATTCGCCAGTTGTCGCCCGATTTTCCGATCCACGGTTCCACGCAAATGACCATCACCAGCGCGGCGGGAGTCGAGTTCGCGCAACAGTTGGGCTGTAATTTGGTGGTGTTGGCGCGGGAATGTGCCATCAAGGAAATCGAAAAAATCCAGCAGGAATTGGGTCAGCAAAACTTGTCAATGCCGCTGGAAGTGTTTGTGCATGGGGCGTTGTGCGTCGCCTATTCGGGGCAATGTCTGACCAGTGAATCCCTCGGCGGACGGTCTGCCAATCGCGGGGAATGCGCCCAAGCCTGTCGGATGCCCTACGAGATGATTGTTGATGGCAAACCCTTCGATTTAGGGGACAGACGTTATTTATTAAGTCCCCAAGATTTGGCGGGATTACCTGTGTTGCCGGAGTTGATCAAAGCGGGGGTGGTTTCCCTCAAGATTGAAGGGCGTTTAAAACAGCCGGAATATGTGGCTAGTGTCACCCAAATTTATCGTCAAGCCATTGATAAAGCTGTCACCAATCTATCAACAGAATATGAGGTTTCTGAACGGGAAAAATATCAATTAGAAATGGCATTTTCGCGGGGCTTATATACCGGTTGGCTTGACGGCATTGATAATCAAAGTCTGGTTCATGCTCGATTTGGCAAAAAACGGGGCGTGTATTTAGGCGAAATTAAACAGGTGCGCGATGGGCGGGATAAACAGGTGGTGTTGCAGTTAGAAGCTCCCTTAAAAGCAGGTGATGGCGTGGTATTTGACTATGGTAAGCCTGCGGAACGGGAGGAAGGCGGGCGAGTCTACGCGGTGGAAACCCACGGTAAAGATACCCTTGTGACCTTTGGGCGGCGAGATGTGGATTTGCGGCGGGTGCGGGTTGGCGATCGCCTCTGGAAAACAAACGATCCAGAACTAGATAAAAAATTGCGGCAAACCTTTACGGGTGAAAAAATTCAATTTCAACGCCCAATTACGCTAGAAATTCATGGGGAAATTGGCGGAAATTTAACGGCGATCGCCCGTGATGAGCAGGGCAACATTGTTCAGGTCGCATCAGAAATCAGTCTCGACACAGCAATCAAGAAACCCCTCACAACAGACCGTTTAACGGAACAGTTTGGGCGCTTAGGTAATACCCCTTTTTACCTCCAGTATTTAGAAAATAACCTGGTTGGCGAGGCTATTCTTCCCGTGAGCGAGCTGAATCGAATGCGGCGGGAATGGGTCAATCAATTAGAAACTTTGCGCGCTCAGCCAAAGCGTTGGCAACTGAATCGTAGCGCATCCTATCAAAGTCTTTTACCTCGTTTAGAAAAGTCGGCGAGTAACTCAGTACAAATTATTGTTTTAGTGCGTAATTTGCTGCAACTTAAGGCTATTTTAGATACAAATATCCAGACCATTTATTGTGAGTTTGAAAATCCGTTCAACTACTGTGAAGCGGTTAAACTGGCGAAAGAAACAGAACATCAACCAGAAATTTGGGTAGCACCGCCCAGAATCACTAAACCCAAGGAACAGTACATTCTCAATCAAGTGCTTTCTAGTCAAGCAGATGGCTATCTGATTCGGAACTATGACCAGCTAAAATTCTTTAAAGATGAACGGATTACGGCTGATTTTTCTTTAAATATTTCTAATCCAATCACTGCCAATTATTTTAAAAAAACTTTTCCCCTAGAACGTTTAACGGCCTCCTATGATCTGAACATTCACCAGTTAGAATCGCTCCTCAAAAAAGCGCCCCCCCACTGGTTTGAAATTACGATCCATCAACATATGCCGATGTTTCACATGGAGCACTGCGTTTTTTGTGCATTTCTCTCCGATGGCACTGACTTTACAAATTGTGGTCGTCCTTGCGAAAGCCATGAAGTCAAATTAGGCGATCGCACTGGTATCGAGCATGTTTTAGTTGCCGATGCGGGCTGTCGGAATACGGTTTTTAATGGCACCGCCCAGACTGGCGCAGAATATATGCAACATTTTATGGATTTAGGGGTGCGGCACTTCCGCGTTGAATTTGTACACGAATCGCCTCAGGAAATTAAGCAAACCATTGCCCTCTATCAACAGCTCATTACGGGCGAAATTTCTGGATCACAGCTCTGGAAAACCCTCAAGCTCCAAAATCAATTGGGGGTGACCCGTGGTTCGCTAGAATAAGAAGGCGATCGCCCTGCTTTAGCCAATCAGAACTGTCACATATCGCTGGCAATCATGGGCTGCACCAAAATTATGGGTTGTTAAACGGACTTACCGTAGTCACCTCCCCCAATGCGCCACAACTGTTCTGCTCAAAATCACATCAACGTTTCAGATAAAATTCTATGACTTTACCCTTCGATGCGGCCCCCACCGAAGCACGGGTTAAACAATTTTGGCAACTCACTGCCAGTTTTGGCATGGAGCGTAATGCTTACCATAATTACCTCAATGAAATCGTCAGCGATCGCTATGCTCTGATCAGCGGACTGCAGATTTTGCGAGATGAATTACAGTTTGTCGCCTCAGATTCAACGGATATTAAAGCCTGTGGGGCGGATATGAGTTTGCCCAGTGTGGTGACGACCCTCGCTTATACCAATTGTGGCGATCGCATCCATCAGGGGGAAGCCACAAAGCGATATCGAGATGTGGTGGCGTCCCGTTTTGCGACCCTCTCGGAAATTGGGGAATTAAAATTAGAGGCTTTTTTTCCGGCCGGTGGCGGCACCGATGACGGCGAAACCCTGGCCCATGTCACCGTGGCTCACGAGCTAGATGAATCTCTAAAGCGGCGCGTTTATGAAGGCAATCCTCAATCGATTTCCCTCGTGGCCATTGATCTCAAAACCCATGTAGGACGGCTGCGTCAGGATGGCAAACAAGTCTATGGCAAAACCCGTGAATCACCGTGGCGCGAACCCCGCAACGCCTGTGGGGCAATTGTCGGCACCTTGAAAAATTACAACGCCCATAATCCGATCCATCGACGTATTCGCAATGATTTAGGGGAGGAAAATTTTCATTTTTTAGCCCACAATGCAGTCCTGACGGATACCAAAAAAATTGATATTACGATGGCAGTGGCAGCCAATATTGTGGCCATTCGCGGCATTCGCAACACAGCCATGGCGATCGCCCAGGAATTAGACGAACGGGGTTTAGCGCACCTCACCGCTAGCACTACAGTCAATCGCCCTTCCCGCGACGATTTGGTGATTTATCTCGCCCGGGCCACGGTCTTTAACGGCAGCATCAAGATCCAAAGCTTAGGTACTGATGCCCGCTTATATGGCGGCAAAATTGTTGAATATGCTGGGGAAAAACGCCTCCAATTGCGTTACGCTGACTGGAATTTAAACAATCTCCCCATCGAAGAAATTCCCTATCAAGTCCGCTCATCGGGATTGTGAATTATATGTAATGGGCCAGAATGGCATCCCGTAAGCCTTCTAGGGTGTAGACCTCGGCTTCAAGATCAACCCGCTGGAAAAGCTCTAAACAAGTCTGGGAAGTTTGGGGGCCAATGGAGGCAATTTTCAGCGATTTTAATAACGCTAAATCTCCCCCCTGCTGCTGGATTAACTGCCAAAAGTTACGCACCGTTTTAGAACTCGCAAAGGTTACTAGATCAATGGTTTGTGCTTCGAGGGCTTGCCACACCGCCGCTGGAATTTGTCGCGGACACCCCGATTCGTAGGCAGGCACTTCAATCACCTGAGCGCCTTGTTGGGCGAGTTCTTGCACCAGGATTTTTCGTCCCCCTGTTTCGACCCGTGGAAAAAGAATTTTTTGATTTTGCAGAGAATCTGGAAAGTTTTCTACTAAAGAATCCGCAATAAAATCGGGGGGAATATAGTCCGCTTTTAGGCCGTGCTGGCGCAAAAATTTTTCTGTTTTTTTGCCGACAACTGCAATTTTGAGCTTGCCTAAGGCGCGGACATCTTTGCCCAAGGTTTCGAGTCGCTGGAAAAAATATTCAACGCCATTGGCCGAGGTGAGGATCAGCCAATCAAAGGTTTCTAGGGTGGCGATCGCCTGATCGAGGGGTTCCCAGGTGGACGGTTCCCGAATCTCTAAAGCGGGCATTTCCAAGACCTTTGCGCCGGTTTCTGCCAAAAGTTCGGTAAATTCGCTTGATTGCGACGCGGCACGGGTAATGAGAATTGTTTTGCCACCCAATGGAGCCCGATCCATGTAATCCTCCCGGAGACTAACCACCTGACCCACAATGATCACACAGGGAGAAAGTTTTTGAACCGTCGCCGTTTGCTTCGTAATGCTCTGTAACGTTCCCGTCCAGACCTGCTGTTCTGGTAATCCCGCTGCCTGCACGATCGCCACGGGAGTTTGAGGCGATCGCCCTGCTGCCATCAAGCGCCGACAAATGTCTTCTAAATTACGTCCCCCCATCAAAAACACCAGGGTTTCCAAATGGGCTAGAGCAGGCCAATCAAACGCCTCCAGATCATGGGCTGTCCCCACAAAAAAGCCGCGACTCAAGTCTTTATGGGTGAGGGGAATGCCTGCTAGTAACGGTGCCGCTAGGGCCGATGAAATGCCAGGGATCACCTCAAAATCACAGCCCGCTGCTTGCAGTGCCAGAATCTCTGGGTGCGATCGCCCAAAAATATACGGATCTCCCCCCTTCAGACGCACCACCCGTTTCCCCGACTGCCCATATTCGACCAAATACTGATTAATTTCCCCCTGGGGCGTACTCTTTTCCCCACCCCGCTTGCCGACAAATAACCGCAAACAATCCTGGGGCAGCAGATCCAACAGTTCCTGGGAACCCAGCGCGTCATAAATCACCACCTCCGCTTGTTGGAGGATTTTCCAACCCCGCACCGTCAAATAGTCTTTTGTCCCTAAACCGGCTCCCAGCAAAAATACCTTACCCATGTGCGATCGCCCCTAAACCACCGTCAAAGCTTGCGTTAAAATTAGATGCTAAGACAAAATCAGACAAAAACACCCCACAACCGTAACGCCAACACGTTACCCAACGCATTAAAAAGATCTATGAACTCACCGATTCAGGCTGTACAAGCACCCTACAGAGGTGGCGGCTCCACCTACAGGACGCCACCGCCAGATCTCCCTTCCCTACTGCTAAAAGAGCGGATCGTTTACCTCGGTCTGCCCCTCGTTTCCCCCGATGAGTATAAAGATCAAATTGGCGTAGATGTCACCGAACTGATCATTGCCCAACTGCTATTTTTGCAGTTCGATGATCCCGATAAACCCATTTACATGTACATCAACTCCACCGGCACCTCTTGGTATGGTGGCGACTCCATTGGGTTTGAAACAGAAGCCTTTGCCATCTGCGATACCCTCAACTACATTACGCCGCCGGTGCACACCATTTGCCTCGGTCAAGCAATGGGGACAGCGGCCATGATCCTGGCTGCTGGCACGAAGGGCTGCCGCGCGAGCCTGCCCCACTCGACGATTATTCTCCACCAAGCGCGCCAAGGGGCCCAGGGCCAAGCTTCCGATATCCAAATTCGGGCGAAGGAAGTGATCGAAAACAAACGGACAATCCTGCAAATGATGTCCAAATACACAGGTCAGCCCCTCGAAAAACTCGAAAAGGACACTGACCGGATGTTTTACATGACACCCCAGCAGGCTCTTGAATACGGCATTATCGATAAAGTGCTCGAAAGTTCGAAGGATTTGCCGTCCCCCGTACCGGCGCTGTAGCTTCTGTGATTGCTTAAAATCACCTCATTTTTTCCCGTTGTTCAGATCAAGGTAAACAAAATCCATGCCCATCGGTGTACCCAAAGTTCCCTATCAAATGCCCGGTCAGCCCTATTCTGACTGGATCAATATCTATGACCGTTTGTACCGTGAACGGATTATTTTCCTCGGTCGGGGTGTCAATGATGCTTTGGCAAACCAGATTATTGCCATCATGCTTTACCTCGATTCTGAAGATCCTGGCAAGCCGATCTATCTCTACATCAACTCCCCTGGTGGTTCGGTGACAGCGGGTCTTGCGATTTACGACACGATGAAACACATCAAGTCGGAAGTGGTAACCATTTGTGTGGGTTTAGCGGCATCTATGGGGGCGTTTTTGCTGTCTGCGGGCACCAAAGGTAAACGTCTGGCCCTGCCCCACTCCCGGATTATGATTCACCAACCCCTCGGTGGGATCCAAGGCCGTCGTCAAGCGACAGATATTGATATTGAAGCCAAGGAAATTATCCGCATTAAGCATCAACTTAATGAATTGATGGCCGCCCATACGGGTCAATCCATCGAAAAAATCGAGAAGGATACAGATCGGGATTACTTTATGTCAGCCCAGGAAGCGTTGGAATATGGCCTGATCGATAAGGTAATTGAAGAACGCCCTTAATATTTGTCTGATTTTTCAGCCTCAAATTTGTTGAAGCATTCTTTCTCATGAAAGGGTGCTTTTTTCTGATTGGAAAATCTCTGAATTTCTATTGTTGGATAATGAGATTCAGGGCTTGCTCAAGGAGATCTGGGGCTGTGTTGTCGAGCCAGTGGATATCTGGGTTAGCGCGGAACCAGGTGCGTTGGCGTTTGGCAAATTGGCGAGTGTGGAGGACGGTATTGGCGATCGCCTCTGCTAATGTCCCTTGACCGCGTACATATTCCCGAAATTCTGCGTAGCCCAGGGTATTCAGGAGCGGCAAATCCCAACTGTATTTTTTACCGAGATACTCAACTTCGGCGGCGAAACCCTGGTCAACCATCTGCTGGGTGCGTTGGCGAATCCGTTGATCGAGGTGGTCAGGGTCACAATCAAGGCCAATTTCAAGAATGGGATAACTCGGTGGATTTTCTCCTTGTTGATGACTAATCGGTTTCCCAGTGACATAGAACACTTCCAGGGCGCGGAGGGTGCGCACCTGGTCATTGGGGTGAATTTTTTGGCAAGCGACGGGATCAAGCTGCTGGAGCAGTTGGTAGCTATAGGCTTGGCCCAGGTCGGTAAATTGTTGGCGCAGCTCCGGTTGAGGTGAAACCCGGGGAATTTTTAAACCTTTGGTAATTGCTTTGATGTAAAGGCCAGTGCCGCCGACGAGTAAAACAGGCTTCTTTTCGGCATGAAATTGGGCGATCAGTGCTTGAGCTTGGGTTTGGTATTCCGCCAGGGTAAGCGTTTCTGTGGGTTCACAAATATCGATCAGGTAATGGGGAATGCTTTGCTGCTCTGCAGGGGTTGGTTTCGCCGTACCGATGTCGAATTCTTTGTAAATTTGTCGCGAATCGGCGCTAAGAATTGCGGTGTCCAGTTTTTCGGCAACTTTTAAGGCCAAACCGGATTTACCCGTCGCGGTGGCACCACAGATGACGATGAGGGGGGAAGTCATAAAAAATTTAGGGGATCACCACGCCCTGGAGGAGTTGTTCGAGTTGGGCATTGAGGCGATCGCGGTTTTGGAATTTATCGATGCGCTCGATGATCGTGCCATCGTTGAACAAAATTAAAGTCGGTAAGGTTTTGAGGCGATAGGTATTGGCGAGCTTCAGGTTATCGTCGGCATTAACATCGACCAAGAGAAATTGTCCTTCCCATTCCTTTTGCAACTTCACCAAAAAGGGATGGAGCAAATGACATAAACCACACCATGGTGCCCAAAAGTTCACCAAAACAGGTTGATTAGCTTCTAAAACAGTCTGGGTAAAATCCGCTTCGGTGATTGATAGAACCATAATTGCCTGTTCTTTTCGCTCACATACTCAATATTATCTGTGGTCTCTTATCTTACCTGTATCGGTCCTGGGGATCATCTTTTTTTCCGTTACCAGGGCACTTTCGCCGTCATTACCATCAACCAGGGATGTCCCCACCAGAGCAGAGCAATGAACGCTGTAACACCGACATAGGCAGGTTTGAGGAATTCTTCTAGCTTGAGCTGTTGACGCCCCTGAAGAATCGCCAAAAAGGGAATGATCGAAGTGCGTTCTTTCACAGCAAGGAAGGTCTTGCCATAACGTGATTTCAAACGGCGATCGCCATGCCAAACCGCAAAAATATGGTGGGCCATCAAGCCAATGGAGGTGAGCAATGTAAAGGAGCTTCCAATCCAGAGGGTATGGGCCACGCACCAAATCAACTGACCAACCATCTGGGGGTGACGGGTGATGCGAATGATCCCCTTTTCGTAGAGATGCACCTGGGGTTGCTTGACCGCCGCAATTTCGAGCAAATTAAAGGTTGAGGGATACAAAAAGAAAAAAGAAATCGCCGACAGCCACCACACCGTTGGTTTCACCCAAGCATCGCCCTGGACTTGCCACAACACCAGGCCATCGTAGCGGTGGTTAAAAAAGTAGATAATCAAACAGGTGGCAAAGGGAATACTGACTAAAGCAAACAGTACCCGGTACAGGCGAGAACCAATTTTTTGTTCACCCCAAGGACGTAAGGCCGCCAAACCACTATGGGTGATCGCAAAACCAAGCAAAAGACCCGCCATAATCCAGTGACTTGTCGAAAACCAGCTCAAATCCGTCATAATTCCGTCGATCGAAGTATTTTGCTTAAAATTAGTACAGGCTATATTATCCATGAAAAGAGATACGATCCCCTTATTATGGTACTGTCAATCATAAAACCAGCAGTGATCCCTCTTTGTCGTCCCTTTTTGCCGAGGCTATATGTCTGACATTCCATTTACCCTGGATCAACTCCGTATCCTGAAAGCCATCTCTACCGAAGGAAGCTTTAAACGGGCAGCAGATAGTCTCTACGTCTCCCAACCTGCCGTCAGTCTCCAGGTACAAAACCTCGAAAAACAGCTCAATGTCCCTCTCTTTGACCGGGGTGGACGGCGGGCCCAACTCACCGAAGCCGGTTATCTTCTCCTCGATTACGGCGAAAAAATTATTACCCTCTGCCAAGAAACCTGCCGCGCCATTGAAGATTTACAAAATCTCCAAGGGGGCACCCTCATTGTGGGTGCTTCCCAAACCACAGGTACTTATCTCATTCCCCGGATGATTGGTTGCTTCCGGCAGAAATATCCCGATGTGGCGGTGCAACTGCAAGTCCATTCAACGCGACGCACTTCCTGGGGGGTTGCCAACGGTCAAGTGGATCTAGCGATCATTGGCGGCGAAGTCCCTTCGGAATTGCAAGATACGTTGAAAATCGTTCCCTATGCCGAAGATGAACTGTCCCTAATTTTGCCCGTGAGTCATCCCCTCGCCAAGGCAGACACCATTTATCGAGATGATTTGTACAAACTCAAATTCATCGCCCTCGATTCCCAATCGACGATCCGCAAAGTCATTGACCAAGTTTTAACGCGCTGCGATATCGATACCAAACGGCTCAAGATTGAAATGGAACTCAATTCCATCGAGGCGATTAAAAATGCCGTGCAATCGGGTCTAGGGGCTTCTTTTGTCTCAGTGACTGCCATCGAGAAAGAACTGCGAATGGGCGTGCTGCACCGGGCGCGCATTGAAGATGTGGAAGTGCGGCGGATTTTAAGCGTGATTGTTAATCCAAATCGTTACCGCTCCAAGGCAGCGGAGGCTTTTTGCCTAGAAATTTTGCCCCAATTTGCCAATCAGTTGAAAAAGTTTGACCTGAGTGAGTTAATGCCCCAGGGCCTAGAATCGGGTCAGAAATAAGGGTCGAATTGGGTTGGGTTAGTCCCGGCTCAGGTAATGGTAGGGATAACGACGGGGAGAGCCGGGTTCAGTTTCTAGCTCGAAGTTGACAATTTGCCAGCGGTCTTGGCGATCGCCTGCATCATGGAAAACCACGGGAAGGCCGTATAGGTGGGGCACTGAAGAGGCGGCATAGTCCGTTGGGGTTATGTTTGTCCGTCCAGGGGCCGATTTAAAATCGAGGGTGCGCCGCATGAGGGTTTGGTAGCGTTGGGCAATGGTGATTTTTGTGGCCCGTAGCCCTTGGGTGTAGAGACGGTCGAGGGCTTCATGGATCTCAAAGCGAATACCATCAGGATGGGTGTGTTGGCGGTACCATTTTTCCTCCCAGCGCTTCCATTGGCGACTGGATTGCAGATGGACTAAGGTTCCCGTTTCTGGATCTGCCTCAAAAGCACCATGGCGATCGCAGAGATAACTATCCGTCAAAGTTAAAGCTGGAATCATTTGACGACAATGGGGACAGGGAATTTCAGCACCAAAAATAGGGTAATGTAAGCTAGATTCAACCATTGCACTTGTGTCGGTATAGTCGGAATAAAAAAATTTTGCTGTGCCGTCCTCAAAGTTGTGTTCATTATATCGGAGATTTTTATTCGCTTCAGTGAGCTATGAACCCAGACCAAAGCCTTTCAAGTTATGACTATGACCTGCCGCCGGAACGCATCGCCCAAACCCCTGTCACTCCCCGTGATCGTTCCCGTCTCTTAGTGCTTGATTCTGTCGATAGCATCCAGCATCAGCATTTTTATCATCTGGTTGATTGGCTACAGCCCAATGACCTGTTGGTAATGAACAATACAAAGGTAATCCCGGCGCGGCTCCATGGTCGTAAGACAACGGGCGCTCCTGTAGAAGTCCTGCTCTTGGAAGAACGCTCAGCGGATACTTGGCTGGCTTTAGTGAAACCGGGGAAACGTTTTACCCTAGGATCAGAAATTTTATTCACCGCTCCCCATGATTTGAGCCAAACCTTGAAAGCAACGGTGGTTGACCGCGATCCAGAGACCGGGGGACGCTTATTAGAATTTCAGTTACGCGAAAATCAAACCCTTTGGTCTGTGTTAGATGATTTTGGGGAGATCCCTTTCCCGCCCTACGTTACGGACTCTGAGGCGAAACCCGACCAGTATCAAACGATCTATGCCGATACTCCTGGGGCGGTGGCGGCACCGACTGCGGGGCTACATTTTACGCCGGAAGTGTTTGCAGCATTAGAGCAAAAAGGTATTGAAAAAACCTTTGTGACCCTCCATGTGGGGGTTGGCACATTCCGTCCAGTGGAAGTAGAAGATATCACCGCCCATGATATGCACTATGAATGGATTGACGTGCCGGAGGAAACGGTGAAAAAAATCCGGGAGACGAAGGCAAAAGGTGGTCGGGTCATTGCGGTCGGGACAACGGTTGTGCGATCGCTAGAGGGAATGGCCGCAGCCTCGCCTGGGGAGTTACAGTCATTCCAGGGACAAACCAATTTATTTATCTATCCGGGTTATGAATGGCAGGTGGTGGATGGCCTGATCACGAATTTTCATTTGCCAAAATCGAGCTTACTGATGCTGGTTAGTGCGTTGATCGGCCGTGAAAGATTGCTTGACGTTTACCAAGAGGCGATCGCCCAGGAATATCGTTTTTATTCCTTTGGGGATGCAATGCTCATTTTGCCTGAGGCGAAGGTCTTTTAGGAAAATTAGGATTAAATTCTAAAGTCTCAGCTAAACGGCGTTATTCACAGTTTGTAGGGTACCGGTAGGAAAATTTTATGAGCGATTTTGCCCAGCAGCTTCTGGATCTGGCACGCCAGAGAGGAGCCGATTTTGCGGAAGTTTATCAGGGAAGTTCCGTTTCCCACCCCGTCACCTTTGAGGCGAATCGCCTAAAACAGCTAGAAACATCTGAGTCCATCGGTACGGCGCTGCGACTTTGGTACCAGGGGCGACCTGGGCTGGCGGTGGCCTATGGTCACGGGGCACCACAACTGTTGGTCGAAAAGGCGATCGCCCTCAGTCAACTCCAGGAACCAACTCCCCTAGAGGTCTGTGAACCCCGCCGCGATATCAATCCTCCCATTGGCACCGCCATGGATGTGGAAACTCTGGTGGAAAAAGGCAAAGCGGCGATCGCCCAACTGCGCGACCACTATCCTGAGATTCTCTGTAGCGGTGTTTTTGACTGTGAATCAAGCCATACGCTCCTGGTTAATTCTGAGGGCCTCTATTGCACTGCCGCCGATATTTCCCTCAGCTATGGCCTAGAGGTTGAATGGGTGCGGGGAGATGACTTTTTAGGCATTTATGATGGGGATATTACCCAGGATTCCCTCGACCCAGAGGCAACGGTGCAAAGGATTTTGGAGCGTCTTCGCTGGGCTAAGCAAAATAGTCCGGCCACCACGGGCAAAGTGCCGGTGATTTTTACCAGTAATGCCGCGCCCCTACTGTGGTCAACGGTGGCCGCCGCCCTAAATGGGAAAAACATCCTCGAAAAATCTTCTCCCTGGAGCCAAGCCCTTGGTCAACAGGTTATCTCGCCTCAGATCAGCCTTTACCAGGACCCCACCGCCAAACCTTACATTTGCCACTTTGACGACGAAGGTACGCCGACGCGATCTTTGTCCCTGGTACGTGAAGGCTTTGCCCAAGATATCTATGGCGATCGCCAAACCACCCGGAGCCTCGGTCTCCGACCAACGGGCAATGGATTTCGGGCCAGCCTCGGGCGCTATCCAACCCCAGAGCTCGTTAATTTGATTGTTGCCCCTGGTGCAGGCACACTTAACACAATTCTTTCTCAATTAGATACAGCAATTGTCGTCGATCAAATCCTGGGGGGAGACGCAGACCTTTCGGGGGACTTTTCCGTCAATATTGACCTAGGCTACCAGGTGCGACAAGGACAAATCACCGGACGCATTAAGGATACGCTGGTCACAGGGAATGTTTATGAGGCCCTCAAACAGGTCATCGAAGTGGGAGGCGATCGCCGCTGGCAAGGCTCTTGCTATACCCCCTGCATTGCCCTCGAATCCTTGTCCATTGTTGCCTAGATCATCGCCCATCGCTTTTGAGGTCGTTCCTGTCAGTGCTGCGCTTTTGAATTTTTGGCAATAAAAAAGGTGGGACCCCCCACCCTGTACATCCTTGAGAGAAAAACACCATCTTTAGAATACCCTTAGTTGATAAATTAAGTCAACAATATTAAAAATCTTTTTTATTAGCTGTCTGAAGCGACAAAAAAAAGATGGGGAGAATGCCCCATCTCAGAATGCCTAAGTCATGGTGAAAAGTTGAAAAACCTAGCTGGCAGCCAAATATTCACGAATTTGCGATCGCCGGCGCCGCAGATGATTCAGGGCCTGACGTTCTAGCTGGCGCACCCGTTCCCGGCTGAGGTTCATGCGTTTACCAATTTTCGCCAGGGAAAGTTCTTTCCCATCGTTAAGGCCAAACCGCAGAATAATCACTTCCTGTTGTTGGGGCGTCAGATCCGCGATCAGGTCACGCAGATCCTGTTTTAGTAACTCATAGGTGACGTTGGTGTCAGGGGATTCACCGCTATCCTCGAGTAAATCCATCAACTCGGTATCTTGGTTGTCGCCAACCCGGACATCGAGGGAAATGGGGTGCCGGGAAACGCGGAAATATTCGCGGATTTGGGCCGGCTCTAGTTCGAGGGCTTCGGCGATTTCGGCGATGGTTGCCGCCCGTCCTAGGTCTTGGGCCAGTTGCCGCTGGGTTTTCTTAATTTTGTTGAGCTTTTCGGTAATGTGGATCGGTAGTCGAATCGTGCGGCCCTGTTGGGCGATCGCCCGGGTAATCGCCTGGCGAATCCACCAGTAAGCATAAGTGGAGAACTTATACCCTTTTGTGGGGTCAAACTTCTCGACACCCCGCTCTAAACCAAGACTTCCTTCTTGGATCAAATCTAAAAATTCTAGGTTGCGCTTTTGATATTTCTTGGCGATCGCCACCACAAGCCGGAGATTCGCTTCAATCATCTTGCGCTTTGCCCGTTCCCCAATTTGGAGATCCCGTTGGAGTTGCTTCGGTGTTAGTTGAGTCGCCTCAGCCCATTCCTCCCGGGTTGGTTCCCGGTAAAGGGATTCCTCTAGGGTTTGGCGTTTTTCCTGGAGGGCCATCAGGCGCTGCACCTGTTTCCCATAGACAATTTCTTCTTCGTGGGTTAACAAGGGCACCCGACCGATTTCCCGGAGATAGGTGCGCACCATATCCGCAGAACTTTTGCCGTTATTGGGGGCTTGTTGAAGATTTACTTTAGGCATTTATGCTTTAACTCCTTAAATCTAAAGAACGAAGAATTATATGGTGCGGCCCAGGAGGGCAGATACTTTACAAAACAATCATCATGCAGGTCACAATCTAAAACACAAAGAATTTTTCCAGAAAATGAACGACATAGCCCTTAACTTTTTTACGCTTTATAACTTTTAATTGAGCGCTCACTACTTTAGACGGGCAATAATCAGAAAAGGTTCAACGACTCACAAAAATCTCAGGGATGGATAATTCATAGACGTTCTATACTTAATTCTCCTTGATTGACCGAGAGCTTGAAAAGGGAAAAAGATGCGGGATTACCGAACTTGGGATATCGCCAGACTCAATTTAAAATGTAGTGCCGTTGAAATACACGATTCGCTGTAATGCTGCTGGTACTTTTAGGGAAAACATCCCTTAAAAACAAGACCTCTATCGCAGTAGAGGTGCTGGAGGATGCCCAAAAATCAAGACTTTTCACTTACTATAGTGTATCTTTTCGCGCAAATAAAATCAAGTTCGGTGGGTTGAAGTCCACCCAGAGATAGACTTTTTGGGTCGACAGCGGCGGTCTCCCTTGTGACCCTTGCTACCGTTTAAAAAATTGAAAAAGAATATTTTTTTGACCAATAAGTCTAGTTTATGCAAAAAAGAGATCTTTGTATACCTTTAAGGCAAATATAACCTTGGCAGAATTAAGGGGGTTTGGACTGGAGACGAAGCACTTAGACGTATTTTTAGTCAGTCAGGGATTTTACTTAGAAATTAGTAGTTAATCATCCCCTAGGAAGTAGATGAAAGACTCTCCTCGCTGGCAAAAAAACTAAATGGCGATCGCCTCTGGAGAAAATCTATCTTTACGGTGTCAAAATCTGTGTAGTAATGGGATGGCGTTGCGATTTTTGTAACCCGGTGCTGGAGATTGTCTGAGTGAGTAGCTACCGACAATTTTTCCAGCGTCGCCGCCCCAAAAAGATCTATCGGCTTCCCTGGGGCATGGGATGATAGGTTAATCTGTTTTACGGTCTTTTGCCCCTGATTTTTCTATGGTTAGAATTAACGAAAATTACCTCAAACTTAAAGCAGGTTATCTCTTTCCCGAAATTGCCCGGCGGGTTAATGGGTTTTTAGCAGAAAACCCCAATGCGCCCATTATCAAGTTAGGGATTGGTGATGTCACCGAACCATTGCCCGCCGCCTGTCGCGAAGCGATGGCAAAGGCCATTGACGACATGGGCGATCGCGCCAACTTTAAAGGCTATGGTCCAGAACAAGGCTATGCTTGGCTCCGGGAAAAAATTGCCGCCCACGACTTCCAGGCTCGCGGTTGTGACATTGATGCCTCTGAAATTTTTGTGTCCGATGGTGCCAAATGCGATACCGGAAACATCCTTGATATCTTTGGCAAAGACAACACTATTGCTGTCACCGACCCCGTTTACCCCGTTTACGTTGATACCAACGTCATGGCAGGACACACCGGGGAAGCCGACGAATCAGGTAAGTATGGCGGCCTGACTTATATCCCCATCACCGCCGATAATGACTTTGTGGCCCAAATCCCCACAGAAAAAGTCGATCTGATCTACCTTTGTTTTCCGAATAACCCCACCGGGGCGACGGCGACAAAAGAACAGCTTCAAGCTTGGGTGGATTATGCCAAGACCAATGGCTCGATTATTTTCTTTGATGCCGCCTATGAAGCGTTCATTACCGACGAGAGCCTACCCCACTCGATCTACGAATTAGAAGGGGCAAAAGATTGCGCCATCGAATTCCGTTCTTTCTCCAAAAATGCGGGCTTTACAGGAACCCGGTGTGCCTTTACCGTTGTGCCGAAAAACCTGACTGTCACCACGAGTAATGGCCAAGCTGTGCAACTCTGGAGCCTTTGGAACCGCCGTCAGTCCACCAAGTTTAACGGTGTTTCTTACATCGTCCAACGGGGGGCAGAGGCTGTTTATTCCGAAGCCGGTCAAGCGCAGATCAAGGCGCTGATCGATTTTTACCTAGAAAATGCGGCCATTATTTGCCGGGAGCTCCAGGCCGTCGGTTTTGATGTTTATGGCGGCGTGAATGCCCCCTATGTCTGGGTCAAAACCCCTGCTGGTTTATCGAGTTGGGACTTTTTTGACAAGCTCTTGATCAACTGTAATGTGGTCGGCACCCCTGGATCTGGCTTTGGGGCTGCCGGGGAAGGCTATTTCCGCATTTCTGCTTTCAATAGTCGTGAAAACGTGCTCGAAGCAATGAAACGGATCACAACGGCATTCCAATAGGGATTTAGTAATTTCTAAACGTTGAGTTAAAAAATTTGCTGTTGATCTTTTGAGGCGCACCGGAGTGCGTCTTTTTTTATCTTCACCAAGACGCAGGAGAGTGGAGGCGCAAAATGTCGCGGACAGTCTGTTGGAGGGGCAAGTGATTCATCATAAAAGTGTGCAGTACCGGTAATTGGATCACTGAATCTACCGAGGAAAGGCGCGTTTCTCCCAGGGCAACAATGCCATCATTAAATTCTTCGCCAAAGGGACTCAAGCTTCCCCTGGGGCCACCTACGCCCGCAATCACAGTGTAGGGAGCGTCTAAATTAGGTAGAGCTTCGTAAAAGGCTGGATCCGTTAAATTGAACCCGCATTGCCTCGTCCACCAGCGAAAAGGAGGC
Organism: Sphingobacterium thalpophilum; assembly: GCA_943371005.1. Taxonomy (GTDB): domain Bacteria; phylum Cyanobacteriota; class Cyanobacteriia; order Cyanobacteriales; family MRBY01; genus MRBY01. The sequence goes on from CALRTB020000001.1 coordinate 173,685, forward strand.
AATTGCCACGCCCAAGCCGCTAAACGGGGTGGTTGGTTCGGGGTTCCCAACATCACCACGTGCTCTGGGTCTGGCGTGTTCGGGCAAGTAAGGGCGGCGCGCGTCAACACTCCTCCCAAAGAATGGGCCACAATACTGTATTTTTCGGTTTTGGCGATCGCCTGAATTTTTTGGCGAAGCCGTACCACAATCTGCTCAAAACTTTCTGTGGCCGCAAAATAGCCAAACTGCTCCGTCGTCCAACCATGGCGCTCTAAATATTGAGCTAACCCAAGCAGAGAAAAGGGCGTCCGGCTGAGGCCGTGAATACATAAAACTTTCATTGATTACGCTGCATCACCGCCCCTTTCAACACAAAAACCCTAGGCGGCGGGAATTGTTTTTCTGATCCGATGGTAACGTTTTTGGAGCCACTGGTACGACACCACATTCAATAAAATCCCAATGCCTAAAAGTAGCGTCATCAAAACAAGCTGGTACCAGGGGGCTTTAACGGTAATATCTGCGATCAAATGACCAGCATTTAGCACCGAATACAACAAAGTCACCAAAAAATGCAGCCGTCGAAACCCCTTACTGTTGGTGAAAGTCGTCAAAATTATCAACACCATGGGGATGGTGAAGAAAAAAAACATAAACCCGAAAATCAGATCTAGGTTACCCCCAGCATGGGAGTGCTCCACGGCCTGGTCATGGAACAGAGGCATTAACCCCAGGTCTGTATGAAACAAGATTCCCAAGAGGAAAGCTGTCCAAAGAGCATTGATCTGTGTCGGGTAGCGATTCGCCATTATCTTAAGCTCCACCATGGCCACTTGCCTCAGTCATAGCATTGCCTCACCAGCCTAGCCAAGGGCGCATTTACCAAACATTACGCAGGGGCTGATCTCTAAAGCCCGCACTAGATTGGGATGTAACTTTACGGCTTGAACCTAAGCATTTAGAGCGCGGTAGGCAGCCTGCACTTCGGTGATTGTGAATAAACTGGAAAACTTGAGATTTTGGCTGGCGTAAAACTCAGCCCCTCCCTGCTGCCGGTCAACGAGGGAAATAATTTCTTCGACTTGGTAGCCGGCATCCCGGAGACGTTCAACGGCTTGGGCGGCGGACTGCCCAGTGGTGACAACATCTTCAAGGACAACCACTTTCGCGCCTGGGGCAAGGGGTGGCCCTTCGATATAGGCTTGGGTGCCGTGGCCCTTGGCTTTTTTGCGAATGATCAGGGCGGGAATGGGACAATTTTCGTAGGCTGAGACAACACTGACAGCACTAACGATTGGGTCAGCGCCCAGGGTTAAACCAGCCACAGCAGCAACGTCTTGATCGAGCTGGGTGAGGATGAGGCGACCAATGAGGAGAGCGCCCATTGGGGTGAGAGTGACCAATTTGCCGTTGATATAATAGGTACTTTTTTGTCCGGAAGAGAGGGTGAAGTCGCCTTCTTTGTAAGCGTCTGTGGCGATTTGATTGAGGAGTGTTTGTTTGAGGGTGGCTTGATCAGCGGTCAGGAGGTCGGAAAGGGCAGGCATGGTTGTTATGAAGTTCAGTACAGAGAAAACTTGACCAATTGGGTTTTGTGAGCAAAGATGCTGGTAAAGGTTTGATTTATGGGTGTAATACCATGAAAAAATGGTTTCATCATTTAACCACAGTTTTTGTGGTAGGTGCGGCGGTACAGGGAATTGGCCAGGAGGCGATCGCCCAAACTTACCTAGAGGGAAGAAACCCCACTTACCCAGAACATACAAATGATGTATTTACCCGCGCCCTCTACTACGAATTGCCGGATACCTTTGCGAGCTTTAGTACGGGCCAAGTTCTAAATGATTATTTCGGTGTGTATCCTTTTGGGTTAAATGGTGCAGGCTATCCTGAACACCGGGGGAAACGAGATATCAAGAAAATCGATATTCTCTACCGAGATATTTTGTTGCAACAGGTAGACAGCGACCCGGTGCTCCGTACCCAAGATTTGCCAAACCCCTTTAACTCTTCTCTGCAAACGGAAGCGGCCTTCGACTACAACATGGGTTATTAGGTTGATTCAAATATTCATGCACCCAAGCGGCGATGTACCCGAACGACAGGCGATCGCCTTTGGGGAGTTTTCTTCGCAACGTCGAGTTTGCAAATTTAAAAATAAGCAGTTTGCCTGAAAGTCCAGGGTGCAGGAGTTGAACCTGCCTGGGACGAATTATGAGTTCGTTGCCTAAACCGCTCGGCCAACCCTGGCAAATTTGTTGGGGTGATTTTGCCCACAGGCTATCATAGTACAATTTCTCCTTTTCCTTAACTGTTCCCTCGGCGATCGCCCATGAAGTTTCAAACGACCCTGGCTTTTACTTTCTTGCTCCTGCTTGCGATGTTTGGTGCCGGAACGGTGAGTGCTCTCTATGGCTTTACTGTCGGTTACGAAGCCCTAAAAGGCGTCAAGCAGCCCGAAGGAAATCCGAGTCAGCAACTGATTCGCAGTCGCCAGCCCGAAAACGGTGAAACAGATCCCGCCGAGAACTTAGAATTTGTGTCCGAGCGCTCTATCATTGTGTCTGTTTACGACCAGATCCAGGCCCAAGAAAAAGAACTCCAAAAGGCCACCACGTCCGCAACACCGGAAAAGAATGAATTTATCAAAGCGGCTGAGCCCCCCGCAGAAACAGGTGATCAAAAAACCTTCCCCCTCACCACCAGTGCAGATGATGTCACGTTAGAAATTGTGAGCGGTCAACTTTCTGGCAACGATTGGCTCATGGAAGTGAACCTGCAAAATAACGGCCAAGAAGCGGTGAATTTTTTGTACAACTTCCTCGAAATTAAAACCGAGACGGGGCGGTTGTTAAGTACCCAAATGGATGGCCTCCCCAACGAAATCCCTGCAAATCGGCAAAAATACGCTGGCACCATTCGGATTCCGGCGGTGATCCTTGACGAGACGAAAACCCTGTCGCTCCAACTTCAGGACTATCCTGATCGGGAAATTTCCCTCGAACTTTCTCAGATTCCAGTGATACGTTAGGTAGAAATAGTACGCCTGCAAGGGTCATAGCGTAATTCCATGTTATCGAGCGGTGAAATTTTAGTCCGATTATTGTCTGTGTTGTTGCTGATCGCAATTAATGCTTTTTTTGTAACCGCAGAATTTTCGATTGTCTCGGTGCGGCGATCGCGCATTAGCCAACTAATCGCGGAAGGGGATCTCCAGGCCAAGATGGTGCAAGCTCTCCAGTCCCGCTTAGAACGCCTCCTCTCGACAACTCAGTTGGGGATTACCCTCTCTAGTTTGGCCCTGGGCTGGATTGGTGAAGATACCATGGCGACGGTTATTGCCCAGTTCTTGGTGGGATTGCCCCTCCCCGATGACTGGATTCAACCCTTTGCCGTATCCATTTCAATCCCCTTTGCTTTTTTCTTAATTGCTTATTTGCAGATTGTCTTGGGGGAACTCTGCCCGAAATCCTTGGCCCTCTCCCATGCCGAAGAAATGGCCCGCTGGTTAGCGCCTCCCAGTTTGGCGATCGCCCGCATTTTCAAACCTTTTATTTGGATCTTGAATCAATCTAACCGTCTCTTGTTGCGCCTTGGGGGCATTGCACCGATTCAGCAGGGCCTTTGGTATGACCGACTGACACCAGAGGAACTGCAATTGATTATCACCACCGAGCAAGAATCCATGGGTTTAGAGGCTGAGGAACGGGAACTTTTAAATAATGTCATTGAATTTGGTGATGTGGTCGCCGAAGAAATTATGACGCCCCGCACAAAAATCCATGCGATCGCCAACGGGGCCACCCTCGGAAAACTGTTGCAAAAAGTAAGCCAGACCAATCATTCTGCCTATCCCGTCTACGGAGAATCCATTGATGACATTGTCGGTTTTGTGCGCTTCCGAGATTTTGCCAAGCCCCTAGCTGCCGGTGGGATGAATCTCAACACGGCCATTACCCGCTGGGTGAAGCCCATTCCTTTTGTCGCCGAGGGCACCCCAATCGCCGATCTCTTGCCAAAGATGCAGCGCACCAAACAACCGATGGTTATGGTCGTTGACGAATTTGGCGGCACCGCCGGACTTGTTACCCTCAAGGATATTATTAATGAAATTATTGGCGACGAACTCGATAGTCATCCCAATGCGCCGCTCCATTTCAAAGCTTTAGATCGACAAACGTTCCTGGTCGATGCCCAAATTGATCTCGAAGAATTAAATGATTTACTAAATGTCGAATTGCCCTACACTGACGATTACCAAACCCTCAGTGGTTTTTTGCTCTACCAATGGCAAAAAATCCCGAAAACGGGCGAAGTATTCCAATTTGAAGACCTAAAATTTCAAGTGATGGGCATTGATGGTCCCCGTCTTCAGCAGGTTAAGATCACCCGCGATCCTTCTGATATCGAGGCGATCGCCGAATTTGATCTCCCTCCAGAGCCAGAGAACCATCCCGACATGGAAGAAATCCTTGGCCCCGACTTTAAACCCAGCGGCGAAACCGACTAGGATTCATCCTCGGACTCTTTTTTCTGCAAATCTGGAATCAGATCCGGGCGTTTGGCATCTTCCCAACCCGAAGGCCGCTTGGAATTAAAAAAGGCGATCAGACCAATGGATACCGCCGCCACGAAGCCCACCACGTAAACGAGGGTGAAGTACAAAGGGAAGGGTTGGCCAGCGACTGCCAAGAATAGAAAATGAGAATCGGACATAGCTGCTTGATTGTTACAATTCGTTACAAGCTTACCAAGAAATGGCTTTCTGCCTAGATCCGTCCCCGGAGCATCATCGCCATTTCGTTGGGTGTCGGCGATTTTTCCAGGGCAATCTCTTCGGTGATTCGGCCTTCTTGATAAAGGTTAAATAATGATTGGTTCATGGTGACCATGCCATCAAATTCGCCATTTTGCATCAGTTCGAGCATTTTGTCGTATTGGCCCCGGACAATGTAGTCCTTCATGGTTTCGGTGTTGATCAAAATATCGTGGTAGGCGGCCCGTTTGCCGTCAGTGGTACGGCATAATCCCTGGGCAATGACTGAGACCAAAGATTCGGCGATCGCCACCTTCATCGCATTTTGTTCCTCGGCGCTATAGAGGTTGAGCACCCGTTCAATGGTTTTAATCGCACTATTTGTGTGGAGCGTTCCCATGACCAGGTGCCCCGTTTGCGCTGCTTTGAGGGCCGTATTGACCGTTTCTTTGTCCCGCATTTCCCCAACGAGGATAATGTCTGGATCTTCCCGGAGCGCCGCCTTGAGCGCATTATCAAACTTTAGGGTATGCATCCCCACTTCCCGGTGCTTGATCAAGGATTTCCGACTTTGGTGGACAAATTCAATCGGATCTTCAATGGTGATGATGTTCTTCGGGTGGGTTTTGTTAATGTAATCCACCATCGCGGCCATGGTGGTGGACTTACCAGAACCCGTTGGCCCTGTGACAAGGACAAGGCCTTTTTCTGCATCAGAAATATTCTTAAAGATGGGTGGTAGACGCAATTGCTCCATGGTCAAGATTTTGAGCGGAATCAAACGCAAAACCAAAGAGGGGCCATTTAAAGAATCAAAAATATTAATCCGCACCCGCGCGAACTCGTATTGAGTCGCACCATCAAAATCGAGGCTGTCCTTGAAGCGTTGGATCTCCGGGGGTTTCAGCACTTCATGCAACCAAGAATAAAACGTATCTTGGTCGGTCACAGGGTATTCCGTGATCACCATTTCCCCCCGATCACGGTACCGGGGGACTTCCCCTACCCCAAGGTGCACATCGGAAAATCCTTCTTTGTGAGCCCTGGTGACCAGTTCCTTTAGGCTCGGTTGCCCTGGCCCCCGTTGGGGAATTCGTTCGGCATTGGCTCCTAAATATTGTCGCGGTGGTGCCGGTAAAGGCGGTGGGGGCGGCATCCGTTGCAGGGGTGGTGGTGGCGGTGGAGAGGCAGGACGACGTTGGGGTTGGGCCGTGGGTTGAGGACGCCGCTTTTGGGGCATTACAATTTGTGTTTCATCCGCCGGAACAGCAGATTGAGGCCGTGCAGAGATAATTTGGGTTGCCTCGGTGGCAGGGGGAATCGGAGGATGGGAGCCCGCAGAACGGTTAGGAGGCATGGGATCACTCATAGATATCTTTCCGCAATGGAGGGGACTGAAAATGAGGGGACACCCTGGTGTTGTATGGGTTTAACCGGGGAATTTTGCCTAGATGTATTGGCTAACTGTCCCTATGGTAACTTGAAATCTTCGCTCCGCTAAAGGGGAAATGCTGTGGGAGATCGCCTTTGGGTTGACCCAAAAATCAAAGATCACTTCCTTTCTCTTTAACGATCTACTACCAATACAATCTCAAGCATTATCGGGCGATTTTTTTCGATAATATTGCCAATCTTTTTTTTCGGGTGTTGCCTGAGAAGAAAACAGTCCCTTTTCAACCCGGCATAAATACTCATAATCCAATATGAATTAATGTAACGAACTCTCAGAAGTCAAGGCAAGATTTTGACGATAAAAAGGTGTTCCACAGCGGTTCTTAAAAGAGCTTTTGCTACCTGAGTATAAATAACTATTTCTAATGACTTAGAAGGATTGAAAGACTTAAATAATCAATGTTTTCGCGATTTCTTCTTGGATTTTTACCATAAAAAAATGCTTTAGAAATTAATTTATGTAAAGGGATTCTCATTTTCAGCTTATTCCTGTTTATACTATTTACTATCGAAGGGCATCAACACCCATGAATATTGATGCTTCCATTTAAGTTTTTTGACAACTAAACATATCCCTGGGAGGGGACAGATTATGGACTACTCATCGACGCGCAGTTGGGATTCAGCTTACCTATCTGTATTATTAAAAAGCTTTTTGATCTGGAGTTTTACGCTACTGGTTTGCCTTTTGGTTGTCGGTTTTCCGGTTGTTGTTTTAATGATGACCATCGGTTCACTCATGGCCATTGTGCTCCAGTCTATTTTGCCGGTTAGCGCCGTGCTCGTTGTGGCTGGCACCATTATTGGTGGCACCTTGATGGGAATTTTGGTAGCGGCAGCGATGCTGACGGCTAAAGGTGTACACCCCCAGGAAGTGACTTGGTTAACTTGGCTCCATGGAAATGCAGAGGTGGCATCGGATTCTGTTTTTGCAGCTTGCCCTTTAACCTGTGAAGTTGGCTAGAGGCGTGTTTGCACACTGCCCCGTTGATTAGAGTTTTCCAAAGTTCATAGTGATCTAAAAAAAAGATGCTTGTGTCTGCCCGGTAATTTGCCGGGTTTTTTCGTGACAGTCGAGGGAATCTGTAAAATGAGTAAGATCTTTTGGTGAGTGTTTTATGCCCTCAGTTTGTATCACCCTTGGTACCCGCCCGGAAGCGATTAAGCTCGCGCCTGTGATCCGGCAATTTCGCCAGCAGTCTGATTTTAAAACCCATGTGATTTTGACGGGGCAGCACCGGGAAATGGTTGATCAGGTGATGCAGTGGTTTGATCTGCGGGCGGATTATGACCTCGAAATTATGCAACCGGGACAAACTTTATCGGATATTACTTGCCGGAGTTTGGCGGGTTTACAGGCGATTTACCAGAAGTTATCCCCAGATATGGTTCTTGTGCAAGGAGATACGACGACGGCGTTTGCAGCGGCCTTGGCGGCGTTTTATCAGCAGATTCCGGTGGGCCATGTGGAAGCGGGTTTGCGGACGGATAATTTAATGAATCCTTTCCCCGAGGAAGCAAACAGGCGGCTGATTTCTCAGATTGCTCAGTTGCATTTTGCACCGACAACCCAGGCGATCGCCAATTTGAAAAAGGCGGACATTTTAGGGGGAACCTATTGCACAGGTAATACGGTGATTGATGCCCTCTTAACCGTCGCGGCGGCGAATCCTCCCTGTGAGATTCCTGGTTTAGATTGGGAGCGGCAACGGGTTATTCTTTCGACGGTGCACCGTCGGGAAAATTGGGGCGAACCGCTCCAGGATATTTTGCAAGGATTGCGCAAGATTGTCACGGCGTTTCCAGATGTGGCGATTTTATTACCGATGCACCGAAATCCCACTGTCCGGGAGCCGATTCAACAGATCCTGGGCCAATATCCCCAAATTTTTCTCACAGAACCCCTAGACTATCCCCAGTTGGTCGGGGCAATGCAACGGAGTTACCTGGTACTCACGGATTCTGGGGGGCTCCAGGAAGAGGCACCAAGCCTGGGTAAGCCAGTGTTAGTTTTGCGAGAAAATACCGAACGACCAGAGGCGATCGCCGCCGGCACAGCCCAATTGATTGGCACTGCCCAGGATAATATTTTCCAAGCCGCTCAACTATTGCTCACAAATCAAGAAAAATATGAGCAAATGGCCAATGCCGTCAATCCCTTTGGGGATGGCACTAGCTCCGCGCAAATCCTGCAAATTGTGCGTGATTTTCTGCAAACTAAGGCAGCTTGAGATCCCGAGCCGGGGCCGAGTTTACAAAATCCCGGAGATTGACAGAACTTGGGGCTTGGATCGTGTCTTGGCCCTGAAAATCGGTGTTTTCCTGCGGGGATGTTGCCGGGTCAGGCCGAAAAGAGTCTGGGGTCGTTTGTGAGCCGAGGGTTGGTACGCTGGCGACGGTATCAGATGGGCGATCGCCTGCCGTTTGACCACTGGGTTGACCTGCACTGAGATTAGGGTTGAGGGGCTGACTGGTAAAGTTCGGAATCCTGATATTCGCCCAATAGTTAGGATAGGGCGGCACAGAAGGCTGGTTGGTGGCGTACTGGGGAATCGCCGTCGGAATGTTACGAAGGGCTTCGGGGGACGTTGTTTCGTAATCTTTGAGGATTTGTTCGCGGCTATCGTTTTCGGCAAAGGTGGCCGGGGTTGGTTCGTCGGCCATAAAACTTGGGTCTGAGCCGCCATCTTCAAAGGTTTCATTATCGGCTGTTTCTACTGTCTCGGCAGGGCGATCGCCTTTATTGAGTAGACCCATTGCCGCTGGCGTCAAAGCTGCCCCAGCCAGGAACAAACCACCATATAAAAAATACTCTTTCTTTACCATCTTGCTCAGATACCGTGCGAACTCATCTCCCTTCTAGCATATTGTTTTGCGTTTCGGTGTTGCGCAAAATTTATCGATCAATGTCCCAGGCGATCGCCGTCCTCAAACAAATTTGGGGAGAACTAGCCCAGCATGGCACAATCTAGGGCGAAGATCGATTTACAATGAAGCATCTCTCAAGTTTTTTATTCCTCTAAGACGGCCCAATGACTACCGATATCCCCAATCTTCCCAGTCAGTACGATCCCCACAACACCGAGAATAAGTGGCAACAGACTTGGTTTGAACGGTCAGTGTTTCGGGCCGATCCTCAGAAAAAAGGTGATCCCTTCTGTATCGTGATTCCGCCCCCCAACGTCACGGGCAAACTCCACATGGGCCATGCCTTTAATACCTCCCTGATCGATACTGTCGTTCGTTATCACCGCATGAAGGGGGACAATGTCCTCTGTCTTCCCGGCACAGACCACGCCAGTATTGCGGTGCAAACCCTTGTCGAAAAGCAAATTAAAGCCGAAGGCAAAACCCGTTACGATCTCGGTCGCGAAAAATTCCTCGAAAAAGCCTGGGAATGGAAAGCGGAATCCGGTGGGGCGATCGTGAACCAGCTTAAACGCCTGGGACTGTCCGCCGACTGGACGCGGGAACGCTTTACCCTCGATGAAAATCTTTGCGAAGCTGTCAAAAAAGCCTTCATTACCCTCTACGAAGAAGGTTTAATTTATCGCGGCAACTACTTGGTGAACTGGTGTCCTGAATCTCAATCTGCCGTCTCTGATCTGGAAGTAGAAAACAAAGAAGTAGACGGACATTTGTGGCATTTCCGTTATTCGTTGACTGATGGCAGTGGCTATGTGGAGGTGGCAACAACGCGACCGGAAACGATGCTCGGTGATACTGGCGTGGCAGTGAGTCCCAATGATGCCCGCTACAAAGATTTAATTGGGAAAACCTTAACGCTCCCCATTGTCGGTCGAGAAATTCCCGTCTTTGCCGATGACCATGTGGATCCGGAATTTGGGACGGGTTGTGTAAAGGTTACGCCAGCCCATGATCCGAACGATTTTGACATGGGTAAACGCCATAACCTCGAATTTATTAACATCATGAACCGTGATGGCACGTTAAATGAAAATGCAGGGCCGTTTGCGGGGCAGGATCGGTTTGAAGCACGGAAAAATCTGGTTGCGAAGTTAAAGGATGAAGGCGTATTAGTAAAAACGGAGGATTATCGCCACAGTGTCCCCCACAGCGATCGCGGGAAGGTTCCGGTAGAGCCATTACTTTCGACCCAGTGGTTTGTGAAGATTGACCCGCTGGCAGAGAAAACCCTCGCCTTTTTAGATGAGGACAATCAACCGAACTATGTGCCGGAACGGTGGCGGAAGGTTTATCGGGATTGGCTGGTGAAGTTAAATGATTGGTGTATTTCCCGGCAGTTGTGGTGGGGACATCAGATTCCGGCTTGGTATGTGGTCAGTGAAACCAACGGCGAAATTCAAGACCATACCCCGTTTATCGTTGCCCATGATGAGACCGAAGCAAAACAAAAGGCGATCGCCGAATACGGAGAAAAATGCCAACTAGAACAAGACCCTGATGTTTTAGATACTTGGTTTTCCTCTGGATTGTGGCCCTTCTCTACCTTGGGTTGGCCCGATAATACGGATGATTTCCAGACCTATTTCCCCAATAGCGTGTTGGTGACGGGGTTTGACATTATCTTTTTCTGGGTGGCGCGGATGACGATGATGTCCAGCCATTTCACGGGCAAAATTCCCTTTAAGGATGTTTACATTCACGGGCTAGTCCGAGACGAAAACGGCAAAAAAATGTCGAAATCCGCCAATAATGGCATTGATCCGCTGCTAATGTGCGATCGCTATGGAACCGATGCATTGCGCTATACCCTGATCCGTGAGGTTGCCGGAGCCGGACAGGATATCAGTTTGCAGTATGACCGAGCCACCGATGAATCCCAGTCTGTAGAAGCCTCCCGTAATTTCGCCAATAAACTCTGGAATGCGGCGCGGTTTGTGATGATGAACCTCGATGGGAAAACGCCGACCGATTTGGGTCGTCCTGCGATGGCGGATCTCGAATTAGGCGATCGCTGGATTTTATCCCGTCTGCACCAAGTCATTGCCGACACCCACAAAAACCTCGAATGCTATGGACTTGGAGAAGCAGCCAAGGCTCTCTACGAATTCATTTGGGGTGATTTCTGCGATTGGTATATCGAACTGGTTAAACCCCGTCTCTATGCCAAGGAAGAACAGGATCAAGCTTCCCGCACTGTTGCCCAGCAGGTTTTGGCGTGGGTCTTAGAGGATATTTTGAAATTACTCCACCCCTTTATGCCCCACATCACCGAGGAGATTTGGCAGACCCTCACCCAGGCAAACGGTCAGAAATTCCTGGCGACGGAACTTTTCCCCGCCGAAAATGAACAGTTAGTCGATGAATCCCTAGAGGGCGAATTTGCACTGTTGATCGAAGCTATCCGCACGATCCGCAATCTCCGTGCCGAAGCAGGGATCAAACCGGGGGCAACGGTGACCGTTATCCTCCAAAGTGAAACCGAAACGGAATTAAAAACTCTCGCTAAAGGGGAAGCCTATATTCTTAAATTAGCCAAGGTAGAAACCTGCAAACTCACAGATACCGTCGATAATTCCCTTAAACAGGCGATCGCCGGGGTTGTTGGGACGATTCAGGTCTTAATTCCCCTCGAAGGCCTTGTCGATATTCCTGCACTACGGTCAAAATTAGAGAAGAATCTTGTAAAAGTGAATAAGGAGATTCAATCCCTCAGTGGTCGTTTGAATAACCCTGGCTTTGTCAACAAAGCCCCAGCAGAGGTGATCGAAGGTGCCCGGTCTGCCCTTACCGAAGCTGAAGCACAACAATCTATCTTGACGGAACGTTTACAGCGACTTCAGTAATACGTTTTCCTTACCTGTGATGCGTCACCTTGCTCAAATTCAACGTCATCCCCAATCTACCCAGCCTCAACTTGTGTTTGTGGCGCAAGAGCAACCTGACGGGAGTTGGCTAATCCATGACCAAGGCGATCGCCCCTCCATGGTTTATTCCCAAACAGAATTTGCCGTGGGGGCGCTGGTCTTGATTCAACTGGATAAACAACGACAATTGGCCAGCATCCAAGACGCGACGGATTGGCTATTGAATGTGGTGCACCATTACTTCGTACCAGGGAAAATCACCCCGGAGTTCGTCCAGCAAGAGCAAAAGAAAATAGAAACTTGGCGCCAGGAAATGACAGCCCAGAGCCAAGACTTTACCCGTCGTCAACTCGAACTAGAGGTGCGCCGGGAGCAGCTAGAAGCCCTGGAGCGTAAACTGTCTGACCCTTAATTTGTTAAGTTAACTGCTGAGCGACTTATGTCGGATTTTCTTGTCGTTGTTGCCGCCGTTCTGCTAAAGAGATGACCGTCGCTTCGCTGTTTTCTCTGGCGATCCGTACCAAAAGTCCCGTCAGCATCAGGCTCGAAATAATTGAACTGCCACCATAGCTAAAGAGGGGCAACGGTAAGCCCGTCGTCGGCAAAACCCCCGTTGTCACGCCAATGTTGAGCAAAGATTGACCAATGAGAATAAAGGTAGCTCCAATGGCAATGAGTCGGTGACGGAGCACAGGTGATCGCCAAGCCACATAACTCCCCAAAGAAGCATAGGCGAACAGTAACCCCAGTAGCCCCAAGGAGCCAATCAAACCGAATTCTTCTGCGAAAATCGCGAAAATAAAGTCCGTATGTTGAATGGGGAGAAAAAATAACTTTTGCTGGGATTCCCCAAAACCTAATCCCCAACCACCACCGGAGGACACTGCCAACAGACTTTGCACCAACTGATAACCTTCATCCCGTGCGGCTCGAAAAGGATCAAGGAAAAACGTCAATCGCTCCCGTTGATAACTATGGATACTAACGCTCACCAAGGCAGCTAATCCCCCGACACCAGCGGCTCCCCCCAGCAGCAACCAAGGAAGGCCAGCGGCCAAGGCAATAAACCAAATGGTCATGCCACAAAGGGCGGTGGTACTCAGGTTGGGTTGCTTCAAAATTGCCAATAAAATACCAGCAAACAAACTCAACCAAACGCCCCGGTGCCAAATTTTCAACTGACGCCAACGGCTAAAGACATTGGCCGCTTCTAAAACCAAAAAAGGCTTTGCAAACTCCGAAGGTTGCAGGGCAAATCCGCCAATGCCAATCCAACGGGAAGCGCCCCATTCTTCACCGCCGCGGCCCAAACCGATGATCGTCAGCAGGATCAATACAAAAGAAATTATCAAGCCACCGAACGAGACCAAGCGAAGTTTCTTGAGGGGGACACGGGTGATCGCCCCAGCACAAACCAAACCGGCGATCGCCCAAACAATTTGTCGCTTGATGTAGTACCAACCATCACCATTTTCGACGGCTGCCACCGGATAAGACGCAGAAAAGAGGGTAACCAATCCAAGCCCAAGCCAGAGCAACGTCAACCACCGCAACAACCTTGCCTCTAAGGCCCAATGCTTGACCTCAGTAAAATACGCTAAACAATGGTGTAGGAGATCTCTGTTAGCCAACACGTTATTAAAGGTAAAAAAATATTTCCCTATTATCGCAAAGGATATTCGATCCGAGGGTTACTTCTCCCGGACTTTCTTCGCAAACTTATTGATGAATTTTTGATCTTGATTACCGTCGGTTACTTAGTTGTAAATACTTACTAAAGAGAAATGACGATTTTTTCTCCTAAGCCGTTGCTGGAATTTCAACCTCTAAACGTGCCGCTGTGACAGCGCTAAAGGCAAAGGCCATCACCAACGGTAAAGGGCAATGCCAATAATAAGTAAAAATACCAGCGACCAAGCTCACCCCGGCAGCTAAAGCCAACCAACATTTTTCATCTTGGGTAAAACCTTTTTCCGATTTAATGAGGCGGAGAATTTCTCCAGGAATGGGTTCGGGCATGACTCCGTTTGGCGGGAAAGCCCAATAAAAATTCGTACTGACTAATGTTGGATCCGTCCAACCATTACCATCACACCACTCTTGAATCCACTCGTCACAATAATGCCTCATACTCGTTTGTTCCTGCTGATTAATTCCGTAATGTTTATTGATCTTGCAAACAATAAACAATAATTTAAGATTTGATTGTGTTTTCTCTGTCCATTCCCGAAGGCAATTCTAAACACAGAAAGCCTTGAAGAATGGATTTTCATCCTATCAACTGAAAAACCAAAGGCGATCGCCAAAGAAAGAAAAGTTTAGATAAAATAATTGGGTATAATTACTTATCTTCTAGGGCTTACATATCTGTTCTCACATCAAAAATACAACAACTCATCTTGAAGAGAATCTATTTCTCTGTGATTAACATTGCTGGCGATCGCCAAGCCCAAAGTCAAGGTCTGAACCAAGTATCAGTTCGTCTGTAAAGAAATATTGCAAAAATTGATAGCGCTTGTTACAATTTTTAACAAAGCTCATTCCAAGATTTTACAGATTTCCATTCCAGTGGATCTGTCGGCAAAGTACCATGCGCCGTCTTGACATTGAGTTTCTCCTCTCATACAGCAAGCTCAAACTGACCAGCCCTGAAGCTTAGGCTGGTTTTTTTATTGAAAAAATTTTTTCTCGCCAAGATAGCAGGGGAAGCCCCCCGAATACCGCTAAAGAAAAGACCAACATTGATCTAGCGGTGTTCAGAGCCATCGGGCATCATTGCCCCAGTCATAATTGCTCCAGCCAGATTTGTGCTACTAATTTCGGCACGAATCAGGTTCGCCCGAGTTAAATCTGCCCCCATGAGATTGGCACGGGCCAGGTACGCATCGATCATTTCAGCATCGATTAATTTAGCCTGGGACAAATTAGTGCGACTGAGATCCGCACGGTTGAGGCGGGCATTGGTCAAGTTAGCTTTGTTAAGTTTGGCGCGATTGAGACGGGCACCGGGGAGATTAGCCCAGGTGAGATTGGCTAGGCGCAGATCGGTATCCTCCATCAAAGCTCGTTCGAACTTTGCATTTTTAAGGTTGGCTTTAACGAGGTTCGCCCCAATCAAATTTGCTTCGGTCAAGATCGCATTTTCTAAATTGGCCCCACTGAGATCCGCTTCATGGAGATCAGCTCGTCGGAAATTAACGCCCTTGAGATTGGCACCACTTAATTCGCCCCGGGCGAGGTCTGCACCCTGGAGATTAGCTCCCTGTAGATCCGCTTTTCGGAGAATTGTGCCCCGCAGGCTGGAGTTATAAACTCGCTTTTCTTCCCGCAGATTGGCTTCCCGCAGACAAACCCCAGAAAGATTAGCGCCGCTGAGGTCTGCTCCCCGCAGGTCAGCCCCCATGAGGTTGGCATCGAGTAAATTCGCTAGGGTCAGGTCGGCATTGGTTAGGTTGGCCCCAATTAAGACGGCACCATGGAGATCGGCGTTGTGGAGTTCTGCCAGGGTTAAATTGGCTTGGTTGAGATTAGCGCCACTGAGGTTGGCATTAATGAAATTGGCCTGTTTTAGATTGGCCCGGCTGAGATAGGCAAAAATTAAAATTGCATTGTGGAGGTCGGCATCCTGGAGATTAATGCCGATGAGATCTGCCCCCCAAAAGTTCGCGCCGTCAAGTTGGGCCTCTGGGAAATGGGTTTCTCCAATCGCATATTTAGCAATTAGTTCTTGGGGGGTCATAGGTCATGGACAGGGGGATTAGTGAAAGTCGTCACGGCTTGGATAATAGCTTCGGCGGCTTGGAGATGTTCGTTGGCGTCAAAGAGTGAGCGGGCGATCGCCGAAATTTTGATTTCCAGAGCCTTGAGACTAGAGGCCTCTCGTAGCACTTCGGATAATAACTCATCAAAATCACAGGTGCGCAACATTGACCAGTCTTTGCCACTGAGATCAAAGGGATGATGGACGACGGAAAACAGCAGAATTTTGGTGCGGAGGGGATTGGCATATTTCATCACCTCCAGCTTGAGTTCGTAGATATTGAGATCCGCCGCAAAATGCTTTTTTTTAGCCACCGGGGTCGGGGCTGGCCCAGGCATGGGGAGGGGCGGAGGGGGGCTAGTATTGAGCACCATTGTCTGGGCCACCTGGGTCTCTGGATCTAAGGCCAGGGTTTGATTTTGGCTGAAATCAAGATCCATTGGCTTGGGAGGATGGGGAATGGGAAGCTCGTCAATATTAAAAACCATGGTCTGCCGATAGTTGACGGACTCTGGTTCTCGGATCGGGGCAGGGGGCGGGGCAACTGGAGGAGGAACTGGCGCAGGGGGATCGGCGGTGGGTTCGGTTAAACCCGTGGCGGAATCACCGGATTTGTATAGGGGGGCGATCGCCCCAAGGATCACGTCGGCTAATTGGCCATAGATTTGTTGGCGATTCAGCAGGGAAACTAATTTACGCAGGATCGTCTCAAATTGTTTACGGGTGGGGTAGTTAATAATCACTTGGCGCAACAGGTTAGCCAGAGTGTATTCTTCTAAAACCTGAAAACTATTTTCCCAGCGCTGAAAACAGAGGGCATAAAGCAATTTTTTGATGCGAATATTCTCACGATGTTCCTCAAGGGTCTGCACCGCAACTTCTAGGTGAATCTCTGTAATGCTTTGTTGACTACTCTGGCCAGGCGCAACAATTCCCGTCGAAGGATCTTGGTCTTCGTAGAGGGGGCTCAACTGGGTCAAGATGTCGTTGGCAAGGCGGCCATAGGTGGCAGGCCGACTGAGGGTGCTGACGGAGGTACTAAAGGCCCGTTGGAGTTCTTTAAAACTCAAAAACTGATCAAGATTTTTTTTGACAATGCGCTCAAGGGAGAGGCGTTGGAGTAACTGGGGATTACTTTCCCACCGATTGACAGCAGTGTAAATTAACAACTTTTTGATGCGTTGGGCATCTGGATGTTGTTCTAACTCTCGAATGATGGATTGGAGAGAGGCGGGGGGAGTCATAGGTTGAGAAACAATTCCCACGGGAAACCAGCGTTTAAGGGGACAGGATCAGGGCAGCCAAAGTGTTTATGCTTCCGATCTTACTTGTTTATGCTAAATCTCTAACCGGATACCCCGCAATTCTTTGCTATGGGTGGCCAGTTATCAGTTATTGTGACGCTGCACAGGTAATAATTTGGTTAACGGCTTGGCGATCGCCAATGACATTGATCACAGTTTGTAGATTTTTTTCGGTAAAACCCTGGGGACAATGGATTAAACAGTAGGGAATCCCCGTTTCCTGGAGCGCTTCCTGGGGGGCTGTGGTTTGACTCAGGGCAATAATTTGAGGGAAAGGTTCACCACCATAAACGGCGATCGCCTCAATGACCAGTTGAAACGAACCCGGTTTAAAGCTGGGATTGAGTTGCCCATCATATTCAAACTTACTGAGCATCAACTGCAGCGCATAGACCCGATCAGCTTGAAATTGCCCCATTTGCGGTACGGATTTAGCCCGAAAAACAGGCACAAGCTCGCTAAAAGGAATATCCACAGTCAGCCACTGGTCTGCGGTGGTCTCAAAGGAATAACTGTAGCCAATGCCATCCCAACGATTTTCACAGCGGGCAATAAATTTGTAGCGTTGGCCATCACCCTTTACCCGGAGCCGGAACCCTGCATATTTAGATAAATCCCAGGGATTGGCCAAACTTTTTGTCCGTACCGACGCAAAACCGCCATTGTTATCGGTGGAGACATTGCCTGTAAATAGCGCCCCGGCTGGGGTTAATCGCAATTGACTTTGGCTGACGCCCCCCATCACCACATCATCCACGGCCCCCCACAGTTGGGCGAGGGCAGGGGTCGCTTGGCGAAAATTAAATAGTTCCCACTGGGGCGATCGCCATTGGGGGTCTCGGCTCACCTGGGCAAGGAGGGATTCTCTGGTTGTGGCGGCGAGATCAGCACAAAGAATGAGCATGGCTGCTCCACTGCAAGATTCAGCAGTATCTTTTGCCCAATGGGTTTGATAACCGCGATCCAAAAGGGCCTGCACAAGGGTTTGATTTTCTGGGCGATCGCCACCCACCACTAAAATTTTTCCCATCTGGGCGCTGCCTCCAAATGTTGTACTATCTGCCGCCACGTTTTCTTGACCCAACCAAGGCTTAATCAGCTGACTCCCCGGCATGACATCAAACTGAATGAGGGTCTGCATAAAGCGACCGAAATCCCAAATTGCCATTGTGTTTCCCTCGGTTGCCAGTCCATTAGCCAAAGTTTAACGGGTTTCCGTCGGCGATCGCCAAGGCGATGCCGCAATGATCCCTAATGGTTTGGACGAATGTAAGCCTTAAGTTGCGGCCAATGCTCCGGATACAGATCCTTAAGGATTGCCCCCTGGGCAACTTCCAAATCTTGGTAATCAAACCCTGGGGCCACCGCTTCCCCCAAGAGACCAAATTCGCCCGTTTCTAAAATGGCCGTTTTCCAGTAACCCCCTGGCACCAGGAGTTGGGGCACTTCCCCCGCCGCCAAGTCAAAGCCGAGCTTCGTAGTCTGCCACTGGCCTTCCGGAGAAAGGGTGTGATAAGTGATTGCCGCCCCACCGTGGAAATAATGCATGATTGGCGATTGGTTACGGTGCAGATAATCCATGGGCCGGGATTGACTGAGCAGATAGTAAATCGAAGTTAGCAGTTGGCGATCGCCCCCCGGTCTCTCGGTGGTCATGGATCGTGCCGACCGGTAAGTTTCTCGAAAATAGCCCCCTTCCAAATGGGGTTCTAGGTTTAAATATTCAATTACGGCGGCTGCTGTCAAAGTCATAGAGTAAAAATCCTCTGGCTAAAATAAACGTGAAAATTAGCACTGATTTTATTTGCTTTCAAGATAGCGTCCAATCAAAGTGAGCAAACTATCTAAAAATATTTTTAGTCGATAATTTCAGCCAGTAAGACAAAATACCTAAAAATAAAATCTAAATCCGACTCAAGTCGCAGTAAATCGCAATAAATTTTCAGAAAATCAGTTACAAAACCACAGACAAGTTAAGAAAAACAAACTTAATCAATCTTGCTCGCGGGAAACCTTAAATGTTCATTAGGGTTTATTTTTTCGAGGCAAAGTCGCCTCTATGATCAGTACCGTAAGCAATTTTAGGTCAATGCTGCGAAATCACTTTTTTGCTGCTGTCGTTGTTGTTGTGAGATTTCTCTTGACCAATTGTGTTTAACCCTGGCAAAACCAACCTTGTCACGACCTTTATTTACTATTTAGATCCGTCGCATTTTCTCCAGATTCAGGCTCACAAAGAGTCTTGAATTTTCTCCGCAAAAATTATTATTTCCCTTGGTGACGCATCATGATCCCCAAAATTTTAGTTATCGAAGCTGAATCTGATCTGCGAGGTAGCTTGGTTATTTCTTTAATCGTCGAAGGCTATGCAGTTACAGGTGTAGCGAATGGTGCCCTGGGGGTTAGTTTGGCGCGACGGCTGACACCAGATGTGATTATTTGTGATTTTCGCTTGCCCTGTCTTGATGGCCGAGAAATTTTTGGTCAATTGCGCCATGATCAATCCACCGAAAAAATCCCGTTTATTTTGATTAGTGCCGATGCTTTGCCAGAATATTCTGTGCCAAAGCCCGATTCTTTCCTCCGTAAACCCTTTGGTCGCCATGAATTAATGGATGCTGTGCTCCGGGCGATCGCCAAGCCCCTGGCTCCAAGTTTCTAGCGTCCTGAGAGTTTCACAATACCAATACCGCCAAAATATAGGCCCAACACTGCCCCAGCCAAGAGCGATTGGGTCATCGGATCTGTCGAGGGCGTAATCACAGCACCGAGAACCACCGACCCCAGCACCACAAAGCGCCAACCCTTAAGCATCAAGCTCGAAGAAACAATCCCCAGCCAAGACAAAATCATTTGTACCACGGGCACCTGAAACGCTAGCCCCGTAAAGAACATCAGACCCAGAACCAACTCAAAATATCGCTCAATAGACCAGGCCGCTTCTACGACATCTGCCCCATAGGTAATGAAAAAATTCAAGGCCGCTGGAATTAGGGCAACGTAGGCAAAGGCCAAGCCCGCAAAAAACAGCACACCAGACCCCAACACAACGGGAGCGAGGAGACGCCGTTCCCCTCGGGTCAGCCCCGGCAAAACGAACTGAATGACTTGGTACAGAATAAAAGGACTCGCCAGTAAAGCGCCGGTGTAGCCCGCCACCTTAAACGACAGAAAGAAAAATTCGCCGGGGGCCACCTGGATGAATTTCACCCCAACAGCAGGTGCTTCTAAGATTTGGACGATGGGTTTGACAAAAAAGAAACAACCGATCCAACCGACAACAACGGCAATTAGAGAATAAAAAATACGCCAGCGGAGTTCTTCGAGGTGATCGAAAAAGGACATTTCCACTTCATCGGGGATCTCCCGCATGGGATCTGGGGACTCGGTTGGGGGCATTTTACTTTGGGTCGAGGTCATGGTGAAGAAAGGTGCACAGCAGAGTTTTATTTTAACGGAGGTTTTTCGGGAAGTTAGGGGGAATCAGCCTTTCAGTTGATGCACCCGCAGCCATTGTTCAGGGGTAATTTTGAAGTTGGTACTGCTGGGGGTATGCATAACGTCGAGATCGCGCAGGATGCCATCAAACCGCAATTCTATCTTGCGTAGGGGTTGACCGAGGAGTTTGCGAATAAAGCGGATCTGACTGCGGGGTTTATCGGCTCGGAGGCGCTTGGGGTCCGTCCAATAGTCGAAGTCTTGAATGTCTTGGGTGGGAATGACTGTGGGCAAACTAATGATTTCGGCGATCGCATAAATTCCGGCAGCTTCACCGGCCATCCAAATTAAGACGCCATCACCGACTTGAATTTTATTTTTGTAGCGGGTCACAAGCCAGGGCATTTCCGTTTGTTCACGGATGGCATCAAGTACACGATGATAGCGGGGGTTCCCTTGAAAAAGCCAATATGCCATCTGATCTGGATTGAGAAAATGTAAAGGATGCTGAGAAATACAATACCGCCATTTCCCCGATGCGGTAAATTCTTAGCAGAATGGTTATGGCATCACCAAGACGGTTCATCTGGATTTTTTAGCCCATTACATCGGCAGATATTTTTTATGGTTGCTCCCGCTTCAAACACAATTTCGACCAGGCTACTTTATCCCCAAATTGCGTCTTTACTGATTTTTCAGGGGGTGTTTGCAGATCCAGTCGGTCAGACTTTTCTCGCACTGTTAGAAAGTTTATATTCAGACCAAGCGGCCCAGTCTTCTGGGTCAACGGCCAGTATTCAGTGTTTGCGACGGTATGGGCGCTGGTTTCAAGCCCTGGCGATCGCCGATGTGAGTTGGCAAGATTGGCTCGTGGAGCGCATTCTCCAGGACGATAATCCCTTTAGTCGTCAGGCCCAGGTGAAATCCCTAGGGGAAATGAGTCGTTCCCTCCAGGAGGCGGTGCGCCATGACCTGGCGATTTTGCACCAGGTATATTCATGTGAGCCAGAAACCGTCCGCTATTGGGTTACTGTTGCCACCCAGGTCGCCACAACCCTCACCCCTTGGCGGCGATCGCCTGTCATGGATAATGCCTTTCTCCATTCCCACGACGCTTGGCCCGACTCCCTTGAGCAATTGGCTGGTTATTACCATCGCCATGGGGCTGGTCAGTTTAGCCAATATGGTGCCTTCCGTTGGGCCGAAGCCAGTTTGCAACCCGTCGTTGATCCCGAATGGTTGCCCCTCGACGATATTGTGGGCTATCCAGAACCGAAAACAGCTTTAATTCGGAATACCGAAGCCTTGCTCCAGGGTTTACCAGCGTTGAATGTCCTCCTCTACGGCAGTCGCGGCTCTGGCAAATCTTCCCTGGTGAAAGCCTTGTTAGGGGCCTACTATGACCAGGGCCTAAGACTCATTGAAGTGGACAAAACGGGCCTGGGAGATTTACCGCAAATTGTGGAGATTCTCCGGCAGCAACCCCAAAAGTTCATTATTTTTGTTGATGATTTGTCCTTTGAAGAGGATGACGAAATTTTTAAGTCCCTCAAGGTGGTGCTCGAAGGCAGTATCCGGGCCAAAGCGAGTAATGTCGTCGTCTATGCCACTTCTAATCGTCGCCATCTGGTGCGAGAATTTTTTGAGGAACGGCCCCGACCCAGCCAAGCAGAGGAAATTCATCACTGGGATACGGTTCAAGAGAAATTATCCTTTAGCGATCGCTTTGGGTTGACCCTAACCTTTGCCCCGGCAAATCAGGCTACCTATTTAGAAATCGTCCACCATTTAGCCCAAAAAGCTGGCTTAAATTTGACTCCGGCTGATTTGGATTTTCAAGCGAAGCAATGGGCCACCCGCCACAACGGTCGTTCAGGCCGGACAGCCCGTCAGTTTATTGATTTTTTGGTGGCAGAACAAGCCTTAAATTTCCCCCAGTAGTCTGTGGTAATAAGGCCCCAACGGTTAAAGAAATCTTAAGGGTAGAGAAAATCGTCAAACCCAACACAGTTCTGGGCCAATTCTTCGTTAGAATAACAGCACCTTCTTTAACCACTTAATTTTTTAGTTTTTTAAAACATTGGCTTCCTAACGATTGTGTTAGCAGGCCCCAACATCTATGGACTCCAGTGGCTCTCCCGGTAAACCTGCCGACCCTTCCCCCCGATGGTCTGATCTGCTTGGTACAGCGATCGCCCTTTTAACCTTGACCATTCCCTTGCTGATTATTGGTTATTACTCCGACCGACCTGTCCAGAACCTCACTCCAGATCTCCGCTCCTCCGTGTTATTGGAATAATCCTGCGGGCAAAAGAACCGCTTCTGTGTAGAATGCTTGAGGGCGATCGCCTAGCACTTTTTTAGCGTGTTTTGGGGCCGCCTCAACCTTTTGTTCTGGATATATTTGGAGAAATTACCCGTGGATTTATCTCGGATTCCTGCCCAACCGAAAGCTGGTTTGATTAACGTTTTGATCGAAATCCCAGGTGGCAGCAAAAACAAGTATGAGTTCGATAAGGATATGAATGCCTTTGCCCTCGACCGGGTGCTCTTTTCTTCGGTGAAATATCCCTACGACTACGGCTTTGTGCCCAATACCCTCGCCGATGATGGTGATCCCCTCGATGGGATGGTGATTATGGACGAGCCGACCTTCCCCGGTTGTGTCATCGCCGCCCGCCCCATTGGGATGTTAGAAATGATCGACGGTGGCGATCGCGACGAAAAAATTCTCTGTGTTCCCGCTGAAGATCCCCGTTACAACGACATTAAATCCATCAAACAGATCTCCCAGCATCGCCTAGATGAAATTGCCGAATTCTTTGCCTCCTACAAAAACCTGGAGAAAAAAGAAGTAGAGATCCTTGGCTGGAAAGATATCGATGCCGTTGCGCCCCTCGTCGAAGAGTGCGTAAAAGCCTACAAATAGAACTTCATCAATTGACCTTGTTTAAAGGTGGGCGTGTCCTTAGTTGGGATGCGCCCCTTGCTTTGGGTTTTAGGCCAAAACACCGTGAAGGAAAATGTCGGCGATGCCTTCTGCCATCTCCCGGAGCGACTCTGGGGTCGCATGGGGGTCAGCGATGGTCACATCAGAAAAGCCGGCGATCGCAAACATCCCCAAAAAGACCTGGGCGACGATGTGGGGGTTCATTTTTCGGTAAATACCCTTTTCCATGGCCGACTCGAAAAAGGCCTCGGCAATGCCGGTCATCTTATCGATCACTTCTGCCTGGATTTTTTCCTGCAATTCTGGGTGGGCTTGGGTTTCAATGAAACAAACCTTCAGCAAATTTTTGTTTTTGTGCATATTCAGCATCCGGTGGCGCATCACCTGGGCGATCGCCTTGTAGCTGCCCATCTCACTCATTTCCGTTAAAAAATCCGTGAGGAGATCCATCCAGCCGAGGGTCGCCACTTCCACGAGGATGGTTTTTTTATTGCTAAAGTGACGAAACAAGGTGCCCTCTGCCACCTGGGCCTTGGCGGCTAATTCCTTCGTTGTGGTTTTTTCGTATCCCTTTTGGGCGAATAACTGTAGCGCCGCCTTCAAAATTCGGTCCCGGGGCTGGTCTGCCGCGCAGTTCTCTGCTAACCCTGTCTTTGGCGATCGCTGCTGAAACATGACCATCTTTCCTACGTCCCATATACAGTATCCAACTACTTTTATTGTGTCTTAGGAGACGAAATCCCCTCCCTTAGCCTTCATAAAACTTGAGGTGCTCCCCCAGAAAATATTGAGAAACATTTAGTGACAGAACAACAAACTAAGCGTGCAATTCATTATGGAAAATACAGCGACCTATTTTTGTGCCTATTGTGGGGAAGAAAGCATTACTTTTGTTGATCTCAGTGGTGGTTTTTCCCAGAGTTACATAGAAGATTGCCAAGTCTGTTGTCAACCCAATCGTCTGTTTATCACCGTTGATGAAGAGACCCTAGAGGTGACCATTGAAACCGACATCACCTATTGATTTACACTACTTTAAAGCAAATCAAAAACTATTTATTTTTGCATTAAAAACTTCCGGTAATCCACTCTATACTTAAGCTTATCAATATCTTTTTTAAATTCTAGAAGCAACGATTTTCCTTATTATGGCCGATTTTTACAGTTAACTGCCCCACTATAATCGAAACAATGCTTCTTAATCATTGTCATCATGAATATTGCGATTAGAGATCAAAATCTGATGCCCTCGCCTCTGCATCTTCTCCTCAGCAGCACTTTGTTTTTTAGCGCATCTTTCGCAGTTTCAGTGAAGGCCGAAGTTTATCAAGGAATTGATTTTCCCCAGGGGGCCAGCTCTTTTGCAGATCGGGTAGTGAGCCTGGAATACAATGGGGCCACCGATGTCAGTGGTGAATATCGTGATAGCTCCCGCGCCCTAGGAATTCCAGATGGTAACCACGTATCCCTCGGTAATACCTCAGATCTCACGAATTCCTCTGCGTTGATTGTGGAGTTTGTGAATAATCGCCTGGTGGATGCGCCAGGGCCAGATCTTTACATTTTTGAAGTGGGGCCAGCGGTGGAAGCCACCAACGTGTCGATTTCTATAGATGGGCAGCAATGGTATGAGTTGGGACGTATTCAAGGTTCTACTCGTTCTGTGGATTTAGCGAAATTCAATAATTTGCCAACTGGTGCTCAATATCGCTTCGTGCGATTACGTGATTATCCCGACTGGCGAACGAGTGGTAGTCCCTACGGTGGTCCAGATATTGATGCGATTGGAGCCATTGGCTCTGTGGCAGCACCGCCGGAACCAGTGCGAGTACCTCCTGTAAATCGGCCTGATTTGTTTAATCCTGAACCAGAAAATACGATCCAATCGAGTAACGGCTCCCAAGCTTGTCGCAACGGGAATGTGACTTTCCAAGCAATTGGGAATCCCCAAGTATCGTTGCGCTTTGAGCCAGCCCAAGGGTTTGTGACAGTTCCCTATATTGGCATTATCACCCATCAGCAACGGGGGGAAGTGGCCCGGTTTGAGTATTCAATTTCGGTGGGCTATCCTAGGGCCAATCTCATTTTGCAAAACAGCACAACCCCGACGGATCCGCCCAGCTTTCCCATCTACTTTTTTGATGGTCGCTTAATGCCGACTTATGGGGATGTGAAATCGGAGTATGCGATGATCTCCGGTTTTGGTGCCTATGATCATTACTTCAATGTCGAGGGCGGTTCTCGCACAGGGGGCGGCGAAATTGGTGATGTGATGTGGCGTCAACAATGTTCGGGCTAGGGTAAACCCTTAGAGTCTGGGCAGAGGGAGGCGATCGCCTTGGGGATTATCTAATAACAAAATGTGGCGATCGCCATCAATTTTGAGCCAGCCTTGCTGTTGAAATTCCTTAAAAAGTCGGGTGACAGTGACACGGGTCGTCCCAATGGTATCGGCGAGGTGCTGGTGCGTGAAACGGTAACGGAGCCGGGTGATGGTTGCCTCTGATTTGCCCATTTCGTCCTTGAGGAGTAGGAGCAAAGAAATTAAGCGGTCTTCAATGCGTTTGAGACCGGCGATCGCCAAGAGATATTCGGCTTGACGGAGGCGCTGGAGGGTTTGTTGGAGTAATTCCTGCTGGAGGCTGGGGGACTGTTTCACGGCTTTGGCAGAATGGCGCACCAGACGACTGTCCACAAGGGCGATCGCTTCAATCCCTTCCAGTTTGGTCATAAATGATCCCCAAAAACTGCCCTTTTGCAGCCAACCCAATACCGTCACCGTTCCTTCGGGGGTATGGCTCCGGAGCTGCAACACGCCCCGTTCCACCTGCCAAATATCCTGGGAATAGCGGGGAATCACCTGACCCCGGAGGAAAGAATGGCAAATTTTTTCCGCAGCGTCCATGGGCTTACACAAGTCAAAGGTTGGGCCAATAATAATTGCTGAAAAAGATAATTTTGGTTAAGAAATTATTGAAACTTCGCCCAGGATAAAGGAGGTAGTTAAATAAAATGTAATCGTGAGTTTAAGGTTAATCTTCTGCAAAGCACCAAACCACGAAGAGAACCCCGATCCAAAATATTACTTGTTGACTAAGTTGAACGAGGGAGTTGAACCCCCAGTAGCCATAAATCACAGCAAATTGAGTTGTGACATAGGTTGTAACCAAAAAGAAAGCACTTAGTCCCAATAATAATCCAATCATTTTTCTCGAATTTTTATTTTAAGAAAGCCATGGTCATTATCTAGAATGTAGCATCGCCTTGGTGAAAATAGGCGCATTGGAACACCAATCATTCCCCCTAAATTCACAATTAAAATATTGGTAATATCAGAGACAATTTGAGAGACTCGCATCATTTTTGCCCAGAGCCATTAATATTTTTTGCAAAACCCTAAACAGCACTGGCTCTTGATCTTAATTTCTGGGCTTCGGGGCTGGTGAGAATAAGTAGTTTTACTTATCAATAATTGTTGTTGAGAATTAATAGCAAAAGAATTGGATTCGATTTACCAAAACGCTTGTTAAAGCTTTAGCTTAGGTTAGCTCAAAAGATCATGATCCTTTAGGCGGAAAAAACCAGAAAAGCAATAGTGTTTTGATTAGCCTTTCTGATGATCAGCTTTATTTTTGTTCAAACCTTTATGGTTCTTGACTTGACGGCTACTCAAGGACAATTTTCCGTCGCTATAATTAGTAGCTGTTTTAACTTGGTCTTAATTTAGATTAAGGAGTATTTATATTATGTACATCAAACGTTTTCTCTTGGTGGCGATCGCCTCTGTTATGAGCCTTGGCTTCTTAGGTGCTTGCGGCCCTGAGACCACTGCACCCACCGATGAAACCACCACGGAAGAAGTTCCCGCTGAAGGTGAAGTTACCGAAGAAGCTCCCGTTGACGGTGAAGTAACTGAAGAAGAAGTTCCCGCTGAAGGTGAAGCGACTGAAGAAGCACCTGCTGAAGGCGAAGAAACCGCTAACTAATCATTTGGCGATCGCCTAGCACTTGGCTCCTCAATCCCTAGCTGGTTGGGGGGCTTTTTAATGGGTTCGCAAAAGTCATGGGTGAAAAATCCTAACGGCGCTTAACTGCGGGGAGCATACATCATGACCAAAACCCCGGCGATCGCCAAACCACAGCCCAGCCAATCGTAGTTATCGGGACGAACTTGGTCGATACGCCAGCCCCACAGCAACGACAAGACAACAAAAATACCGCTGTAAGCCGCATAGACCCGACCAAAGTGAGCCGGTTGCAGGGTCGGAATCACGCCGTAAACCATCAGCAGTAGCCAGCCCAAAAGGGCGACGGGTAAACTTTTTCCTTCCCTAAGCCAGAGCCAGACGAGATAACCGCCACCAATTTCAAACAGCCCCGCCAGCACAAAATACAGCAAAGATTTGAAAATAACGCTGGTCATTGGGAAAGCTCCTGGGCAATTTTAATCAGTCGTTTTTCTGTACAAACATAGTCTAAGGGCACGTCCCAGGGATCGTTGGGCAGGGTTGGCACAAAGCAACATTCAAAAACAATCCCCACTGTGGTGACCGCTTGGGGTAGGGTGGCAAAAAATCGATCATAAAATCCAGCGCCATAGCCGAGGCGATCGCCCCTTTGACTACAGGCAAGGGCGGGTACTAACACCAAATCGATGGTCGTCAGATCAATTAAAGGAGTCGTGGCTTCCGGTTCACGGATCCCGAATTTACCAGGCACAAGGCGATCGCCCACTTGATAATGGTGCCAAGCGAGATCGGCCCCCACACAACGGGGTAAGCCCCAAGTTTTAGGGGCATTTAGCAAAGTCTGTAAACAAGGCTCTCGGTGGTGGGATAGGTAGCTCAAAATCGTGATGGAATCCTGCCAGAGAAGGCTGTCCCGGAGATGCTGACAGATGGCGGCATTGGCCTGGTGCCAAGTCGATTCCGGTAGCGATCGCCGCCGTTGCTTAAAAGTTTGCCGTAAGCGCGTTTTTTGATCCATATCCATGGATATACCAGACCCATCACCGCCCCGGCAATGGGGGCAGCTTTGAGTCTAAACGTTTCTGATAGGCTAGAAAACGTTTCGCGGGTGCGTATGACTGATCGATTTTTATTTAGGAAACTCTGGGTCGTTGTGTTGATGGGAAAAGTGACGCGATGATGGAAGCGCAAGTACACCAAATCCTGGTGGCGATCGCCCGTGAGCAAGATATTAGCCCCTGGCCCCATCATTTAACCCTGGCGCGGTTGGTGGCGCGGGGATTACGCTTAGGCCGTTCTGCCCTGATTCAAACCAGAACCGGCATCGAAGACTATGCCTTGAGCTATCTGACCCCTGCTCTCTTGACCCCAGAGCCTGTCGTCATCGTCGTCCCCCAGCTATTGTTGGCTTGGCTCCAGACGGAGGAAATCCCGCGACTGCAACGCTTACTGGCAACCAAGCGCCCCATTGTCACCGTTGAATCTGGAGGTCAGCCCCATCCCAGCGCTGTCACGCTCCTGACCCCTGCCCAGTGGTTAAATAGGATGACTGGCGATCGCCCCCCGGCCCCTGTAACCACAATTCTTAATCCTGTCGATGAGCTGTGGCAGTGGGCCCAAGATTTTTACCGTTGCCAACTGCAACTTACGGACTGGGAAGCCCTCAAGCAACAAAACCCTGCCCAGCAAGACTTCATTCAGAACCAGTACGACCAACTGAAAGCGCAATTGCTGCGGCGATCGCCCAATCCCTACCATAGCTATCCCCTCGACCCAGACAATCAACGTCGCCTGGCTGCCTGTTTTCAACTTCCCCATCTACCTGATTCTTGGCGCACCTTTGCGGATACCTGGCAGCATCGCCACCAGTCCCCCCTCTGTTGGGCGCAGCTTCACCAACAGGATGGCCGATTTTCTCTCCAAGTGGCCCCCCAAGCCCTTAACCACAGCCTGGCACCCCTCTGGCAAAGGCAGTCGACTTTATTGATTGGGAGTTTTCTCGAACCCCAACGAGAGGCCCCAAACTTTTGTGCGCAAATTGGCCTGAACCCCGACCAGCTCACCTGTGTGGATTTTGTACCTCCCCGCCAACAGCATCAAGTGCGCGTTTATCTGCCGGAGCAACGTCTTCCTTTACCCAATACCCCAGAATTTCAAGGGGAACTGTTGCACCAACTGCGTCATTTGATCCGCCGCCACCCCCATCACAATCGCCCTATTGTTTTGTTAATTAACGATGTGCCCCTCCAGGCACAGATGGGGGCCGCCCTGGCCGCTGAGTTTGGGTCGCGGGTCAAGGTCGAAACAGCTAATCCCCAGGCCGACAGCATTTTGATCTGCGGTTGGGCTTTTTGGCGACGGCTCACGGATCCTTTGTTCTATGGCCAATCTGTGGGCTTCCCGTTACCTCAACTGATGGCGATCGCCACTCTCCCCCTCCCATCCTTAGAAAATCCCCTGGTGGCAGCCCGCGTCGCCCAATACAAACAAAAGCGCCAAGACTGGTTTCGCCTGTACCTATTACCCACAGCCCTCCAAGAAATGCAACGGGCCACCTATCCCCTCCACCAAGAGCAAAGCGTGATCGCCATTCTCGACAACCGCATCAACCACCGCGCCTATGGTCAACAGATCTTAGATGCCCTCCAGCCCTGTTCTGTGTGCAATTATCTCGAACCCAACTGGCTAGGAAATTAATTTTTAAGTACTCAAATAAAAGTCAATACTTTTGTAACAATTTGCAATATTTCGTAAACTTATGTTACGATTGTCAGTGTAGACAAACAAAACAGGCAATTTTATGGTTACTGACTTCAACTACAAACCCGAAAATCTTTTTACCCCCGTTATTTTCCGTAAGGACTTCAGCGACGCGACCATTTCTGCTACCCAAGCTTGGTCCCTCTTCTTCTCTGCGGGTCAAGAAGAAAACCTCTTCGGCCAAGAAAAAGAAATCGGTTGGTTTTACAACAACGTGTTGTTAGCCGGTGGTGTCGCCTTTGCCCTCGCCGCAATCTTCTTCAGCGCTCCTTTGTCTCCCCTGTTCTAGGTCTCGCTGGACTTGTGCTAAAACCTAAACCCCTGAGGCAGCCCCGTGGCTGTCTTTTTGTTATGGTGAAAGCTTGGTTCACAATGCAAAGTTAGGTGGCGATGGCTCCTCCGATTCACAGCACGACAAATCCTTGGGATCAGGATTTTCAACCCTACACGAACATTATTGATGTGCGATCGCCAGCGGAATTTGCCGAGGATCATATACCCGGTGCCGTCAACTTTCCGGTACTCAGCAATGAAGAGCGGGCCTTGGTGGGCACCATCTATACCCAGCGATCGCCCTTTGAAGCCCGTAAAATTGGGGCCGCCCTCGTGTCTAAAAATATTGGCCGTCACTTAGAAACGCATTTTTTAGAAAAGCCCAAGGAGTTTCACCCCCTCATTTACTGTTGGCGCGGCGGCCAGCGTTCCCACAGTTTTGCGACGGTACTCAGCCAAATCGGTTGGCAGACCACCCTACTGAGCGGGGGTTACAAAACCTATCGTCAGTACGTGCGCCAAGCCCTTGCCCAGTTCGGGGCGACCCTGTCTTTACGGGTGCTCTGTGGCTATACGGGTAGCGCCAAAACCAAATTACTCCAGGCGTTACAGGCAGAACAGTTTCAAGTTTTAGATTTAGAAGCCCTCGCCGCCCACCGGGGATCTCTGCTGGGACAAATGTGGCAAACAACGCCCCAGCAACAGCCTGCGCAAAAGTGGTTTGAGTCACAACTGGTGGCCCAGCTCAAAACCTTTGATCCGGGGCAACCGATTTGGGTCGAGTCAGAAAGTAAGACCATTGGCAAAATCCATGTGCCGAAGTCCCTCTGGGAAAATATGGGGCGATCGCCGGTGGTGGAAGTGGTCTTACCGATGGCCGAACGGGTCAAGCTGCTTATCGCGGAATATCCCCACCTCATCGAACATCCCGCGACCCTAAAACAATTGCTTAGTCACCTTGTTCCCAAATATGGCAAGCGCAAAATTCAAGCTTGGTATGACTTAATTGATGCTCAACAATGGCCAGAATTTGTTGAAGTGATTCTCGAAGAACATTATGACCCCACCTATCGGCGATCGCTGCCTCGCCATTTTCGCCAACCCCAAAAAACAATTCACCTCGATGGGTTAAACCCTGCCGATATTCAACGCTTTATCCAGACCCTCAACCCGGAACAGTAAAGGGTTTACGCTGCTAATAAAAATCCCCTGCTGCGGGGGATTTGTCACCTATCAAAATTATCTAAGCCAAGTCCCCAAAATTAGGGAGTACGCTGTAACGTGGCATTTTCTTCCGGGATAATCGCCCCTTCGACGGGACAAACCTGAATACAGATGCCGCAATCAATGCACACATCAAAGTCAATCCAGTACCAATCGGTACCTTTGGCGTTTTTGCCGGGGCCATCGTGGATACAAGCCACAGGGCAAGCTTCGACACAGTCCGCGATGCCTTCGCAAACGTCAGTCACAATGGAATGGGGCAAGGGTTTTTCCTCAAAGATGTACTGCTTGTTGTTATTGTTTGTAACCGATTCCTTGCAAGAAGATCAACGTTTCGCTACTCCTCCCTAAAGAATGGTCTGGAATATCATCCTTCTCTGGGGGGACAGGCGATCGCCCCCAACCCAACCCTCAAATTTATCGACTATCCTTAAAAAAGCACGCTTGATGACACAGGACTTTAGACTATGGCAGGCTTCAGCGATTTAGTACAAAAGGCTTTTTACCTTGGGGTTGGGGCCGCTTCCCTCGCCGCCGAAAAAGCAGGGGCAACGATCCATGATCTACGCGAACAGGCCCAGGTCATCGCCGATGAAATGGTGCAAAAAGGGGAGATGAACGCCGAGGAGGCCAAAAAGTTTGTCAATGAAATGGTCAAGCAGGCCCAACAGCGAGTGCCCCAAGGCCCAGAAACAACAGACCCGAACAGCGAGACCAAAGAGCCACGGCGCATTGAAATCCTTGACGATGACGAACCTGAAAACACCGACGCCATGGACGAAGCGGAACGGCTGCGGCGGGAAGTAGAATCCCTCCAAGCAGAGCTAAATAATTTGAAACGATAAACGTAGCTGTTTTGGAAATAGATAACTGGAAATAACGATGTCTGATGCTTCTTTATCACCCCAAACCCCAGAAGTGTATGCGGGTTACTACGGCGAATTTACGATCACTGATGCTGATCGTCAGGATGTTTTTCTCTATCGTTTGGGGTTGGCGATCGCCGCTGGGACATTCAGTCTCGGCACCGCTTTAGCTCTTGCTTTCGGCGATCAGGGTTGGGCGCAAGGAGTGATTTCTGGGCTATTTATCGGG
Organism: Sphingobacterium thalpophilum; assembly: GCA_943371005.1. Lineage (GTDB taxonomy): Bacteria > Cyanobacteriota > Cyanobacteriia > Cyanobacteriales > MRBY01 > MRBY01. Next base: position 206,439 of record CALRTB020000001.1, read on the forward strand.
TTTTGTGGTGGTCTGGGCCTCAGTTTGGCAAAGATTCATATTTATCTGATTCCCCTACACCGATTGCTCCAGGGCTTTTGGCTCGTGGGCTGTGGGGCGGCGATCGCCTTTGGTCTAATTTTTCCCGAACCGCTATTCGTCACCGTTTTAGATCAACCCCAAACCCTGTGGGGCATTGGTTTTCTTTTTGCGGCCTTGACCGGAATTTTCTTCAAAGAAGGCTTTTGTTTTCGACGTTTGGAAACAATGCTATTGACGCCCCTGGTGCCCCTGCTGCTTTTGGGTCACTTAGCTCAATTTTTACCCTTAGAAGTTGCCCAAATTGGGTTCAGTCTGTGGAGCGTTTTATTCATCATTTTTGCGGCCCGTAAATTTACACAAAAGCCCGCCGATGATATTGGTGATAAAAGTGTATTTGACCATCTCAAACAAACCCAATAATTAATGCCCCTCGTTACTGCTGCTGCCCTAGTTGACCAGGCAAACAATGGCCAAGTGGTGAGCTTCCCCACGGATACGGTGCCTGCTCTCGCGGCGAAACCCGACGCTGCCCCACTGATCTACCAATTGAAACGGCGATCGCCCGATAAACCGCTGATCCTGATGACGGCTTCCCTGCCAGAGATTTGGGACTATGTGGTGGGTAGTGAAATAGAAAAAGCACAATGGCAGGCGATCGCCCAGGAGTATTGGCCAGGAGCATTAACCCTCGTTCTACCCGCTTCTGCAAAGGTTTCCGCCGCAATGAATCCCACCAATTCTGGCACCATTGGCGTGCGTGTCCCCGATTTGGCGATCGCCCAAGGGATTTTGCGAGAAACAGGCCCCCTCGCCACCACCAGCGCTAATCGTTCCGGTAGCGATCCCCTCGAATGGATGACGGCGATCGCCACAGAATTTCCAGAGATCCCGGTGCTCGATTGCACAACCCAGGAACAAATGGGCAAGATAGGCAGTGGTCAGCCCTCGACGGTGGCCCAGTGGACAGGCTCCGGCTGGCGCATTCTCCGTCAGGGGACTGTCAGCCTGAATGTTTAGTAATTTTTACCAACTAAAAATCAATGGTAAACCGGGCCGACAATCGATGTGTTGCCCAGACTGTTCTCCATCAAAACCTAGTGCAATTCCGTGATGATTACCGATTCTTCGACTCACTTGTGCCGTTCCTAAGACAGCTTGTAATGCTGGCGAAGGTGAATTAGTCATCGGCTGAATCAATTCCACACGAGTGACTTCACGCCAGCCAATGGGGTGTTCGATAGGCTGTGCTTTATCGGGAGAATATTGGTCGGGGCGTTGGCCAAAGGGTGTTTGAAACAGCAGCGGTTCGCTGAGGATGTCACTATTTGTACCCATAGCAATACTTAGGGGTTCTGGTAAGTAGACCGGCTGGTAAGTCCAATGGGGAAAAGCCACAGAGTTAGAATCACTGGCTTTAGGCCGTAGACAAATCCCGAAAGGACACTCTGATTGGCGATTTTGCCACCGCTCCCAAAGATGGGTTGGACGGGTGAGGTCGGCGATCGCTTCCTCTGGATCATGTACCCATAGTAATTCCAGCATGGCGTTATGGAAAAAGAAGCGGCGATTGCTGGTGCCCTGTCCGGGATGAATATTTGCTGTTCCTTCTCTTAAGCCAAGGGCAATGAGATCATTAGCAATCTCTGCACCGACATCGACACAAATAAAGAGATGGTCGAATTCAAATGCCATTGCTTTGTTCTAGATCATCCTAGATGTTGTGATTGAAATCATCAGTTTAGGCTTGGTCTCGCCCCTGGCGTAGCCCAAAGACGAGGCCCAAGCCAACGATCCCCGCCAAGAAAGAATAGGCAAAGTAATCATGGCTGTGTTCCGGTTGGGGCACTTCGCTAATGGCGTTAGCATCGATCCCCTCTGCTTGGACGGGCACAATAAGGCGATCCCAGTGGCTATCGTCGGCGGAACCAATTTCGACGGCCCAATCTCCGGCCTTGGTTGTGTCAGCCTTGAAGCTAAATTTCCCGTTTTCGTCGGTGCGGCCAATCATGATCGGTTGGTCAGGATTGTCAGGGGAATAAACCGTCACGGGAGCATTGGGGAAAACTTCGCCATCACCAAAGGTGCTTTGGAGCTCGAAATTATCGAAGCGCACCTGGAAGTTCGTTTCAATGGCGTGGGCCAGGGCGGCTTTGGGAGCCAGACAGCCGATAGACAAACAAGTGATGGTAGTGAGGAGAGACTTGATATTCATAGGTACTTTGCTGAAACAGGGCGTAACCTGAAACCTAGGGAATTGGGAAAAATCTGAGGCACCAGCATGAACGGACCAGGGCCTTAAAATTGGCTTCAATTATAGCCAACCTTTTTGGGAAATTTACGGAGCAAGTTTTTGACCCAGAACCTAGGACTTGACCTGGGCGCCATGGCTACGGGGATCGCTCTGGCGGGGTTGTTGATTGGGGCGGTCTAGTTTAGAAACCTGGCCTTGGTCGTAGGTATAGGGCAAGTCGTTGTGGGCGAGAAGCGCATCGAGGTCGGCTTCCAGGATGCTGCGGGGTTGTTCACCGATGGTTTCGGCGATCGCCTGGCCGGCTTCATCTAAGAAAACAAAGTGGGGAATCCCATCAACACGGTATTTCAGCACTTCCGGGAGCCATTTGCCGTTATCGACATTGAGCATCACAAAATTGAGGCGATCGCCATAGGTTTGTTTGATTTGGCGGAGATCCGGAGCCATGGCCTGACAACTGGTACACCAATCTGCATAAAATTCCATCAAAGTCGGGCGACCATTGTCGAGGGCAACGTTGAGGGGTACGGCTTCGGCAGCCTGGGCTTCGAGGGTGGCGGCGGGGGGCTGGAATTTGATCCCCAGGGCGAGGGATACCGCCAGGGCGATCGCCACCAAACCAATTACGAGACCTTTGAGTTTATTTTGTCCAGAATTTGTGTCAGTCATAGCTAAGGGCCAGATTCCAAGTAAAACTTATAAGTATTGTAAAGGGCACGTTCCGTCAGAAAAATCCGATAAAGTAAGAAGCCTGAGTTTTTAACGCATATTTTTCACATCGTCCCAAAAAGGCATCGAGGCACAACATGGCAGAACAGGATTGGATCATCATTGGCCAGGTGGTGGCCGCCCAGGGTCTTAAGGGGGAAGTGCGGATTAATCCCAGCACCGATTTCCCTGAACGCTTCGAAGTGCCTGGTCAACGGTGGTTACAACTGCCCAATCAAGACCCCCAGTCGGTAGAACTCGAACGGGGCCGGCAAATCCCTGGCAAAAATTTATTTGTGGTGAAATTTGAACATATCCAAGACCGCAGCCAAGCAGAAAATATCCGGGGTGCTAAAGTTCTGGTGCGGGCTGGCGATCGCCCCGAACTCGAAGCCGATGAATACCATGTCAGCGACCTGATTGGCCTTGAGGTGTTTGATTGCAACACCCAAGAAAAACTAGGGGTTGTCACCGATCTTTATACAGCCGCCCAGGATGTCCTTGAAGTCACCGATGCTAACCAGAAAAAGCACCTTGTGCCCTTCGTGAAGGCCATTGTCCCCGTCGTTGATCTGGTAGAAAATCGCCTGGAAGTGGATGCGCCTCCCGGACTTTTTGAAATTTAAGTACCAAAATTCCGCCTGCAAATCCAGAAAAAAGGCGATCGCCCCCTGGGAAAAATCCGTTCAGGGTGAGCAGTCAGGATAGAATAATCCTTTGTTCTATACAAAAACTTAAGGATCTGTAGCCCTTGTCCCTACGGTAACTTTTCCCAAGCCACGCCCTTGGCGACACGGCCCGCAGTATCCGACCCAAACGAAACATTTATATTTAATCGAATTGTTATGGCTAAAGTTCTTGTTTCCGACTCTATCGACCAAGCCGGAATCGATATCCTCTCCCAGGTCGCCCAAGTAGACGTTAAAGTCGGATTACCCCTCGAAGAACTCATCAGCATTATCCCCGAGTACGATGCCCTGATGATTCGCTCCGGTACCAAAGTCACCAAAGAAGTGATCGAAGCCGGCAAAAACCTCAAAATCATCGGTCGTGCTGGGGTGGGTGTTGATAATGTCGATATTCCCGCTGCCACCCGCCAAGGGATCATCGTCGTCAACTCCCCTGAAGGTAACACCATTGCCGCCGCTGAACATGCCCTGGCGATGATGCTCTCCCTTTCCCGCCATATTCCCGATGCCAACCAGTCTGTCAAAGCCAAGGAATGGAACCGGAAAAAATTCATCGGCGCAGAAGTTTATAAAAAAACCCTCGGCGTTGTCGGTCTCGGCAAAATTGGTGCCCATGTGGCCAGCGTCGGTAAAGCCCTAGGAATGAAGCTCCTCGCCTACGATCCCTTTATTTCCGAAGAACGGGCTGGCCAATTGGGTTGTCGCCTCGTTGATCTCGACTACCTATTCCGAGAAGCCGACTACATTACCCTCCACGTCCCCAAAACCCCCGAAACCACCCACCTAATTGGGGAAGAATCCATCGCTAAGATGAAGCCTACCACCCGCATCGTTAACTGTGCTCGCGGTGGTGTGGTCGATGAAGCCGCCGTTGCCAAAGCGATCCAGGAAGGTCGCCTCGGTGGGGCTGCATTAGATGTCTTTGAAGAAGAACCCCTGGGTGACTCTGAACTCCGGGCTTTGAATAACGTTGTCCTGACTCCCCACTTGGGTGCTTCTACCGCTGAAGCCCAGGTGAATGTTGCCGTTGATGTGGCCGAGCAAATTCGGGATGTCATTCTGGGTTTACCCGCCCGTTCGGCAGTCAATATTCCTGGCCTCAACGCCAACGTTATGGAAAAACTCCGTCCCTATCTCCAGTTGGCAGAAACCCTGGGTAATATGGTCGGTCAGTTAGCCGGAGGCCGCATTGAAAAATTAAATGTGACTCTCCAAGGGGATTTGGCCGAAAAAGAAGCCAAGCCTTTGGTTGTAGCTGCGCTCAAAGGTCTCCTTTCTCCAGCATTGCGGGAACGAGTCAACTATGTAAACGCAGAAATCGAAGCCAAGGAACGGGGGATCCGGATCATTGAAACCCGTGATGAGTCGGTGCGTGATTACACCGGGGCCATTCACCTAGAAGCCACCGGCGCAGATGGAGAACATTCCGTCAATGGGGCGCTGTTGAGTGATGGGGATATTCGCATTACTAGCATCAATGGTTTTCCGATCAATGTGCCGCCGACGGGCTATATGCTCTTTACCCTCCACCGGGATGTGCCGGGGATTATCGGCAAGATCGGCTCTCTGCTGGGCAGCTTTAATGTGAACATTGCCAGTATGCAAGTGGGCCGCAAGATTGTCCGGGGTGATGCTGTGATGGTGTTGAGCCTGGATGATCCGCTGCCGGAAGGTGTCCTGAGTGAGATTATGAAGGTAACCGGAATCCGGGATGCCTATACGGTTAAGCTGTAAGGTTAAGCCACAGGGGAAAGCATCCAGAGACCTTTCCCCTGTCCAATGACAAGAGGCAAAAAATGACAACAACTTGGTGGGAATTACAGATCCTCTGCGACCCTAGTTTAGAAGAAACAATTTTCTGGCGCTTAGATGATTTTGGCTGTCGGGGAATGGCGGGGGAGCAGAAGGGACAGTCCTACCTGATCCGTGCCTATAGCCCCCAAGCGGAGTTTGATCATTTGGATCTCGCGGCCTTAGCGCTGCTGCTAAAACAGGATGCTTTAATCGCCCGTTTGCCCAAACCCGTGGTCAAGTGGCACCTCATTGATGAGGAAGATTGGTCGAGTAGCTGGAAAAGCCATTGGCAACCCCAGGAAATTGGCGATCGCCTGTTAATTTACCCGGCCTGGTTAGAAGTGCCCACCCAATCGGAACGCCTCCTCTTGCGCCTCGATCCGGGTTCTGCCTTTGGTACCGGTGCCCACCAGACCACCCAACTGTGCCTTGAAGCCTTAGAAATGCGTTTAGGGCAGCGACCAGAAACCCAGGTGATCGCTGATATTGGCTGTGGTTCGGGGATTCTCTCGATTGGGTCTCTCCTCCTGGGGGCCAAGCAAACCTTTGGGGTGGATACCGATATTTTGGCGGTGACTGCTTCCCATAGCAATCGGGCGCTGAATAACATCGAACCGGAGCGCATGGTCGTCGCCCAGGGCAGTATTGAAACCCTGGGTCAAATGTACCCAGAACCCTTTGATGGGATTGTTTGTAATATTCTTGCGGAAATTATCATTGAGCTGATCCCCAAGATGTCGGCGATCGCCAAACCCAGCACTTGGGGCATCCTCAGTGGGATTCTGATCGAGCAAATTCAACCCATCGCCGATACCCTCGAGCAAAATGGCTGGGCGATCGCCGCCCTCTGGAAAAAAGACGAGTGGTGTTGCTTCAATATCCGCCGAAACTAAGTCTTTTTGCGCAAATGTGACAAAGTGCCTAAAAAAACAACCCGCCCCCAGCAAATCAGTTCATAATAATTGACACTAGATGTGCAATTAAACTGAATGGCATGAGTGACGACAATACCTCCCTTCCCCCCATTTCCCGCCGTAGCGCCCTCAAACTCCTTGGGGTGGGAGCCGCCGGATCAATGGTCGGGTACACCCGCTTCGCCAAACCCCACCCGACGATCCACCAACAGGAATCCTTGGATTTACCCCGCTATCACAGCCAAGGGAAAAAAGTCGTTGTCATTGGGGGCGGTTTAGCAGGACTAGCGGCCGCCTACGAATTAAGCCAACGGGGTTTTCAGGTCACGCTTTTAGAAAAAGCCCCCCAACTCGGTGGCAAAGTCGCCAGTTGGAAAATTAACGTCGGTGAAGATGAGTTCATGATGGAACACGGTTTCCACGGCTTTTTCCCCCAGTATTACAACCTCAAAAGCTTGGTCAGTGAACTGAGCATCAACGACAACTTTCAATCCCTAGATTTTTATTCCCTTGTTTTCAAAGACCCAGACCGCTATCGCCCAGAGGTCTTTCGTCCCAGTAATACCGCTTTTCCTTGGAATATCGTAGATCTCGCCATTTCTTCTCCGAACCGACTTCGTTGGGGCATTAACCTCACGAAAATTAAGCATTTAGAGGTTTTTCACGCGATTACGGGCTTTAAAATTCCCCGCACCTACGATACCTACGACACCATTACCGTGGCGGATTGGGTCCGGGGTGAATTTCCCCAGGGCCTTTATGATCTCTACTTTTTGCCCTTTGCCAAATCTAGCTTAAATGCCCCCGATACCCTGAGCACCGGAGAACTGCTGCAATTTTTTCACTTTTACTTTTTCGGGAACCCAGAAGGCTTAGCATTTAACGGCACCGTGGATGACATGGGCACGAGTCTCGTCCAACCCATTGCCGCTGCGATCCGCGCTAACGGAGGTCAAATTCTCACTGATGTGTCTGTCAGTGAAATTCAATGTCAGGATAATAAAATTCAGGCGATCGCCTATCAACAGGGAGACGAACAAACGGATGTGCCTTTCTGGACAAAGAAAAATGAGTTGATTGCCGCTGATAGTCTGGAATATTACGGGGCTGGAGATACGATGTATGCGGTCAATCCAGAAACAGAGGAAGGGTTATCTTTAACCTGTACCCACCAGGGTTGTACCGTTGGTCGGCAACCGGATGGGTCTTTCCTCTGTCCCTGTCATGGGGCGCGCTACGATGCCAAAGGAAAACGCCTGAGTGGCCCGGCTCAACGGGATTTACCGCAATTCAAAGTCCAAGACCGCGAGGCCGATCAAGTACAGTTGGTGGCCGAAAATCCTAGTAATGATCTCCAACGGGGAACCCTTGCCGCAGATTATGTGGTGCTGGCGACGGATGTACCCGGAACTCGCCATCTGTTTACCCGCTTAGTGGGTGACCGAGATCCAGAGGCGCAGCGTAAGGTTGATCAGCTTGTGGTGTCTGATCCCTTTGCGGTGGGTCGGTTCTGGTTGGATCGAGACTTCCCCTGGGAGCATAGTAAATTTGCCTCATTGTCGGGTTATGCCTTGACCGATAGCATTACCCTATATCACCAAATCCAGACCCAGTTTAAGGATTGGGCGGCCCGCACCGGGGGCAGTGTGGTGGAACTCCATGCTTACTGCTACAAAGAAAAAGAGTTTCCTACCCAAGAGGCGCTATTGGCCACCTTTGAGCAGGAGCTGTACGAAATTGTGCCGGAACTAAAGGGGGCAACGGTGCTCCACCGGCAACTGGTGAACCAAAAGAATTTCTCTGGCTATCCCCCCAATAGCTATGGCGATCGCCCCACCACCGAAAGCGAAATTAGCAACCTAATGTATGCTGGGGATTGGGTAAAAATGCCGTTCCCCTGTGGGTTGATGGAGCGGGCCATTAGTAGCGGATTACTCGCCGCCAATAGCATTCTCCAGCGGGAAGGGGTGCAGCGGCGGCCCATTCTCTCGGTAAATCCAGAGGGGGTTTTCAAGATTTAAACTACTCGGATTTTGTCTGTTTGAGCTTGGCGATCGCCCCGACGAAACCCAAGACCACCAGCACATTGGAGAGGGTCAAAAAAGATTCAGCACCGCCATGGAGCCAGTCCACATTGGCTAGCTCTTCGCCATATTGCACCTGGGCATAAATTCCGGCGGGAATGGAGATCGCCACAAAAACGAGGAGGACATAGAAGCCGATCAGGGCCAGTTTGGGCATTTTCCCGGATTTGGTCAGGAACCAGAGAAAACCGAGGTAGGGAAAAAGAGACAGAGCAAACAGGGTTTCTTTGGAGAACATTATGGAATAATCAGCAACCAAGGGGCGTTTGTCTCCGTATTCTAAAGGATTCTGCTCGTCTGCTCCGATGTCGTCGCTCCAAATCATTGATCAAAAAAATCCAGCCCTCTTTGCCGCCCAGTTTCAAAAGGCGATCGCCCGTCAAGAATCGGTATTGCTGGTCAATTCCACTTGGCAAACTTCAGAACGGACACAAATCAACTTCCTCTTAGAGCCAGATCAAAGGCCAGAAATTCTAACAAAAAAATCCCATATTTTAATTCCCACTGGTGGCACATCGGGACAGATAAAATTGGCAATTCATACCCCTGAAACTTTGTCTGCTTCTGTAATCGGTTTTCAGAATTTTTTTAACATCAAACAAGTGAATTGTTTTTGTATTTTGCCCCTCTATCATGTCAGCGGCTTGATGCAATGGTGGCGATCGCATTTGAGTGGGGGTGAATTTAAACTCGGCGACTACCAAGCTCTAAAACGCGGCATTTTGCCGGATGGGGATCTGGGTGATTTTTGTCTGTCCCTAGTGCCGACCCAATTACAAGTGTTGCTCCAAGTTTGCCCCCAATGGTTAGCCCAGTTTCGCTTAATCTTACTTGGTGGTGCTCCTCCCTGGCGATCGCTCCTTGATCAAGCCCGACAATATAAACTCCAGATTGCCTTGACCTACGGCATGACAGAAACCGCTTCCCAGGTGGTGGCCTTAAAACCAGCAGACTTTTTAGCCGGAAAAAATTGTGCCGGCCAAGTCTTGCCCCATGCCAATTTATCTTTATCAAAAGCGGGCTTGATTTCCATTACGGTCCAATCGCTATTTCTCGGTTATTATCCAAATTTTAATTATTCTAAAATTCTAGAAACTGATGATGTTGGTGCCTTTGATCAAGCTGGCTATTTACATTTACTTGGACGCCAAAGCCAAAAGATTATTAGTGGTGGTGAAAACATTTACCCAGCAGAAATTGAAGCGGCAATTCTGGGGATGAAATTCGTCAAAGATACAGCGGTTTTAGGCTTGCCAGATCCTTACTGGGGGGAAGTAGTCATTGCTGTGGTGAGTCTACAAAATCCGGGCGATTTAGACAAGGTAAAGATGGCGATCACCAAGCAATTGAGTCGTTACAAACAGCCAAAATATTGGTTTGTCGTTAAACAGTTACCGCGCAATGCCCAGGGAAAATTAAACCGAATCAAACTCCGCCAAATGATTGAAAATCACTATCAGTAAACGTTGCGGCGACATTTTTGATGTAGATTTATGAAGCAAGCATATTTTGCGAATACATCCGCCATGACCGCCCTTAGTCCGACCCACATCAACCCCAGCTACGCCCAACGTCATCCGCTGCGGGTTGTCGCTTTCGGGGACAGTCTGGTGTATGGGTTCGGCGATCCAGTCCGGGGTGGCTGGGTAGAGCAGTTGCGGCTCCATTGGATGGGCAATCCCCAAGGCCATGTGCTCTATAACCTCGGTGTGCGGGGCGATACGGTGAAATTGGTTGGCGATCGCCTAGGGGCCGAGTACCAGCAACGGGGCGAATTGCGCAACAAACAGCCGGATTTGATTTTGTTGTCCGTCGGCGTAAATGACTCGCCGCGTTTAGGGCGTCCCGATGGAAAAAGTTTTACGGATTTTGCTCTTTTCCAAAGTCAATTAGACAACTTATTAGAACAAGCGCAGCAACTTTGTCCGGTAATTTTCATCGGTCAAGTGCCCGTCAATGAAGCCCAAATGCCTTTTCTCGACTGCTTATATTACAGTCACAGCGAACAATATCACTACAAAGAATTCACGAAAAAACTGTGCGGCGATCGCCAAATTCCGTACCTGGATATTTTTGATTTGTGGCTCAGCCGGGGTACCCACTGGGTAAATGATCACCTCAGCGCCGATGGCCTCCATCCCAACAGCGAAGGCTATGCGATGCTCTTTCAAGATGTCATTAACTGGCAGGCGATCGCCCAACTCGACGCGAGCAATACCTGCCCCGTGACATCGAAAACACCGGTATCCCTTGGGGTTTAAGATAAAAGTCAGTTCTCTGGCTGAAAATCCCCCATGGCATCCCCTGTTATCCAAGCGACCATCGAGCGCCTAAAAAGTTTTGTTACCCTGCCGACCCAAACAACTTGGCAATTTTATCAAACTGAGACCGCTGTCTCGAAAACATTCCGGCCAGATTTAGAACACTTTCAACCCGCTCGGCTAGAAGCGATTCAACCGAATAATAATGATTATCTCGTTTTTGAAAAGGGATTAAAACTTGCTTGGTTCTACCAAAAAATTACGCTTCCCGAAAGCGTTAATCGCTATCATATTTCTGGGTTAAATGCTCGCTTAAATTTGACCTGGTGGGCTGAAATTGCCGCAATTTTTGTCAATGACGAATTAGTTTGTGAAGGCGACTTATTTGATTCTTCAACACGACTACTGTTAACGGATAATGCCCAAGCAAATCAGACTTTTGAGGTGGCGATCGCCCTTGTCAGTCCAGGCCATGACATTGGCGCATTAATGAAGTCGAGTTTGATTTTTGAATCCCCGACCTTGGACATTTTAGAAGCAGGTAGTTTTGCCACAGAATTGCAAATTCTAACCGACTATTTAGTGCGTCACGATGCGGAAAAGATCACTGTTGTAGAAAAACAATTAAATCGTATCCCTTGGGCACAAGTCACAGAGACACAAAAATTCAATCAAGCGCTAGCAGAAATTCGCACAGAACTAATATCGCTTGCCAGTTGCATTAAAACCAGAAAATTTCATGTTTTGGGTCACGCCCACCTAGATATGGCTTGGCTCTGGACAACTGCTGAAACGTGGGAAGTAGGACAACGCACATTTCAATCGGTTTTGAATCTTCAACGGGAATTTCCTGAATTGATTTTTGGCCACAGCACCCCGGCACTCTACGATTGGCTTGAAAAAAATCGCCCTGATCTTTGGGAAAAAATTCAACAAGCCGTTAATCATAACTGTTGGGAATTATTGGGGGGGATGTGGGTTGAACCTGATGTAAATTTAGTTTCTGGGGAATCAATAATTCGTCAATTTCTCTATGGCCAACAATATTTTTTAGAAAAATTTGGCCGACGTTCAACCATTGCTTGGTTACCGGATTCTTTTGGATTTCCGGATCAATTTCCCCAACTGGCAGCTCACTGTGACATTAAAGCGTTTGGTACCGGAAAATTACACTGGAATGATACGGCTCCTTTTCCCCATGGTTTATTTTGGTGGCGATCGCCCGATGGGACAGAACTGTTAACCTTAATGACCCCTCCCAATGTCACGGGAATTATGGATACCAATCCGCTGACGATGGCCAGTTATGCCCAAAAATGGGAGGATCAAACCCATTTAAAAGATATTTTTTGGTTGCCGGGTGTCGGTGATCATGGTGGTGGCCCCACCAAGGATATGTTGCAGGTGGCTCGCAAGTGGCAACAATCGCCATTTTTCCCAAAGCTGGAATTTTCCACCGCAGAAAACTATCTCAACCACGTTAAAGAAACGCCCAATTTACCAGTTTGGCAGGACGAACTTTATTTAGAATTGCACCGTGGCTACTATACTGTGCACCGGGATCAAAAAATCTTTAATAATCGCTGTGAAACCTTGCTGCGCCAAATCGAAATCTGGTCGGCGATCGCCAACAATTTACCCCATCCAGATCCCTTCAGATTAAACAACTCTCAAAGTCAACTAAAAGATCTCTGGAAAAAAGTTTTATTTAACCAATTTCACGATATTTTACCAGGCACTTCTATTCCTGAAGTCTTTACAGAAGCGAATCAACAATGGCAGGAAGTGATTAATGCTGGCGAGGCGATGTTATCCCAAAATCTACAGGCGATCGCCACACAAATTGCCTATGATTGTCCCTTAGAAACGGCAGCTAAACCACTACTTCTATTTAATGACTTCAACTGGGAACGCACAGAGATTGTTAGTTTAAGCGTTCCCGATTTAGTGACAGTTTACGACTGGAAAGGCAACAAAGTCGAGTCACAAATTATTGTTGAAGATTTACAGACAGATCAAAATCACAAACAATATTTATCATTTCTTGCGACAGTGCCATCCGTCGGTTACTCTCTCTACTGGTTATGTCCCGATCCACAAGCACCAACCCAAAGAGAAGATGATTTATGCAATGAGCCAGACTTTATTTTAGAGAATGATTTTCTCCGGATTGAAATTGATCCACAAACGGGAGATATTGCGCAATATTTTGACAAAATCAACAGGAAAAATATCTTTTCTGGTGCGGGAAATCAACTGCAAGCCTTTGAAGATAAAGGTCAATACTGGGACGCTTGGGATATTGCCCCTGATTACGAAAGTAAGCCTCTCCAGCCCGCTGGAGTCGTTTCAATTCACTGGCGGGAGAAAAATGCTGTGCGTTCAGTGATCCGCGTGAAAAAGCAATTAAATCAATCCACGTTTATCCAGGACTATCAACTCGATTGCCAGGGGAAAATGCTGAAGATTTACAGCACCGTGGATTGGCAAGCAGAACAGATTGTCTTAAAAGTTGCGTTTCCTTTTGCCATTGACGAGGCTACTTGCACCTACGAAACCTCCTGTGGTGTCATCGAACGAAAACCGGAAATCGATCCAGCAAAATGGGAAGTGCCAGCCTTACGTTGGGCTGATTTTCATAATGAGAAATATGGCGTGAGTATTCTCACCAAAAATCACCATGGCTACGATGTAAAATCCGGTCAATTGCGCCTAACATTATTAAAAAGTCCCCTCTGGCCTGACCCTAAAGCAGATCGGGGAACGCATCACTTGGCCTATGCCCTATATCCCCACAGCGGCCCATGGCAAAGGGCGAAAACTGTTAATTTAGCGCGGAATTTCAACTCCCCTTTACGCGCAGTGGTTCCTGATCTTACTGCCAACCAAAACCATTTATCACCTCACCATTCTTTTTTGACATTAGGTTCAGATAATTTGGTTTTATTGGCATTAAAACAAGCAGAATCCAATCAAGATTATATCCTCCGTTTTTACGAGGCCTGTGGCCAAACAACGGCATTAAATTATCGTAATACTTTGGGGTTAACTATCACAGAACAGGTAAATGGTTTAGAGGATACTATTTCACAAGCAATTGACACGCCTATTCAGCCCTGGAAAGTCCAGAGTTATCGCTTGGAAAAACATTAAAACGTGATAAATAATGTTTGATTTCAAAGCTCAATCATTTCATACATTTTGCTATTGTCCTCGACGCCACGGTATTGCCAAGCGACAGATTCAGGGTCTTTGGCCTTCGACCACTGGGCAAAATGTTGGCCCCCTTTTTGATTATGGCGACTGAGGGTCGAGGGGTTAGAACGGAGGCGGCGGGCGAGATCAGCTTGCTTCAGGATGAGGGGACTTTTTTTTTCAGGGTTGGGTGGTATTTCGGTGGTTTGGGCCGGGCTGTCTAACTCAGATTTGAGCTGGGCGATCGCCTGTTGAATTTCTGTTTGTACCCATTCCTGGGTTGGTACATTACTGGGTAGAGTTTCAGAGACAATGGCTTGGAGCTCATCTTTGTCTAAAACGGGAGTGGGAGTGTTGCCATTAAGGTCAGCACTAAAAAAAATCCGCAGCACTTCGATAATGCCTGTACCTAAGGCGGGCTTCTCTTTGCCGCTTTTTTTACCTTGGCGAGACAGACCATTTTCCAAACAAAAAGCAGTCAGACGTGTTTCAATTTCCTCGGGGAGATAGGCGGTGACGGCTTTATTTTTGGTACCCATGTTGTCATAGTCCATTACTATTTCCTCGATTTTACAAAAAAAGTAATGGATTTAGTCAATTACTATACTTTTTCAGAGCATAAACAACTCATCATGGAGGGCTTGGCGAGAAAACGATGATGGCAGGGAAATGTCTCAGGGATTTTGGGGAAGCGGAGATTCTCCAGCGGTTACAGCGGTTTTGTCCGGCAGAAATTATCGGCGATGATGGGGCAGTTTTAACGTTCCCCCCTGGCCAGAATTTAGTCGTGACGACGGATGTGCTGGTGGATGGCGTCCATTTTGGCGATCGCACGATGCCCCCAGAAAAAGTGGGCTGGCGAGCAGTGGCGGCAAATTTATCGGATTTAGCAGCGATGGGGGCCACACCAATCGGCATTACCGTGGGTTTATCTCTGCCACCCGAAACACCGATTCTGTGGCTCGATCAGCTTTATCAAGGGTTGGCTGCCTGTTTAGGTCGTTATAGTACGCCTTTAGTCGGTGGAGATCTAACGCGATCGCCGGTGAAAACCATCGGCATTACGGCCTTTGGGGTGGTGTCACCGCACCGTGCGATTCAGCGCAGTAGCGCGAAAGTGGGCGATGTGATTCTCGTTACGGGTTGCCATGGGGATTCCCGTGCGGGCCTGGAATTGCTGCTCCATACCGATGCTCACTCTCAAACTTTACCCATTGGCGATCGCCAAGCCTTGATCCGTGCCCACCAAACCCCCTGCCCTCGTCTGGACGTGCTGCCCCATTTAACATCTTTAAATTCGCCCCCAACCGGGATGGACAGTAGCGACGGTTTAGCCGATGCCGTGCTGCAAATTTGTCAACGCAGTGGTGTCGGTGCCGTGATTGAAGCAGAGAAAATTCCCTTATCCCCTGCCCTCCGGCGCTATCAAGATCCAAAAACGGCTTTGCGATGGGCCTTGTATGGTGGCGAAGATTTTGAACTGGTGCTTTGTCTCCCCCCGGTAGCAGCGGAACGTCTACTGGCCGAGCTTCCAGGTCAGGGGGCAATTATCGGCCACATTACCGCCGAAAAAATTGTGGCGATCGCCAATGGTGCAGGTGAAACTGTGCCCTTGAGCCGTGCCCAAACCTTTCAGCACTTTGCCTAACGTTTCCCTGCCAAGATACCCAGCCGAATGTGACAAAATAAGGCTGCAATCTTCTCCATTTCGGCACTCCATGAACCGCCTGAAAACCGCTGCCACTTATCTGCTCCTGGGGGCGATCGCCCTCGTAATGCTCTTTCCCCTACTCTGGTTGTTGAGCACTGCCCTCAAATCCCCCACCGAGAACGTCTTTAGTTTCCCGCCCCAACTGATTCCCCAGGCGCCGACCCTCAGCAATTTCGTCACCGTCTGGCAACAACATCCCTTTGGTCGCTACCTCTTCAACAGCACCCTCGTTGCGGTTCTCACCGTGGGCTTTAATCTCTTATTTTGTGCCCTGGCGGCCTATCCTCTAGCGCGTCTGGACTTCCGGGGCCGGGATGCCATTTTTGCCACCATCGTTTCGACGATCATGATTCCCTTTCAAATTGTGATGATCCCCCTGTATGTCCTAACGGTGCAGCTAGGGTTGCGAAATACCTATTTGGGGATTATTTTTCCCAGTCTGGCCTCCGCCTTTGGAATTTTTCTACTCCGACAGGCGTTTCAAGGGGTACCCAAGGAATTAGAAGAAGCAGGCCGCATTGATGGCTGTTCAGAACTGGGTATTTGGTGGCACATCATGATTCCTGCCGTACGTCCAGCCTTGATTACCCTGGCAATTTTTGTGTTTATTGGTGCCTGGAGCGATTTTCTCTGGCCGCTGATCGTCATTGACCGTCCGGAATTTTATACTTTTCCCCTGGGGGTGGCGACCTTAGCCGGCCAGTTTTCCCTCGATTGGCGCTTGATCGCAGCGGGTTCGATTATTTCGATTCTGCCAGTGATGATCCTGTTTGTTTTCCTCCAGCGTTACATCATCCCCAGCGACAGCAGCAGTGGTGTTAAGGGTTAGTTTGGCAACATTCTAAGAAAAAAGTTTCCCACACGAGACGGGGTTGGACGTAATTGCGGAGATGTTTGCGGGTCGTTTCGAGGCGCTGAATCAGTTGGTCATTGCGGAATCTTTGCCAATATTGGTACTGGAGATAGTCGATGAGTTGCAATTGCACCTCCATATCAAGGGCATGATTAATTTCCTTCGCCAGGCGAAAGGCCCCAAGGGGATTTTGGGGGAGCTGCTGGAGACTCTGTGATAAATCTTGGGGGACATTACTCAGCAGTTCATAAATTTGGATCGCGGCGCCGGGACTCCCCTGGGCGATCGCCAAAATCGTTGCATCGGCCAAAATGTGCTGATAACCCTGGGCCGTTAAAATTTGCGCCACATCGTCCTGGGAAAGGCGATAAAAAGGGATTTTTTGGCAACGGGAAACAAGGGTCGGTAACAAACTATCGGCACTGGGGGCCAGCAGAATTAAGGTCGCGTTACCGGGTTCCTCCAAGGTTTTTAAAAGGGCATTGGCCGGAGCTTCTGCCATGGTTTGGGCCGCTTCGATCACCACCACGCAACGGGGCGCTTCTAGGGCGGGACGACTGAGAAATTCCCCCAATTGACGGATCTGTTCAATGCGAATCTGGGGTGGGGCCTTCCGTTTTAAGCCGGCTTCCTCGGCCTGAGCTGGGGTGTAGAGCTTGCCTTGGTGCTGGTAGGTGGGTTCAACCCACAGTAAATCGGGGTGATTATTTTTGAGGAGTTTATAGCGAATCAGACGTTGTGCCGCTTCTGGTACCCCTTGGGTCATGAGGGCCGTCGTAAATCCCCTGGCGGTCAGACTGCGACCAATCCCCTCTGGCCCCGCAAATAGGTAAGCAGGAGCAAGACGATCCTGGGCGATCGCCTGACGCAAAAGTGAAACGGCCTGGGGCTGACCCACAATCTGATCGAGAGAAATCATTCGGTTAGGGGCCTCCCGTTCGGTAATATAAAAAAGAATGCTTCAGCATGGTTAAAAATATTTTTTTATGGCGCGTTATACTTGCTCCTACTTCGTTGGACTCTCCGAACCAGAGATGCTCGCATCCCTCAGGGATATCATCCAGGAATGCGACCTCAACCTCACCTATGAGACGGGAGGCTACATTATGGCCAAAGAAAAACCAGGCAATGTCTCTTTCACCAAACTCGTAGAGCTTGAAGTCCTATTTGACCGCAATAAAGTTCAAGATGGCAAACTACAGGTAGATTTTGTGGCGAAAAACCAAGAACTCCCCCTCCATACTGATAATCATTGTCGGTCGATCTTTGAGCAGATTTTGAACACCGTGAACGCCCAACAGCCCTGGGAACTAGAAACCAATAACCTCGATTAATCCCCAATTTTCCCCTAAGCTTTTGCGAAAAATGTCCCCTTTTTCCCTCCCCAGGCCATCAACAAACTGATGGGAGTATGAGAAGATAGGGGCACAAATATATGAAGAAAAATTAAATTATTATGGCCGTTATTCAGTTTTCCCAAGGCGTTAATGAACCCGAAGTTCCCGGCATCCGCTTAACCCGTTCCCCCGACGGGAGTACTGGCACCGCTGTATTTTCTTTTGAAGATCCGGCTGCCCTCGCCCAAGAAAGTACCGATGAAATCACTGGGATGTACCTCATCGACGAAGAAGGCGAAATTGTGACCCGCGAAGTGAAAGCAAAATTTTATGACGGGAAACCCCGCATTATTGAAGCGCGTTTGGTGATGCGTTCGACCGCTGAGTGGGATCGTTTTATGCGGTTCATGGAACGTTATGCGGCGGAAAATGGCCTCGAATTTACAAAAGCTTAAGCCCAGCCCAATGTCTCTCCGTCCTTGGTATGCGGTTGCCTTTTCCAAAAAATTGCCTGTCACTATTGCGCAAACCATGATGCGCTAAATTGTGGCTTGCTTCAGTCTTGACTAGCCAAATGCCAGGGGCGATCGCCTTTTTGTTGCCTCTGCAGTTCTGGGGCCTGGCGTATTTTCCCCACTCTCTCACCGAAAATGGGAGTGATACCATAATTAAAAAAAGTTATTAAACTCATCCTCATCCTTGCGATCGCCGAACGCCAGACCCAAAATTGGGGAAATAGCGTTTAGTTAGTGCCAGCGCAATGCATATTTTTCTCCCCTAATCCTCCGTTTGTAATCAAAATCCTATGTTTAAGAAGCTATTTGGTGACCCCAACGCCCGCAAACTCAAAAGGTTCCAGCCCCTCGTCGCTGAAATTAACCTGCTCGCAGAGGATTTTGCCAACCTTACAGACGAAGCCCTAGCCCAGAAAACCGTAGAATTTCGCGCCAAGCTCGACAAAGCTAATAGCGACGAAGAAACCGAAGAAATTTTAGACGAAATCCTCCCCGAAGCCTTTGCCGTCGTCCGTGAAGCCGCGTGGCGAGTGCTTCAAATGCGTCACTACGATGTCCAACTTTTGGGGGGGATCGTCCTCCATAAAGGGCAAATCGCCGAGATGAGAACCGGGGAAGGTAAAACCCTCGTTGCCACCCTGCCCGCCTATCTCAACGGTCTAACGGGGAAAGGAGTTCATGTGGTCACCGTGAACGATTACCTCGCCCGCCGGGACGCCGAATGGATGGGGCAAGTGCACCGCTTTTTGGGCCTAACGGTGGGATTAATCCAGTCCAGCATGGGGCCAGCCGAAAAAATTGAAAACTACCGCTGCGACATTACCTACACCACCAACTCCGAACTCGGCTTTGATTATCTGCGGGACAACATGGCCACCACGATCCAAGAGGTGGTGCAGCGTCCCTTTAACTACTGCATCATTGACGAAGTGGATTCGATCCTCGTTGATGAAGCCAGAACGCCTCTGATTATTTCTGGCCAGATCGAACGCCCCACCGAAAAATATCTCCAAGCGGCTGAAATTGCGCAACAATTGGTTCCCCAAGTCGAAGAAGACGGCCCCGGTGACTACGAAGTCGATGAAAAAGCCCGCAATGTTTTGATGACCGACGAAGGGTTTGCCAAAGCAGAACAATTACTGGGGGTTACGGATCTATACGATGAGCAAAATCCTTGGGCTCACTATATTTTCAACGCCGTCAAAGCCAAGGAACTGTTTAAAAAAGATGTGAACTACATTGTGCGCGGCGATGAAGTAGTAATCGTCGATGAATTTACCGGCCGGATTATGCCGGGACGGCGCTGGAGCGATGGCCTTCACCAGGCGATCGAAGCCCAAGAAGGGGTCACAATCCAAAAAGAAACCCAAACCCTCGCAAATATCACCTACCAAAACTTTTTCTTACTTTACCCGAAACTCTCTGGGATGACGGGGACAGCCAAAACCGAAGAAACAGAATTTGAAAAGGTCTATAACCTTGAGGTGACAATTATCCCCACCAATCGCCCCACCAAGCGGCAAGATCTGGCGGATGTGGTCTACAAAAATGAGAAAGCGAAGTGGCGGGCTGTCGCCGAAGAATGTGCCCAGATGCACGAAACAGGACGACCGGTGCTGGTTGGGACCACCAGTGTGGAAAAGTCGGAGATTATTTCGGCCTATCTCCACGAGTTGGGTATTCCCCATAACCTATTGAACGCGCGCCCTGAAAATGTCGAAAAGGAATCAGAAATTGTCGCCCAGGCTGGCCGCAAAGGGGCCGTGACGATCGCCACCAATATGGCTGGTCGGGGTACGGATATTATCCTCGGCGGAAACTCGGAATATATGGCTCGCCTCAAGATGCGTGAATATTTCATGCCCCAGATCGTTAAGCCAGAAGATGAGGGGAGTTTTGCGATCGCCGGTAGTGGAAAAAATAGTGGCGGCCAGGGCTTTGATACCAACAACAAACAGAAGAAAAAAACCTGGAAAACCACCCTCGATATTTACCCAACGGAACTGCCCACAGACCTGGAACAGCAACTGAAAGAAGCGGTGAAATTTGCGGTCGATCAGTATGGCAACCAGAGTTTGACAGAACTAGAGGCCGAGGAGAAATTGGCGATCGCCTCGGAAAATGCCCCTACCGCTGATCCCGTGGTGCAGAAGTTGCGGACGGTGTACCATGCCATCGAAAAAACCTACCATGACCTCACCAGCGTCGAGCACGATGAAGTGATTCAAAATGGCGGTCTCCATGTCATTGGGACAGAACGCCACGAATCCCGTCGGATTGATAACCAACTGCGGGGCCGGGCTGGTCGTCAAGGGGACCCTGGTTCGACGCGATTTTTCCTCAGCCTCGAAGATAACCTCCTGCGCATTTTCGGAGGCGATCGCGTGGCCGGTTTGATGAATGCCTTCCGGGTCGAAGAAGATATGCCCATCGAATCAAAAATGCTCACCAACTCCCTCGAAGGTGCCCAGAAAAAAGTAGAAACCTTCTACTACGACGCCCGGAAACAGGTATTCGAGTACGACGAAGTGATGAATAATCAACGGCGGGCCATCTACGCCGAACGCCGTCGGGTTTTAGAAGGTCAAGATCTCAAAGAGCAGGTCATCCAATACGCCGAAAAGACCATGAGCGAAATTGTCGAGGCCTACGTCAACCCGGAACTCCCCCCCGAAGAATGGAAACTAGACAAACTCCTCGATAAAGCGAAGGAATTTATCTACCTCCTCGAAGATCTAGAACCCAAGGATATTGAGGATATGACGGTTCCAGAAATCAAAACCTTCCTCCATGAAGAAGTGCGCAAAGCCTATGACCTCAAGGAAGCCCAGGTGGAGAAAAGCCAAGCCGGTTTAATGCGCCAGGCAGAACGATTCTTTATCCTCCAGCAGATCGATACCCTCTGGCGGGAGCACCTCCAGGCCATTGATGCCCTGCGTGAATCCGTCGGGCTACGGGGCTACGGCCAAAAAGATCCTTTGATCGAATACAAACAAGAAGGCTACGAGATGTTCCTGGAAATGATGATCGACATCCGCCGGAATGTGGTGTACTCCCTGTTCCAATTCCAGCCCCAACGGCAACCCCAACAACCCCAAGCGGTATAAGCATCTTTTGTAATACCAAATGGTTCCCCCTCATCGGGGGATTTTTTGTTTTCTTTTTCTCCTTGGATCACAATTAAGCATGGACAGCAATGTTGGAGTTTTCACAATTTGAGGCGGGCTATATTATTTCCCAAAAAGAATTGGAACAGGCGGTAGGCTATCGACAACGGGATCAGCCAGAGGCCTTTGAGTATTTTTTAGCGGATGTCTATGGCATTGTGTTGCAGGCTCTGGAGGAATATTTACCCCATCTAAAGGTTTATCCGGCGTTAAATTTCCATGGGTTGATTATCCTCGATCCGACCCAGATGACCCCAGAGGAAACCAAGCTCTACCATGGCCGCCGCGATCGCCTTTTAAGAAAGCAGGCCGAGCAAGATATTCGCCGCTCAGAACTCTGAGATCAGGGAAGTTTTAAGGCCATCAGTCAGGAGATTCGAGGTAAGCCTGGATAAACTCGTGGGCCGCCTGGAAATGTGTTTCGATCTGCTGGGAAAGCGTCTGGATGGTGGCGTAGTTTTCGTTGGCGAGGGCCAATTCAATGGCAATACACCAATCTGGAATTTTACGCACACTCACACTGCTGGCGGCTCCCTTGAGGCGATGGGCTTCGTAGGAGATTTTTGCGGCATCTTGATTGGCGATCGCCCCTTGGAGTGCTTCGATGTAACTAGCGGCGAATTCTAAAAATTGCCGGAACACTTCCCGGTGGAAACTGGGATTGTTGCCATAGAAATGCACTAATTGCGTTAAATCTACGGGAGTGTCCGGATCTGCGGCTGTTTCTGGAGCTGTCTCTGGGATTTCCTGGGAGGTTTGGGGGGCGATCGCCACGACAGATCGTTTTTTTTCTGACTTTTGTAAACACTTATCGATGACCTGGCGGAGAGTCTTAATACTGGTGGGTTTGGCAATGTAACCATCCATCCCCGCCGCTAAACATTTCTCGCGATCGCCTTTCATGGCGTTGGCCGTCATGGCGATAATCAATTGGTGGGTATCCTCCTGTTCCCGTTGGCGAATCATTTCAGTGGTCGTATAGCCATCTAGCTCTGGCATCAGACAATCCATCAAAATCAGGTCATAGGTCCGCTGTTGGAGCTGGACGAGGGCTTCGCGGCCATTACTCACACAATCAATGGTGTTAAAACCAATAATTTCAAGTTGATTGAGAATGACCGTTTGGTTAATGGGCGTATCTTCGACAACCAGGATCTGAATATCTGGCGATCGCCCCCCTTGATCTCCCAAAATTTCCGCCAAAGTCAGATCAAGGCCAGCTTCATCCGCAATATCCGCCATTGTTTGATCTGGACTTGTTTCTGCTTGTAAACAGCGCAGCAATGCTTCCTGTTGGAGGGGCCGCAGAAGATAGCGGAGTCCTTGGGGCTGCATCCAATTTTTCAAGCGGGGATAATCCACCGCCGATAATAGCAGCACCAAATTTTCCCGGGGGAGGAGCGTTTTAACTTTATCTAAAACCGTTTCGATGCCCGCCTGGTTGCCAAAGATAGGTAAAGCCAACAGCACCAGATCAAAACTATCCTGCTGTTCGAGGGCGAGGATTCCCCCCATAAAATCACCATAGGCAATGACACTGACCCCATAGTGACTAAGCTGCCGACGAATCGCCTCTAGGGACAAAGGCTGGGAGTCAATGAGGAGGACGCGGTAGGGGGCCAATTGGGGCAGTGGGGGCGGCGCTTCGAGCCGTTGGAAACGGGCCGTAAACCAAAAGGTCGAACCTTGACCAGGGCTACTTTCTAAACCAATATCCCCGGCCATGAGACTGACCAGATGTTTGGCGATCGCCAAGCCGAGGCCCGTCCCTCCATATTCCCTTGTGGTAGACGGATCAACTTGAGAAAAAGACCGAAATAATTTTGCTTGATCTGCTTTATCAATGCCAATGCCAGTATCAATGACCTCGAACTTCACCAAAACAGAAGTCTTATCTTTTGCCACGGGCAAAGCGCGAATCACCACAGAACCGCGATGGGTAAATTTAATTGCATTACCGACCAAATTTGTTAACACCTGCCGCAGCCGCATCGAATCCCCCGTGACCGTCCCCCCCAGTTGCGGATCAATATTGGTGATCAACTCCACCTGTTTCGTTTGGGCTTGAATCGCAAGCAACTCCGCCACCGACTCCACACAGTCAATAATCTGTAAAGGCACAGATTCGAGGCGCATTTCCCCGGCTTCTAACTTAGAAAAGTCGAGAATATCGTTGATCACATAGAGTAAATGGTTCGCACTTTGACTGAGGGTTTTGACAAAATCCTGTTGTTGGCCATTAAGCTGGGTCGTCTGCAAAAGCTCCGCAATGCCAAGAATGCCGTTCATGGGGGTACGGATTTCGTGGCTCATATTCGCCAAAAAGCTCGATTTGAGGCGGGACGCAGCGAGGGCCGCCTCACGACCTTCCACAAGATCATTAATATTTTGGGTAACAATGACCACGCCACCAACTTGATTTTCCCGGTGATACCAAGGCTGGACTGTCCATTTGAGGTATTGTTTTTTGCCATCATGTCGCACATAGCAATCTTCTTCGCAGGTGATCACTTGACCACTTAGGGCTGTTTGGAGATGCTGTTGGTAGTCTTCCTGGAGATTAACAAAGACCTCACGGTGCGATCGCCCCACTAGGGTTTCTTCCCCAAGCTGATAGTCGACGAGCCACTGATGACTATGGGCCACGTAGCACAACTTTTTATCTAACATCGCCATCGCCACGGGCATATTTTGGATCAGTTGCCGCAGTTGCTGCCGTTCTCGATCAAGGGCCTGGCTAGCAAGTTTGCGGTCAGTGACCTCGATCATCACCCCCTCAAGGCGAATTAAATGACCTGTTTCGTCGAAAATTCCCCGTCCCTGTTCAAAGACCCAACAAATATTTTGATCAACGCGAACAAGACGGTATTCGTCGGTATAGGTGGGATTATCGGGGGTAAGCATTTCTAAAGAGGCAAAAACCCGTGGGTAATCTTCAGGGTGGATAATGTCCCCGAAAGCGCGAATTTGATGATGTAAAAAATCCGTCGCAGGATAGCCAGTAATCGGTTCAATGCCATTAGAAAGAAACTGCATTGTCCATTGTGCGTCGGGGAGACAACGGTACACAGCCCCAGGGATATTGAGCACCAAACTACGGTAACGGGCTTCACTGCTCCGGAGTGTTTCGTTAACGGTTTTTAAAGCCTGGGTACGTTCGGCGACTTTTTCTTCAAGTTGGTTATTGATGGTTGCAAGTTGACTATTGGCCCAGGCCAGCTCGTCTAGGGCGCGTTTTCGCTCAATTTCGGCGGCAGCCCGGGAAGCAAAAATACTGGTTAATTTTGTGGCTAGCTCTTGATCGATGGTGGGTTGGTAATGCTGTACATGGAGGGTGCCGATGGTGCGGGAATTGCGGTCTTGGATTGGAAACTGGAGGGCTTGATTGGTGTTGGCGCCTGCGGCAGGAGAGGCGATCGCCGTCGCTGGAATCGAGGGAAATTTAGGGTTTGTCCAGGTGGCAAGGGTTTGTGCCGAATGGGCGCTGTTGTCGAGGATTTCACTAATGGCGACATAACAGACATCAAGGGCGATCGCCAAATTTTCCGCTAGGGCCGAGAAAAAATCACGCCCCGTAACCGCCGCCGTCCCCGCCAAAATACGACTTAAAATACTTTCTGCTCTCTTGCGCTCTTGCACTTCGAGTTGTAGTTTTTGGTTAATCGCCGCCAATTCTTCCGGACTTTTGAGGGCTAAAAATTTCGGTAAAAGGGTGTAAAGTTCGATGGCGGTATAACAGGAAATCAGAGCCGTAAAACTACTTTCGATCCCATCAATCCAATAAATGGGAAACCAGAGGGTCAACATATCCAAAAAGTGACCAATTCCACAGGCAGTAATGAAGAAACTAAACAGGATAAACACCCGTGAAAAAGGCATATCCTGTCGCTTTCTGACAAAATAAACCAGCATGATTGGGATCGAAAAATAGGCGATCGCCGTGAGGAGATTCGCAACCAGATGTAGCCCGACTAAAGGAGTCTGCCAGAGATAGCAACTCCCGTGGGGCATGTACATTCGCCCTGTTAAAAAATCTCGTAGGCTCTCCCAGGTCAACGCAACAGAAAAACTCACCATATACAGCACCCCGAATTATTTTTGTAGTATTGCTGTCAGTTATTTTGAAGGGGAGAATTGTCTTGATTGTTTCCCCTAAATTGGCTTGAGTATTTAAGCAAATTTTAACAGTTCGTTTACTGACCTAAAGTAAGATTCAGCCTAAAACGATCAATCTTCAACCTGGATTTTCAAGCAGGAAAGCCATTTTTTATGGCAAATCGGCGATCGCCAAATTACTTGGATAAACCATGCCTTAGGGGCGATTAAGTTTAGATTTTCCTCAACTCTTAAAAGTTCATTCCAGCTTAAAAAGACCAAAAATGTGATTGAAACAGCTTTATCCAAGACGCAATACAGAGGCGGGTCATCACTCTCTAAGTTTCTCTTTGGGCCGCAGCAAGCCGACAAAATTTCGAGAAAGGGGGAGCGATCGCCAAAGTCTTCGGGCATAATGAAAAAAATCTATTTTAGTTACCCCAAAGTCAAGGTAGGAGTCGTCAGTGGTTGGTAAGTCCCGTCGTCCTAAACGTAGAAAATCCCCAGCGCCACGATCATTCAATGCTGCGACCGATACTAAGGTGATCGCCTTTGAGGCCCGTCACCGGCAAGGGAATTCTCCCCAGGCGATCGCCATGGCCTCCCCCAACTCCCCAAAGGCAAATCGCCGTTCCCGTCGCCCAGTCCGTCAAGCGCGCCTCAAGTTACCCCGGCCACTCCTCTACCCGCTTCGTTTACTAATTGTGAGCGTGGGCGTGAGTGCTTGTATTGGCACCATTCTCAGCGCCGCAAATCTACGTTCTGTTCCCACCGTTACGCCCCCTGACAATGTAACCAGCCAGCAGCTCCTCTCTGAGCAGATCTCCCCGCCCCCAGCCCCGGAACCGCTCCCCCTGAAAACGCCCCTCACCCAACTGGCAGAAACGACCCAAGCAGCGATCGCCGCTGACCCCACCCTCGATGCGTCTTTGCTCTTTGTGGATTTAGACACCGGGGAATATTTAGATGTGGCTGGCGATCGCCCCCTATCCGCCGCCAGTACGATCAAAATTCCTATTCTCGTGGCCTTCCTAGAAGCCGTTGATAGTGGCAAAGTTCAACTGGATGACTCCCTCACCCTCACAAAAGAAGTCATTGGTGGAGGGTCTGGCGGCATGCAGTACAAAACCCCAGGGAGCACCTATAGTGCCCTCTACACCGCCACGGAAATGAGTGTCAATAGTGACAACACCGCCACCAACATGATCACCGAGTTGTTGGGGGGCAATGCCGTCCTCAACGCGAAATTTCAGCAGTGGGGCATGACCCAAACCCAGTTGAATAATCCCCTACCAGACCTCGAAGGCACAAACCTCACCAGTGCCAAGGATCTCGCCCATCTCCTCGCCCGCATCAACCAAGGCGAAATTCTGTCTGTCCGATCCCGCGATCGCCTCTTTCGGATCATGGGAGCCACGAGTAACGACCGCCTCTTACCCCAGAGCTTGGGGCAGGGAGCCGACATCGTCCATAAAACTGGAGATATCGGCAGTATCATCGGCGATGCAGGAATTGTGGATCTGCCCAATGGCAAGCGCTACGTTGCCGCAATTTTTGTCGAGCGCCCCTACAACGACCCCAAGGGCAAAGAGCTACTCCACAAAATTAGCCGCCAATTCTATGACCACATGGCTAAAAAAGACATTATCCAAGCCCCTAGCCCATCAGCCCCAGCGGCGACCCCAGCCGCCACTCCCTAGCTGCGGATCTGCACCGGCATAATCAAATAAGTCATCTGCACCGCACCCAGGGGCGTAAAAATAACCGGCTGATTATTTTCATTCAGCTGCATCTTGATCTCATTACTCGGTAAGGCCTTCAGACCGTCGATGAGATACCTCACATTAAAGGCAATCTCTAGGTCTGTCCCCGAAACCTGGGCGGGCAAAGCTTCTTCACCACTGCCCACATCCTGGGCTTCCACGGCGAGATGAAGTTTTTGTTCTGCGCTATTGAGGCGAAATTTCACAATATTATTTTTCTGGTCTGCCAGAACCGCCACCCGTTCAATGCTGCTAATCAAAGCTCGTCGCTCTAGGGTGACATCGCGGCTAAACTGCCGGGGAATTAACTGGTGATAAGCAGGGTAAGCACCGTCTAGTTTACGGCTGGTGAGGCGCTGGTGATTGACCTCAAAAATGACTTGGCTATCGTCTAAATGAAGGGCAATCAAATCCGCTTCATTGGCGGTGGTTAACATGCGTTCTAGTTCTCGAAGCGCCCGTGCGGGGATGGTTAGGGCAAAATCTTCGAGGGTTGAGGTGGGGAGTTTTCCTGCTTCGGTAGATTCTGGCTCTGGGCTAACCTGATCGCTGGTTTCAACGAGCGCAAGGCGGTGGCCATCGGTCGCGGCAAACTCAAGGCAATCTTGGTGGTGAGTGACATGGACACCCGTTAAAACTTGCTTGGTTTCATCAGGGCTAGCGGCAAACAGTACCCCTCCCAGGCCTTCGCTTAAGGCGATCGCCGGCAACATTAATTTTTTGCCATCCTGGATCGTCGGTAATTCAGGGAACTCTTCTGCGCCCATGCCCCGAATTTGAAACCGTCCCGTCGCAGCAGTTAGGGTCGCTTGGGCATCGCCTTTCATCAAAGTTTCCGACGGGCAACTCAAGGTCACTTCCCCCTCAGGCAGGCGCGACACAATATCATTGAGCAACTTTGCCGGCAGAGTTAAGGTACCCCCTTCGATGACTTGGGCCGGAAAACTCGTGCGAATGCCCAGGCTGAGATCAAAAGCGGTGAGTTGAATCTGATGGCGGCTAGCATCCGCAGTCAACAGCACATTTCCCAAAATAGGATGGGTAGGCCGTGATGGCACCGCCCGACCAACGAGGGAAAGTTGGCTATTTAGATCACTTTGACTGCAAACAAACTTCATGGCTTTTTCCGGAGATCTCCAAGCAGAGCAGATAGATTCTACTACAACATCCCCTGGGTGGCGGGATTTTTTCTGGGGCGGCGATGGCGCAATACCCGATCTAAAATAAACCGACCCACCAGGTTTCCTACGGTACAATGGGGAACAGTAGGGACTTTCTATTTTTTGAATTTCATCCTGCGCTAATCTCCATCGGTGAATGCCAATCACTGCTAAGGAAAGCAAAGAGTTTCGTTCCTACGCCAGTGGCTGTTGCCCTTGTTCTCTGCTGAGCTTAAGCAAACATTGCAACATTCGTCACTGGAGCCCTTAATAAAAAAATAGCAAGATAAAACGAGGATTCATGACAAATATTCATCAAAAAATTGAACAAGAACGTGATGCGGCTCGGGAAGCTTGTAGTACTGACT
This sequence comes from Sphingobacterium thalpophilum, assembly GCA_943371005.1. Taxonomy (GTDB): domain Bacteria; phylum Cyanobacteriota; class Cyanobacteriia; order Cyanobacteriales; family MRBY01; genus MRBY01. Next base: position 235,325 of record CALRTB020000001.1, read on the forward strand.
CCACTTCCGCTGAATGTGCAGCCGCTTGGGATGCCGTTGAAGAACTCCAGGCTGAGGCCGCCCACCAACGGGAAAAAGAGCCGGAAAAAAGTCCCCTAGAAAAGTTTTGTGATGACAACCCCGACGCGGATGAATGCCGTCTCTACGAAGACTAATTCTGTCGGCGATCGCGGTCATTTCCGTTAAAAAAATGAGTTGATACGCTTTTAGCCGTTGATCTTGGCTCCGGTAAGGTCAAAGAATGTGCTGAAGGCCAATCCCCCAAAGCAGTGGTTTCTCTCCGTAGTGCCGCTGCTTTGACTTGTGTATACTGTGGAAAATCAATCTTAATTTGTCTCGAACCGCGTATAAACCATGGATGAAACGTTACTACAGCAGTTGGCCTGGATGGACTACCGTTTGGCGGTCATTTTTACGGTGATGGTGCCGATTGCACTTTTGATCTGGAGTTTCGTCGCGAAGGTGGAATCGATGCAGCGGCTCCTGGGCATTTACTGGAAAGTGGCTAGCTTGTTAATGGTGACCGTATATCTGTTGATTCCCAGTTGGTCGGTGGGCTATCTGACGGGGCTGTTGTCACGGATTTTAATTCCCATCGGGTTGTGGTTTTGGATTGATCTCAATGAAGAAATTCGCGATCAGCCGGGCAGTCGTCTAAAACTCGCGTTCACGGCCTGGCGTTGGGCAATGACGGTCTACTGTGCGCTCGGGGCGATCGCCAATTTACCGTTTTTGGGCTGTGCTTTCTCGAGCACGATGCGCCAAGGGGCCTATTGCCAAGTGTGGCTAGAAGCACCCAGTCGTTACCAACAAATTTTGCATGCCAACTCAGCCCCCGGTTTTCTCGGCTTTTTAGGAATTGTCGGCCTGGTGATTTATGTCGTGTATTTGCTGACGTTTCTATTGTTCCGTTTGGGGCGTCAGGGACGCATTGCCATCGAAGAATGATGGAAAAACCGCTGTAAAAAACTTTTTTTGAGAAAAATCTGGGCCTAGGGGTTGCCAATTTAAAATTGCTTTGCTACATTAGAACTTGTGCGCAAAACGCCAGGATAGCTCAGTTGGTAGAGCAGAGGACTGAAAATCCTCGTGTCGGCGGTTCAATTCCGCCTCCCGGCACTGCATAAAGAGAGTTCACTCCGGTGGGCTCTTTTTTGTTTGCAAGGGATTTTTGAAAATCGAGTCATTTTTGTCACAAAGAAACCCAACCGGGCTAGGCTGGGTGTGAATGTAGATCGTATTTTTAGGGAATTCGTATGGGCGTGTTAATGATCCTGGGGATTGTGCTCCTAATTCTTATAGGCGGGCTAATCCTGGGTTTGGGAAACGATTAGGCTGGCACCTCGACCTTTGCTTCACCACCGAGGGCAAAGGCTTCATGGACAAGTTTGAGGGCGGCTTGGCCTTGGGCTTCGGGGACAACGCAGCTAATTTTAATTTCAGAGGTGGTGATCATCTGAATATTGATTTTTGCCGTAGCGAGGGCTTGGAAAAAGCGGGCCGCAACTCCTGGTGCCCCAATCATCCCAGAACCGACAATACTGACTTTGGCGATCGCCGGATCGACTTCGATTTCGCCAAAGTTTAGCTGTTCTGCCATGCCAGAGAGGGCGAGGCGGGCCGCTTCAGCATCCCCCTGGGCAACGGTAAAGGCAATGTCACGAGTCTTTACCCCGTTGAGCACACGGCAGCGTTGGGACTGGATAATCATATCGACGCTGATGTTTTGGTGGGCCAACAGCGAAAAAATTTGGGCAGCCATGCCGGGGCTATCTGGGACATGCCGAATGGCGAGTTGCGCTTGTTTGAGGTCGAGGGCGACGCCCCGGACAGGAGGATGATCTTCGGGATTGAGAACTGCAGGGGCCGCATTCATCGGGGAAGAGGCAATGTCAAAGACGTCGCAAAGGGTGGCGATCGCCCGGTCACAGTCCGTCTGTTGGATGACGCAGCTCACCTTCACTTCCGAGGTGGAAATCATCTCGATATTAATGCCCGCATCGGCCAGACTTTGGAACATGGTGGCGGCAATCCCTGGGCGGCCAATCATCCCGGCCCCGGAGATGGTGATTTTAGCAATGTCATTGGCGCTCATCACCGCAACGTCACTTAAATCTTGGTCTGTGCCCGCGCAGAGGGTGGGGGCAATGGCTTCGGCGATCGCCTGGGCTTGGGCAGCAGCATTTTCGGTTACGGTAAAAGCAATATCATTACTGTTGCCATCATGGATCGACTGGATAATTAAGTCCACATCGACATTATGGGTAGCGATTTCCCCAAATAATTTGGCGGCGACACCGGGGCGATCGGGGATATGCAGCATCGCAATGCGGGCCTGGTCGGTATCAAACTCCACCGCATCGACGGCCTTGGCAATTTCGAGGTTAATCAAGGGGCGATCGCTCACTGGGGCGGAGGTCACCCAGGTACCCGGATCATCTGTCCAACTGGAACGTACCACCAAGGGCACCCCATAATTCTTCGCAATTTCGACGGCACGAGGGTGGAGTACCTTTGCCCCCAAACTGGCGAGTTCTAGCATTTCGTCTGACGTGACTTCAGCCATCAGTTGGGCTTCGGGAACGATGCGTGGATCGGTGGTTAAAATGCCTGGCACGTCGGTATAGATTTCACAACAGGAGGCCTTGAGGGCGGCGGCGATCGCCACTGCTGATGTATCGGATCCGCCCCGACCAAGGGTGGTAATTTCTAGATCTTCAGTTTTGGAAATGCCCTGGAATCCCGCCACGACGATCACCTCTCCCTTTTGTAGGTGCCGTTGGAGACGATCAGTTTTTATTTCAAGGATGCGGGCGCGGCTGTGTTCCGCTTCGGTAACGATTCCTACCTGGGCACCCGTGAGGGAAATTGCCGGTTGTCCTAGTTCCTGGAGCGCCATACTGAGCAGAGAAATAGAGACCTGTTCCCCAGTAGAAAGGAGCATATCCATTTCCCGCCGGTTGGGATTCGCACTAATTTCGTGGGCTAATTTCACCAAGCCATCGGTGGTTTTTCCCATGGCAGAGACCACCACGACAATTTGATTGCCCGCCTGGGCCCGTTGCTGTACCCGTTTAGCTACCGCTTGGATTCTTTCTACCGAGCCGACGGAGGTACCGCCGTATTTTTGAACGATCATTGCCATGGAACCTGCCTCACTCTCCCGAACTTAAAACACAATTCGCTTTCCATAGATGTTTTGGAAAATCGGTGATCCACTCTAGCAAATCCTACCGACTTTTCTGATCGATCTTTCACATTCCGTTGTGTGGTGCCGTCACCCTTGTTACTATCAGAGGAAATTTTTTCGCCTAAAATCGACCGCGGATCATCGCTCACCAAAGCCAGGAGAGCCAGAATTTTTCGAGCGATCGCCATAGCATAAATTCCCTTGGGAAAACGAAAAAAAACGTTAAATGACTTGTCTTTCCGCACCATTTACCCCATAATGGGTCACTCGATGGTGCTATACATTCTGTAACGTTCACGGTAAAGTAAAAACTCCAGAGCAACCGCACGATGTGAAGTATGCCACCACTGCTCCTGTGACAGACAAACCGATCAGTTTTCACCGAAGGCCCTAGGGCACAACAATACTGGATGATCAGTCTTTTTACAGCTAAATTTTTTTGCATTCAAGGTCAAAGGCGATCGCCACATTATCAGCACTTGATCCCTGGACGAGTTTGTCCCCAAGCCAGTTTTTCATCTAACCCAACCAACATCTAGGAGGTTCCCTATGTCCGTACGTTTGTATGTCGGCAATCTGCCCAAAGACGTCGTCGAAAAGCAAGCCCTGATTGATTTCTTTGTTGAAGCAGGCGAAAGCGCAACCACCAAAGTGATCAAAGACCGGAAAACAGGCAAATGCCGTGGCTTCGCCTTTGTTACCGTGCCCACCGATGAAGAAGCTGATGCTTTCATCGAAAAGTACAATGGCCAATCCTTCATGGACAGTCCCCTCAAAATTGAGAAGGCTCTCCCCCGCACCAAAGGCGACGACAAGCCCGCCGAAGCCAGCAGTGCCAAAGGCGGCGGCAAGCGCAAGCGCAGTGGTGGCAGTGGTAGCAGCAAAAAACAAGCCAGCTACGGTGATGCCAGCTCAGCTCAACCCGATCCCCGCTGGGCCAGCGAACTCGAAAAGCTCAAAGACATGCTCCAACAGCAAACCGCTAACGTTTAGGCCTTGGGCCATTGACTTTCCTGCTGCAGATTGTGTGGCAGGATTTGTTTTGTTTGCGCCAAAAATTTTTCATCATTGATTTTTTTATTCAAACTTTTTTCTCGGAGGGAGACAACATGGATGCCGTCACGGTCATGAAACAGGAAGTGGGGAAAGCCGCCGCTGCCCTAGTCCAGTCCAACTCAGTGGTCGGTCTAGGCACTGGCTCAACAACCGCCTATGCGATTCAATACATTGGTGAGCGTCTAGCCGCAGGTGAACTGGAGAATATTGTGGGTATTCCCACTTCGTTCCAGGCGGAAGTTCTCGCAAAACAGTACAAAATTCCCCTAAGCAGTTTGGATGCCGTCGATCATATTGACGTGGCCATTGATGGGGCCGATGAGGTCGATCCCCAGAAAAATCTAATTAAAGGGGGCGGAGCGGCCCACACCCGGGAGAAAGTGGTGGATGCCCTCGCAGATAAATTTGTCGTCGTAGTAGACAGTGGCAAACTGGTTGATCGCTTGGGTTCGACCTTTTTATTGCCCGTGGAAGTCATTCCCATGGCGATCACGCCGGTGATGCGGCAACTAGAAGCCTTGGGAGGTAAGCCAGAACTCCGGATGGGAGTCAAAAAGGCTGGCCCCGTCGTCACCGATGAAGGGAATTTAGTAGTCGATCTCAAATTTACTGGTATCGACGACCCGGCAACATTAGAACAAAAGATTAATAATATTCCTGGCGTTCTGGAAAATGGCTTGTTTGTCGGGGTTGCGGATGTGATTTTGGTCGGTGAAATTATCGACGGACAACCCCATGTCCGAGAAATTCAGTAGCGTTTTTTCTCAATCGAACAGGTGAACCTGGGCCTCCTCGTTGCAGGGGGTTTTTGTCTTGTTATGCCTGGCTCAAGAGGGTAATCGCCCGCCGGATCCATTCGTCAGCATTGGTATTTTGCAGCAGGAGTGGGTCTTGGCTCAGGGTGGCGATCGCCCCATGGATTTCAGTTTCTTGATATCCCAAGGCCAGCAAGGTTAACTCCAAATCTTCGTGAACGGCAGCATTAGGCTGACTGGTTGTGTCGGGGAGCGAAAATTGATCTCGCCATTGGCTGAGTTTGCTACGGAGTTCGAGGGCGAGTCGTTCTGCGGTTTTTTTGCCAATGCCGGGCGCTTTTGCTAACTGGCGATGGTCGGCGGTGACGATGGCCTGCACGAGTTCCGGTAAGGTTAAGGTATCGAGGAGGGTGATCGCCCCCTGGGCACCAATGCCACTGACACTGATCAGCTGCCGAAATAAATCCCGGGCGGCACCGCTGGCAAAACCGTAGAGATAGGTGCCATCTTCCCGCTGTTGGCTGTGGACGAAAATATGTTGGGGCTGGCCGATCACCGCTTCTAGTTCCTGGGCGAGGCGTCCTGGCACTTGGATCTCATAGCCAATGTCCCTCACTTCAAGGATGAGAAAAGAACGTCCCTGCAAATTCCGGTGGATGGCGATCGCCTCTCCCTTAAGATAACTAAACATGAAATCCCCTCTGCCTAATGCCTGCGATCTTCCCATTGCCCCTGGCGTTCCAGCAAGTCCCGGTGGCGATCACTATTTCCATTTTCAATCAGTACGTTTAGACTATTAAGTATCAAGAAAGCGTTTCCTTACTCCCCACTTCCTCCCTCACCATGGCCGATTCGACTCCCGCTTTTCCCGGTAACGCCCTCCCTCCCCAAAACATCGAAGCCGAAGAATTTATTCTGGGGGGAATTTTAATGGACCCAGAGGCCATGGGCCGGGTGGTGGATGTCCTGGTGATCAATGCTTTTTATGTCCAAGCCCACCGGGATATTTATCAAGGGTTGTTGGTACTCCACAATCAGGGCAAACCGACCGATTTATTAGCCCTGAGCACTTGGCTCCAAGACAACGAGCGTCTCGAAAAAGTCGGTGGTATTCCCAAGCTTTCCCAATTGGTGGATCGCACCATCTCCGCTGTGAATATTGACCACTACGCTGAGCTGGTCATGGATAAATACGTCCGGCGACAACTCATTGCTGGGGGCCATGAAATTATTGATCTCGGCTATGACACCGTTAAAACCTTACCCGATGTTCTGGATGAATCAGAGCAAAAAATCTTCCGCCTCACCCAGACCCGTCCCCAGGATGGCCTAACCGCCATTGCCGAAACCATTGCCGAAGCCTTTAGCAATATCGAAGAGCGCCAGACCAAGCAGCAGGAAAAAGAGATGCTGTCGGGGCTTTCGAGTGGTTTCTATGATCTCGACGCGATGACCAACGGCTTCCAGCGTTCTGATCTGGTGATTATTGCCGGACGCCCCGCCATGGGGAAAACCAGTTTTTCGCTGAACGTGGCCACCAATATTGCCAAAAAAGAGCGTCTTCCTGTCGCTATTTTTAGTTTGGAAATGTCTAAGGAGCAATTGGTGCAGCGTCTTTTGGCTGGGGAGGCTCAGATTGAAAGTAATCGTCTCCGGGCCGGACGCCTCGATGAAGTTGATATGCGTCCCCTGCTCAAGGCGGTGGAATTTTTGTCGGATGTGCCTTTATTTATCGATGATACGGCGAACATTACCGTCAGTCAGATGCGATCGCAGGCCCGGAAACTCCAGGCAGAACAGGGGGGAAAATTAGGGCTGATTCTCATTGACTATTTGCAATTAATGGAAGGTGGTGGCGATAATCGCGTCCAAGAACTCTCAAAAATTACGCGATCGCTTAAAGGACTTGCCCGGGAATTAGACGTGCCCATTTTTGCCCTATCCCAGTTAAGTCGAGGCGTTGAGGCCCGCAATAGCAAGCGCCCGATGATGTCTGACCTGCGGGAATCGGGTTCCATCGAGCAGGATGCCGACCTGGTTTTAATGCTTTATCGCGACAGTTATTACAACCCAGATACCCCGGAGCGGGATATTGCTGAAGTGATCATCGCGAAGCACCGTAATGGCCCCACTGGGACGGTCAAGCTGATTTTCCAGCCGGAGCTAACGAAGTTTTTAAATCTGGCCCAGAGTCCCAGCCCCTATGCAGAAACCTATTAAAATTTGACAAAATTTGTGTGGCTGTTATTTGTTTTATTTATCAATAGAAATTACATCTGCCTGATTTTTGGGGGATCAGGGCTTCTTTTTGAAGAGATCCTAATTTTTTAAAATGTAAATGCTAAGATGCTGCTAGCATCAAGGCCAGAGCTTGATCACAATTCTCCCGAAAAATTACTGCAGATTTTCGGTCTTGAACGCTTTCAAGTTTCCGCGATTTGGGCGATCGCCTCGATCCATTTTTAGCGCATCTACTGTTATTTAAACGCCTTTAAACGTCGGCAAAACTATCGATCATTTTTCCTAAAAAAAGCTTGTTATAAGCATTCTCAATCAAAGAAAAATGCTTCGATAACTTTAGGTTACGCGATTTCTTGTTTTTTTAGTGTTGGATCCAGTGTTCATGTACGGCTTCTCTCCCCCACAATCACCCCAGAAACAAACTCCCGTTCCCCTCCGGCAACGTCGTCATAACAAGGGCAAAAAAAATGCTGGCCAGTCAACAGCAGCGACAAAGCACCATCGGTTAGCCTGCTGGGAATTAGCGGCGCAGATTTCTGTCAATTGTTTCCTCGGCGGGGTGGCGATCGCCTCCATTGCCCAATTGTTACCGGCCCAACTCTCCCAACAGCAGCAGTTGTCCGTTCTCAAGGGTGAAGTCACCGAGGCAGAACAACGGGTCGCCAAACTACGACAAGAATTTAGCCGCCACTTCGATGCCTATGGTAGCCATCAGTTAATGCAGGAGTACACCATTAAAGTCGATCCCAAGCAGCAGCGCATTATCTGGGTGGATCCGGCTCAAGCTCAAAACAACGAAGAAAATTAATTTCCCTGGGAACTTGGCCATCGGCCAGTAGGTTGTTTCAACTCCTTTCAGTAAACCAAAAAAGGGAGTCATTATGGCTCCCTTTCGTAATATTTAGATGCTCACAAGAGACTTAGCGCAAATGCCAAATCCTCTTACTCTTACTTAGGAAGCAAGGGATGCCGTAGGACGACGACGACGGCGTTGGGCTCTGACAGAGGTCTGTTCACTGACCTGCATCAAAAAGACCACGAGGGGCTCCCCTTGCAATTCCCGACGGGCGAGGCGTTGTAAGGATGCTTCAATCTCTAGGCGAATATCAGTCCAGTCAATGTCTTCATTGCTGCGTTTGCCATGCTCTTTGTACTCTGCAAGGCGATCCTCCAGCACATTTTCGACATTGCGTTGGATTAACTGGTGGAGCAATTTATTGTTCGCTGCGGTGACCACACCCCGGAGATGAATTTCTGGCGGTGCGATTAGATTACCGTCTTGGGCGATCGCCACGGCCACCGTAATCACCCCTTCCTCGGCCAACTGTTGCCGTTCCTGGAGTACCGAATCATGGACAATGCCAGAACGATCCACTAATTCAATGCCTGAAGGCACTTTGCCAGTAACACCAATGGAATCTTCCGTGAGTTCAACAATGTCACCATTGTCGATAATCACAATATTTTCTTCCGGTACACCCATCGATTGAGCCGTTTGGGCGTGCTTCACCAACATCCGGTGTTCCCCGTGGAAGGGAATAAAGAACTTCGGCTTCGTCAAGGCCAGCATCAACTTGTGATCATCTTGGGCGCCGTGACCAGAAACGTGAATCCCTTCCCCTTTGCCGTAGACGACTTTCGCGCCGCGCATCATCAGACGATCAATGGTATTTACCACGGCGATCGTATTCCCAGGGATCGGGTTGGCCGAAAAAACCACCGTATCCCCTTCCTTAATTTTGATGTGGCGATGGGCATCATGGGAGATCCGGGTCATGGCCGATAAAGTTTCACCTTGGGAGCCCGTTGTCAGGATCAAAACATCCTCATCCTTCATGCTTTTGAGTTGCCGCAGGGGAATAAACAGCTCGTCTAAACATTTCATGTAGCCCAAATTGCGGGCATGGGAAATGACATTTAACATGGAGCGGCCCACTACGGCCACCTTACGGTTGTGTTTTTGCGCCAGTTCTAAAATAATGCTGACCCGGTGGACAGAAGACGCAAAGGTAGTGACAAAGAGTCGTCCTTGGGCTTGGCCAAAGATACGGTCTAAATTCGGTTTTACAGAGGCTTCTGAAGGGGTGCGACCGGGAACTTCTGCGTTCGTCGAATCACTTAGAAGACAGAGAACACCTTTTTCACCATGTTCAGCGAGCCGTTGGAAATCGAACTGTTCACCGTCAACGGGGGTAAAGTCTACTTTGAAGTCCCCTGTGTGAATGATCACGCCAATGGGGGTATGGATTGCTACGGTAAAGCTATCGGCAATGGAGTGGGTGTTGCGGATATATTCCACGAGGAAATTTTTGCCAATGCGCACCATGTCCCGTGGCATAACGCTGTGGAGTTTAGTGCGATCGCTAACCCCTGCCTCATCGAGCTTATCGGCAAGGAGAGACATGGCCAGACGTGGGCCATAGATCACGGGAATATCAAACTGCTTGAGGTGATGGGAAATGCCACCGATGTGATCTTCGTGGCCGTGGGTGACAATCATCCCCTTAATTTTGTGGCGATTTTCCCGGAGATAGGTTGTGTCTGGCAGAACAATATTGACCCCATGCATCCCATCCGTCGGAAAGGCTAGGCCCGCATCGAGCAGCACGATTTCGTCGTCATACTCAAAAATACAAGTGTTTTTACCAATTTCGTGGAGACCACCCAGGGGAATAATTTTGATACTGTCCTGGGGGTTGAGATTTTCTGGCTTGGTCGTTTGTTGTTGGCTAGTGCGGGTTCTTTTACGGGTTGTGGGTTGGGGTTTGCTCTTGTTCATAAAACTCCTTAGATTTGCGTGTGGTTAAAACTAGAGAAAAGGTTTGAAATAGAAAACTTGTTAGAGAAGGTATCTGAAAGACCAACGGCTAGGCATAACCAGCGAGCGACAGGGTGCTGGTAATTGGCGCCATACTTACTGTTCAGTTGTCAAAAGCTGTGGCAGTGGGACGTTCGCCGAATGCTTCGTTTTAGAGGAGGGACAAATCCTTCAACACCTGGGTGAGTTGTTTCGTGCGGTCAGGGCTGAGGGGACAGAGGGGTGGACGGAAGCTGCCTAAACGCCATCCCTGGAGAATGAGAGCGGTTTTAACAGGAAGGGGGTTGGTATCACAGAAGAGGACACGGAAGAGGGGGAAAAGCTTAAGGTGGAGGGCGATCGCCTCCTGGGTACGGCCAGCAAGAAAAGCTTGGATCATTGCCTGCATCTGCGGCCCCACGAGGTGACTGGCAACGCTCACAACGCCCTGGGCCCCTACGCTCATCAAAGGTAGAGTTAGACTATCATCCCCTGAGTAAATTTCAAAGGTGGAATCCACACCACAACGAATCTGGGCGGCCTGGTCAAGATTACCACTTGCTTCTTTGATTGCCACGATGTTGTCCACTGTGGCGAGGCGAATGACTGTTTCGGGTAACAGATTACAACTGGTGCGCCCCGGCACGTTATAGAGCATCAAGGGGATGTCTGGGCAGGCTTCGGCGATCGCCTTGAAATGTTGATAAAGTCCTTCCTGGGGGGGTTTGTTGTAATAGGGAACAACTTGCAACGAACCGTCTAAATTCAGTTTAGCGGCTTTTTGGGTGGCGGCGATCGCCTCACTGGTGGAATTAGAACCCGTGCCCGCGATCACCTTCGCCCGGTCGGTGGCAGCATTTTGGACAGCCCGGAACAGGTCATACTCCTCATCCCAAGTTAGCGTTGGTGATTCTCCGGTGGTGCCGCAGACAACAAGGGCATCACTCCCCTGGTCAATGAGATGGGCCGCTAATTTTTCCGCCATCGCGTAATCCACCTGCCCCTCTTCCGTAAAGGGGGTCACCATTGCGGTGATCACTCGACCAAATCTTGTACTTGTCATAAACGAATCGACACAACACACATAAATCTTACTGGACTAGACCGCCGTTGCGATCGCCGCCGGTTGGAGCCAATTTTTTTCCCAAAGCAGTTCCGCAATCTGGACAGCATTGAGGGCTGCTCCCTTACGAATCTGATCGCCACAGAGCCACAATTCCAGGCCATTTCGTTGGGAAATATCCCGGCGAATGCGGCCCACCAGCACCGGATCTTTCCCCGTCGCATCCATGGGCATCGGGAAATAGTTGTTCTCCCAGTCTTCTACTACGGTAACACCAGGGGCCGTGGCGAGGATATCTTTGGCCTGGGCCGGATCGAAGGGCTGCGTAAATTCTAGGTTTACCGCTTCCGAATGGGCCCGCAACACCGGCACCCGGACACAGGTAGCACTAATCCGCAGGTCGGGCGCGCCAAAAATCTTCCGGGTTTCGTTCACCATTTTCATCTCTTCTTCGCAATAGCCCGCTTCATTAATGGGGGTATTGTGGGGGAAAAGATTAAAGGCGAGGGGATAAGGAAAGGATTCCGTGGGCGGTTCTTCGCCAGCCAAGATCGCCTGGGCCTGCTGTTTAACTTCTTCCATGGCCATCGCCCCAGCACCACTGGCAGATTGATAGGTGGAAACCACAATCCGCTGGATGGGCTGCACTTGATGGAGGGGATAGATCGCCACCCCCATGAGAATGGTTGTGCAGTTGGGGTTCGCAATGATGCCTTGGTGTTGTTGGGCAGCCTCTGGATTAATTTCTGGCACCACAAGGGGTACATCCGGATCCATGCGGAAGGCGCTGGAATTGTCGATCATCACAGCTCCGGCTTCGACGATGGCCTTGGCCCATTTCTTTGAGGTGCTTCCCCCGGCGGAGGCGAGGACAATATCGACACCCGCAAAGGCTTCTGGGCTGACGGCTTCGACGGTAATGGGCTGGCCTTTAAAGGTTAAGGTTTTCCCGGCAGAACGGGGCGAGGCCAAAAGTTTTAAGTTGTTGAGGGGAAAATCCCGCTCTTCTAGCAACTGTAAGAGTTCTGCGCCAACGGCTCCGGTAGCACCAAGAATGGCGACATTGACTGATTTTGACAAAGAATAAACCTCCTAATGATTTTGGGTTAAGGGTAGTGGAATTAAAAAGCAAAAATCTGGTGGGGGCGATCGCCTGGGGAAATTTTTCGATGTGGCGGGGAGGGTTAATCACCCCGGAGGCGAGGGTCGAGATAGAGTAAGCAGGGCCGCTTTCGTCGTTCTAAGCTGGTGCATCCCTTTCGTAAGACTTTGTATATCGAAGCTCTAATTATACTATTATCAGATAGGTTAACCCCTCGTAAGAACGCAATAGACCGACCCAAACATATTCTGGGTAATCCTGCGTTTGGGTTACTGACCTTAGGATATCATGGAGCGCTCAATTCAGACCCCTAAAGGGGCGATCGCCAACGAACAAAAACTATCCTAAGACCCTTAGTTGTAACTTATATATTAGAACCTTTAAACATCGATGAAAGTTATCCAGGAAAAGCTTCCTGCCAGCCAAGTTGGGCTAGAAATCGAAGTCCCCGCTGACGTCACCCAAAAAGCCTATGATGAAACAGTGCGGAAACTCGCCCGTACCGTGAACCTCCCCGGTTTTCGGAAAGGCAAAGTTCCCAAGCAGATTTTGATCCAACGGTTAGGCTCCAATCGCATTAAGGCGTCTGTCCTTGAGGATTTGATCGACGATAGCTTAAAAGCGGCGATCGCCCAAGAAAACATTGAGGCCCTAGGAAATTTCCAACTCAAATCTTCCTTCGATGACCTAATCAGCGCCTACAAACCCGGTGAAGCCTTCACCTTCAAGGCTGCCGTAGATGTCCCCGCCACCGTGACCCTCAACAGCTACAAAGGCCTCAGCTTCAAGGCCGAAAAGAGCGAATATGACCCGGCGGATCTCGATGAATTTCTTACCCAGAAACAGCGCGAATTGGCCACCCTTGTGCCCGTCGAAGACCGGGCTGCCCAAATGGGCGATGTGGCGATCGCCGATTATGAAGGCCGCTATGTGAACGACGCTGGCGAAGAAGAAGCAGACATCATTCCCGGCACCCAAGCCGAAGACTTTTCCCTTGACCTCGAAGAAGGCAAATTTATCCCAGGCTTTGTGGATGGTTTTGTCGGCATGAAACCCGAAGAAACCAAGAAATTTACAGTTACCTTCCCCGAAGACTACGGCAACGAAGAAATGGCCGGGAAACAGGTGTCCTTTACCGTAACCCTTAAGGAGCTCAAGAGCCGCGAGTTACCCGAACTCGATGACGAATTTGCCAGCGAAGCCACCAACGAAGAATTTGAAACCCTTGCTGCTTGGCAAGAAAGTCTGGAGGCCCAGTTAAAAGAAAACGCTGAAATCAGCACCAAAAACAGCGTGCGTCGTTATCTGCTAGAACAGCTCGCTGCTAACAACAGCGCCGAACTGCCAGAAGTGAGCGTTAACGAAGAAATCACGGCAGTACTCACCCAGCAGATGATGGAATTCAGCCGCATGGGCATCGACGTGAATCGGATCTTTACCAAAGATATGATTCCTAAACTACGGGAAACAGCTCGCCCAGAGGCAGAACAACGTCTCAGCAATTCATTGATTTTGACGGAAATTGCTAAGGTCGAGAAGATCGAAATTGACACCGACAAATTCAATGAGCGCCTAGAGGAAGCCAAGGCCGAACTCCAGGAAGGCTTTGATGAAGAGCGGCTCCAGGAAGCAATCAAAGAAGAACTGACCATTGAGGCAACCCTCGATTGGCTCGCAGAACAGTCTGAGATTGAATTTGTCCCGGCAGGAACCCTCGAAACAGAAGAGACTGAAGCAGCAGACGAAGAAGAGTAGAGCCTAAACGCTTAGACTCTAAAATTAATTGCGAAGAGACCCCAGAGGGGGTCTTTTTTATTGGTGGCTAAAGTCGTCAAACGGTTCAATCACAAACTTTTAATCTGCCAGGGTTAAAATTTCCGGCCCCCCTGAAGTGATCGCCCTTTGGGTCAACCAACAACTCCAACAACGCCCGATACAATCTGGAGGGGAACCGCCCGCAGTGAGACAATATCGGCTCTAGGGACGGCCCCACTCAAGATCACGGATCCGCGAATTTTTTTGCACAATTACGGTAACGGCCTCACCATAGCCATCCCCAGCCACCGAAACATAAACCCAACCCCAATCTTCTGGTGTTTTCCCAGGCCAATCCGCCAGGGTTGCCATCACCTCTACAGCATTAGGTGGTGTCTCACCATAGGCAACCATCTCCTCAAACACTTGCTGCAACCGTTCCACTGGATATTGCTGTTGCAATGCCGGTGTCAGGAGAGCATGAGCTACCTCAAAAGTTCCTTGGACTGACGCCTGGACAAAGATTAAAGCAATGTTTTCTGGGCTTGATTCCGGTGGAGACATAATATAAATCAGGCTAGTCTCTGCGGGTCAGAATTTCTGGCCCTTCTGGGGTAATGGCAATGGTGTGTTCAAACTGGGCCGAGAGCTTGCCGTCTTTGGTGACCGCCGTCCAACCATCACTGAGCAATTGACTCTCATAGGTACCTTCATTGATCATCGGTTCGATGGTAAACACCATCCCCGGACGAATTTTGGTGCCCTTACCGCGTTTACCGTAGTGGGGAACCTGGGGTTCTGTGTGGAAGATATTACTAATCCCATGGCCGACAAAATCACGCACCACTGAATAGCCCTGGGATTCGGCATATTCTTGGATCGCCGCCCCAATATCCCCGATGCGACCATTGGGTTGAGCGGCCTCAATGCCGATATACAGACATTTTTCGGTTACTTCGACTAATTTTTTGACTCGGGGTGCTGGGGTACCCACAAAAAAGGTTCGGGACGTATCACCGTGATAACCGTCGAGAATGGGGGTTACATCGATATTGATGATGTCGCCGTCCTTGAGGACTTTTTTCTTACTGGGAATGCCGTGACAAATTACCTCATTAACACTGGTACAAATGGACTTTGGGTAAGGATTGCTTTTGCCATAACCGAGGGGAGCACTTTTCGCCCCATGTTTCTGGGTCCATTCCTCCGCCGCATCGTTTAATTCGAGGGTCGTCACTCCCGGTTTAACCAGAGGCTCTAGGTAATCAAGGAGTTGCGCCGCTAGCCGTCCCGCATTGCGCATTTTTTCAATTTCTCGTTTTGATAGCAGAACGATGCCTTTACCCATGGGAGTTTATTGATTGTAAGACCAACAGAATTATCAGAGGTTTATTGTAACAGCGTAGCAGCCCCAAAAGCCTTCTGCGAATCATTGCTGCGCCTGTCAAGTCCCGAGAAAAAGCTGCGGCGATCGCCCAGATAATTGCCAACCTAAAAATATCGATGCAACGGTTAGCAAAGTTTGCTGCAATCCAAAATGCAGATTTTCTTTTTTGATCACAAGTTATTAAAAATTTCCGTGGAGCTTGCTTCGCAAAAGTTCAGTTGACAACAATCTCCTATAATACAGAGTCTGCAGTATGCATTAACACATATTCTTAACTTTGTAATTTCCGTCGGAGAATTGTCCTATGGCTCGCATGTATTATGATGCGGACGCAAACTTAGATCTGTTAAACGGCAAAACCGTTGCCATTATCGGCTATGGTTCCCAGGGTCATGCCCATGCCCTCAACCTAAAAGACAGTGGGATTAACGTCGTCATCGGCCTGTATGCCGGGAGTAAGTCCACCGCCAAAGCCGAAGCAGAAGGTCTGAAGGTTTTACCTGTTGCAGAAGCAGCAAAAGTGGCGGACTGGATCATGATTTTGTTGCCCGACGATGTCCAAAAATCTGTCTACACCAAAGATATTCTCCCCAACCTCCAAGCGGGTAATGTGCTTTCCTTTGCCCACGGGTTTAACATCAACTTCGGTCAAATTGTGCCCCCTGCTGACGTAGACGTTGTAATGGTTGCGCCTAAGGGCCCTGGCCACCTCGTGCGTCGTACCTATGAGCAGGGCCAAGGGGTTCCCGCGTTGTTCGCGGTTTACCAAGATGCCACCGGTCAAGCCCGTGATTTGGCAATGGCCTACGCAAAAGGGATTGGTGGTACTCGCGGTGGGATCCTTGAAACCACTTTCCGGGAAGAAACAGAAACAGATCTTTTCGGTGAACAGGCAGTTCTCTGTGGTGGTCTAAGCGCCCTGATTAAAGCTGGTTTCGAAACCCTCGTGGAAGCGGGTTACCAACCTGAGTTGGCTTACTTTGAGTGTCTGCATGAAGTGAAGCTGATTGTTGACCTCGTTGTGGAAGGTGGTCTGGCGAAAATGCGGGATAGCATTTCTACCACTGCTGAGTATGGTGACTACGTTAGTGGGCCACGGGTGATCACCGCTGAAACCAAAGCGGCGATGAAGGAAATTTTGACGGAAATTCAAACGGGTGAGTTTGCTCGGAATTTCATCCTCGAAAATCAATCGGGCCAAGCACAATTTACTGCGATTCGTCGCCGTGAAGCAGAACATCCCATTGAAGTTGTCGGTAAAGATCTCCGGGCAATGTTTAGCTGGTTGAAAGATAGCTAATCAAGAAATTAGGTTAATTTAATATTTAACAACAATATTGAATTAAAAAGATGGAGGTGAGAGTTGATAATTCTCACCTTTTTTTATATGAATTTTTTCTCTTTAATGGGATGGTTTTACTTGGGCAATGTGAGCAGCGCAAATATATTGAGTGGGAATCGTTTGAATTTTTCGGGTTTGGAAGATCATTTCCAGTTCATCAAAAAGCTGCCTACGGATAGTAGGATCTAGGGCAATGTATGGGGAGAGGGTTGTGAGTAATTTGAGGTAATCATTCGGGGAATAATCTTTTGTTTTAATTACCTGGGTTAATTCTAGGTTTTGAAAACAGTTTGAATCGAGCAAACCCTGGCTGATGTTTTTGAGATTTTGTTCCTGGACATCGATATTTTCAAAGCTGGCAAAACTGGGCATATATTTTTCGTAGAGGGGTAATAGATCCTGAAAAATGGCGGGATCGGGTTGGGGCACGGTATTCCAAAGCAAGACTATTTTTCCCTGGGGTTTGAGTAGCTTGGCGATCGCCTGACATCTAGTATCTGGTTGCAGCCAGTGAAACGAGGTGCTGGCGAGGATCGTCTCAAATTTTTCTGGGGTTGGTTGCCATTGTTCAAAGGTGGTATTAATAATTTGAATTGGCTCATTCTGAAAGCGTTGGGTGGCAAATTCACAGGCCCTGGGGTTCGGCTCTAGACAAATTAACGAAAAACCCCGTTGGACAAAATGTTGGGTCGCATTACCTGGGCCACTACCAATTTCTAGGATGACACTTTTTGGCGGGATTTTTTCACAGATTAAATCAATAATTTCCGGCACATAGGGGGCGCGATATTGATCATAGGCTTGGGTTGCTTCTGCATACCAATGTTGGCGGGCTTCAATTGGTTGAGAATAAATTTTCTGAAAAAAAGCGTCAAAATTTTTCATGTTTTAGAAGGTTTAAAGGGCAAGGTTTTTTGATAATTAAATATAGTTATTTTTTAAATTGTTTAAAATTTAGAGAGCAAGAAAAATCTCCTTTCTAGGATAAAACAAGTCCCTGGGGTGATGAAATGGCGGGATTATGGGAAGATCATCATAGTCGATTGCTTTTTGAATTGCTCCGTAAATATTAATGACAACGCCGCTGCTGCTCCTAATTGATGGTCACTCCCTCGCCTTTCGCTGCTACTACGCCTTTGCAAAGTCTAGACAAGGGGCGCTGCGGACTTCAACCGGCATTCCGACGAGTATTTGCTTTGGTTTTCTTAATGCCCTCGTGCAGGTAATCGAACGGCAAAAACCAGATGCGGTGGCGATCGCCTTTGACCGACCTGAACCCACTTTCCGCCATACCGCCGACGAAAACTACAAAGCCCAGCGCAAGCCTGCCCCCGATGATTTTCGGCCTGATTTTGAAAATCTTCTCGACTTGCTCGATAGTTTGAACGTTTCCCGGGTGACCGCTGTGGGTTACGAAGCTGACGATGTGCTCGCCACCCTCGCCCGACAAGCTAGTGAAGCAGGCCAACAGGTAAAAATCTTGACCGGCGATCGCGATCTTTTTCAGTTGGTGAACCCTGACCAAAAAATTAGCATTCTCTACCTTGATACCAAGGGTGTCAAAAGTGGTAGCTATGAAGAATTTACTCCGGAACTCGTCGAAGCAAAACTGGGTGTAAAACCAGAACAAGTCGTAGATTTTAAAGCCCTAGCTGGCGATTCATCTGATAACTATAAAGGCGTCCAGGGCATTGGCGAAAAAACAGCCATTAAACTCATCCATGAATTTGGTAATTTAGATAATATTTATGCCAACCTCGACAAGATTAAAGGCGCTACTAAAAAACGCTTAGAAACCGATAAAGACGCCGCCTATCATTGCCAAAAATTAGCAGAAATTGCCCAGGATGCACCCTTGAATATTGCCTTAAATGAGCTTCATCTAACCGGGTTTAATCTAGAGCAAGCAATCGAAATTTTAACAAAACTAGAATTAAAAAAATTTATCCAAGACATTGGTAGAATCCAGCAACTTTTTGGCGCAGAAACCATCGAGATTCCAACCCTAGAAGCTGCCCTGTCTAATAACACGACCGTTGACGAAGCCGGCAATGCACAGCTTTCTATTTTCGCTGCCCCAGACCCAGACCAAAATCAGCTTCAGACGCCCCCAGCCCCAACTATCTCGCCGATTCAGCCCCTGATTATTGACACCACAGAGAAGCTTACCGAGTTAATCGATCAACTGAAAACCCAAACCGATATCAATCACCCCGTGGCTTGGGATACAGAAACCACTGGTTTAGATCCTCGGGAAGTCGATCTCGTCGGTATTGGCTGTTGTTGGGGTAAAGATCCAGGCAATATCGCCTATATTCCCATTGCCCACCACGAAGGCAAACAATTAGAAAAAACACATATTCTTCAGGCTTTAAAACCCATTTTAGAAGCAGAAAAATATCCAAAAGTTTTTCAAAATACAAAATTTGATCGCGCCATTTTTGCTCACCAGGGAGTCACCCTAGCTGGTGTAGTTTTTGATACGATGTTGGCGAGTTATGTTTTACATCCAGAAATGAAGCATAATTTAACGGATCTGAGCTTGCGTTATCTGGGAAATATTATTGCCAAAAGCTATAAAGATCTGGGACTAACCAAAAAACAGACCATTGCAGATTTAGAGATTCCCATTGCGGCAGAGTATTGTGGCTTAGATGTTTATACAACTTATTTAGTTTGTCAAAAATTAAAAGTCGAACTCAAAGCTTACCCTGATCTAGAAAAACTCCTCGAAGAGGTTGAAACTCCCCTAGAACCAGTGCTCTGTGCCATGGAAAATACAGGCATTCGCATTGACCAAGGTTATCTTCAACAACTGGCCGAAGAATTGGGGGCAGATCTAATAGAACTGGAAACTAAGGCGTACAATGCGGCAGATGAGCAGTTTAACCTCAATTCTCCCAAACAATTAGGAGAAATCCTTTTTGAAAAGTTGGGATTAAATACGAAGAAAACACGCAAAACCAAAACAGGCTATTCAACAAATCACGCTGTACTCGAAAAATTACAAGGGGATCACCCGATCATTGATTATATTCTTGAATATCGCACCCTTGCAAAATTAAAATCTACCTACATTGATGCTTTACCAACCCTCGTTAGCCCGAAAACAAACAGAATTCATACGGATTTCAATCAAACGTTGACCAGTACAGGGCGACTTTCTTCATCAAATCCAAATTTACAAAATATCCCGGTGCGTACCGAATTTTCCCAACGAATTCGACGGGCATTTATCCCGAAAGAAGATTGGGTTCTGGTGGCGGCAGATTATTCACAAATTGAACTTAGAATTCTGACCCATTTAAGTCAAGAACCGATTTTATTACAAGCCTATCAAGCTGGAGAAGATGTCCACCGGGTCACGGCACAGATGATCTTTGATCGGGACTCGTCCCAGGCGGTAACTGCTGCAGAACGACGCATTGGTAAGATTATTAATTTTGGTGTGATCTACGGGATGGGCGCCCAACGGTTTGCCCGGGAAGCTGGCGTTTCTAAAGAAGAAGGGCGGGCCTTTATTGACCGCTACCATGAACGCTATGCCAAAGTTTTTGAATATTTAGAGTTAGTCAAAAAACAGGCGATCGCCCAGGGTTACGTGAGTACAATTTTGCAGCGGCGGCGTAACTTTGACTTTATCAGTAACTGTTTAATTGAACTAAAAGGCACTGACCCCACCGCGATTGATTTAGATAGCCTTGATTATGCCTATAATGATGCCCAATTATTACGGGCAGCGGCTAATGCACCGATTCAAGGATCCAGCGCCGATATTATCAAAGTAGCAATGATTCAGATTCATGAATTATTAAAGGATTATCAGGCCCGTTTACTACTCCAAGTTCATGATGAATTAGTCTTTGAGATGCCTCCAGAAGAATGGGAAGAATTAGGCCCCAAAATCAAAACAACCATGGAACAAGCAGTACCTTTATCTATTCCTTTAGTGGTTGATATTCACTGCGGTAAAAATTGGCTGGATGCAAAGTAAAAATGGCTAATCCTGATCCTATTTATGGCTGGCTAGAGACTTCTTTGGCCACCATTAAAAAAGCAAACTGGTATCGACACCCGAAGACAATCACAAGTCAATCGGGGGCAACGGTCACCTTAAATGGTCAATCCGTAGTGAATTTTGCCAGCAATGATTATCTGGGTTTAGCGGGCGATCGCCGTTTAATTGATGCCGCCATAGCAGCCACCGAAGCTTTGGGTACGGGGAGTACAGGCTCTCGGCTCACAAGCGGCCACCGACAACTCCACCAAGATTTAGAGCAGGCGATCGCCAATCTTAAACAAACCGAAGCGGCCTTGGTATTTAGTTCCGGCTATCTGGCCAATCTTGGCACCATTAGCGCCATTACAAATAAAAAAGACTTGATTTTAGGGGATCAATACAACCATTCGAGTTTGAAAAATGGGGCGAAATTAAGCGGTGCCACGGTGCTGGAATATGACCATAACGATTTAGATGGGTTACGCCAACTCCTCGAAGCCCATCGGCAAAACTATCGCCGTTGCCTGATCACCACCGACAGCGTTTTTAGTATGGATGGCGATCTCTGTTTACTGCCTGAATTAGTGGCGATCGCCAAGGAATTTTCGGCTATGTTACTCGTGGATGAGGCCCATGGGACTGGGGTTTTAGGCAACAAAGGTGCCGGAGCCGTGGAACATTTTCACTGTACCCAGCAACCGCTTATTCAAGTGGGTACCCTCAGCAAAGCCCTAGGCAGCCTCGGCGGCTATGTGGCGGGCAGTAAAGCTCTGATTGATTTTCTCCGTAACCGTGCCCCGACCTGGATTTATACCACCGGACTCTCCCCAGCGGATACGGCGGCGGCCCTCGCAGCGATTCATATTGTGCAGGCAGAACCCCAACGGCGACAGCAACTCTGGGAAAATATTTGTCAGTTAAAAAGTGCCCTCGGCAACCACGAATTGGTGCCTTCTGAATCGGCGGTACTTTGTTTTGGTCTCGCTAATCCCCAGCAAGCGCTAACCATGGGCGATCGCCTTTTGGCCGCTGGTTTTTTTGCCCCCGCCATTCGCCCGCCAACGGTACCCACTAGCCGCATCCGCGTGTCGGTGATGGCGACCCATAGTCCTCAACAGATCCAAGGATTTATTGAGGTATTCCAGCAGTGCTTTGCTGAATTTTCTGGGGCGTCTTAACGCTAATCTTCTGGGATTTGGAGGGCTTCTTTTTCTGCCTCGAGGATCTCTGGTGGCACCTGAAAGCTGGGTCTGCCATTTTCATCAATGCGAACAATCACGCCCAGGGCCTCTAGCTCGGCGATCGCCCGTCTTTGGGTTTCCACATCCCGCGCCTGACCTAAAACGGATGACCAAGCCGTTACCCGCGCCATAATACTGCGGGGATCCCGTTCTAAAAAGGCAGCACTGGCCTCAGAGCGTTGTCGGGCATTTTGACTTTCGGGGTCATCGTAGTAGGCAGCCCAGGCCGCCGCCGTTTTATAGGATTGAATGGCCGCAGGGATATCACCGAGGAAAAGATGCTCGTCAATGGCCTTCATGCGCCAGAGATAAAAACTTTGATCCGGGACAGTGGGAGTCATCTGGGCCAAGCCGCGATTTAACAACTCGACGGTGCGATCCGGGGTGCCGGCATAGAGGGAACTGCTTCCTGATAGATAGTAATAGCCTTCCTTAAACCAAGGGTCGAGATCGACAATCACCTCGAAATAATCAGCACTGAGTCGATAATCGCCCAATCTCCGCGCCTCATCGTCCCCAAAATATTGTAAAAATCGCAGAAAAACCCAGTCTGAAACTAAATTGTCGTAACCGTAGGTGGGCAGTTGTTGCCACAGGTCTAAACTGGCCGCTTCTGTTTTTGCCTGACGCTCAACAATTTCCGGGGTTAAGTCAGTGGCTTGCTTTAAATTATTGAGACGGAACTGTTGCAGGGTAATAATTACGACTCCAGAAGCCAATGCTAACGCGCCTAACCCTAGACTTTTTAGTCCTTTCCCCACAAGTGCGATCGCCACCATAGTCTGCCACTGCCAATGTTCTTGAAAACACTCCAATTTTAGCCTGTTGGGCCATCGATCCTGACGACACCTGTCTGCTGCAACGCCATTGACTGAGTTTTGTCTATTTCCTCAGTTGATTCAGCTTTTTAAAAAGTTGACTGGCCGTATGTTCGACCCAAGCCAAAAGATGATCCAGCGCTTTTAAAAGTCGCTCCAAAAAATGTTGCTCATAGCCAACGCTGAGGGCCTCCGTTTCAATCCATTCCGGTTTGGCCTCGATCTCCGTAGAACTTGGTGGCACATCTGGTCGTGTTAGGCTCTGGGTCTGGGCTTCGACGGTGGCGATCGCCCCTGGTTCTGGGCTAGAAATCGGTTGATTTAAAGTTGTTACCAATGGCGGCAGCGGCGTTAGTGGGGCCTGAGGCGAATCGAGATTAACCGGATCAATAGCCTCGGCAGATTTTGTTTTGGCCTGGAAGAGATCGGCCCAGGTCAGCCAGGGCTTGGGGGTGACAACTGGGTCAGGGGCGGTGATGGTACTGGTGGCGGGTTGAACCTTAAACCAGTTACGGAAAAACCGCTGCAGGGGGGGGAGAGCTTCGGCAGGAACCGTGGGCGCGAGAACCCGCTGTTCTAACTGGGCCAGCCGTTGATCTAGGGGCTTAAGTACCGGTGCCAGGGGCAAAGGGGGTAACAACTGGGGCGAATAAATTTCGGGGGGCACCACTGCTGTGTGCCAATGGGATTCACCAAATAGATCAATGGCGATCGCCACCGGACTTTGTTCCAGCCAACTTAAGCCCTGCATCAACCAACGCACCGGGGCCAAAAGCCTGGGGTTGTGGCCATGAACCGGGGGTAAAATCCGGGGATTTGGGGTGTGGCTTGCGAGATGCTCCTGTCTTTTTTGATAGTTAACGCTGCCTAGATGAAAACTGATTTGTCGCTGCAGTTCCGTTTGAGATTGGTGGGGTTTGACGGTGTGATTATCTTGATCGACAAATAAAATGTCTTGGGTTGTGAGGTCACAGGCGATCCCCTGGAGGGGTGGCTGCGTTGTACCATCACTTTTAGCGGTGCTGGGGGGAAAATCTGGCGTTTGGGCGGCGGCCTCCGCGAGGGTAAGGCGTTTGCGTTCCGTTTGGGTGGCGGCAATTTGACGTACCGCGACGCGACTGGTTTGCACCAGTAAATACAAAGGATAAAAGGCGATCTGGCTGCCCCACTCCACGGTGATTTTGAGGCGACGGGCGGCCTGGGTCAGTCGGTTTCCCCACTGGATCGATTGACGATTGAGAAAGTTAAAGAGTTTACTTTGGTAGGGGCCTGGAGCAGACATCGTCATTTTTGCGGCACAACGCTTTTATTGTCCCATAGAGATTTCGGAATCGAAGTTTATGGCTTACGCTTATCGACGAACCATCCATTTGGCGGATACCGATGCCGCCGGGGTAGTCTATTTTGCACAGCTTCTCCAAATTTGCCATGAAGCCTATGAGATGTGCCTTACGGAGAGTGGGATGGATTGGTCTGGGTTGCTCCGGCAGGGAACAGTTGCCTTACCTATTGTCCATAGTGCCATTGATTTTTTTCGACCAATCTCCTGGGGCGATCGCCTAGACATTGAGCTCTACCCAGAACTTGAAAATTCTAGTCAATTTAAGATTTCTTACCGGATTTTTACGGAAAATCACGACTCCCCAACAGAATCGCCCCTGGCCACGGCCCTCACTCGCCATGTGGCGATCAATCCCAGAATCCGTCAGCGTTGTGGCTTACCGTTAGTCGTCGAAACATGGTTAAGGAATGCACCAAAAATCGAGGACAGCAAAATTTAGCCTGTACAATTGTCTTGAATCTAACGATATCTTTTTACCTGTGATGCTAAAACAAGGTAGCTCACGCACTTAATCCATTATTTTTCATTATTTTCAGACTATTTAAGAGGAGTCATCACTTCAATGAAAAAAGTAGAAGCCATTATTCGCCCCTTCAAACTCGATGAAGTCAAAATCGCCCTCGTCAATGCAGGCATCGTCGGCATGACCGTTTCTGAAGTTCGCGGTTTCGGTCGCCAAAAAGGACAAACAGAAAGATATCGCGGTTCTGAGTACACCGTTGAATTTCTCCAAAAGCTCAAGATTGAGATCGTCATCGATGATGATCAAGTGGATGCAGTCGTTGACAAAATTGTTGCGGCCGCCCGGACTGGGGAAATCGGCGACGGGAAAATCTTTATTTCTCCCGTGGATCAAATCGTCCGGATCCGGACTGGGGAAAAAGACCTCGAAGCTGTCTAAAACCGCCCCTGGTGCCCAGTTAAATTTTTTTGAAAATTTGTCCACAACTATCCCCTACGGCTCTCTCTTGGTTTGAGGGAGTTTTTTTTATGCACCAGCGATGACCTGAATCGTACCGACCATCCCCGCAGCGGCGTGACCGGGTACAGAACAATGCAGTTCAAACTTGCCGGTCTTTTGGGGAATTAAGATCCATTCGGCGATCGCCCCCGGTTTGAGTTCTAGCTCGTGAATCGCTCCCTTCACTTCCACCTTGCCCGCTTCTACCTTTTGGGTCCAACTGGTGTCGGCAAAATCTTTAGCGGTGAAGTAGTGTTTTTGATTACTGGGGTTGTCGAGCCGCAATTTGTAGCGTTGGCCAGCGACAAATTCCAACTGATCGGGGACAAATCTTAGGGCGCCGCTGGCTGTGCCTAGATGGATCTGCATTTCCTGGAGGGGTTGCTGGGCCGGTACCGGTAAGGCGATCGCCGCTGGGGTCAGACAAAATAACATTAGCCCAAGTAAAACCAGCACTTTATAGCCATGGACGAAGTATTTGTTAAACACCATTGATTTTCTCCATTACGCTTGAAAATTTCGGTTGCTTTGATGCTTCTGTTATATCCCGGCTTCCTCTAACACCCCCTGCATTCTGCCGAGCCACTCGATGAGGCTATCCAATTGTTGTTGGGGCTTTATTGCCCCTAGACCCCGCACTGTCACTTTTTTGGAGGTGTACACAAAGCGGGACTGAAGATGGGACGGTAACTTTTCGGCGAAGCGCTGCCAGGCGGGTTCCTCCATGGGCGTTTCGAGGACGATATTTTGTTTGCCTTCGGGTTTAATGCGCGAGAATCCAAGGGACTTGGCAATCATCTTTAGCTCAATGACCTGGAGCAGTTGCTCAACGGAAGGAGGTAATTTACCGTAGCGATCGCCCCAATCGGCGGCAATTTGCATCAGTTCCGGTTTGGAGTTGGCCTGGGTAATCAGACGATAGGCATCAAGTTTTTGGTCGCCATCGGTGATGTAGTTGCTCGGAATAAAGGCCGTGAGCCGTAGATCCACCTGGCAATCATCCACTTGGGGAATTTCCTGGCCGCGAATTTCACTAATGCAATCCTGGAGCATTTCCATGTATAGATCAAAACCAATGGCCTCCATTTGCCCGGACTGTTCTGCCCCCAGGAGATTGCCCACCCCGCGAATTTCCATATCCCGCATCGCCAATTGATAGCCAGAACCTAGTTGACTAAACTCCTGCAAGGCCCGCAGCCGTTTCCGCGCTTTTTCGGTGAGGTCTCCTTGACTGGGATAAAGGAGCCACGCATGGGCCTGGATGCCAGAACGTCCCACCCGACCGCGCAGTTGATAGAGTTGGGAAAGACCGAATTTTTGGGCATCTTCAACGATAATCGTGTTCACCCGAGGAATATCGAGTCCAGACTCAACGATAGTCGTACAGAGAAGAATATCCGCCTCGCCATTATTAAAGGTCAACATCGTCGTTTCGAGATCGGCTTCGTTCATCTGCCCATGGGCGATCGCCACCCGCGCCGAGGGAATCATTTCTTGTAATTGGGAGGCAATGGTCTCAATCCCTTCAACGCGGGGCACCACATAGAAAATTTGTCCGCCCCGATCTAATTCATTGCGAATCGCAGTGCGGATAATTTCGGGGTTATGGCGGGACACATGGGTTTGGATCGGGCGACGGGACGGCGGTGGCGTCGTAATTAAACTCATTTCCCGAATGCCCGACAGGGACATATATAAGGTGCGCGGAATCGGGGTGGCGGACAAAGTTAAAACATCGACCTTCGTTTTGAGGGCCTTAATTTTTTCCTTTTGATTCACCCCAAAGCGTTGTTCTTCATCGACCACGAGCAAACCTAAATCCTTGAATTGCACGTCTTTGCCGAGGAGTTGTTGGGTGCCGACAACGATGTCTAGTTCGCCCCTGTGGAGCCGTTCCAAAATGTCCTTGCGTTCGGAGGCGGTGCGGAAGCGATTTAAGAGGCCAATATTAATCGGATAGGGAGAAAAGCGTTCCTTTAGGGTGTGGTAGTGCTGTTGGGTCAAAATCGTGGTCGGTGCCAATAACGCCACCTGTTTATGGCCACCGGTGACCACTTTAAAAATGGCCCGGATTGCCACTTCTGTTTTCCCAAAACCCACATCGCCACAGACGAGGCGATCCATTGGGCGATCGCTCTCTAGATCCCGCTTAATATCCTGCACCGCCTTCAGTTGGTCTGGGGTCGCTTGGTACGGAAAAGAATCCTCCATTTCCTGTTGCCAGGGGGCATCGCTTGGGTAGGTTGTGCCCTTCATTTCCGCCCGTTGGGCATAAATTTTCAACAGGTCAACGGCTAATTTTTTAACGGACTTTCTGACCTTGGCCTTGGTTTTTTCCCAGGTTTTGCCGCCCATCCGGTGGAGTTCCGGGCGTCCCTTGGCGGTGTGGCGATAGCGGGACAGGGTATCTAAAGAATCTGCGGGAATTCTGAGGATCCCATCGGCATATTTGAGGACTAAATATTCCCGACTTTGCAGGGTTTCAATTTTAATAAAGCGACCAATACCATGGCTTTTGTGGACAATATAATCACCGGGATTGAGTTTATTAACGTCAACGGTTTTTGAGGCGGCCCGGCGACGTTTTCGGATGTACCCAAAGGTGGTGAGGGCGTGTTGGCCGTAGAATTCTCGGTCGGTAACAACGGCAATTCTAAAGGTGGGTAAAATAAAGCCTTCGAGTTCTGCTTGGCCCTTGTACTTGAGGGCGATCGCCGTGCCCTGGCGTTGGTGTTTTTCGATGGCGGGATAATCCCTAGGATTAGGGATGAACTGGGCAGCGCAGTCATGTTCCTGGAGCAGGGAAACGGAGCGTGAGGGTTGAGCCGAAACCAGCCAAGAGTTGTACTTATCAAGGGTAATGGTGCTGTAGATTTCCCGTTTACCCCGCAAAATTTCTGCCAATTTACCGAACTGGTGCGGTGTAATCGGTACCGGGCGACTAGATAGGTTGATGCTGGCTTCACTGACATCATCAAGTTCTGTCAAGGTAATTTTTTGGTACCGTTGGCTGACCTGGTCAAAATTTTCCTGCACCCTGCGGTGAACTTTGGGTAGGGGAGATTCGCCATTGAGCAACTGCCACTGGGCCTCGCTAGTTTCGTAGGTGCGATCGCCATGGGCGAGACATTGGGACAATTCATCGATGGCCACCAATGTATTTTCTGGGAGATACGCCAGGATCGAGGCCACCTGATCCGCAAAGGCGACCCCCAAAAAGCGTTGCATTCCTTCAGGATAAACACCTTCTCCCCATTGTTCTTTTTCCTCTGGGGTTAGCGGTAAATCTGCCGGATCGAGGATCTGTTGACCAATTAAAGGCGCCCAGGCTGTGGGGGTCAAAACCAGTTGGTCTACTTTATCGAGGGAGCGCTGGCTGTTGGGATCAAACTCCCGGATGCTTTCTAGCTGATCACCAAAAAAATCTAAACGTACCGGCAACTCCCCCGACACCGGAAAAATATCAACAATATCGCCCCGACGAGTCCACTGGCCTTCGGTTTCGACGATGTTCACCCGTTCATAGCCGAGGCGCGTTAACTGGGTGGCGATCGCCTCTGAATGATCAAGTTCTGCTCCTGGTAGCAAGGTCAAGCAATAATCCTGGAAAACTGCTTGGGGTGGCAGATGGGGCTGGAGGGCGCGCTCCGTTGTCACCACAACCATCCCCTTACCCACAGCAGATGACTGACCATAGGCGATCGCCCCTAGGGTTTGCATCTGCCCCCAGATCATCTCTGACTCTGGATCAAAAGCTTCGTAGGGCGATGCTTCCGAGGTGGGATAAAACAAAACCTGACCCCAACCCATGGCTTCTAACTGGGCAGCCCAACGTCCGGCTTCCTCTAGGGTGGCACAGACCACCAACAGATTTTTCTCCTGCAATTGCGCCAAACTTGAGGCCAATAGTCCTTTGGGGAGTCTGGGCAGGCCACTTAAAGCGAGTTCCCCTTGGGTTTGGAGTTTTTGGTTTAATTCTGCTGTGAGGGCAGCACGGCTCAAAAAACGGACAACCGAAGAAAAAGTCATAGGTAATGGCAACGGTGACAGGCAGCGTTCATGGGTTCATTAAATGTATTACAGTTTTTTATGGGGCCGCAAAATCAATACAGGATTACGGCGATCGCTGCGGCTTTTTGGAGCTAATTTAAGATTGGGTCGCCTGCTGTTCCAGAAAGTCTGCTTGGGTCGCAAAAATTTCAAACACGCGGTTCATATTAGTCAACTCAAACAGCATTTGCACCTGTTCGTTGACGTTACACAAAATCATTTTTGCGCCGTGGGAACGTACCGTTTTTAATAATAAAACCAATGAGCCGAGGCCGGCACTATCCATAAACGTGATCCCAGCAAAGTCAAGGACAACAATTTCTTTTTTTTCGTCGGTAATACTTTTGAGTAAATCGTCTTTAAACTCAAGGGACTTAATATTATCAAAAATGCCCGTGGGGTGAAAAACTGCAATTTTGTTATCCATAATGAACGCAGAATCGTTAAAAAGAATCAAAAACTGAATAAAGATTTTAAATCGATATTGATGATAAAGAAGGGGAGGATTTGTCCCAACGCGCAGTTACTCAGGGGGACTGTTTTAGCTTAGTCTACATTGTCGCCCTTTGAACCAGGTCTATTCTTTTCAATCCATGGGCTTGGCAACAAACTCTGAGTCTCTACCTTGATATTATCTGACTCCAAGGTAAATCCGGCGGAGAAAATTTGACTTTTTAGGCTCCGGTTTGCGGTTGTGCGGAGGGTCGTTAAGCGGCCTGATAAAATGTCCAAGGTGTGGAAGCCAGATTGCAGGACAGCGCCAATGGTCAAGCAGATTTTAATTTTGGGGGGCA
Organism: Sphingobacterium thalpophilum; assembly: GCA_943371005.1. Taxonomy (GTDB): domain Bacteria; phylum Cyanobacteriota; class Cyanobacteriia; order Cyanobacteriales; family MRBY01; genus MRBY01. The sequence goes on from CALRTB020000001.1 coordinate 265,219, forward strand.
CGGGCCGCATCGGTCAACGGGTGGCAGCGGCGATCGCCCTCCTGGGTTCGGTGACGGTGACAGGGCGTTCGGTGCGAGAGACAAAGGCACTCCAGGGAACATTTTTGCGCCTCGATTTAGAAGATTTACCGGCTTTAGAAAAGGCGATCGCCAACCATGATTTGGTGATTCACTGTGCGGGGCCATTCCACCGCCGGGATGGTCGAGTCTTGAAAGCCTGTATTAACCAGAAAAAACACTACATCGACGTCAGTGATCACCGTTGTCTGTACGAAAAAGTTAAACCCCTCAAGGATGCCGTTACCGCTGCGGGTATTACTGCCATTTGTAATGCAGGGGTCTTTCCGGGGATTTCTAATAGTATGGTGCGCTTTGGTGTAGAGCAGCTCGACGAACCGCACAAAATTGAGCTTTATTATGGTGTTGCGGGTTCCGGGGGAGCCGGAGAAACGGTGATGACAACGACTTTTCTGGGGTTGGGGGAACCTTTTCTCGTTTTTCAGGACGGCACTTGGCAGGCCAAACAACCCTATTCCGAGCCGACGACAATTGATTTCCCTAACCCCATTGGCAAAACAACGGTGTATTGGTTTGATGTGGCCGAAACCTTTACCTTTGCCGAATCTTTCCCAGTAAAAACGGTGGTCACAAAGTTTGGTTCTCTGCCAAATTTTTATAATCAGCTCACGCGGGCCATCACCCTATTGCCTGAACCACTGCGTCAACATCCCCGCATCATTCAAGGTCTTAGCAAAATTAGCTACGGCATGACCAAACTCACCGATCCCTTTACGGGGGTTGGGGTGGCGATGCGAGCGATTGTTAGCGGCATTAAAAATGGTACGCCCCAGCAGGTTACGGTGGATTTTGTCCATGAACACACGGCGATCGCCGCTGGCTTGGGGGTTGCCCTGGTGGCGGAGTTAGTCTTGAGTGATCAAATTAATCAGCCCGGCCTCTATCCCGTCGAGCAGATTATTCCCAGTAATTTATTTTTGGCCTGGGCACGCCGAAACCAGCTTAAGCTTTCCTGGAACATCCAGCCTTCTGAAACAAAGCAGGCGATCGCCAATTGAACATTCACTAGAAATCTGGTCACTATTTTCACGCTGTCGCTGTTAGGGCTGGTTGTTTGAGTTGCAGGAAAGTCGAAATTTTATGGGCCACTTTTTCGGGCTGAAAATAATGGAAAAAATACCGACCTTGGGGGCATTGCCACAGGGTATCCTCTGGCTTGAACCAAGGCTGCCAATCTGTTTGGAGTTTCTGATCAATCACTACATCATCACTGCCCCCACAAACCAACAAAGGCATTGATACGGAGCGGGGCGGTAAAGATCGATTTCGACAAAGAGTATGGAGGGGGAGAGCCGTTTTGAGATCACTTTCGAGCACATCCCGCAATTGATAAACGGTGGCTGGCGGTTGAATCCCAAACAGGTTGTAAACGGTCTGCTTTAGGAGAATACTTCTGGGACAAGGTAACAGGCGCAACTGGGCATAATAATGGGCCTGCCAATCCACCGCCGGATAAGCCCCTACCGAAAGCAAGGTCAGGGATTTCACCCGTTCTGGATGGCGATCGCCGTAGAGTAAAGCCACTAATCCCCCGGTGCCGTGGCCCAGCAAATGGACGGGGCGATCGCCTCAGTTTGGCAAAGCAACAAAAATACCTTATGTATTCTCAAAGACCGCGCTCAACATGATGACGATAAGACTATACGCGAAACGGCAGAGGAGAATACTCTCGTAAATATTTCATAAAGGCAATTGTATTTTCAGGGTTACCTGCGTCACAAGTAAGTATTTGACAATAGACTGTTCTCTTTTTTGTGTAGTTAGACTGCATATGTAAACGCTACGGCTAACTACTATGTCATGAATTTTAATTGATAAATTAAGAGGATTTTCAAATGAAAATGCTTAACAGTAAAATTAGTAAAGGTTTAATGCTTGGCACAACAATTCTCTTGTGTGGCTTGAGTATTAATATTGAACCAGCTTTTTCACAGTCATCATCAGGCCCTCGATGTTCAGCTGATGTTTATGAGGCAGTTGGCCGTTCATCCGCTGCATTTGCTGGTGCAAGAGAAAGAAGAGCAAAGCGACGGGCAATACGCAAATGGGTGCGTGCAGTAGAAGATCGTTTATTGGGTGGCCGTGGGGACTTACCTCCTGCATTGGGAACCGATTACTCTAATTTTGATAATGCCCAAATTATTTCTTTTAATTGCAGTGGTCGTCCTCTTACCTGTGTCCTAAGAGCTAGACCTTGTCGTGACTAGTGATTGAAACATGTCTTGTCTTTGTAATTTTAAGGAGATAATCTAAAAGCTACCCGTTAGATAAAATTCTAGCGGGTAGACAATCAAGGATAAGTGCATTCTAAATTCGTATTCACAAACAAACTTGATTCTAGTTATTGCATCGATTTACATTTTTAGCTCGATGAAGCGCAATTGTGACCATGAGTAAATGAATTCCACAACTCTTGGCTTAGTACTTTGACCTTGTCCTAAAAAATAGATAAGGTCAACTATGTTCAGCAAGTATAGGAAAATTCGAGAAGCTTGATCCATGAGTATAAACATCTAAGATCTTCACTCTCTTAACTTCAAAGTGAGCAGCAATTTTTAACGTTTAACAGACGAGCATGTAGTGAGCTGCTACGAACTGCGTTAAATTAACTAAGTCCAATTCTCGAAGCCCATGGAAATCGCAACCTGGAACGTGAACTCGGTGCGTTCTCGCCAAGCCCATATCTGTCAATGGTTAGAAACAACGGGGGTTGATCTGCTCTGTCTCCAAGAAACAAAAGTAGTAGACCCAGACTTTCCCCGGCAGCCCTTTGAAGCCCTGGGGTATCACACCTCGATCTCTGGCCAGAAATCCTACAATGGCGTTGCTCTCCTCAGTCGGGAACCGCTCCAGGACGTGATCATTGGTTTTACACCTGTGGTCGGTGCGGCGATCGCCCAGGATTTTGACGCGCAGAAACGGGTGATTTCTGGTGTGATTGGCGATGTGCGGGTGGTGAATTTGTATGTGCCCAATGGTTCCGCCGTCGGCAGCGAAAAATATGACTACAAGCTGGGCTGGTTTGAGGTTCTCAAGGCCTATTTAAAAGAATTGCGCCAGGACGATCGAGAAATTTTAATGTGCGGTGATTTTAATATTGCCCTCGAAGACCGGGATATCTATATGCCCAAAAAACCGGATCATATTATGGCTTCCCCCGCAGAACGGGAAACACTCACGGAGATTCTGGGCTTCGGCTTTCAGGATGTGTTTCGCAAATTCAACCAAGACGAAGACCAATTCAGTTGGTGGGATTATCGTACCCGGGGGTTTAGTCGGAATCGCGGCTGGCGCATTGACCACATTTACCTCACAGAACAACTCTACGACCAAGCACAACGCTGTTGGATCGACCGGGAGCCGCGCGGTTGGGAGAAACCCAGTGACCATACCCCTGTAATTGTGGAGATCTAACCCTTGGAACCACTTACCTGCCGCAATCAAACCTTTACCTGGGGCGATCGCACTTATGTCATGGGGATTCTCAATGTCACCCCCGACAGTTTTAGTGATGGGGGCCAGTTCAATTCCGTTGCTGCAGCCCTGGCTCAAGCCGAAAAAATGGTCGTCGCAGGCATTGATATCCTCGATATTGGCGGTCAGTCTACTCGCCCTGGATCGGCGCAAATTTCCCTTACAGAAGAACTGGATCGCACCATTCCTGTGATTCGAGCAATCCGAGAAAAATTTCAGACGGTGATTTCCATCGATACTACCCGCTCAGAAGTAGCAAAAGAGGCGATCGCCACCGGGGCCGATATTGTGAACGATATTTCCGGAGCCACTTTTGACGACCAAATGCTGACGGTGGTGCGGGATTTAAACGTGCCAATTATTTTGATGCACATCCGGGGCACCCCGGAAACCATGCAGAGCTTAACGGATTACCAGGATTTGATCGCCGATCTAAAAAATTTCTTCCAGGAACGCATCGATGCTGCCTTAGCTTTGGGAATCCCGAAAAACCACCTAATCCTTGATCCGGGCATTGGCTTTGCGAAAACGGCTCTGCAAAATTACGACCTAATTCGTCATCTGCAAGACTTTCGAGATTTAGGTTATCCTCTGCTGGTGGGGCCTTCCCGCAAAAGCTTTATTGGCCACATCTTGAATGAACCAGATCCCCAGAAACGGGTGTGGGGGACAGCAGCGGCCTGTGCCGGGGCGATCGCCTTTGGGGCGGATATCCTCCGGGTGCACGATGGGCCAGAGATGATCGACGTGGCAAAAATTGCCGATGCGATTTGGCGGCCTAGAGGGAACGGAGAAAGCTAAAAAACTTCGTCAGGAAATTTTGGAGTTTTTCGTTATCGGCGTATTTTTTCTTGGAGAGCAGCAGCGCCGTTTTACTATTGATTTCGCTCAAGGTCGGGTAAACATGAATCCCCGTTAAGGCCGCAACCGGTAGGCGATAGGTCATGGCTAGAACAACCTCATGAATCAGCTCCCCGGCCATTGGCCCCACTAGATGCGCCCCCAGGATTTCCCCGTTGTGACGCACGATCAACTTATTAAAGCCCACGGTAGAATCCTCGGCCTGGGCGCGATCCACTGCCGCAAAGGGCACTTTCAAAATCAGCACATCGCCGTAGCGTTTGCGAGCTTGTTCCTCGGTCATGCCCACCCGTGCCACCTCCGGATCAGTAAAGGTCGCCCAGGGAATTACCCGATAATTGACGCTCTTGAGAAATAACTGCAACGGATTTAGGGCATTTTGGAGCACCACAACGGCTTCGTAACCCGCCACATGGGTAAACTGATAGCCCCCAATCACATCGCCACAGGCATAGATCCGACTATTAGTCGTTTGGAGTTTGTCATTAACGCAAATTCCTTGGCTATCGTAATCCACCCCAGCGGCTTCTAGGTTTAGGGATTTGACATTGGGGGTGCGGCCTGTGGCCAGGAGAATTTCATCGGCGATCGCCGCCACCTGGGAATCATCCTCGGTGTAGAGGTGTTTTTTGCCCTTAACCACTTCCACCCGCTTTAACCGGGCATTTTTTAAAATCGTGAGGCCCTCTTGGTTAAATTGTTGCTCTAGGACAGCGGCGGCATCGGGGTCTTCTTTGGGCAAAAGGCGATCGCGGCTTGCAAACAGAGTCACTTCCGTCCCCAAACGATGGAATGCTTGCCCCAGTTCACAGCCAATCGGCCCCGACCCAATCACCGCGAGGGACTGTGGCTGTTCTGTGAGGGAAAACACCTGTTCATTGGTAATAAAACCCGCTTCCTGGAGCCCGTCAACAGGGGGAACAGCGGGCCGCGACCCGGTGGCAACCACAAAGGCGCGGGCCGTTAGCTTGCGACCATTGACCAGAAAAGTTTTGCCATCGAGAAACTGACCATCGCCAAAAATCACCTCAACCCCCAACTCCGCAAACCGTTCTGGAGAATCGTGGGGTTCAATGGTGGCGATCGCCTTTTGCACATGGCCCATCGCCTCTGAAAAATTAATTTCCGGCGCTTTTGTATGCACCCCAACCCGCCCCCCGTGGCGCACTTGGTGGGCAACCTTTGCCGCATGGAGAAAAGACTTACTTGGAACGCACCCATACCAGAGACAATCTCCCCCAAGGCGATCTTTTTCCACGAGGGCCACCTTTGCCTTTAACTGGGCTGCCGCACTGGCCACCACTAGACCCCCAGAACCGCCGCCAATGATGACAATATCGTAATCCACAGCCACAGCTTACCGTCTCCATGAGTTTGGTCAGTTGTCTTTATTTTGCGCGAAATTTTCCCTTCCAAACCCTTAGCACCATGATTTTCAGGAAATTTTTAACTCTTTTTCTGCTTAACTTCAGTTTTGCGCCCCGCTTCCCCCAAGCCAGGTGGCCATTGTCTGAAATCATTACAATGTGAGTTGGTTCACTTGATGGAAGCTCTATTAAAAATGTTACGAAGACTATTGTTTGGCCTAACTCTCATGGTGAGTGCTGGCTTCAGCCTACCGGCCCAGGCAGATGTTGTTGCCTATCCTTTTGTTTATAACATCGACGATCAACCTTTTGAGGGATATGTCGCCCGCAACGAAGGCTTTGGGGATAATCAGCCCGTTGTCTTGCTTGTGCATGATTGGGATGGCCTCGACCGCTACGAGAAAATGCGCGCCAATATGCTCTCGACCCAAGGTTATACGGTACTCGCCCTTGATCTTTATGGTCAGGGGGTACGGCCCACAAATGTCGCTGAATCCCAAGCAGAAAGTGGCAAACTCTATGGCGATCGCCAATTGATGCGCGAAAGATTACAAGCCGGCCTTGAGGTCGCCAAGCAACTCGAAGGGGTTGATCCAGAAAAAGTCGCCATCATGGGCTACTGCTTTGGCGGTTCGGCGGTGCTAGAAATGGCCCGGTCAGGGGCAGATCTCGACGGCTTCATTTCTTTCCACGGTGGCTTAGCTCTACCAGAAGGTCAAGATTACAGTGAAACCACAGGTTCCGTTTTAGTGCTCCATGGGTCAGCCGATCCTGTGTCTCCCATCGCTGAGGTGGCCGCCCTCGCCACAGATTTGAATACTGCGGGTGTGACCTACGACATGGAAATTTATGGGGGCGCCCTCCATTCCTTTACCAAATGGGATTCTAGCGATTACGACCCCCAAGCTGATCTCAAGTCCTGGGATGAACTACTAGAATTCTTAAAAACAATACTGTGACAAATTTTTAACGCGGCCCTAGGCGCTAGGAGCTAACACTGGTCTCGCTCCACTAGCTCGGTATCCATACTGTACTCAGGTACTATAAGCAAATTATATTTCTGCAAATAGAAGCCGAGCTAGTCTATGACTTTTAGCCAGCAAGCTCCATATCACAATAATTTTCCTGTTGGATATTAGTTGTACCGATATGGCAATTTGTATACTATAAATCTTAAGTAGTCTAGATTACAAACAATATTCACAAAAAACGGTCTTGTTTTCAATTACTGGAAAATTTTCAACTTAAGAGATTATTTTACTTTTAGTAAATCAATACAAGCACAGGTAATCCAATATTAATTTTAGTAATAGAAGAAATTTCAGAACAGCTTAATATTTTAAAATTCACACTTCTGAACTTGTCAAATCAAAAAGCAACATAAGCTATTCAAATATCCTTAAATACAATCATTACCCTGGAGTACATAACCCATGACAACAAATGCCTCGATTCTTATTGTTGATGATGAACCCAATAACTTTGATGTCATCGAAGGATTCTTGCAACCCGAAGCATATGAATTACATTATGCTCCTACTGGAGCTGATGCCCTTGAATTTTTAGAAGATTTTGAACCAGATATTATTCTCCTGGATGTGATGATGCCAGGGATGAATGGTATGGAATTTTCTCAACATATTCGTGCTCATCCTCGTTGGTCGATGGTGCCCATCATCATGATTACAGCCCTTACGTCGAAGCAAGATTTAGCTGCATGTTTAGCAGCCGGCGCTGATGATTTTATTGGAAAACCCGTCAACCGCCTGGAATTAATCGCACGGATCAAATCATTATTAAGAATTCGTCAGCAATATTATCAACTCAAAGCATTTTCTAAACTACAGCGAGATACCATTAATTTTCTTGGCAAAAATGCTAGGATTGTCAGCAGCCAATTTAGCTCTGGGCTCTCTCAAAAAATTAGTAACCCTCTTCAGCAAATTCTTCAACACCTCGAACATCTCACGCAAAATTTAAACCACTTAGAGCAAGATGAGATTTTGCAGCATCTCCACGCCGCTGAGCAGTCAGTCTACCATCTTCAGAATCTTAATCGAAAATTTCTTGTCTATACACAACTAGAAGTTCTCGAAGAGAATATGGTGCCAGCCTCAGTTAATACGATATCCAAACTAGAAGTTATTCGCGTATTGCAACAAATTGCTGCTTACTATAAACGACCAGAAGATTTAAGTATAGATTTACAAAGCACAGAAATAGCGATAGACAAAGATTATATTCTTGTTGTTCTTCAAGAATTATGTGACAACGCATTTAAGTTTTCTAGTCCGGGTACCTCAGTTAAGGTGACTAGTTTTCGAGACGATAACCAAATTTGTTTTTGTGTAGAAGATCAAGGTGTTGCTTTCGAACAGCATCAGGTCGCAAATATTCAGCGTTATTTTCGGATGACGCGTCACATGTTCGAGCAGAAAGGAATTGGTCTTGGATTTTCAATTATTTGTAAGATTGCGACTTTAGCAAATGGCACCCTGGAAATTGAGGAATGTCCTCACGGCGGAAAAAAAGTGCTTTTATGCTTACCGTTGTCGTAAAGAGTAAAGACTAGAGAAAATACTCAATTTTTTCGGTGAGTTCCTTAAGCCGGATAGGCTTCGTCATATATTCATTGGCCCCTGCAGAAAGGCACCGATCTCGGTCACCATTCATCGCGAGGGCTGTTACAGCAATCACGGGAATTGAAGCCGTAGCTGGATTAGTACGAATACGGCGAGTCGCTTCTAACCCATCCATCTCTGGCATTTGGATATCCATCAAGATTACATCTGGCTGCTGACGTACTGCCACATCTAACCCTGTTTTTCCATTATTAGCAGTAATTACTTGATATCCTTTTGCCTTGAGATAACTCGAAATAGTACGAATATTACTCTGGTTATCTTCGATCAACAGAATTTTCGCGTTCTGAATTTTTGATGATTGAGACAACACTCGAGAATCTCCAGAAATTTGGCCACGATTACCTGGTGGCAAATGCTGAAATTCCGATAAGTTTGGTGTATCTAGACAAGGTAAATCAAAATAAAAACAACTTCCCTTACCATATTCACTTGTTACTCCGACCCGCCCCCTGTGGGCTTGAATAATGTCTTTAACGAGAGCTAATCCTAAACCTGTGCCGGAGTACTGACGATTGAGAGCACTATCAATCTGGAAAAAAGGCTGAAAAAGTTTTTTAATGTCCGCCTCTGCAATACCGATTCCTGTGTCTTTTACAGTGACATGAAGATAGTGCTGAATTTTGCTTGCGGATTCATGGGGAAATTGGAGGCCCTGACTCTGGTCTGTTAATGTTGATTTATAGGGATGCAGACTGACTTTTAAGGTCACTAGGCCATTATTAGGAGTGAATTTGACTGCATTATTGAGAAGATTGATTAAAACTTGAAGAATACGACGGCTATCAATCATTACATCGGGAAGTTGAGACGGGACTTGCAGATTGATAGTGATATTTTTTTGATGAGCAAGTGGTTTAATAAAATCAATACTATCGGCACAGACAGCATGTAAAGCCGCGCGTGCGAACTCAAATTCCATTTGTTCTGCTTCGATTTTAGCAATATCAAGAATATCATTAATTAAACTAAGTAAATGCGTACCGCTATTTTGAATCGTAGCGAGAGATTTTTGTTGAGCATTCGTAATCGGGCCGAAAATTTCTTCCTGAAGACTCTCTGACATCCCCAGAATTGCATTGAGAGGAGTTCTAAGCTCGTGACTCATATTGGCGAGAAATTGATCTTTTAGGCGAGTTGCTCGAGCCAATTCGCGGTTTTTAGATTGCAGTTCTAATTCTGCTTGCTTGCGTTCAGTAATGTCTCGACAAACACAAATAATAGTAGTTTCATCAAGTAAAGTAAGAGATAATTCTTGAGCAAATGGAGAATTATCTTTTCGTTTTGCAGCGGTTTCACCACGCCATTTTTTTTGAACTCCAAGAACAGGTAAAACTTCGGTTTTAAACCAGTCTAGTTCTCGCTCATTATATAAATGATGCCAAGATTTACCCAATAGTTCTTGAGGCGAATCATAGCCAAAAATTTGCGCATGAGCTTCGTTCATAAATACATACTGGTCATTTTCAACAATGGCGATACCGTCACTTGTTGTATTAAGTGCCTTTAATTGTAGCTGCATTTTTGCTTCAATTTTTTGACGTTCAGTGATATCTCGAAAAATCCCTTGAATGGCAACTGGTTGTTGTTTTTCATAGCGAACATCAAGGTTGCCTTCAACAAAAATAATTTGCTTAGTCTTAGTCAGAAGCTTTATTTTTACTTGTTGGCTGATCGCTTGTTTTGTTCCGCTTGACAATTGGCTTTTAATTGACTCTAGGATGGCTTTGATCCTGGAATATTCTTGCGGAGCAAGAATATTCCAAAAGTTTAAGTTTGACAAATCAGATTTACTATAGCCCAGCTTTTCATGCCAAGCATTATTGACATATTCAAATTTATAATTGTGGAAATCAATACTCTGCACAAGATCGCTGGCATTGTTGAGAAAACTATCAACTTTAAGTTGCTCTTGTTTTAATTCTCGAGTTCGAGCTTCAATGCGACTTTCCAATTGTTTATTGAGTTGTTTGAGTCGTATTTGTGCCTGTTTGAGGGCGGTAATGTCTTGAGCTGTACCCTTGGAAATCATTTGGCCATCGGGGAGTTTTTGAGTTTCACATTGTTCGTGAATATATTTGATCCGGCCATCGGGCATTAATAATCGGTGCGTAACATCATAGGGGAGGCCATGATTGATATGTTGTTGATAAGTTCGAGTTACTAAATCTCTGTCTTCAGGATGAACTTTTTCAAGAAAAGCATCATAGGTAGGAACAAAACTGTTGGGATTTAGTTCAAAAATTTCAAAAATTTGAGATGACCATATGATAGTTTTACTGATGACGTGATATTCCCAGTGGCCAAGTTTAGCAATTCGTTGAGCTTCATGCAGTCGGGAGGTAGCAAGCTCTTTTTCAACAAGTTCCTGTTGCAGTTTTTTTTGAGTGATAACTTTTTGAAGGGCGATCGATAACTGCGTAGCAATTAGCTGAAATAATTTTGTTTCATCTGCAGTCCAATGACGGGCATGGCGAGTTTCACTAATTTGTAAAACTCCCCAGGGAAAGCCATTGTATTGTAGCGCCAACAAAGCTCCTGAATGACGATTAATTTCACTTTTAAAGTAAGGACAATTATCAAAATAATTACAGTAGCTTGGATTATCTACAACTCCATTTTGAAAAAATAGACAAATGGGATCTTCGTCATGCTTATTGAAAGAAATTTGACAGTCAGCAGGCACCATAATGGTACGCCCAAGGAAAGAAATAGGTTCACTCGTCGCTTCTGCAATTGCTCGACTCCTTGCATCGGCCTCAAGCTGCCAAATAATGACGCGCTCACATTGCACCAAAGCATGAAGACCATCAACAGTGGTTTTAAGAATGAGATCTAAATCACCCGCTGATAAAATTTGGATTGAGAGAGATTGATAAAGTTTTTCTTGTTTTGCTTTTTGGAGCAAAGACGTGGCTTGTCGACGAATTGCCCGCAGCAAGTTTTGATTCCGATTTTCTAGTAACTTGAGGCGCTCTCGTTCTAAAACCTGAATACGTTTCCCTAGCACCTCTGTCACTTTGAGTAATTCCAAAGGATTAATTGATCGCAAAATTGTGCTAGATGTAATAATTCCTTGGAGTGTCTGAGATTCTCCTGTAACAATTAGATGATGAGTCTTTTGCTGAGTCATAATTTGACTGACTGACCAAAGAGACTCCCAGGTGGAGACAGCTTGAAATGGCCTCATAATTTCTTGGGCTTGGATTGCTTGAAACGATCGCCCTATTCGTTGTTGGACATGAATAAGATCACTTTCAGTAATAATACCGACAGGCACCCACGACCCAGACAAAACACTTTGGGGTAAAACAATGACAACAGAACTCACATGATTTTTGATGAGTTTCTGGGTAATATCAAGAAGGGAAGTTTCTGGATTTGCGGTGACTACATCTTGCACCATCACTTCTTTTACAAGACGCATTTTGAGTAGATCTTCTGGGCAAGTGGCGGAGTGAAGACTAACATGCGTAACGAGGCCCAAGAGTTGGTCGTCATCATCTACAACAGGCAAATGTCGAAAATGGTACTCTTGCAAAATTTGTATTAGACGAAAGGAATCGAGAATCTCTGAATATTTAATTGTGACAACAGGCTGAGTCATCACTTCCCGAACACATACTTGACTGGGATCCGCTTGTTGGCTACTGATATGTATAAGATCGCGCTCAGTAAGAATACCCACAAGACCATCAGCTGTCGTTACCAGAACACAGCTAGTGCGAGCCTGGCACAAGGGATTAGAAATTTCGGATGTAGTGTCGCTTTCGGTCTGGCAAAGGGAATGCGCTTTTCCCATCAAAGCGATCGCCTCTGTGAGGGATTGCTCCGGCCCAATACAAAGGGGATCACGAATAATTAAGCGGTCAAAATCAAGGTGGCTCATCGTAACATAGAGAAAATGTGAGTAAAAACGCGGGATAAATGGTGATACTTTTAACCCAAATTAAGAAGCGCCTGAAAAAATATTTTGAGTATTACGCGAATAAAAGCCTCAAGAAAATACAAATTGACGCTGAGTCTCTCCTAAATCCCTAAATTTCTGATACTACATCTACATATAGTCATAGCTTAAGCAACAATATCGGTGCAACCAAGCAAAGAAACTCTTAACTATCCACCATCTTCGTAAAAGACAATATCCATGTTTTTGCCTTAAATTTCATCTCCATTGGGAAACTTTTAGGCGGCTTAATCTGTCATGGATTCTTACATAGAATTGAATTGAGCAGGATATTAGCACCATGAAACCCTTCACACGCCAATGGGTACTGCTGGGCCTCATTCCCCTCCTGACTTTAGGGTCATTACTGCCCACATTACCGGCCAATGCTGGCCCCAGAAGAAATAACAGCCCAGAAAATTCCTACGAATACTATCGGTATCGCTGGGATAATGACAATGACAATGATTGGGACGACGATGACTGGGATGATGATGACGACGATCGCCGCCGATATCAACACCGTCAATATGACTGGCGAGATGAAATTTCTTCCTGGGACAGCATTTTCAATGATATTGATCGCAATTACAATAACCGCATCCCCCGCGAGCTTTTCTACTTCCTCAGACGCGACCAAAATTTCCGTCGGAGCCTGTTCCAAACCTTTGGTCAGCCCCGGGGCAATGACAATTTAATTCGTGACATTATTCTCGGTGTTCTTTTTGACCGCAACTACAACAACTACCGTTATCAGCGTGGGTTTGACTACGGTATTGATGCTGGTTGCTTACCGGGCCGGTGGCGACAAGAATATTATCGCGGCAACCCAGTGCCTCCCTATTTGCTGCGGCAATGTGGTCGTGTACGTTCATACGATTATGATGATTAGTTAAAACGATTTCCCTAGGGTTGTTTCACTGAGGGGACATCGGCTCTACGGAACAGACCGAGGCTATGGAGGTAGAGCGTCCCGACGGAACTGAGAAAAAGGACGTAGGCGATCGCCTGGGCCAGGTAAATTTTTTGGCGATAACCCAACAGCGATTTCAGCAGAATCCCCGGAAACTGTTTATCCGGTAAGGTTTCTGACAAATCCCAAAGCTGAATCCCAAGAACACAAGCTGGGGCAGGGGAAATGCAGAGGGCCTGATATTGGGTTTGGATCTGGGCAAAGAGGGCGATCGCCGCATCGATATGCTTTAAAACACCGACCACAAGCCCCGCAATAATCAGTAGTAGAAAGATTCCCATCACCTGGAAAAATAACTTGATATTCAGCCGCACCCCCAGGGCAAAGAGGAGAAATCCTAGCACCGTTGCCACGGTCAAGCCTGCGGTCGCCCCAAGGCTCGGCATCAGCCACCCTCCTTGGAACTGGGCCACAATAAAAATCACCGTTTCGAACCCTTCCCGGAGCACCGCAATAAAAATCAGGGAAAATACCGCCCAGGCCGCCGTTTCTCTGTCCTGGAGTGCTGCTTGTAGTGCCCCTTCGACGTCTGATTTTAGGGATTTGGCCTGGCGGGTCATCCAAATGAGCATCCAACTCAACATGGCGATCGCCACAACCCCAAAGCTCCCCTCCAGAATTTGTTTAAAAACCGGTGCATAGGCCCCATCCGCCGTCGCCACCTGTAACAGCAGTCCCCACAGACCCCAGCCGACCAGGACACTCGCCCCTAACCCGGCACCAATGCCGCCATAGACCCACTTTTGGAGGGACATCTGCTGTGCTTTAGCCAGACAAGCCAAGACGATGCCCACCACTAGGGCCGCCTCGAAGCCCTCCCGTAACGTAATCACAAAGGCGGGTAATGCTGCACTAATTTCCATAACTGATCCCATCAATTTCGGTGGTGTTTTTCGCTTGCACAACGATTTTTTGATCCTAAAGGATTTTTCCCTAGGGCTTGGGCGATCGCCAAAAGTTGCCTTATCTCCGTCATCGCTGTGATGAATATTTTGCATTGAAATCTTGCATAAAAGCGAAGGGTGATCACGACAAATCTTTAACCTCGTAAACGGGGAATTCCCCACCTTGACTGATTGGTCAAAAATAAAGCATCACGGAAATGCTCGCAATGCATTTTCTGCAACGTTTTGCAATCCAGCGGTAACTCCAGAAAGTCACTTTATTCATAAATTCATATTATTCACAACTTTTGGGCGATCGCGCCAGGAAGGAAAGGAATACAGATAAACTCTTAGATAATCGCCTTAGTGTGTGACAGAGCATTGTCCAGTGCCGTCGTCACCTAAAATTCATCGAATAACGTCACATGACCAACCTCACGCTTCTTCAGCTTTGTATTTGGCTCAGTCACAAACATGGGGACCCCCTGGATGGACTGCGCCAAGAGCTACTATTGCGAGCGTTAGAAGGGTACAAATTAAAAGATATTCAGATCGATGGCTATTCCCATAGCTATGTAAAACGGGTCATTGCTCCGGATCTCTGGAAACGCATTGGACGTTATTGTAACCAACGAGTGGGGATTCGTTCACTCCAGTTGGCTCTGAGCACTAAATATGAGCAACTCTCGGAGCAAGAAAAGGCAGCAGTCAATAAAATCGTCCCCAACGGCATGGCCATGGCCACGGCAAAGGACCCCCAAATACCAGCGCCAACGCCACCCCAGTACCAAGGTATTCCGAGAAATAAAAATCGTTTTTATAATCAAGAGTCAACTTTGCGTACCCTAGGGCAACGGCTCCAACAGAGGGATATTTCGTTAATCTTCGTGCTAGGCGGTGGTGGCCTGGGAAAGACCACCCTTGTCAGTGAAGTGCTCCGGCACCACCCACCACTCCAGGAAAACACGCTCTGGTGTAACCTCAGCGATCGCCTAATGTTTGATCAAAATTTGGCTTTGATTCAGCAGGAATGGGCCTTAGAAGACCACCCCAACGGGGCGATCGCCCAACTCCAGGATTATTTGCAGCAGCAACCGAAGATTTTAGTATTTGACCACTGGGAACTGCTCTTTGCCACCGCTTGTCTGTCGGGGAACTATCAACCGCAACATACAATGTATGTGGAATTTTTAGAGGCGATCGCCCACCAAACCCTAGCTGGTACTGTTGTCATTATTTCCAGGGAAAATTCCCCTTCCATCGAAGCCTTGGCCACAGACAACCCCAAGGTCACCCTGATCACCGTCGAAGGCCTCAGTAATTTAGTCGCCCAGCAGATTCTCCAGGAATACAACCTCCAAGATCAAGAACTGTGGGCTGATTTGGTCGAGACCTACCGTGGCAATCCCCTCAAGCTCCGGTTAATCGCCACGGGGATTCAAGAATGGTACGGCGGCTCTGTGATGCAATTTCAAAACCAAGAAACGATCATCGGTGGCAATACCCTACGGGATATCCTCTACAATCTCACCTGCCGCATTAGCAACTCCGAACAGGAAGTGCTCTACTGGCTGATGTTGTGGGGCAAGTCCATTACCCTCGAACAACTGCAAGCCAACTACCATTTAGAAATGTCCTTCGCCAGTGAAGTTTGGGATGCGGTGCGCTCCCTCGACCGACGCTTCCTCCTAGATAAAAAAGAAAATCATCAGCCCTACTTTGGCCTACAACCTTCGATCCAGCGTTACCTCGCCCAAGAATTTACCCGGGAATGTTGCCAAGAAATTATCCAGGCGATCGCCACCCTCCCCCAAACAAATTTTAATCACCTCAAACGTTACCCCCTCATGCCCAACGGAGCCGATCCGAATATCCTGGCTTCACCTGTCATTTGTCCAATCTTGAAGGGACTCCAAAACCGTTACCGGGATTTTTCTCAAATTCAAGCAAATTTGCGGCGACTTCTCCACAATATTCCCCCTGCCACTCCCCTCCGGCATGACTATAGCCAAGCCAATCTCACTCTCCTATATGAAACTTTAACGACCTATTTTCTCTAGCCGATCCAGCAATATTTAAAGGAAAAACTTTTCCGGGAATCTTCTGAGGCGATCGCCCTTCTCTGATAGACTTTGGGGTGTTTACAAAAAAACTAAATGACTGGTGGTTTTGATCAACAGTCGCAGTCTGGAGGATAAAAAGCGTGGAAAGCACCCTCGGTTTAGAAATTATTGAAGTTGTCGAACAAGCGGCGATCGCCTCTGCCAAGTGGATGGGTATGGGCGAAAAAGATACCGCCGACCAAGTGGCCGTCGAAGCCATGCGAGAACGCATGAACCAAATTCATATGCGCGGTCGCATCGTTATCGGTGAAGGGGAGCGGGATGATGCCCCCATGCTTTACATCGGTGAAGAAGTCGGTATTTGCACCCGTGAAGATGCAAAAGCCTATTGCAACCCCGATGAACTGATCGAAATTGACATTGCCGTTGACCCCTGTGAAGGCACCAACCTCGTCGCCAATGGTCAACCCGGTTCCATGGCAGTGCTCGCCATTTCCGAAAAAGGCGGTCTGTTCCATGCCCCCGACTATTACATGAAAAAATTGGCCGCGCCCCCAGCCGCCAAAGGGAAAGTTGACATCCGCAACTCAGCTACCGAAAACATCAAAATTCTGTCTGAATGCCTCAATCGGGATCCCCAAGAACTCGTGATCGTTGTAATGGATCGCCCCCGCCACAAAGATCTAATCAAGGAAATCCGTGCCACTGGTGCCCGGGTTCGTTTGATTAGTGATGGTGACGTATCTGCAGCGATTTGTGCTGCTTTTGCTGGTACCAACATCCATGCGCTGATGGGGATTGGGGCGGCTCCTGAAGGTGTAATTAGTGCTGCAGCAATGCGTTGCCTCGGTGGCCACTTCCAAGGGCAACTGATCTACGATCCCGCCGATGTAAACACCCCCGAAAGTGCTGGCTGGAGCCGTGAAGAAAATATCGAGCGTCTTAAGTCCATGGGCGTTACTGATCCTGACAAAGTTTACGAAGCAGAAGAACTCGCTTCTGGCGAAACCGTTCTGTTTGCGGCCTGTGGGATTACCCCCGGTACTTTGATGGAAGGAGTTCGCCTGTTCCACGGTGGTGCTCGTACCCAGTCTCTGGTTATCTCTAGCCAATCCATGACTGCCCGCTTCGTCGACACCATTCACATGTGGGACAACCCCCAAACAATCCAACTCTAAGCCGCAAGCTTTGAAGGATTGATCTAAAACTCAATTAGCCTTCTTGAAAAAAAGTAAGGGCGATCGCCAGCGGGAGGTCGCCTTTTTTCGTGCAGGTTAAGCCGTGAGGACGCCGTAAAGTTACATAAATTTTCTTTACAAAACCTTTTGTCCCTAAATGTTCGGAGACTACATTGCATAGGAAGTTAAAAAAATCCTTTAATAAAACTCTGCGCTTCCCTTGAATGTTGGCGCCCTAGAGAGATAAAACCTTTAGAGAAAACCCCATGAATATCGTTGTTGTTGGCCTGAGTCATAAAACAGCCCCCGTCGAAATCCGCGAAAAACTCAGTATTCAAGAAGCGAAAATGGACGCGGCGATCGCCCACCTCAAATCCTATCCCCACGTGGAAGAAGTCGCCGTTATCAGTACCTGTAACCGCCTTGAAATCTATGCCGTTGTGCAGGAAACAGAACAGGGCGTGCGGGAAATTTGCCAATTTCTCGCGGAAACAGGACAACTCCAACTCAATCGCCTGCGCCGTTACCTCTTCACCCTGCTGCACCAAGATGCCATCCGTCATTTATTGCGAGTCGCTGCGGGCCTAGAAAGTCTCGTTCTCGGAGAAGGCCAAATCCTCGCTCAGGTCAAAGCCGCCCACAAGCTCGGCCAACAGCACAAAGGTCTGGGCCGTTTACTTGACCGGATGTTCAAACGGGCAATCACCGCCGGAAAACGCGTCCGCAGTGAAACCAACATCGGCACTGGGGCCGTTTCCATTAGCTCCGCCGCTGTGGAATTAGCCCAGATGAAGGTTAAGGATCTCTCGGATCAAAAAATTGCCATTATCGGTGCCGGGAAAATGTCGCGCCTGCTGGTGCAACACCTCGTTTCTAAAGGGGCCGAAGACATCACCATCGTTAACCGTTCTGAACGGGGGGCGCGGGATCTCGCGAAAAAATTTCCCGATGTGGATCTGCAATTGGAATTGTTGCCAGAGATGCTCAATGTCGTTGAACAAGCAGACATTGTCTTTACCAGTACCGGTGCGACAGAACCGATTCTCGACCGAGCAAAACTCGAAGATCTCGATCTCCACACCTTAATTTTGATCGATATTTCTGTGCCCCTCAACGTTGCCGCCGATGTGGAAGAAATCGCCGGCGTTCGTTTATATAATGTGGACGCTCTCAAGGAAGTGGTCGCCCAAAACCAAGCATCTCGCTGCAAAATGGCCGAAGAAGCCGAAGCCCTCTTAGAAGAGGAAGTGGAAAACTACATCCAATGGTGGCAGTCCCTCGAAACCGTCCCGACCATCAGTTCCCTGCGCAGCAAAGTCGAAAGCATTCGGGAGCAGGAACTTGAAAAAGCCCTTTCTCGCCTCGGGGCAGAATTTGAAGAGAAGCACCAAGAAGTCATTGAAACCTTGACCCGGGGGATCGTTAATAAAATTCTCCATGATCCGATGGTGCAATTACGTGCCCAACAGGACATCGAAGCCCGCCGCGTCTGTTTACAATCGCTGCAAATGCTGTTTAACCTCGAAACGGAAGAGGCCATTTAGCAAGAGCCTAGGGCCTTATTAGACCCCATAAATTTCAGTTTGAGCCGGTGTTTTCGCTAGGATGATGAACGCGGAGACTCCGGCTCTGCCAGTTTATTTTTTAATTTCTTTTAAATTTCTGAGGTAAATAAATGCGCCAAAATCGATGGAAAAAGGCGATCGCCAGTTTGTTGATCGTGATCAGTTGTACATTGGCCGCTTGTGGTGGCGTCGGTAGTCTTCAGGGCTATAGTAATGGCACCTATGGCTATCAATTTCTCTATCCCAATGGTTGGATTCCCGTTGACGTCAGCAAAAGCGATACTGGTGTAGATGTAGTTTTTCGGGATTTGGTGGAATATTCCGAAAATTTGAGCGTCATTATTAGTGATGTTCCCGCTGATAAAGCCTTAGGCGACCTGGGAACTCCCACTGACGTTGGCTATCGGTTCATGAAAGAAGCGAGCCAAAATAGCGATCGCCAACCCGAACTGATCCGGGCCGAAAGTCGCACCGACCAGGGCCAGACCTACTACACCCTCGAATATCGCGTCACCCTCCCTGAAGGTCAAATGCGCCATGACCTCGCCACTGTTGCTGTAAAACTAGGTAAACTCTATACCTTCAATCTCTCGACCCGTGAAAGCCGTTGGCCCCAAGTCGAGAAACTCTTTAATGCGATGGTCAAATCCTTTAAGGTCTAGTCTCAACCAATATTTTAGAAGCCTTGATCCCCCAGTGTATCCACCTGGGTATGCTGTAATTGCCTCTGTTTGCGCCGCATTACCTCAAAACACCATGGAATTTGTCCTTGCGTCCGCTTCCCCTGCCCGTCGTCGTTTACTCCAAGGCATTGGGATTAATCCCATTGTCCATGTGAGTCACTTTGATGAATCCCAAATTCACCATGATGATCCGGCCCAGTTAGTCGAAGCCCTCGCTGCGGCCAAAGCAAAGACCGTCGCCGAACATCGCCAAGATGCGTTGATACTCGGCTGCGATTCGGTGCTCCATGTCCGGGGCGAAATCCTTGGGAAACCGGCCTCCCCCGCCGAGGCGATCGCCCGGTGGCAGACCATGCGGGGCCATTACGGTTTGCTCTATACAGGCCATACCCTCGTGGATCAAACCCAAAACCAACTCCTCGTGCGCCACGGGGTCACAAAAGTACATTTCGCCGCCATTGACGATGACACAATTGCGGCCTATGTTCGCAGTGGCGAACCGCTGCAATGTGCGGGGTGTTTTGCCCTTGAAGGGAAAGGAGGACTTTTTATCGAAAAAATTGAAGGCTGCCATAGTAACGTCATTGGTTTGAGCCTACCGCTATTGCGGGAAATGCTGGCGCACCTCAGCTATACCGTCCAGACCCTATGGCCCTAGGGTGAGCGGCAATTTCAAACAAATAGGGCAATGTTACATTTACTGGCATTTTACCAACGACATTTTAGGGATGGGATATTCTGAGAAGAAATAACATCCGCCCAGCCATCATCCCCAGGCTTTATCCATACTGCGCCCCCATTTTGGCGCCAACCCAGTGACCAAGGAGATTCCACCATGTCCTTAAGCGATGAATTTAAGCAAGCCCTCCGCAGCGGCGACCTTTCCAAAGCCTTTACGATGGTGGCGAGTAAGGCAGCAACCCTAAATATTACGACTCGAATTGTCCGTCATCCCGACCAGGGCGAACCCTACCCTCCCGATACTAGCCTCCATACCCAAGTCGATCTCATCAATGGAACCGTCGAAAATGATATCGGTGAGGCTGTACTCAATACCCCTCAGTACCAAAATCTCCAGCATTTTCACCAACAGCAGGTTGCCCTGGGTCACCGTAAAATTCAAGAAAACTTTCAGGGTTTGCAGCAGCTATTTCAGTTGCTTGTGACCCTACAGCAGTATGACCGTTTGATGAATGCCGAGGAACCCCTAGACCTGAAGTTCCTTGAAATCCCCAACCAAACTCTCATGGCCGCCACGGTTAAAGTTGTTGAGCCTTTTTCGGAAACACCGCCGCCACAGGACGATCCCGCCCTGCCAACGGTTGCGCCGAGTGCGCCGATGGAAGCCGTTTCAAAATCTCAGCCCGATGCAGTCCCAGAAAAGAACGATGATTTAGCCGATTCTGATTCTCTCAATTTTTTAGATAACTTTGCAGAAATTACCCTCGATGAAACCCCAGAGGCGGCCTTAAGGACTGATGATGTCCCAGGGATTGAAGCTTGGGAAACCCCCATTGATACCACGGCTGTAGAACGGGCCAACGGCGATCGCCCGGATGCCTATGTGCCCAACTTGGCAGATTTTGACGTAGATAGCGATCCCTTCGGAGATGAGGCGATCGCGGCCCAGGCAGACTTAGACGATTTAGAATTAGAAGACCTACTCGAAGACCCAGAACCCCCCACAACCGAAGCAGTAACATCCCTAGAAACGACGGATCTGGATGCGGTCGATGATGAGACTTTATTTACCTTTTTGAGTCAGGATTGGCATAATCACCCAGGCGTCACGGAGGTTACGTCCCTCGATGGGCCGGAGACAAACCGATTGCCTCTACCGCCCCTCCCGGAAAATTGGCTAGAGCAAGAGTTGGCCGCAGAAGAAGCAGAGGCTTTACCCGATCTACCAGAGGCAGAGACTAATGTGGCTGATGGGGAAGAATTCTTAGAGGACTTAGAAGATTTAGAAAACTTAGACGAAACGACTGCCGATTTTGATGAAGATATTTTCCCAGAGGATCTGGCCCTCGGAGAACTCCCAGAAGATGAACTTGGCGATCGCCTCACCGAACCCTTCCCGGATGTGACCACTGCCGATGTTGATAGCGACCCTGAACCGTCGTTAGAGTTGACCACAGATGACGCTTTAGCCAATGATGAATTAGATAATTTAACGGCTTCCGATTTAGAACGACTAGAGACTCTGGCGGCCTCTGACTTGGATGATCTCCTGGGGAGTAACGAAGAAACGCTCATTGAAACCACCGATGCAGATGCGGCGATCGCCCCTGGGGATACCGTTGCCGATAACCAAGACCTACCCACGGATCTAGAGGATTTGGATGCCTTTGAATTCAACCTCTTCCCCACAGATTTAGACGAAAATAGCCTTGGCCCCTTAAATCCCCCAGACCTTGACAGTTCAGAATTAGCCCTGGATCTAGACCTAGATGACGAAAATCTTGACTTTGATCCCGATGGCTTCGACGCTGATTTTGATCTCGAGGCTGATCCCTTAGCCACAGCAGAAACTCCAGTCGAAGAAGACGTTGATCTCCTCAGCGATTTTGAACCTGACCTCGAACCCATTGATCATGGCGACAGTATCAGTGAGGATTCTGGGTTGGATCTTGATTCCCTAGAAGCCACAGATGCTTTATTCGAGGAAAACTTCGAGCAGGCCGATGATTTTGAGTTTGACCTCGAACCAATGGATCTATCTGGGGAAATGTCCCTTGATTTAGACTTCGAACAGCAAGATTTTACGGAAGACATTAACACTGCAGTCTCCCCTGAAACACCTGATGCCTCACCAGAATTCACTACAGATCAGGATGCTTGGCTGTCAGAGATGACCGACCCAGACGAAGAAGACGACGATATCTTTAACCTAGGGGAACTCGACGAGGCCGCATTGCTTGATTTTGACCTCGATCTTGACCACCTCTCTGAACTTGAAACCGAAGCCCTTGATGACCAGGAAAATTCACACGACTTTGAGGCTCGTGAGTTCAGCAAAGAGACTGTGATTCAGGCAGATTTCCAGCAGCCAGACGATCTGAATGCGTCCGATGCTGATGCCCTAAGTTTTGATGACTTAGACCTCGATCTTGACCCCCAGACTCTGCCACCGGAGGCCATGGCCCTTTGGGATGACGATCTTGACCTTACTGAAGATCTACCTTCCCTAGAAGACGACGAAAGCCAGGGCACAAGTCACGCCAACAATCACCATGACGCGACGGCTGCCCCGACTAATGATTTCACTGATGATAGTTGGTTAGAAGAGCTTGATCTGTCGGGTGAACTCGATCCTGATTTTGATCTTGGCCTTGATGGGGAAAATTCAGCAATAGACATCGCTAGCTCCGGTAATCCGGATCAAGAAAGTGCCATTGATCTATCCGCCAATGATGAGGCGATCGCCCCCCTAGATGATTTGAATTTAGATGAAGCCCTGGCGGATTTAGAAGAATTGAGTGCCTTCGATAGCAAAGACTTTGATGACTTTGATTTTGGAGACGAAGATCCCCTCTTCCTCGAAGAAAAACCATAAGTGCTCCTGCCTCACTACACCCTCGATTGTTTTGTCCCATGAATCGTTCTGCCCCCGAAGCCCAGCCCGCCGCTGCCATGCACCAATTTATCCAGGCCTTAAACCAAATTTTTCTGGATGCCACCACCCTAGAGGTCAGCACGATGGTGGTTGATGTCATTGATGGTCAGCGATTCATGCCCCGGGAGGTGTACCAGGATTTGTATCACCTCAGTGAGGATACCCTTAGTCAGCAGCATTACTCCCCCGATTTACAGGCGGCCTATGGCAATTTGCGGTCGCAACTAGAGCGACAATACCAGGCCCTCCTCAGGGAACAGACGCACCCTTTGTATCATTCCGAAAGCGCTGGCCCTCTACCCGCACTCCCCAACCCGACAGGTGATGCCCAAGACCAACAGCAAATTCAAAACCTTCTTGGCGATCGCCAATTCCTCTGTTGTCTGCGCAAGCTAGGGGAACTCAAAATTGCCCTTGACCAACGCAAACGACAACACCATCAGGCAAAACAAACGCCCCCAGAAGGCATTATTTACGCGAAAACGATCCTGCAACTGGATGGCACCATTATGAATACCTACGCCGAAGCCCTCATGACCCATCCCCACTGCACGACAATCCTCCAGGCCCACCAGCACAATATCCAAACCAGTGAACAGCAATGGCAGGGGCTACTTGGATTTTTTATCAGCCTCATTCAAGGAACCTTCAAACGACAGCCTAAACCCAATCGACAAACGCCCAAAGCTCGGCCAAATCTCCATGGAGCGACCCTTGTCAAACCCCAATAGCTTCCCCCGTCATTTAATCTTTTTGCCCTTCCTCCCGTGACTGTTTCCGCTTACCCCTACATCCAACTGGATCAAGAACCGCTAACGCCGCCACCGCAGTCCACGCTCTGCCACGGGGTTTTATTTGTGTTGGATCATGAGGCTCTTTTGAAACTCCTGGCGCTCAAACACCAAGGGCAAACCCTGACGTTTACCGATGAGTTTAACCTCGCTTGGCGACAATATGTGCTTTTTCGGGAACGTAATTGGCCCCAGGCGTCCCTCTCTTTTTTGTTGCGTTACGAAGGGATCAATGTTTTAAAAACCCAAATTGGGCTTGATGGCGATGTGTTGCACCAAATGGTGGCGGATCTCCTGCCGTCTCCTTCCCTTTATCAACAATTAGTGGAAATTCAAGGGTGGTTTATCGGGCAATTATTGGGGCAATTACCCTGGCGACAACGAAAATATGGTTTAAGTTGTCTCGCCTGGCCCGTGGCGATCGCCTTCGTATTGATTTCTGTGATCCTGAGTTGGTCAACGCTGATGATGCAGCCTCTACTTTTTATCCTCGTCCCTATTGTGTTGGGCCTGCTCGGCTGGGGATTACAGACTTTACTGCGACAATGTCAATATCCCCTAAAACGCTGGCTACTCTCCCAAATCCTTTATGGTCGTTTTGCCCAGCGTGATCGCCTCAGAAATTGGGGACTCCGTTGCCTCCATTACCTTTGATTACTGACTAATTCAACGCAAGGTAAGCTTAAGTCTAGGAGTTCAGCGGTTCCGAAACAGGAGTTGTCTCCCCTCGGTTCACCCGTGAAGGCAACTCCAGACAGTAACCCGCCCCATAAACTGTTTTGATGTATTGGGGACGACGGGGTTCTGGCTCCAGCTTAGTGCGCAGGTGACGGACGTGCACCCGGATGGTCTCGATATCATCGGAGGGATCATAACCCCACACTTCCTTGAGGATTGCGCTGGGAGAAATGGTCTGGCCATGGCGCTGGAGGAGGCAGTGGAGCAACTCAAACTCAAGGTGAGTCAGCTTAATGGTCTGATCGAACCAAATCGCCTCAAACCGCTCTGGAATCAAAGTTAAAGGGCCGTAGTTCAAAATTTCTGTGTGTTTGGCTGCCTGGGGAATGCGATCACTCCGTCGCAATAGTGCCCGCACCCGCACCAACATCTCTTCTACTTCAAAGGGCTTCGTGAGGTAGTCATCGGCCCCCGCATTAAAGCCGTCCACTTTATCTTGGGTCTGGCCCAGGGCGGTCAACATCAAAATGGGGATATCTGCTGTGCGCTCTTCCCGTCGAATGCGTTGACACACGGTAAACCCGTCCACTTTCGGCAACATCAGATCGAGCATGACCAAATCGGGTTGTAGCTGCACCGCCAATGCCTGACCTTTAATACCGTCTTCGGCACGACTGACGTCATAACCCGCCATTTCAAGGTTTATCGCAACCAATTCGGCGATCGCCGGATCATCATCAATAATTAAAATTCGAGGCATCACAACCAAGCTAAAGCAACTGTTTCTATCTTAAAAGGAAAATTCAAAAGGATTAAGGAATTTTCACAAAATCCCCCAGCCATGACAATCAAAATTTATGGATAATCCGCCTTATTCTTTGATTTTTAAAGGTTTCACCTACTTGATCTATTTAGAAAAAACGTTACAGATTACCAAGCAATGTTAACTTTTGCGTAAATTTATCCGTAATCCAGCCCCAAAATCTAAAGAAATTCTTAAGGAGACAAGCGTGCTTTTTGGGCGCGATTCTTGTGGTACCAAGCGGCAATTTCTGGACACCAAGTCTCAAAATGAACAAATAATAATTCACAGAGTTGTTGGGCTTCGAGTTGGGCGTCCTTTTTCCAGCGCAAATCCAATAAATGCATCAGCGATCGCACATTGCAACTCATCACAAAATGTTGCCGGGCATCGAAAGGAATCAAACTCCGGGCGTGCTCCTCGGCCAAGCCTTCTTCAATCCGTTGCCGATAGCGATCGCAGGCGGCCAAACACCATTCCTTATCCGCCTGGCGTTGCTCTTCTGAGTAAAAATATTTTTTCCCTTGACGGTTGTCATACTTCCCCACAGGCCGCAGATAGAAGACTTCTTCCACGTTCCGCTTACCTTCTGCCACGTCAATAATCCGCTGTCCTGTATAGCGGAAAGAATTGTGCACGACAACACCATTCGCCACAAAGTTGTGCCAGGGCCCTTGTACTTCCAGATCATAGGTGGGCTGGATCCCAAGATATTCCACAGCAACGACCTTCACCGGATGCGCTTTTAAACGACGCCCCTTGGGTTTCGGTTTTGCGGCCCATGTTTTGGGTTCTCGAATCGGTTGAAACTGCTGAGCAAAATCCGCCTCTAAATGATTGTGATGTAGATATTGGTGGCAGCTCTGACAAAGAGAAACTAAATTCTCAAATTCATAGGCGAGGGATTGATCTGCAAAAACGGGTACAAGATGATGGGCTTGTAATTGTCCCCCTTGCTGGCCACAAGACTGACAAATATAGTTGAATTTTGCATGGACTTGTGGCGCAATTTGTCGCGTCCATGCCCCAATGTGTTGCCGTTCTGTGGCAGTGCCTCCTCTCCAAAAATGGGAATCTGCACCACGTTTGGTGAAACGTCGCGCATTCCGCCGCCGTGTTTCCATGGCTGTCTCAGACAAGGCAAGGCGATAACCCGTTAAACCTTTATTCCAAGGTTGTTTTGTTCCAGATGGACGTTTGTTGAGCTGAAGACCGTAATGGTAAGTCCATTTCTTCACTGCCTCAATGGAGCAATTGGCTAAAGCCGCAATTTCATCTGTATGTAACCCCTGTTCAAGCTGCTGTTCTAACCAGGCGCGATTACGATAACGGCCATTTCCAACCACTGTTTTTAGGCCTCGTTGATGACCAGCAGGAAGTTTTAATTGAAATTTCTTTGCCCAATGACGAATCACGTCTGGGGAACAGCCACAGATATTAGCAATTTGCCGAGCAGTTAATCCCTGTTTTACCTGGGCTACTAACCAAGATTGTTGACTATAGAGGGCATCGGGACGGACAACACCATTGGTCATGACTTCGCAGGTTTTTGTCACTGCCAAGACTTGATAATCTGTATCAGTCACTAAACCCAGGGCTTCTCCCATGCGTTGCCAGCCTTGGGTTGTGTAGAGACGGTGGTTAACAGTGCAATCAAGGGTTTTGCCATCCGCCAAAGTCAGACGATAAACGGGCTGTTCACCGCTACTCATGACATCTTGGAGATGGCCAATTTCAAAATTACCAGTGTCCTCGTTCAGCACCCTTAATGACATTTTGCGCAAGCGAGTTTTACAGTCACGGCGGTAAAATCCTGGCTGTTCGCCTTTGCGGCCACGAATTTTACGTTCTCGCACCGCTTTTTCTCCGTTGTGCCAAAGGTCATGGAGATCACTGATTTTGATTTTACGAAGAGATCCAGAGGCTTGGACAAAGGTGACTTCCGTATCCCCGGCGAGACACTGCACATCAAAGGAGACGCCAACGCGATGAGTCCGGATTTGCTGCATCATCGAATGGGGAAAATAGCCGACATTAAAAACAATCTGGGGATGTTCCAGGGGGCCATAGTGACCGCGACCACCCGCCAAGAGATGTTTGACAATTAACTCCCCTGCTTTTTGTTCGTCTGGAAAATTACTCTGTTGTTCCCACACAAATTCCTCGCAGTAGTCCTGGTGCATGGCACTCCAGATAGTTTGCTGGGGGTTGGGGGTAGAGCGGAGCACTTCAACGCGAAATTTATCCATGACAATTCAAACTCAGGAGCAAATGAAGATGTAGGGGAAGTAAAGATTTGATTTCACCATAGACAAAAAATCAGCAATACCTATGGCGGTTGTAATAAAAATTGTGGCGATCGCCAAATACATTCAGAATCAATCTAGACCCTGGGCAAGGTGACTTTTCCGGCTTGGTTTTGGTACTTGCCACCCCGGTCAGAGTAGGTGGTGTTGCAAGGTTCGCCTTCAAAAAAGAGTAGCTGCACAACCCCTTCATTGGCATAGATGCGGCAGTCCGTGCTGGAGGCATTGCTAAATTCGAGGGTAATGGCGCCGCACCAGGAAGCCTCCAGGGGGGTCGTATTCGCGATCAGACCAACACGGGCATAGGTGGACTTGCCGAGACAGATGGCGGTGACATTGGGGGGCATCTGAATTTTTTCGAGGGACACGCCTAAACCATAGGAATTGGCCGGAATAATGAAGTAGTCGCCATATTCGTCGCGCTTGAGGTCAACCCGTTCAAGGTTTTCAGGGCTGAAGGCTTTGGGATTCACAACGGTGCCAGGGATATGGCGGAAAATGAGAAATTCTTCGGGGCTGAGGCGAATGTCATAGCCATAGCTAGAAAGGCCGTAGCTGAGGGCAGGTACAGTCTGCTGGGGGGACAGTTGGATCTTGCGGATCAATGAGGCTTCAAAGGGGGAAATCATCCCCTGTTGGGCTTGTTCGAGGATCCAAATATCGTTTTTCAGCATGTTTCCTACGGCAAAAATCAGACATTATATATTCCCACAACTGCTTACAAATTTATAGGCCTATGGCTAGGCGATCGCCCCTGGAATCCCCCAACCGCAAAAACACCACTCCCTGTTTTAAAATACCCTTTGTGGCCAAATCGCTTTAAAATCAACCCATTACAACCAGACATAAGGAGTATTTCCATGAGCGCAGAAAGCATGATGTTCAATGGCTTTATTATCGCCATCACCGCAGTCCTCTTTGGTGTAGCTTGGGGATTTTTAATTCTCAAAATCCAAAATAAAGCAGGCAAAGCTGAATAGGTTCAACGCACGATTGTTAGGATAGGGGTATAGCCTTATATCCCTCCCTCACTGGTGATCGCCCCCAAGAACCATGTTTAACTTTTTTAAAAATAAGCAAACCGAACCAGTCGCCCCTCCCCCGCCGCAAGACCCAACACCGCGGATCGAATTTTTCAATGGCATCAGCGAAGAACTCAGCAATGTTAGCCTGCAGCGCAACCCCAAAACGGGCGTTAAATCCGTCTCCATGACCTTTGCCCAACTCAATGCCCTTGACCGCTTCCAGAGCTTTACCGCTGGCTCCAGTGGCATTGTCCGACTGATCGACGAAGAAGGAGACATCGCTGTTACCCCGTCTAGCTGCCGTATCGTCTTTGGTGGCGAAGAAGGAGACGAACTGCGAGGCGTCATTTGTCGCTTTGAAATTGAGAATGACGACCACTGGGAAAGATTCATGCGCTTCATGCACCGCTACGCCGATGAACATGGCTTTACCTACGGCGAAAATGCAGAAACTCCCGATGAACCCTCTCCACTAGCATCAGAAACAGATCCAGAAGCTTAGGATGCAGGATCAAGGCTCTTATCATCCTAAAAGTGCATCGATCCCCATAAAGAGTATCAGCTGTTACGAATTAAGCGAAGAAAGAATGTGATTCTTTATCACAACTTCTTGCAGTGGCGAGAGATTTTCAGGCCATTCGAACTATCAACAGGAACATAAACAATTGTCGGAATCAAATAATATTGGTTTCCTCATAACGCGAAAAAATAATTCCCTCGTTTATTTTCTTGATCATCATAAATTTCTTGATTGATTCGAAATTCCCATAAGGTCGAAAATTGACAGTCTGACCTGCAGCTTGAAAATACTCTTTTTAGGATGGTAAATAATGCTTGGAGAAATGTGGTCATTTAATGGCAGGTATAAGATCTTGCACATGACCTGGTTTGCTTTTTTCCTGTCGTTCGTGGTGTGGTTTAATTTTCCACCTTTTGCAACCACCATCGCCCAGGACTTTGGCTTAGACAACGCTCAATTAGGCACAATCGGGTTATGTAATGTTGCTTTGACGGTGCCCGCACGGATCATTATCGGGATGCTGTTAGATAAATACGGCCCCCGTTTAACTTACTCATTATTGTTGATCTACGCTGCGGTTCCTTGTTTGATTTTCGCGACGGCCCAGAGTTTTAATCAACTGGTCTTAGGACGTCTCTTAATGGGGATTGTTGGGGCTGGCTTTGTGATCGGGATTCGGATGGTCGCAGAATGGTTCCCCCCCAAAGATGTGGGGACAGCGGAAGGCATTTATGGGGGCTGGGGTAACTTTGGCTCGGCATTTTCGGCCTTTACCATGGTGATTTTTGGGATCATTTTGGCGTTCCTTCCCGGGGCATTTAATTTTGGTCAGCCGGAAAGTTTTAAGATTCTCTTTTTCCCGGAATTTAATACGGCTATTTTGAACTGGCGGGCGGCGATCGCCGGTACAGGGATTATCGCGGCTTTGTATGGGATGTTGTATTACTTCAGCGTAAGTGATACGCCCCCTGGTAAAACGTACCACCGCCCCAAGAGTGCCCGGGGCATGGAAGTCACCACTAAAAAGGATTTCTGGTTTCTGTTGGCCATGAATTTGCCTTTGACCCTGATTTTGATGGTCTTGGCTTGGCGTTTGCAAAAGGTGAATTTCTTAAATGGCACTGGATTTGCGATCGCCATTCTGGCACTAGTGGGCCTGTATCTGTTCCAGACCTATAACTGCTGGACTGTAAATAAGGACTTAATGACCGGGAAAAAACGCTATGCCCCGGAAGACCGTTACGAATTTAGCCAAGTGGCTATTTTAGAGCTGACCTATATTGTGAATTTCGGCTCTGAACTCGCTGTGGTGACGATGTTGCCGGCTTTCTTTGAAGGCACCTTTAGTTTAGACAAGGCAACGGCTGGGATTATTGCTTCTAGCTATGCGTTTATGAACTTGATGTCCCGCCCTGGGGGAGGTTTGATCTCCGATAAAATGGGCAGCCGGAAATGGACGATGGTTGTCCTCACGGTGGGTATGGGGATTGGTTATCTACTGATGAGTTCGGTGGCGGGGACTTGGCCTTTGGCGATCGCCGTTTTGTTAACGATGGCCTGTTCCTTCTTTGTGCAGGCAGCAGAAGGGTCAACCTTTGCCATTGTCCCCCTCGTCAAACGACGCATTACCGGACAAATTGCTGGCAACGTCGGCGCCTACGGCAATGTGGGAGCAGTGGCTTATTTAACGGTGCTGTTGTTGCTCACTGAAGCCTCGGCTGGGACCAATGGGGGCGAGCCAGTGATGGCCACGGTTAACGCCGGTTTCTTCCAAGTGCTAGGAATCACGGGCTTGATGGTTGCTTTCCTCTGTGCCTTTTTCCTCAAAGAACCCAAAGGCTCCTTTGCCGAGTTCCATGAAGGTGAAACGGAAATGACCGCGACCCCTCCCATTGAGGAAGAAGCGACCTACTAGGTTTTTGAGATTAGTTTAGGCACAACCTGTAAAACAAAAGTCATGGCAAGTAATGGCGTTTTACAGGTTTTTTTCTATTACGCTCTTTGGGGCCAGGTGAATCTTTCAGGATCATTGCCCCAGGGGAATTTTCCCTTAAGAAACGCCATTTAATTTTCTGGCATTTTTAACCTTATTATTGAAGTCTTAAGTTGGCGGTTTAGCAATGGATCAACGCAAAACGAAAACCCTTTGTCCCTATTGTGGTGTTGGTTGTGGCCTGGAAGTTTCCGAGGTGATCAAAAATGAGCAACCCACCCTCAAAGTTATGGGCGATCGCCAACATCCATCTAGCCTCGGAAAAGTCTGTGTCAAGGGCGCGACCATTGCCGAATCCCTCGATCAAGACCGCTTACTCTACCCCATGTATCGGCGATCGCTACAGGATCAATTCCAGCGCATCAGTTGGGATGATGCCTTTGAACTGATTGTGGAACAGATCAAAACTGTGCGGGCGACCCTCGGCGTCGCAGGCATTGCCATGTATGGCTCCGGGCAACTCCAAACCGAAGACTATTACACCGCCCAAAAACTCCTCAAGGGCTGCCTCGGCACCAACAATTTCGATGCCAACTCCCGTCTTTGTATGTCCTCTGCCGTGGCGGGCTATATCCAAAGCTTTGGGGCCGATGGGCCGCCCCCCTGCTACGAAGACCTAGAATTAACCGACTGTGCCTTTATCATTGGCAGCAATACCGCCGAATGCCACCCGATTGTGTTTAATCGTCTACGTGAACACCACAAACACTCCAAGGCAAAATTAATTGTTGTCGATCCCCGTCGCACCAAAACCGCCGAAGTAGCCGATCTGCACCTGGCGATTCAACCCGGCACCGATATTGACTTACTCAACGGCATTGCCCACCTGTTACTGAAATGGGGCAAAATCGATACCCTCTTCATCGATGAATGCACCAAAGGATTTTCTCAATATGCGATGCTTGTCCAGAGCTACACCCCCGAAACGGTAGCTAGACGCTGTGGGATTCGTATTGATCACCTCGAACAGGCCGCAAAATACTGGGCCAATGCTGACAATGTTCTATCTCTTTGGTCGATGGGCATTAACCAATCCGCAGAGGGCACAGCCAAAGTTCGGACTCTAATTAATTTGCACTTAATGACCGGAGAAATCGGTAAGCCGGGCGCCGGGCCTTTTTCACTAACGGGTCAACCCAATGCCATGGGGGGTAGAGAAGCGGGGGGACTCGCCCATTTACTGCCGGGATATCGCCTCGTTAAAAATCCAGACCACCGCGCCACCTTAGAAAAAGCCTGGCACTTGCCCCCAGGAACCATCTCACCACTACCCGGAAAAGATGCTTGGGCAATGATCGAAGGGTTAGACATGGGGACAGTAGGTTTGTTATGGGTAGTGGCAACTAATCCAGCGGTCAGTATGCCCGACTTGGAACGCACCAAGGCTGCATTGTTGAAATCTCCCTTTACCATTTGCCAGGATGCCTATTACCCCACAGAAACGTCTAACTATGCCCATCTCCTGTTACCGGCGCTGCAGTGGGGCGAAAAAACAGGCACAATGACCAATTCGGAACGGGTTGTTACCTATTGTCCCCAGTTCCGCGATCGCCCCGGAGAAGCCTGGGCTGACTGGGAGATTTTTGCCGAAGTGGGACGCCGACTTGGGTTCCAGCAACAGTTTCGGGCGGTATCCTCAGCGGAAGTTTACGCAGAATTCGTGCAACTCACAGGCGATCGCCCCTGTGACATGACGGGGCTGAGTCACCAACGTTTAGCCACCGAAGGCCCGATCCAATGGCCCTGTCCCATAAATGAGACCAAAAGCGAGCCAGAAACAACAGCCGATAACCGTGGTTTACTGCAAAAACTGTTGCACCAAGACGAACCCCTCAAGGGCAAACGACTTTACACCGACCGGCGGTTCCATACCCCCGATGGCCGAGCCAGATTTGCGGCGTACCATTCCCGGGGCTTGGCTGAACCGCCAAATACCGACTATCCTTTTGTGCTGACCATTGGGCGACTCTACGGCCATTGGCACACGATGACGCGCACGGGACGGATTAAAAAAATTCAAAAAATGCACCCGCATCCTTTCCTGGAAATTCACCCCCGCGATGCAGACCGTCTCAGCATCACCGAAGGGGAAATGGTGGAAGTGCGATCGCTGCGTGGTATGGCTAAATTTCCGGCCTTGATCACGAAAAATATTACCCCTGGGACGGTTTTTGCGCCGATGCACTGGGGCGCTTTGTGGGGGGAAGATACCGAAGCTAATGCCCTGAGCCACGCTGAAGCCTGCCCTGATTCCTTGCAGCCGGAATTAAAAGCCTGTGCCGTGAATGTGTTAAAAATCACCAGCCCTATTCCCCAAGAAAAAACGACAGCCGAGCCTGTATTGCAGCAGCTTTAGGACGATCCGAAACCTGGGTTATGATATCCCTTTTGAGAGTGAGCAATTGGGATTGGTATGGCAGTGGACTACGATTTGGTGGTGATTGGGGCAACGGGGGCGGGAATCGCGACGGCAAAACGGGCGATCGCCTCAGGCCATAAGGTCGCTTTGGTGCAACAAACAGGGCAGCCACTCCAGGATCAGCAGGGACTCGCCCTCGAAAAAACGCTGCTACACCTAGCCAGACAACCCCAACCGGTGGATCTGGCAGCCTGGATCAAGGGGGCGATCGCCCCGAATGATTTCTATGAACCCTTGGCACGCCTGGCAGAAGCGGGCGTTGATGTAATTCCAGAAATGGGCAGTTTTGTCTGGAAACCCAACACCTGTTTTATCACCGAAACCCGTCGCCTCCAAAGCAAACATTATGCGATCACCACGGGTGCTACTTGGACTGCGCCCCCCCAGGATGGTTTTTTAAGCCCCACTGACCTCTTAAATCCAGAAATTTGGCGCACCCTACCAGAAAACATTGCCCTTGTCGGTCACGATCCCCATTGCATAACCCTCGCCTACTGCCTCGCAAAATTGGGAAAAACAGTCACGTTAAGTAGCGAAAAAAGCTTACTGCCCACAGAAGATCCAGACTGCGTTCAACGGTTGCAAGCTTTTCTTGAAGTGGCGGGAATAACGCTCCAGTTTGAGCCAACCCCAGACTTCCTTGCCCAGGAACACCAGGCCGTCATTTGGGCCAAAGAGCGTCGGGGTTTAACGACACAACTTAACTTACCCCCCGATTTTTGCCAGCCGCCCCAGATGTGGTTACGGGTTGATCCTGAACTTCGAACCCCCCGCAAAAATATTTATGGAGTCGGAGCAGTGCTGGGCGGTTATGCCTTGCCGGAATTGGCGATCGCCGAAGCAACCACCCTTGTGAACAATGTTTCCCAGCGTCACAAAATATCCTGTACCTACGGCGAAATTCCCTATCGTCTGTTTGAACCTCTACCCTTTGATCACATCGGTTTTCAAGGCTCTAATCTTCCCCCCGACACCAAAACGCTTAGTAAAACTCTGATGTTAGATCGCGTGGATCAACTGCAATTTCCCCAAGACTTAACGCTTAAATTGTGGCTCGATGGCCAGGATCAACTGTTGGGGGCCACCGTCCTCGGCGATCGCTCCGGCAAACTCATTTACCATTGCCGTGATTTGATCCAAAACAAAAAACCTTTCCAGACGTGGGACAATCTCCTAGAAAATGCGGGCCTTTTGGCGGAGATGGTGTGGTGATGCAGCGTAAAACCCAGGCAAAATTTATCGTTTTTGAAGGGATTGACGGCTCCGGCAGTTCTACCCAAGCGGAGCTTTTGTATCAATATTTTCAGCGGCAAAATATTCCCGCCGTCCTTAGCCCCGAACCCTCCAACGGCATTATCGGCAACCTCGTCCGGGAAACCCTACGACAACGGCTACGCTTCACCACCGACCCAGAACAGTTGAATCGGCAACTGGCCTATCTCTTCGCTGGCGATCGCCACGATCATCTTTACAACGAAATTGATGGCGTCTTTAAACAACTTGCCGCTGGCATCCAGGTAATTACGACCCGCTATTATTTTTCTTCCCTCGCCTACAACGCCAACACCGCCGCCGAATACGAATTTATTTACCGTCTCAACCAGGATTTTCCCAATCCCGACCTTGTGTTTTATTTCGATCTTCCCGTTGAGGTGGCCCTAGACCGCGTCCAAAGGCGATCGCACCAAGAAATCTATGAAACCAAAGCTAAACTCGCCCAAGTGCGCCAAAACTACCAACAAATTTTTCAAACCTACCCAGGGAATTGGCAACAACTCGACGCGACCCAACCCCCTGAAACCATCCACCAGCAAATTCTTCAAACTATTGCTGATTTTGTAGCTGCTCCTGAATCTGGGTCGGACTAGGCGGCGTCCCAAACTCCTCTAGGGGCTGTAACTCCAAATC
The DNA here is from genome assembly GCA_943371005.1 of Sphingobacterium thalpophilum. Lineage (GTDB taxonomy): Bacteria > Cyanobacteriota > Cyanobacteriia > Cyanobacteriales > MRBY01 > MRBY01. The sequence continues at coordinate 300,991 of CALRTB020000001.1, forward strand.
AAACCCATTCGCATTAGGGGGCGGCAATGGCGTACCACTGTCGAGGGGCTCAAGCTGAAAATCATTATTCGGATTTACCCCCGGCACCTGGGGAATCGTCGGCGTGCCAGGACTCAGGCCCGGTGTTTGTTGACCATCAAAGAAAGAATCGAGGGCTTGCTCTCCTTGGGTTCCTGCCCCTGTTCCCAAGGCTACCCGCTCGCCGCCAATGGATTTGAGCCAATCTAAAACCTGAATCACTTCCTGATAGGGCCGCTTTTCCGATGCATTGAGAACAACAACACCATTGGGATTGCGCCCTAAATAATCCTCAACAATTTGCGAAAATTGGGCCTGGGTTTCAATCAGTTGTTTTTCGACATAGATTTGCCCAAAATCCGTCAAACTCACAATCACCATATCGGGCATTTGGGTCGTTGCGCTCTCTGCCACAGGTAAATTTAAGTTAATTGCCTGTTGTCGTGACAAATTGACTGCCGCCAGGATAAAAAAGGTCAGCACACAAAAAATTACATCGATTAGCGGAATAATTTCGATACGCAGATCCGGCGCAGAATTTTCCTGCCAGAGTTTGAACGGCCTTAAACCTAAGGTTTCTGGCTTAATCGGCTCACGCTTCATTTTGGTCTCCTTCAATGAGCATTGCATCTACATTGTCCACAGAAGCAGGTAATCCTTCGAGATAATTTTGACGATAAAGCATTTCCAGTTCACTGCCTGCTTGACGGAAAAGGCGCACCTGATTACTCGAAAGAGCTTGGAACAAACGATAAAAGGCCAAGGCCACAATCGCGACAATCAAGCCCATCGCCGTCGAAAAGAGTGATTCACTAATCCCCAAGGTCACCCCTGTCGTGGAATCTGTGCCTAAATCACTCAATTGAATTGATCCTAAGGAGTTGATTAAGCCCAAAACAGTTCCCAGTAACCCTAACAAAGGCGAGAGGGCAATGACCGCTTCTAGGACTTTTTCACCCCGACGCATATTTGCCAACTCTTCATCGGCTGCCGCTTCGAGGGCTAAATGGAAAATTTCTGGGTCAGTGGCCTGTTGCTTCAAAGGGGCATAGAGAAAGCGCCCCAGGGGATGTTTTTGGCAGGTACGGGCAATTTCACTCACCGCTTGCCATTGGTAATGGGCGGCATCCAAAATTTTGTCCTGGACTCGCTGGCTTTGTTGGATCACTTTCCACCAAAACCACAGCCGCTCAATAATGGTACTCAGGGCCATAATCGACAAGAGTACCAAGGGCCACATTGCTGGCCCCCCACGGTTTAGGATATCTAGAACATTCACCGAGCCACCTCACTCCGGTCACACCAAAAAAAAGACTGCTCCAATTCTAAGGTTTTTAATGGTGTTTTATTCGTCTGTTGGAAGGCAGAGATTCTGGGAATAGTTTCTCGGGTTTTTGGTTACTGGATGGGATTATGGATCGTGACCAGTTTCGTCCCGTCGGGGAAAGTGGCTTCCACCTGCACTTCATCCACCATTTCGGCGACCCCTATCATGACATCTTCACGGGTCAACCAAGTCTGTCCTTCGCTCATTAATTCGGCGACGAGTTTGCCTTCCCGTGCCCCTTCGAGGATTAAGCCTGAAATGTAGGCCACCGCTTCAGGATAGTTGAGCTTAAGACCTTTGTTTTTCCGGCGTTCCGCCACTAAAAAGGCCGTGAAAATGAGCAGCTTGTCTTTTTCCTGGGGCGAGAGTTGCATGGTGGTGACTTTGAGATTTGGATGTGATTTTAGTCTACCGTGACTCCCTTAAATTCAAACTCACCACCTCAGTAACCAGGTAGAGAACTTTTGATCTTTTGCAAAACTAATCATTAAATTAATATGGATAAAAATGTGTAAAACTATATGTATTCATCGTTTGAGTGGCATCATCAACGGAATATCAGTAATAAAGTAAAACATGGTATAGATTTTGAAACGGCCCAATACGCTTTTTTTGATCCACACCGTTTAATTGTCCATGATGCCAAGCATAGTGAGGCGGAAGAGCGATGGTTCTGCATTGGTAAGGTGGAGAAGCGTATTTTGACGGTGCGGTTTACCTATCGTCATCAGGTCATTCGTATTTTTGGTGCTGCTGAATGGCGTAAATGGAGAAAATTTTATGAGCAATATCACGCCGGATCCCGCTAAACCGATTGGTGAAGTTACTGTGGTGAGAGATTTTTTACCTGCACCGGAGGAATTGATTCCCAAGAAAAATCATGTGCGGGTGACGATGGAATTTACCCAGGAAAGCATTGAATTTTTTAAACAGGAAGCAAAACGCCACAACGCCTCATACCAAGCGATGATTCGGAATCTTGTGGATGCCTATGCGAAACAACACCAGTAAAGTTTTGAAATTATTGCGCCATGACAAAGGGTAAAACTAAGCCGATCGCCATTCCCGCTAATACTAACCAGAGGGAATTCACTTGATATTTAATTAACAAAAATAAGGCGGCGATCGCCACCCCAATCGTCAGGGGATCAACCAAAGAAGACTGGGCCAGAAACACGGTAACGACGGTCATGAGACTCAGCGCACCAATATTCACCCCATCGAGAAACGCCCGAAATGATTTAGCCTGAAGTAACTTAGGCAGGATCGGATTGAGAACCATCACAAAAAGAAATGAGGGTAAAAACATCCCCAAGGTGGCCACTCCCGCTCCCGGAACTCCCCCCAACAAATAGCCGATGAAAGTTGCCGTCGAAGATAAAGGCCCCGGGGTGATTTGACCAATGGCGATCGCATCGAGGAGTTGCTGATCCGTAAGCCAACCAAGACGCTCCACAAAATCGGCCCGCAAAAAAGCCACGAGGACATAGCCACTGCCGTATAGCACTGCTCCCACCTTGAGGAACATCAAAAACAGCCAACCCAAACTAAAGTTTGCGGGGGTTGTGTTCAACCAAAGGAGAAAAGGTAGCGGGGTAAGGCTGCGAGTTTGGTCTGTTTTGAGCCATTGGGTGCCGAACTTTTTTCCGAAACCAATGAAGCCACTGATAAATAGCAGCCACAACTCATGAAGGCCGACCAAGGATAGCACCACGTTAAACACAGCCAAACCGACACCAAATTTATCTTTGATTGCTTTTTTGCCTAGCTTCCATAAGGCTTGGGCAATGATGGCGATCGCCACCGGTTTGACCCCGTAGAGTAACCATTCCCCCTGGGGAGTTGCCCCAAACTGTTGATAGGCCACGGCACAGAGCAACATCAAAATCACAGCCGGGGCCGTAAAGCTAATGCCCCCCATGAGTAAGCCCCACCAACCCGCCCGCTTAAAACTGAGGTGGATCGCCATTTCCGTCGAGTTGGGGCCAGGAATTAAATTGGTTGCGCCGAGAATATCGAGAAATTCTTGTTCCGTGAGCCAGTGGCGTTTTTTTACCACCTCGTCATGCATCATCGCAATATGAGCCACAGGGCCACCAAACGCCGTAAAGCCTAATCGTAAAAATAATCGAGAAATTTCCTGCAGTTCAGCCCATTGCGCCATGATGAATGCCATCGAAATGTTTAATCATTTCCCCCTATCCCTAGGCCACAACCCCTAATAAATTCGTGCCACAATAAATGAAAGATGACTATTGCATCACAGTGTAGGAGGGTTACCTATGGTTGCTACGCCAATTAAAACCGAAAAGCGGTTAACGATCCAGACAGAAAAGGTTAACGACAACACCACAACCATTCGTTCGCTGGATTGGGATCGCGATCGCTTTGATATCGAGTTTGGTTTGCAAAATGGCACCACCTACAATTCCTACATCATCCGGGGCGAAAAGATTGCCCTTGTGGATACCTCCCACGCGAAGTTTCGGCAGCTATACCTCGATGCGCTTACCGGCGAGATTGACCCAAAAACCATTGACTACATCATCATCAGCCACACAGAACCGGATCACAGTGGTCTAGTGAAAGATGTTTTAAAAATTGCCCCCCAAGCGGTGGTGGTCGGCGCAAAAATTGCGATTAAGTTCCTCAAGGATTTGGTACATGATCCCTTTGAATTTATCGAAGTGAAAAGTGGAGATCGCCTCGATTTGGGCAACGGTCACAACCTTGAATTTGTCAGTGCGCCCAATCTCCACTGGCCCGACACGATTTTTACCTACGATCCGGCGAGTGAGATTCTTTTCACCTGCGATGCCTTTGGGATGCACTATTGCTCCGACGACACCTACGACGAAGATCTCCAAGCGATTACGCCGGACTACCGTTTTTACTACGAATGTTTGATGGCGCCCAATGCCCGCTCCGTGCTGAGTGCGATGAAACGGGTGGATCAACTCGACGGGGAAATTGCTTTAGTTGCCAATGGTCATGGCCCGCTATTGAAGCACAACACCAAGGAGATGATGGAGTGGTATCGCCAGTGGAGCGAGGCGCAAACTAAGGGCGACAAAATGGTTGCCGTTTTTTACGTCTCCGATTATGGCTATAGTGACCGCATCTCCCAGGCGATCGCCAAAGGGATTACCAAAGCGGGTGTCGCCGTGGAAATGGTCGATCTCAAGGTCGCTGATCCCCAGGATGTCCACGAAATCGTCGGTCGGGCCGCAGGACTGGTGATCGGGATGCCCCCTATCGACAGCGCCTACAACGCCGAACTGAGTAAAGCAGTGGGCACCATTCTCGCAGCGTCAAAGGATAAACAAGTGTTTGGTATGTTTGAATCCTACGGCGGCAACGATGAACCCATTGATCCATTGCAGATGCGGTTCCGCGATGCTGGCCTGACAAAAGCCTTCGATTCGATCCGCGTCAAGGATGACCCCAGCGAGGGACTCTATCAACTCTGCGAAGAATCCGGCACTGACCTCGGCCAATTGCTCACCCAAAAAGAAAAGCTCAAACAACGAAAAAATATCGATACCGAGCTTGATAAAGCGATGGGACGCATCAGTGGTGGCCTGTACATCATCACCGCCCAGAAAGGCGACATGAAAGGGGCGATGGTGGCTTCCTGGGTGACCCAAGCTAGTTTTGAACCCCCCGGTTTTACGGTAGCCGTGGCGAAGGATCGGGCGATTGAATCTCTGATGCAAGTGGGCGATCGCTTTGTGTTGAATATTCTCGAAGAAGGAAAATATCAGCCGTTAATGAAGCACTTCCTGAAGCGTTTCCCCCCTGGCGCTGACCGCTTTGCAGGCGTCAAGGTACAAACTGCGAAAAACGGTTCACCAATTCTGAATGATGCTCTTGCTTACCTAGAGTGTGAAGTAATTAGCCGTATGGAATGTAGCGATCACTGGATTGTCTACAGTAAAGTTGATGCCGGTCGTGTGTCGAATCCTGATGGGTTGACGGCTGTCCACCACCGTAAAGTGGGCAACTACTACTAAATAACTTGAATTTCTAATTTTCACAGGGGAGTATTCGTCATTGATTGCTCCCTTTTTTCTTGGGTTAAAATAGAACAGTCAGCATTGCCGGCGATCGCCATGGTTCATCCCGCTCTCAGCACTATTCTTAAACGACTGCAAGATTCCCTTAAAAAAATCTATGGGCCAGAATTAAAGGATTTAATCTTATTTGGTTCACAGGCAAAAAATACCGCAAAAGAAGATTCGGACATTGACATTGCTATTGTTTTACAAAATAGCTTTGATTTAGATCAAGAACTAGAAAAAACCAGTGTTGTAATTGCTGATATTTGTCTAGAGTATGACATCTTAATTAATCGCATTTTTATGGACAATGAATATTTCAAAGGACATCAGAGTGCCCTGGTGCGGAATATTCAACAGGAAGGAATTTATCTGTGAATTCTCAGCAGCGAAATTTAATTAGCAAAGCAGTTGAAAGTTTAGAGGCAGCGAAGTTATTACAAGACAATCAATATTTTGACTATGCTGTTTCAAGAGCTTACTATACGATGTTTTACTTGGCCGAAGCCTTGTTAGAAGAAGAAGCAAAAAATTTCTCCAGTCATGCGGCTGTAATTTCTGCTTTTGGCCGGGATTTCGCTAAATTGGGCAAAGTACCACGAGAATTTCATCGTTTTCTTATTGATGCCCAATCCCTCCGACAAACTGGTGATTATGGCAAATTTCAGGCAATCTCTGAATATCAAGCAAATCAACAAATTGAACATGCTGAACAGTTTCTTGTTTTTGTGAGGAATTATTTCAACAATTTTTAAGAATAATGTTGCTTAGGGAGCGATCGCCAAGGGGACTCCTACACTGCAACTATGGTCTTTTAGCAAAAGTGAGTCTCGTTCCCTGTGAAACCCCGTCATTTGTTTTCTTCATTACTGCTCTGTAGCTGTTTTTCTGTTTTCCAAGCGGCTCTGGCCGAATCAGAATCGACCAATCAATATACCCAAACCGTCACTCGCACTGTTTTAGCCGATGGTCTACCAGAAGTGGCCCCTAACCAAATTTTAGAGTTGGTACGTTACGAAATCCCCCCTTTTGCGACCCTACCGCCCCACATCCATCCTGGTTTACAAATTGCCCGGGTGGAGTTTGGTTTGTTGACCTATGCGGTTATTGAAGGAACGGCGCTGATTACCCGCGCAGATGGCACAAAAGAAAGCTTAACTGCGGGACAAAAAACCCTCCTCAAACCTGGAGATGCGGTAACAGAAGCCGAGGGGATGGTACATTTTGGGCAAAATGAAACTCCAAGTCCAGTCATTTTACTCGCCACTTCTTTATTAACCGTTGGAGAACCGAAAGCAATCCTCATCGAAAAATAGTTAATCAAGGGGATAATGGGTTTCTAAATAAGCTAACGCAGAGGGGCGATCGCCAATATTTTGATCGAGGGTTTGTTTCAGAAGACTTGACAAAATATCCCGAAATTGTGGGCCAGGTTTATAGCCTAATTCTCTCAAATCAAAACCATCAAGGGGAGCCTGAATATGCTGCCAATGACGGAGATAATGCCATAAATCATGGCGGAGTTTTTTCGGACTGATGGCAGCGAGTAAAATGATTTCTGGCAAGGATAAATGCTTTAGAGTGAAGACTTTTTCGCTGAGTTTTTCAGCTTGGGAAAGTTTCGGTAAAATTTCGGTTTGGTGCTGGGAAATTTTCGCTAACCGTTGCAAACTATCCTTTGGTAATTGCAGGCGATCGCCTACTTTTAAGCGTTCTGCTGGGGTCAAATTTAGCAACAAAGCTTCCAGACGAAGCCGCCAATGCTCCAACTCATAATCAGGGTCGTGATAGCGCAACCAACGATCCACACAGCGGATTTGCCACCAGACCGCATCTGTCAAAGCCAAATTTTTATGGATACATTTCAACGCCCCAAGATCATCCAACAATTGCAACGCAGGCTTCCAGTATTTCGCCGTCAAAAGGTATTTTAATTCTGCCCGTAAGCGTGTCGTTAAGGCTGGTGCCTGGGGTTTTTCGTGGTGCAATTTGTCATAAATCCCAGAGGCGATCGCATAACGAATAAATTCCTCAGTTTGCACTTCTAGCTGAAAATTTAAGCGTACCGCAAACCGTACCGCCCGATAGATGCGCGTCGGGTCTTCGATGAAACTGTTGGCGTGGAGTACTCGAATTTGCCGTTTTTTGAGATCCCAAAGGCCGCCGAAAAAGTCCAGTAATTCCCCCGACCGGGGTTCCGTCAACCGTAAGCAGAGGGCATTGATCGTAAAATCACGCCGATAGAGATCCTGCCGAATGGAACTGGCTTCCACCTCCGGATTCGCCGCCGGATAGGGATAAAACTCCGTCCGGGCGGTGGCAATGTCCATCCACAGGGAACCCAATACCGGATCTTTATGCCACAGAATCGCTGCTGTTTGAAATTCCCCATGTACCGATAACCGCGCGTTGGGTTGGCGATCGCAAATGTAATTTGCCAAAGTCACCCCGGCCCCTACATCCGCCGCCGTATGGAAGCCATCCACCACCAGATCAATATCCTGGAGCAGTAATTCTTCGTCTGAATCTGAGAGCAATACATCCCGCACCGCTCCACCCACGAGATATAAATGCCAACCCCGTTTTTCCGCCTCCGTTGCCACTGCCTGTAATAACTGCCACAGAGAAGGGGCCAGCCGTTCCGCAAAAATTTCCCGTAGAGGATAGCGATTTTTGTCATCCTTGGGGGTGGGTAATAGATCGAGGGGCTGCTCGTCCTGGTGGTGCTGTCGCAAAACATCCGTCCGCGTCACAATGCCCAGGAGTTGGTCGCCTTCGATAACCGGTAATCGCCCAACGTCGTCAGTCACCATGATCGTTTCAATGTCCCGCATAGTGGTGTCTGGAGAAATGGTGCGTACTTCTCGGCTCATGTAACCTTTAACGGGAGCGTGGTGAAAACCATGGTGAATTGCCAAATCGAGATCCCGCCGCGAAATGACCCCAACCAATTGTTGCCGATCATCCACCACCACTAACCCTGAATGGCCGTAGCGAAAAAGTACCCGCTGGGCCTCCTCAATCGAAGTTTGGGGCAAGATCGTGCGCACGGGGGCCGTCATTAAATCCCGCGCTGTTAGGGCAGGGGGCACCTGGGCAATAAATTCAGCATAGATTTTATGTAACATTGCCTCTGGTTCGTTGAGACGCAAGCTCAAGGATGCGGCTTGATCGTGACCACCGCCACCATAGGGGGCAAACAGTCGATTGAGGCTTGTACCTACAATCCGCGATCGCCCAATGATCACCATTTTCCCTTCCGAATCGGTCTGATGATAAAAATGCCCAAGCAACAGCGCATCAAGATCCGTCATTTGCATCATCTGCTCAACGAGATTCGACAGTCCTGGCACAAAATTCGCTGTTTTTAATAGGACCCGCGCCACCCGATGGCCAGCAACGTTTTCCCGCTCCAGGTTGGCGATCGCCTCCGAAAACAAATGTTGCACCTGGGGCGAAAAACCGGGTTCAGCGTACTCCGCAATAATTTTCACCATCGCCCCCTGACCCATCAGCCAAGTCAAGGCCTGGGCATCCCGCACCGTTGTTTGGTCAAAAGTTAGTGATCCCGTATCCACATGAATCCCCAAGGCCATCACCGTCGCTGTGTAAGGATCTAACTCCACGCCCCGTGCCTGCAATTTTTCGGCAATGATTGTTGTTGTGGCCCCCACGTCCTCAATTTCCACATAGGTTGCCGGAATATCCCGCTCTTGATCGAGGTGATGATCATAAACTTCGATCTGCTTCACTTGGGGTCGATCTAGCCATTCCTGGGCTTTGCCCAGCCGTTGTCGCTGCTGGTTGTCCACCACCATAATGGTTCGCAACTGTTCCGGATGGACTGAGCGCATTTCCACAAAGGGAAATTCCCCTCGATAGAGGGCGAGAAACCGTTTTACCCCTGGATGCGCCCCGCCGGTCAACACCACCCGCGCCCCTACCCGCAGATAGGCCAAGCCGATCGCCGCTCCCAGGGCATCAAAATCAACGGTTTGGTGACAGAGAATTACATCCATAAAATTGCAGGGAAAGGAATATTTTGGGTAGGCTATACTGTGATTAAAATAACATTATGAGTCATGTTTCTTACTTAAGCTATGGCCAAAGAAACCCGATCTCAAAATCTTGATCATCCTCAATATTTGCCATTTTTAGAGGCGATTTGCTGGCAAACAGAAGATGTTTATCGATTCACACCCCAACAAATGCTGTCACGGTATGAACGAGGTTGGCGTTATAAAGATATTTTTCAGCCTCCTCAAGGAGAAGAGTTGGAGTTTGTCCAACGTCTGGCAAAAGAATATCATTCCTGGCTCCAGGCTCAGCTGTGAAGTTTAAAATCCCCCACCATAATTACATTTTAGAAATTCTCAAATCCCTTGATCCAAAATTATTGCTCGATTGTCAGGCTTATTTTGGTGGTGGAACACTTCTCGCTTTAGATATGAAAGAATATCGCTGGAGTAAAGACATTGATTTTATCTGCTCTGTTACTTCCCAGGGTTACAAAAAACTGCGTATCCATTTATATCAGACAGGTGACCAAGGTTTATTTTTAAATAAAAATTCTTCGTTAACAATTAGACGAGCAACCACTGATCAGTATGGGGTGCGATTGTTGGTAGAAATCAATCAAATTCCGATTAAATTAGAAATTATTGCTGAGGTTCGTTTTGAACTGGATGAGCCACGCTTCCCTTCTTGGTCGCCTGTGCCTTGCCTTAGTTTGAACGACTGTTTAACCAGCAAATTGTTAGCAAATGCTGATCGTTACATGGATAGAAGTGTCGAATCCCGTGATTTGATCGATTTAGTTGTTTTACGTTTACACACAGAACTTTCTCAACAGGCGATCGCCAAAGCAGAAAATGCCTATGAAGTAATTCGTCCCCTGGGTGATGCGATTAGATTCTTTCAAACACACCCTAATTATCGCCAGCAATGTTTTGAAAGTCTTCAGATAGAGCGAGACTTTTGGCCTAACGTGATTGATGGCCTGGATTTGCTCAGTGCGGATCTCAAACTTGCCCCTACCACCAGAACATATTGGGAAGAGCGATCGCCTTTTTGATGGTAACTTCTCCCTCAAGAAACTTTGCATTTACTAGGGAGTGGGAACAGAGCCGCTATAATGACTCACCATAAATCAAGGCTAATAAGCAAGAAACAAATCTATCGTGGCATCCCAGCGGATTTTAGCAGTTGTGAATGGTAAAGGGGGCGTTGGTAAGACCACTACCGCCGTCAATCTTGCCGCCATTTTTGCAGAAACACAGCAGGTTCTTTTGGTGGATAGTGATCCCCAAGGGTCAGCCTCTTGGTGGGTAGACCGTAACCCCGATGAATGGCAACTGGATGTAAGCAGAGAGCATCAACCAGATTTACTCCAAAATCTTCGACAGATCAAAGGCTATGACCTGATTGTGGTGGATACGCCCCCAGCGTTGCGATCGCAGGCCCTCAAAACCGTACTCCGCATTGCAGATTATGTGATTTTGCCGACACCGCCCGCACCAATGGATTTAAGTGCCTTGATTGAAACGGTGCAAACGGCCATCAATCCCATTGAGATTAATCACCGGGTACTCCTGACAAAAGTCGATAGTCGCAGCCTCCGGGAGAGCATCGATGCCCAAAATACCTTGATTGAGCTGGGGATTCCGGTGTGTCATGCTTTTGTGCGTAGTTATAAAGCCCACGAGCAAGCTGTCCTCGCCGGCGTTCCCATGACCCAAATGCGTGGTAAAAAGGCTAAGGATGCGGAAACAGATTATCGTCGTGTCGCGGACGAATTGCAACGAGATTGGACTTAACGGTTATGGCTAGCAGTAAACAAAATTTATCGGATTTATTACGGCAGGAAGCAAAGCAGGACAAAACCAAGGCTTCTGCTCCCGAAACGGCGGATAACTCACCGGAAAAACCTTCGTCAACGGCCCTTTCTCGGATGACAAAGGCGCAACTTCTGGCCCACATTGAAACTCTTTATGCCCAACAGGAAACGGTAACAGCCGCCCCTGCTGATCATGTTGATCAAACGCTGCTTACTGAGAAGGAAACCTTGGCGAGTGAGGTAAAAGCCCTCGAAGAAAAAATTGCGGCCCAACAACAGGCGATCGCCAACGCCGAGAAAACCATCAAGACCCTAAAAGCGGATTCTTCTGAAAAAGCAAAACTCGAACAAGCATTAGACGAACAACGGGGCCTCGTCGAAAAGTTGTACGGTCAAATCCAAAGCCTCGAAGCCCAACAGACGGAAAAAGAAGCCGCCATAGAACGTACCGTCGAAGAAGACCGCGCCCTTGTGCTTGCCCGCATTGCCAGTTACCAAGCGAATCTGCAATTTCCGGCACAGCCCCCCTCCAGCATCCCCGATGAGGAAATTGGTTGGTTTGATTAGGGGAAAAACCGCCAATGCTCGGAATTCTGGGGCTTGATAGAATAGATCTCAGGATTTTTACGCAGCACATTTAACAACTCAGTCATGATTAAACGGTTTTTTTATGGGGCGATCGCCATTGTTCTGGCCTTTACCCTGATCTTTACCCCGGCGGATAACGCTTGGGCGGCCCGCAGTGGGGGACGCATTGGTGGCGGTTCCTTCCGCAGTGCTCCTAGTCGCAGTTTCTCCCCAGGCCCAGCGCGACGGGCTCCCGTTGGCGGTGGCTACGGCTACGGGTTTGGGGGCGGTTTTGGGTTCCCCTTCCTGCTGCCCTTCTTTGGATTCGGTGGTTTTAGCGGCATTTTTGGTCTTTTCATTATGTTGGCGATCGCCGGCTTCCTCGTCCGCACCTTCCAGAATTTGATGGGGGGTGGCATGAATGAGGGCGACAGTCTCGGTTACTCTGCCCCTAGTAGCAAAATTTCTGTGGCGAAGGTACAGGTGGGTCTATTGGCCCAAGCACGGGATCTCCAGCAGGATCTAAATCGCCTCGCGAGCACCGCTGATACCGGAACCCCTGCCGGACGCGCCAAGGTTCTACAGGAATCCACCCTTGCCCTGCTGCGTCACCCAGAATATTGGGTTTATGGCGCGAGCGAATCCCTTGAGGCTGGGGTCGATGCTGCCGAAGCCAAGTTTAATCAATTGGCCCTGAACGAACGGAGTAAATTTACCGCCGAGACCCTCAGCAACGTTGACAACGAAAGGGATGTGGCAGGGAAGAGCGCCGGTGTTGATTTGGTAAAAAGCGACGGCACACCGAACGAATACATCATGGTGACAATTATCGCTGGGGCTATGGGCAAAGTTGAGTTACCGAAAGTGACCGATTCCCAATCCCTCGAACAAGCGATCCGGCAAATTGGTGCCCTCGGTGGCGATCGCCTTTTGGCCCTCGAAGTTTTATGGACGCCCCAAGCGATTGGTGACACCCTCAGCACCGACGATATTTTGACCTACTACCCCGACATCAATCTCGTATAGCTAGGCCAAAATCTAAAGCAATTCAACGCAAATCATGACGATTTCAAGAATCCCCCATATTGAGGGGATTTTTTTTGATTTTTATAGAAATCCATCCTAAAAATCCTCTCTTGAGTGAATGTATTTTTTAGGCTTTGCAGGCTTCAATGACACAAATTTCCTCGGCGGTTCTGACAATGCGCGTGAGTTTCAAGTCCGCCGCCACCAACAGGGTTTCAAATTCCACCGCAGTGCGCTCTTTGCCACCGGGGCACATCACCAGCATATTGATGTCGAGCATCTTTGCACCGCTGGGTTGATTGCCCTCTGGTACCACCGCTTCACAGATCAAGATTTTGCCGTCATCTGGCAGAACCGCTCGACAATTTTTCAAAATGGCGATCGCCGGCTCATCACCCCAATCGTGAATGATATGTTTGAGCAAATAGGCATCGCCCCCAGCCGGAACCGTTCTAAAGAAACTGCCGCCAATCCGTTGACAGCGATCGCCGACTCCATGGCGGTTTAACGTCGGTGCGGCATTATCCACAACATAATCCTCATCGAACAAAATGCCCTGCAACTGGGGATATTTGGCCAAAATGCTGCCGAGCAACTCCCCATAGCCCCCACCCACATCAACAATGCTTGAAAAAGCAGAAAAATCATAATGGGCCAAAATTTCTGGCTCTTCATTTTTGGAGAAGCTGTTCATCGCCTCTTCAAAAATAGCCGCCGCTTCTGGGTGACTGCCGAAATATTCAAACACCCCCTGGCCATAGCGATGATCAAAGGCAGGTTCGCCGGTTTTGACGCTGTGGAGGATATTGCTCCAGGCTTCGTAATGTTCCGGTTCCCCTAGCATCACCACAGTGCCGCGCATTGAGCGGGGATGGTCACTCTGAAGAAAGGCAGCAAGGGGAGTCAGGGCAAAGGTTTGGGGGACTGTTTCTTGGAAAATGCCCACACTGGCTAAGGCCCGGAGAATGCGATACAAAGCTGTTTCGTCCGTTTCGGTGAGACGGGCTAACTCATGGCAAGGTTGTTCCCCGGCTTTGAGGTGATCGGCGATCGCCAATTTTGCCGCCACATAAATGCACTGGGAAAGCCAATAGCCAGAGGCCATTTGGAGCAATTGGGTATGGAGAGGGAGGGTCGGTGGTTGCATATAAAGAAAAAATCCCAACAGAAATTACTGCAATTTTAGAAATCTCCCTTTTCCTCAAAACTGCTTTGTAGGATTTATTCACGAAATGGGATCTCACAAAAAAATTTCGCCCCCAGCACCGTAGACCAGAGGCGAAAAATGAAAATTTGCAGTTAATTTTAGAAAGCCAAATGTTTTAAGCGTTTTGGAAAACTGTTGCTGCTGCTTTCACGCCAGCGCCTGCCTCAAAATCATTGTGGCCTAAGCCTTGGAGGGTGGCTTCGAGGGCGGCGATCGCCGTAATGATATCCCGGTCATGGACAAAGCCCAGGTGACCAATCCGGAAAATTTTCCCTTTGTAATCATCCTGGCCACCGGCGAGGGCGATATCAAAGTTTGTGCGCATCGCCTTGCGGATATCCTCGGCACCGAGGGGCGCGGGATCAACGGCGGTCACCGCTGTACTGGCATTGCCATCGGGGGCGAAAGTCTTTAAACCTAAAGCTTTTACTGCCGCGCGAGTGGCATCGGTTAAGCGTTGATGGCGGGCAAAAATATTCTCTAAGCCTTCCCGTTGCATCATTCCCAGGGCTGCCTGGAGCGCAAAGATTAGATTTACAGGCGGTGTAAAGGGAGTGGTATTTTTCGCTAAATTCTTCTTCGCGGCTTTGAGATCAAAGTAGAAGCGGGGAATTTTTGCAGTTTCGTAGGCGGCCCAAGCTTTATCGCTGACGGAAACAAAGCCCAAACCCGGCGGAATCATAAACCCTTTCTGGGAACCAGAGGCGACCACATCGAGGCCCCATGCGTCAGTGGGCACATTGCAAGCGCCTAAACTGGTAACAGCATCCACAATCATTAATGCACCGTGGGCTTTGACGTAGCGGCTGATGGTTTCGAGGTCGTTGAGGACACCGGTAGAAGTTTCTGAGTGGGTGACGACGACGGCTTTAATGTCTTTGGCAGTGTCGGCTTCGAGCTTGGCGCGGAAAACTTCAGGATCGAGGGCTTCTCCCCAGGGGGCTTGCACCTTTTCGACGTCCATACCGTAGGTTTCACAGACGATCGCCCAACGTTCCCCAAATTTACCGTTATCGCCGACGAGGACTTTATCGCCGGCATTGATGAAGTTGATCAAACCGGCTTCCATGGCACCGGTACCGCTGGCGGCGAGGCAATACACATCGTTTTTGGTTTGGAAGAGCCATTTGAGTTGTGCCGTGACCTGGGCCATGATTTCGCTAAACTGGGCGCTCCGGTGACCGATGGGGTGTTTGGCCATTGCTAGCAAAACCTGCTCCGGCACAGGGGTCGGGCCGGGAATCATCAGCATATGTTTGTCTTCCATGTTGTGTTTATCCTCGCTTAGACAATTTTTTTGAACCTGCCACCAATCCCCAAGAGCCGAGGGAGGTTCCGCAAAAGCTAAATCCTATCCTATGCGATCGCCCAGATCAAGCTACTGAGATGCCGTCTATTTATTCACGAAAAGCAAAAATTTCACGAGGCAGTGAAGAAAAACGTTAAGGATGATTGAGAAGCGTCACAAAGTCCAAAAAATCGGGGGCCAAGTTATATCCTGAAGGCACCTTAATTCACCGATCAACCGGAAGCTCGCCCTCGGTTGAGGTGGATCGAAGGGAAATGTTTTGTACGGTTCCAAAGCCAATGAGTGACCAATTTGTTGAACAAAAAACAACGGGGTATTTTCAGCGCCTCGGCAATTCCATTGTAGGAATTTTTCTGGGTGTCGTTCTCTTTTTAGCGTCCTTTGGGGTGCTCTACTGGAATGAAGGCCGGGTAGACCTCTCGAAAATTGCGGCCACGGCCACAGAAATTCCCGCCACCGGCACTGCTACGGTAAAGGCCAATAGTTTTGTGTCGATCACAGGCAACCTCAGCAGCCCAGAAACCCTCGGCGATCGCCCCTATTTAGAACCCGGTGAATACATTGCCCTCCGGCGCAAAACAGAAATGTATGCCTGGGAAGAGAATAGCCGCACCACCACCAAGAAAAATGCAGGGGGTTCAGAAACGAAAACAACGACCTATACCTACGCCAAAGAATGGGCCGAAAATCCGGATGATTCCTCGCGCTTTAAAAATCCGACCGGCCATTACAACCCCGAAAAAAGCATCGAGAGCCAAGACCTACGGGTTTCCCAGGCTCAAGTGGGGGATTATCAACTGGATGTCAATCAGCTAACGTTTCCCATCAACCAGCCCGTTAGTTTAACAGCAGCCCAGATCCCAGCAGAATCAAAAAACAAACTCAACGGCAGTTACTTATTTTTTGGGACAGGTAGCCTCGGTAGTCCAGAAATTGGCGATCTGCGCCTCAGTTATCAAGCCCTAAATAAAAATATTCAAGCAACGGTCTTTGGTGATTTAGGCAGCAGTAACCAACTCACGCCCCACCAAGGCCCGAAAAATGTGACTTTTTATCGATTATTTCCTGGTACCCGTGACCAGGCGATCGCCAACTTAGCAAACCGACATAAGCTGATCACCTGGGGCCTACGGTTCGGGGGATTTTTATTAATGTGGATCGGCTTAAATTTAGTCGTCGAACCCCTCGGTGTTGTGCTGGATATCATTCCGTTTTTAGGGGATTTGACCCGCACCGCCACAGGTTTTGCAACGTTCATTGTGGCGGCGATTTTGTCTGGTTTAACGATTATTGTGTCGATGATTCTCCACAGTCCGATCATGATTTTCCTGGCCCTCGGTCTCTGTGGCTTCATTGTCTACCGCTGGACAAAACGCAAAAAGACCAAGGATCAACTGGCTTAGGTTCTCCCTGGTCAAGTAAAAGCTTCAAAACTCTTCAGGAACGGATCGCCGTTCCTTTTTTGTGGAAATTAACCCAAACGACGTTTGAGTAGCGGTTGGATGGTCGCCAAGGCGATCGCCCCAAAAACCGTCAAAATTCCAAGCACTGCCCCAAAGTTTAAATCTCCCCAAGGCGCGCTGAAGACTACACTTTGCCATGTCCAATCACTGTGCATATAGAGGTAGCGAATCGGCTCAATGGCATAGGTCAAGGGATTCAAGCTCGCGACAATCTGTAACCAGTTCGCCATGAAATCTAAGGGCGCTAAAGCGGTACTGGCAAACAGCAGGGGCAAATTCACTACAAAAATTACCGCAATCAATTCAATATGTCCCGGCAGCGCAAAAGCCAAACCTAAACTGAGGGCCGTTACCGCCAACACAATCAAGAACACCACTAAGGCGATCGCCCCTAGCCCCAAGGCACTGGGTAAACCCGCCCCCAACAAAGCACTGGCCCCGACGATCACCGCCGTTTGAATCAAGGTCAGCCCCATAATGTAGATCGTTGAGGCCGCCACGATGGAGTAGCGCGTCGCTAAAGGAGCCACCAGCAGTCGATTTAAAAAGCCAAATTCCCGGTCAAACATCACCGGTAAACCTGCATTCAATGCCCCGGAAAAGGCCGTAAACACAATAATCCCTGGGGCAAGAAATTGGGCATAGTTAATATCATTGCCAAACAGTCCCTGGGGCGCTTTATAAAACAAGGCCCCGAACAAAATTAGCCACATAAATGGTTGAATAATGCCCGCGATCAGGGTGGTTGGTCGCCGCTGGAGCTGAATCACCAGGCGTTGGGTGAGGGCTACTGTTTCCTGAAAAAAATCCTGCCAGCCATTTCCCTCGGCGGCATTGACCTTAGCGGTGGGGGACAGAATCGAGTTGGGCGTAAATATAGATTGACTCATAACAGTTGTTTCGCGTCACCAAATAGGCGCAGATTTTGGCTCTTTTCTCAGGACTAGATTAACGTATTTCACCCCAAATCATGGCCCCCATCGCCGTTGGGAAGCGCCTTGTCGGGTGGGGAAATTCCCTCTAAAATCAGTGGGGCTTAACGAAAGCTAAACCTTTACTCCCTGTCGTTTTTAAACGCGATCGCCTTTATGACCAGCTTGACCGACATTTCAACGGCAGACCTTGCCGCCGCCTTGACCACTGACGTTGACTTTAACTTGGAGCTGCCCGATCCAGAGGACGATCAACTCCATGACGCGGAATTTGATACCCAGATCGAGCGGGTCTGGCAAATTTGCGATCGCTTTGACCTGCAAACGGACATTTGGCGGGGCCGGATTATGCGGGCCGTGCGAGATCGAGAAAAACGCGGCGGCGACGGGCGCGGAACAGGCTTTTTAAACTGGCTCAAACAGCGAGAAATTAGCAAAAGTCAAGCCTATGGCCTCATTGAACTGGCTAATAGTGCCGATACCCTCCTTGCCGAAGGACAACTAGACCCCAACAGCATCAATAATTTCAGCAAAAATGCCTTCGTAGAAACGGCAAAATCAGCCCCAGAAATTCAAAAACTCGTTGCCGATGCCGCCCAAAAAGGCGATCGCATCACCAGACGGGAAGTAAAACAACTGGCCGACGAATGGACGAGTATGAGCTCGGAGCTGCTCCCCGATGAAGTGAAAGAACAGGCCGCCAGCGGTGCGCTCCCCAGTCGGTTTCTTTCGCCCCTGGTGAAGGAATTAGAGAAATTGCCAGAAGCCCATGTCACGGCAATCCAAGAGGAAATCCGCGAAGCTCCCAACACCGACACCGTCAAAGCCATGACCCGGGAGGCGAAAAGTTTAGCAAAATATATCGATGCTGCCGCCCAGGTGCAGACCCTCCGCAAGGCGAATATTGATCTAGAAATGGCCCTCGAAGAAGCTCTGCGTTTGGATTGTCTGGGTACCGCCGCTGATCTGGTGAAACAGGCCACCCAAATGGAGCAATGTGTGGTGAAACTCTTTACCACCTGGAAGCGCCTAGGGAAATTAGCCGATCGCCTTTATGTGGATACGGGGGCGAGCAATCCCTATCTACGGTCGATGCTGGGCACCCTAGATGCCTTGAGTGGTGAGGTTTTAGAAGTCGATTTAGATGATTCCGGCGAGAGTAGTGTGCGGATTCGCATTTTAGGAGAGGAGTAAAATAGCAGGGAACAGTTTCAATCAGGAGTAGCGGATCCGATGGGTAAATGGTTCGGGGCGATCGCCTTAGTCTTCGCTTTAATTTTCGGTCTCGGACAAAACGCAAGTCTGGCGGAATCTCTGAGCGATGATCCCGTGGTGGAATGGTTAACCTTTGCCGTTCCCCAGGCCGACCAGGCAAAATTCATCGAAAAGGAACTGGAAATCTGGAACCCAATCGATCGGCGATCACCTGCCTTTGTGCGCAAAGAAATCTGGCAAGCTGCTGACCACCCCGATCAGCTTACTGTCGTTGTGTCTTGGTCGAGCCAAGCCCTACGGAAAGTCGTTTCCCCAGAGGACGTTGAAGCCGCCGAGAAAGCCTTTGATAAAGCCATGGGCAAAAGTTACCCAATCCTCGAAAAGAAAGAGTTCTACAATCTTTCTCCTGCCAATTGAACTCGCTAAATTTCTGTTGCACTAATACCCATAAAAAAATATGATTCTCACCACTACCAACACCATCGAAGGGGCAACCATCACCAGTTATCGAGGTGTCGTCACCGCTGAAGTGGTCTATGGCACCAATGCCCTCCGGGATTTCTTTGCGGGCATCCGAGATATGATTGGCGGCCGCACTGCCAGTTACGAGCGAATCTTCGAAAAAGGCCACCAGGAAGCATTGCGAGAACTAGAAAGCAATGCCCAAAAACGCGGTGCTGATGCGGTAATTGGCCTGAGCATAGACACGGGCACAATCAACATTGACGATAAAGGCGTTTTGTTGCTGATCACAGCCACTGGAACCGCTGTAAAACTGGGGTAAGAATTTTCTTTACTGGGCGATCGCCATGATCTTCCCGGCACAATCCTCTCAACCCCTGCGGACACATAATGCCGTGGGTAACAAGTTTCAAAGATTGTCTGATGTTGATGATTTTACTGGGGTGCCAGGATTCGAACCTGGGAATGTCGGAACCAAAATCCGATGCCTTACCGCTTGGCGACACCCCATTGCGTTTAAGCCTTTAGAAATATAACACCAATTTTTCAGAAGCGTCAACAGTCTCACCAAATCTTTTTTGGGTGGCCCTGGATAATTGTCAAAAACCCCAAAATCCAGTAAACCTTAACCGTTGCCCTTAACCTCATTATTTTTTTTAATGTCAGATTTGCTTAAACAACTCCAGTCCAATTTCGGCGACAGTGAGTGGCATGACCTCGCGCCCCATGCGGCCCGTGATGCGCTGATTGTGGTACATCCTTCCTTAGATCTGTTGCAGGTGGGAGAGGCGATCGCCACGGATAATGCTCCCCTGGTGGGCAAGTGGATGAGCGGTGGCCTAGTGCGTAAGCCCACAAAAGAAGAACTAGAACGTTGGAACCAAGCAACCCAGACCCTCGTATTTGCGACATTAATTGTGCAGCCCTTTGTGCTGATCAGTGGAGATCAACCAGAAGTTTAAAGGGGCGATCGCCCAGAATTTTTTCGCTGGGACGACGGGTCTTGTGGGGTAAACTGATTGAGAACAATCCATTGCCCTGGTGTGAGACCTCTGATCATCGCGTATGATCGGGTTTGAGCCTCATTGATAGCCTGGCGATAGATAGCGATCATCTCCCGTCGTGGGTTTGCAGCGAACCAAGTTTGTTTTTCTGAGAGTATGAATGATTCTGTGAGCGTAATGCCCAATCCTAGTTCCCCATCGGTATCCCCAGGACAACCCTACCTGTTGCAAAATCTGCCGGATCTATTGCCGGAGGGAAAAGTTTTTCCGCGACGGGCCCAACAGCAAATTGACCTGCTCCTCTTGGCCCTAGAAGCGTTGGAGTTGGGCGGTTCAGAACTGATGCTGCGCTCTGCCCAAAAACTAGAATTGACGGAAATTATCCCCAACCGGGTCGTCCTCTGGCGATTGCGGCGTACCAACCCCTGGCGACGGTCCCATACCCATGGCCACCTGACCCCCACAGAAGCCAAGGCATTGGTCTTGATCATTGGCGATCGCGCGAAGAATTTACTGGCCTTGTTACGGCAACTCCTACCCGCCGCCCAGCACCTCCGGGAACGGAATCTCCCCCTCGACAGTCATTTTCGTCTTTCTGAATATCTAGAGCGGTTTCGCGCCCATTTCCGGAGCCGGATGAATCCCCGGCGTGTCCGTGTCACCCTCTACAACCAGTCGAAACAAGATTTAAACGAACTGGCGATCGCCCTCCTCGAAAAACTGTTGTTTTGTACAGGCACCGTTGGCACCCAACGGCTATGGGTCAGCCTCTTTGATGGAGAAGTGAGCTAAACAATTACCATGAATATTCGTCGCCAATATAACCTCCCCAACTGCACCCTCACCCTCGAAGGATTCGACGATGGTAGTGGCAAACTCCTCGACACCCTGACCATCCTCTCCAATGTGGAATGCCGTTTTACGACCTCCCAAAAAGTGCTCAGCGGCGGGAAAATTTTCTTTGATCACCTCGTCCAAGCCGTTAGTGAGTATGCCCAGGGCATTTTAAGTGGCCTCCAACGTCCCCCCGAAATCCTCGATGCCAAGGGCCAGGTTCGCTTAGAAACAGCAACGGCAACCTATGCCCATCATCTCCATTGGCAACAGCCCGATGGCAGTGCTGCCGAAACCTTCGAATTAACCACAGCGGAGTTGTTTGATTTAACAGAAGCCATTGATCAATTTCTTGCCGATGGTTTGACCCTGCCGGATTTTGTTTTACCCCTAACGCCCCTAAGTCGTCGCCATTGCGTACCGGAGGAATCCTTTGCAGATCGGGCGGTGCCGCCCCTGGTTGGCGTCAGTGGTTTAGCCCTAACAGCCTTTGCTTTATTCTTCGTACCAGCGCCAGAAACAACACGTACCGACAGTGAGCAGGTTGGTTCTGGGGAGGAGACGGAACAACTCACCAGCGCAACTTTACCGGATACGGCCCTCTGGACGGAAGCTGATTTTGATCGCCTTGGTGAAACCTTACCCACCATTACCGCAGACCGCGATCTGCAGTTAATGCAAGCTTATCTCTATGGCACCCTAGACTCAGCTTGGACGGAGCGCAATACGACAGATAATGCTTCCTATCGCTTGGCCCTCGGCACCGATGGTCGTCTTTTGGGCGTGCAACCTCTAGATGGCGCTGAGATGACGACGGGGACAACGGCCTTAAGTGAGTTGGGTCATACCCCAGAAGTGGCGGCGATCGCCAACGAGCAGGCCATGGCCCAATTTCGGGTAAATTTTGCGGGAAATGTCTTGGAAGTGAGCCCCTGGGAAGGTTTTCAAAGTTCCCGTGAGTTGGATTTTGATTCCCGCGAAGTGGAGGGGGACGCTCTCCGCCAATTAATTCAACAGGTTAAAGACACCATCGCCGCCGAGTTTGATCGAGAAAATGCCACCATTCCCCAAACCCTGGCCTATACCTTGGGGGTTACCAATGACGGGGCGATCGCCCTCGTGGTCGCCGATAATAACGCCGCAAAAACAGCCCTTGATCAGACCCCTCTCCCCGCTCTAGTGGAACCAGCGGCGGCGGGCATTGTCCCTGGCGAAACAATCTTGCCCACTGAACCGCTGACCCAGGTTAATGTGGTCTTTCAAACCAATGGCGTGATCGAAGTGAGTCCCTGGGCAGGTTATCGTTAAAAGAAAGCGACCACCGCAAAGCCATGGTCTACAGTACCCAAGATTTAATTGAAATCCTCAACCAAGAGTTAAAGGCAACCCTCCGGGGCGATCGCCTTTTGCTCTCACCGGATGCGCGGGTGGGGGTGCCAATCGTGACCATGGCCCTCGATCAAGACCAACTGGGAAAAGTGTTTGCCTGCCAGGACTTTACCCAACAGATTCACCAATACCAACGGGAAAATAATGTCTCCGGCATCGTCTGGCGGGAAATCACCGTGGGCGATCGCCAATTAAACCTGCCGGAAATTCACCAGCAACTGATTGCCATCGACAGCGATAAAGCGATTCTCCGGGCGGCGAAACCCAACGTTCTCGACTTTTGGCACCACATCACCGAGGGCTTAAACCTCTGGCAGTTAGTCGATCATCAACTTTCTCCCCTGACTTTTGCGGAGTTAGGGCGGGCCAGTCAACTCGCAGAATGGGCCGAATTGGATGTGGGTCACGGTGAATTTTACCTCGCCCTCTGCTGGGGTAACCCAAAGGAATGCCATTACCGCTGGGCTGCCCCCCAATCCGGCTGCGATCGCCTCATTGCCGCCGCCGAACAACCCCAGCATCTCAACATTTTCTAACCCCCCAAACATTTTTTCTGATCCCCCGCCCCTGCGCTAAAATTGTGAAATAGACGTACTAATTTTTCCCCGCTCCATTGAGTTTTTTTATGGCGATCGCCCCGAATTTATTTTTTGCTTAGTTTGCATATATATTTTTTGGCTGCAAAACCGCCGCTCCACCCCCTTGGTAAATCCTGCCGCAGATTCAGCCTGCTCCTCCCAGAAGCCTTTTATGGTATAATTTTTGCCTGATTTAACCCAAAAACAGGCTATAGAGTTTTTACGCCCAAAATTCGGAGTTCGTCCATGACCAGTAATTACAGTGCCCAGCAGATCCAGGTTCTCGAAGGATTAGAACCTGTCCGCAAACGTCCCGGAATGTACATCGGCACCACTGGTCCCCGTGGCTTACATCACCTCGTTTATGAAGTTGTTGATAACTCCGTCGATGAAGCCCTGGCCGGCTACTGCACAGAAATTAGCGTTGAGATTAATGCCGATGGCTCCGTCACCGTCACCGACAACGGACGTGGTATTCCCGTCGATGTGCACCCCAGTACCGGGAAATCAGCCCTCGAAACCGTGATGACCGTCCTCCACGCGGGGGGCAAATTTGGCGCGGGCGGCTATAAAGTCTCCGGTGGTCTGCACGGGGTAGGCGTTTCTGTGGTCAATGCCCTATCAGAATGGGTCGAAGTTACCGTTTGGCGCGACGAAACTACCTACAAACAACGCTACGAACGGGGTGTCCCCCAAGGCGAACTCACCGAAGCCCCGGCCCCACAGCATTTATCGGGAACATCCGTTTGCTTTTTGCCCGATGCGAAAATTTTTACCGAAACGACCGTTTTTGATTACAACACCCTCGCCGGACGCCTGCGGGAACTAGCATATCTCAATGCTGGCGTCAAAATCGTCTTTACGGATCACCGCTCAGAAAAGCAAGCCAGTAATACCTATTTTTATGAAGGGGGCATCAAAGAATATGTCGCCTACATGAACCGCGAAAAATCCCCCCTCCACGAAGAAATTATCTATGTCACCGGGGAAAAGAACGGTGTTCAGCTAGAAGTGGCCTTGCAATGGTGTACCGATGCCTATAGCGATAATTTGCTGGGTTTTGCCAATAACATCCGCACCGTTGATGGTGGAACACACCTCGAAGGGTTAAAAAGCGTACTCACCCGAACCATGAATACCGTGGCGCGGAAACGCAATAAGCTCAAGGATAATGATTCGAACCTAGCCGGGGAAAATATTCGCGAAGGTTTAACGGCAGTAATTTCGGTGAAGGTGCCCGATCCAGAATTTGAAGGGCAAACGAAAACAAAGCTCGGCAACTCGGAAGTGCGGGGGATTGTTGATTCCTTTGTGGGCGAAGTGCTGACGGAATATTTTGAATTTAATCTCAATGTCGTTGATTCAATTTTAGAAAAGGCAATCCAAGCGTTTAAGGCAGCAGAAGCGGCACGGCGGGCGCGGGAATTGGTGCGCCGTAAATCTGTTTTAGAATCTTCGTTACTCCCCGGTAAATTGGCTGACTGTAGTGAACGGGATCCGGCTAAGACTGAGATTTACTTGGTGGAGGGAGATTCTGCGGGTGGTAGTGCGAAACAGGGCCGTGATCGCGCCTTCCAAGCCATCTTGCCGCTGCGAGGAAAAATCCTCAATATCGAGAAAACCGATGACGCCAAGATTTATAAAAATAACGAAATTCAGTCTTTGATTACAGCGTTGGGGATGGGGATTAAAGGGGAAGAATTTAACCCCGAAAAAC
Source organism: Sphingobacterium thalpophilum (assembly GCA_943371005.1). Classification (GTDB taxonomy): domain Bacteria; phylum Cyanobacteriota; class Cyanobacteriia; order Cyanobacteriales; family MRBY01; genus MRBY01. Next base: position 325,933 of record CALRTB020000001.1, read on the forward strand.
TCCGTTACCATCGGGTGGTGATCATGACTGACGCGGATGTGGATGGGGCGCACATTCGGACATTGTTACTGACCTTCTTCTATCGCTACCAGCGAGAATTGGTGGATCAAGGCTATATTTACATTGCCTGCCCGCCCCTCTACAAACTGGAACGGGGTAAAAACCACGTTTATTGCTACAGCGATCGCGAACTGCAAGATCAAATCCGTCAGCTCCCCGACAACGCGAAATATAATATCCAGCGCTTTAAGGGTCTGGGGGAAATGATGCCGCAACAGCTTTGGGATACCACCATGAACCCAGAAAGCCGTACCCTCAAACGGGTTGAGATCGAAGATGCTGCCGAAGCGGATCGAATCTTTACGGTGCTCATGGGCGATCGCGTTGCACCCCGGCGAGAATTTATCGAGATGAATGCTCCAAAACTGAACATGGACGATCTCGATATTTAACAGCAGCTTTAAGTACAAAAAAGCCTCCTCATCATTACGAAAAGGAGGTTTTGTTTTTTCTGAAGAAATTTAAAAATTCAGCAATTAATCGTGCATTGCTTTTGCAAGTTCAGCTGCAACGAGGGGACGGGAGAATTGTGGCGGTGGTAATTCTCCACGACGGAGCATTTCCCGCACTTTTGTGCCAGAGAGGTGAATCCGGTCTTCGGGGCCACTAGGACTAGTTTTCGAGGTGGCCATTTGTTCTGTTTTCTTACAGAAGAAGGCGTGCTCAAATTTCATCGGCGTGATCCCAAGGGCCTGGGGGTCAAACTCTTCAAAGATCTTTTGGGCGTCGTAGGTGCCATAGTAATCACCGACACCCGCATGGTCACGGCCCACGATAAAGTGGGTACAACCGTAGTTTTTCCGGATCAGGGCGTGGAAGATCGCTTCCCGGGGGCCAGCGTAGCGCATCGCCGAAGGATTAATCGCCAGAATTACACGCTCTTGGGGGAAATAATTCTCCAGCATGATTTCGTAGCAGCGCATCCGCACATCAGCGGGAATATCATCACTCTTGGTGGCGCCAACGAGGGGATGAAGGAATAAACCATCAACGGTTTCGAGGGCACATTTAATGATGTATTCGTGGGCGCGATGGATCGGGTTCCGGGTTTGGAAGCCGACGACGGTTGTCCAGCCCCGCGCTTGGAAAGCGGCACGGGAAGCGGCGGGATCAATTTGGTATTTGGGGAAAAGGGGATGGTCATCCCGTTCGAGTAACCAGACGGGGCCAGCAAGGTTCACGGCTCCCTGTTCGTAGACGACTTTGACACCGGGGTGTTTTTCTTCGTCAGTGCGGTAGACGTTGATCGCTTCGTGGGCTTTGTTGTAGTGGTATTTTTCGGTGAGTTCGAGGACACCGATAAAGCGACCGTTAGCATCGTCGAGGCGTACCCAATTGCCTTCTTTGAGGGGATCGGCAATTTCTTCAGACACGGAAAGGGTGACGGGCACAGACCAGGGCAGGCCGTTGCTGAGGTGCATTTCTTCGACCACGAGTTCGTAGTCCTTTTGCTCCATGAAGCCCTTGAGGGGACTGAAGCCACCGATGGCGATCATTTCTAAATCGGATTGGGCGCGGGCATCGAGGGTAATGCGGGGGAGGCGATCGCCCTGGGCGAGGAATTCTTGCTTCTCGGCGTCGGAGGCGATGCGGTTAATTAATTGGCCACCATGGGGCGCAATTAGACCGGATGGGGTACTCATAAAATTTAGGATATAAAAGCATGGCTATCTGCAAGCTCTCATGGTATCAGTTTCTGTTCTTTCCATTGTGGGAATGGGGCGAGTTATGTTTCGTGGTGGAGGATCTCTAGGTGGGAAAATTGCCGTTCCTGGGCGATCGCCTTCAGTTTACGGTCGGCCTGTTCAAATTCCCGTAGATAATAGGCAAAATCCGGGTGCTGGGGATCAAGGCCTTGCCATTTTTCCTGGCAATAGCGGCGATGTTGAGTCCAATTGACATGTTCAAGGGTGGCGATCGCCGCATGGATATTTAAGGTGGCCCGACGCACATCGATTTCGGTGGTTTCGGTGAGGTAGAGCAGAGAGCCAAGACTGTGCATCCGTTCGGGATGGTGGGTCAAAATATCGAGCATCCGGCCCAACAATTGATTATGGACATGGTTTTGCTTAATTTCTAAAGGGGTTTCAAGGATTTGTTGCCAGAGCCAACGGTGGTGGGACAGGCTAAACATCACTTCCTTTTCGGCAAGGCGTGCTTCGATGGGGTGACGCTGGGCTGGACTGTGGAGATAAATCCGCAGCAGCAATTCTTCGGCCTGGGCGAGGGCAATGGTTTGGGAGGAAATGGCGATCGCCTCTGGTTGCACGTCCGGGGTCGCTGTCGGATTCCGGGCTTGGGCTTTGCGGAAACGGTTCACCTGGGTCAGGAGGGTCGCTTCCAATTGTTTTTTGTAGTGGGAGTCCTCGTGGTTAATGAGCTCACTGGCCTTGGCGATGTAGTGGCTCCGAAAACTCGGATTGTCAATTTTGGCAATCAGGCGAACGATTTGCTTGATCACCCCTTGGAATTGGTCGGCTTGGGTGACGTCTTGGCCCAGCAAAATTTGATCCAGTTGCCAGTCGAGCCAGAGGGGAGCTGTTTCGAGGGCGGTTTGGTACTGTTCTGGGCCTTGGTCTGTTTGCAAAAACTCGTCCGCATCCTTCCCCCCAGGGAGATTGAGAATCCGTACTTGGGCCTGACCGCTGTAAATGAGCGGTTCAATTTCGGTGAGGGTGCGTTGGGTCGCCTTGATCCCCGCCTTGTCCGCATCAAAGTTGAAAATAATTTGCTTGGAGTCGGTGTAGCGCAGCAGTTGTTTAATTTGCCCCTGGGTAAAGGCAGTGCCGAGGGAAGCCACTGCATGGTCAAACCCGGCCCCATGGAGGGCGATCGCATCAAAATAACCTTCTACAACCACAGCAGCATCTCGTTTGGCGATCGCCCCCTTCGCTTTGTCGAGGGCAAAAAGCGTCCGGCCCTTGTCAAATAAAGGGGTTTCCGGGGAATTGAGATATTTCGGTTCTTCGTTACTTAGGGTACGGCTGCCAAAGGCGATCGCCCGGCCCTGGACATCGTAGATCGGGATCATCAGGCGATCGCGGAACTGATCATAATGGCCGTTCCCCGACTGGCGCGGTTTAATCAGCCCAGCTTTTTCGACTAATTCGATAGGGTAGCGTTTTTGTTCCACAAGGTAGTGGTAGAGAGTATCCCAGCCCCCCGGCGCATAGCCCAGGCCGAAGTTTTGAATCGTTGCTTCCGTTAATCGCCGTTGCTGGCGGACATAATCTAGCGCCGTTTTTCCTTCCGGTTGCCGCAGGGAATATTGATAAAAATCATTGGCGATCGCCACAATTTCATAGAGCTGCTCCTTTAGGGAGAGTTCCCGCTGGATCTCTTGGTGCTGTTCCGGTTCGAGGGTTTTAACCGGGACTTGATACCGTTGGGCCAAGTCCATCACCACCTGGGCAAAGGGAGACTTATTAATCTCCATCAAAAACTTGATCGCATTGCCCCCCGCCCCACAACCAAAACAATGATAAAACTGCTTCGTCGGACTCACCGTAAAACTCGGTGTCTTTTCATCGTGGAACGGACAAAGCCCCAGTAAATCCTTGCCCCGCTTTTTGAGCACCACATAATCAGATACCACCTCAGTAATATCAACCTTGGCGCGAATTTCTTCGATGGTGTCAGGATGAATCGAGGGGTAGGCCATGGATTACGCCGCAAAAATCTCAAAAGAATGCACCCTTAAAGATAAAAGAAAATCTCCGGGTGCGCTGCTACAAACCATAAATTGATCTGTCCTCGGCTTTTTACCCACAAAAAAAGCCCACAAACTGTGAGCTTAGAGAATGTGCAGTTGATAAACGAATGTGTAACAGAGAGTTCATGACAAAAACAAGAATCCAGTCCGAATACTCAAGCTTGTTTTCCGAATCTATTTCAGAAAATCTTGGAGCTGCCAAAGAACTAGCCTTGATCAAACTCCCCTGTTCAGCACTCTGGAAAATAGCGAATGTTCGTGAGGATTATTGCTTTTGGATATGGATGGACAGACGTAGTTTGGAACAGCGTTTTCACCTCTTTTTTCTATTGTTTAGATTAAGCTGTTTAATCTGCCAGGAGAAGCGCTTTGCTTCTTGTCTCTAAAGATATCACCCAAATTGGGAGATCCCGGGGAACGTGATTTTTCTTTGGAACCACAACAGTAAACACTTACAAGAGATTAAAAAACATAAAAATTAAGCCATAGATCCAGGGCCAGGAGGGTCAACCCCAAAAGCAGACTAAGATAAACATAGGCCCGCCAGCGGACGACATTGATTAAAAGAATCAGAGTGATGCCATTGAAGAAAGTCCCAGTCAGGAGAAAGCCAAGGGCAACACCAGGGCTACGACTCCCTAAAATTAAATCAGCGATCGCCGCCATTTGCGTCGGTTGAACGGCGTACAAGATCCCCGCACCAAATAGACCCGTCATACCATGACTGAGTAATGTTTCTAGGGGGAACAGAACTTGACCACAGGCCATCATGCCACAGGCGATCAAAAGCCAGACCGACCATTCCAGCAGTTCTTGCATGAGGTTTTGGCTCGCCATGAGGGATCGAAACCGGCGAGAAGTGGGCAGGATTGTCAGTTTGCTCGGTGGCGAAAGGGTTTCTGGTTGGGCGTTGGGAATTCGGTGGGAACTGGGACGGGCGATCGCCGGATACAAAAAAGTTTCTAGATCCCCCTGTTGGTAACTGCGTTGCTGACGCGCCAACATAAAAATACTGGCAATCAAAAGCAAGATCCCCAGGCTCAGGCTGCCATAGAACAACAGGAGTCCTCCCCGCCCAGATAACTGCTGCCAAAATTTAGCCAGCACAAAGGGACTTAGGGAAACAGTCCCCAACCAAAAGGCGATCGCCCCCACCGAGGAGCCGGATTGCCACAGTAGCCGTCGCATGAGGGGCAGTCCTCCAGCCTGACCTAGGGGCAGAATAAGACCGAGGCCAAGGCCAGCCAGTAATTGCAACCAGGTGCTTTGGGGGAGGACTTTCTCCCACCAGGGACAGGGCGTAAAAATTAGAGCCACCGTCGAGAGACATACCCCCACAAAAAGCCAGGGCCAAAGGATCAGCCATTGGGCGATCATCAGGGTAAACCACTGTTGCAAAGCGACCATCACCACACCTAAATTCCAGAAAAATTGCTCCATTTACCCTAACCGATCCCTGGTCTTTTGCTCGATTTTGAGCGACGATCGCCCCGGCCCGACACCCCCCTGGGGATCTTCTTACAAGCCTTGGAAAAAGGAGCTTAATGGGTTATTAGTATAGAATTGAAAAACTTTGTTTATCATCATTTTTTAACTGAGAGGAATCAAACCATGGATTGGCGAGTTGTTGTTGTTTTAGCTCCTGTAATCATCGCTGGCTCTTGGGCAATCTTTAACATTGCTGCGGCTGCCCTGAACCAACTCCGCAACATGCAAACGAAGAAATAAGTCTTTATCTCTACTGCTTTTCGCGTAAATTACCCTTTGTTTTTGACAGGAGCAGCCCCTAGGGGTTGCTTTTTCATCCCCAGCAAATCTTATGACTGTGCAAATCCGTCGTCTCCACCCCAGCCGTCCCGTTAATGTCAGCATCTTGCAGTACCAAGTGGCGGTGCCCGATGCCAAACCCCAGCATATCCTGGAGGAAATTGTTTGGCATAAAGAAAAAGAAGTGGAGCAGTTGCGCGATAAGGTTTCGCTGCTCGAACTGCGCCAGCGGGTCACAAAGGTGCCACCGGCAAAAGATTTTCTAGGGGCTTTAGTCCATGGGAAAACCCAACCTGCGCTCATCGCCGAAGTGAAAAAAGCCTCTCCCAGTAAGGGGGTAATTCGGGAAGATTTTGACCCGGTGGCGATCGCCAAAAGTTATGCCGCCGGGGGAGCCAGTTGCCTCTCAGTCCTCACTGATAACAAGTTTTTCCAGGGGAGCTTCGAAAACCTGAGCCTCGTGCGCGATGCGGTAGATCTCCCCCTGCTCTGCAAAGAATTTATTATTTATCCCTATCAAATTTTTAAGGCCCGCAGCCACGGTGCTGACGCCGTTCTGCTGATCGCCGCGATCCTCAGTGACCAAGACCTCGCCTATTTCGTCAAAATTATCCGCAGCCTAGGGATGACTGCCCTGGTGGAAGTACATACCCTCGCTGAACTGGATCGCGTCCTCGCTATTGAGGGGGTCAGCCTCGTGGGGATCAATAACCGTAACCTCGAAGATTTTTCTGTCGATTTGGAAACAACCACCATGTTGCTGGAAAGTCGCCGCGCCGAACTTCAGGCTAAGGGTGTCCGCGTTGTCAGTGAATCAGGTTTACATACGCCCCTTGATCTCCGGTTTGTCAGAGAGGCCGGGGCCAAGGCTGTTCTCATTGGGGAATCCCTCGTGAAACAGCCGGATCCTCAACAGGCGATCGCCGACTTGTTTCAGTTTTAGAGCGGGTTAAACCTGGAGCGGCACCGCCGCCGTTTGAAAATGCTTCTCGATGGTGGCCTTGGGGATCGCCGTCTGTAGATGCTGCCAGGGGAGCACCTGGGTCGTCGGCCAATCCTGGTGGACATAAAATTCCAAGGGAGGAATTTGTCCTTTGAGGTCTTTAAAAGCCCGCTTGTAGCTACCGAGGGTATCGCCATAGTCACGGGTCAGTTCGAGTAATCGTGATAGGCGGCGATCGCCCCGGGAAAGCAACCCCTGAATCACTGACCAGTTATAGCTTTCTGGCCGGAACTCCATCCCCTGGGAACGGAGCTGTTTTTGGAGAAAATGCAGCCGTTTCTTCGCCGCTGGGTTCACCCCAAACCACTGAAAAGGCGTATGGGCCTTGGGGACAAAGGTGCTACAACCCAGGGTTAAGCGCAAGCCTGAGGCCGCTTTTTTTACGGCTTGCATCATCGCGACGGTTGCTTCCACATCGGCCATTTCTTCCCCAGGAATGCCCACCATCCCGTAGAATTTAATCCCTTTGAGGCCGCCTGCCTTCGCATTTACTGCCGCTGTAATAATTTCGTCATTGGTGAGCTTTTTATTAACAATTTCCCGGAGCCGTTCAGAACCACTTTCTACGGCAATGGTGATCGAACGGGTATCCCGGGCGGCGAGGGTCCGGGCCAATTTTTCCGTGACGGTGTTTGTCCGTACCGAGGCAATACTCAGGCGTACATCGGCATATTGGGGTTGAGAAAGATAGTCTAATAGTTGCTCAAATTCCGGGTGTTGGGTCACAGAAGCTCCGAGCAAACCAAGGCGATCCGTAACTTTAAGGCCCCGCTCAATGGCTGGGATCAATGACTGCTCTAAATTGGCCGTCCGAAAAGGCAAGGTGACATAGCTGGCGAGGCAAAAGCGGCACATCTCCGGGCAACTGCGCACCACTTCTACCATGTAGATATTTTCCCAGGCGGCTTGTTCTGTGACCACCGTCGAGGCCGAGAGGGTATTCCCCCGGTAGGTCTGTTTTTCAACGCTGGGAGGCACATCGGCATATTTGGGTTCAATAGTTTCAATGGCCCCCGTTGGCTCCTGGTAGGTTACTTCGTACAGACTGGGCACATAGATCCCCGGCGTTTGGGCGAGGTGGCGTAATTTGGTTTGGTGATCGCCTTGGCGTACCCTTTGGTACTGATCAATAAATTCATCCAAAAGATTTTCCCCGTCCCCCAGGAGGATCACATCGAAAAAGTCCGCAAAGGGTTCTGGGTTGGCGCTCAATACTGATCCTCCCCCAAATACCAGGGGATGCTGCTCGCCACGCTCGGCTGCCCGTAACGGAATTTTTAGTTTTTCTAACAAGCTAAAGAGATTTGTGTAATCCAGTTCCCAAGAAAAAGAAAAGCCCACAATTTCTGGCTGGGACGGCAGTTTTTCCTCTAAATCCGTAAACAGGCGACGCACATCCACATCGGGCCGCTGGCTAAATTTCGCCCACACCAGTTGATAGCCCAAGCTCGTAATCCCCACGGTGTAGGTATTGGGAAACGCGAAAATTAGGGGGATTGCGTTGGCTGTTGGTGTTACAGGCTCAAAGAGGAGGCGTTCTTGGTCAAACAAAGTCGTCAGGGTCAGAAAAAGTTTTGTACCCTTGCCATTGTAAGGGAGTCCCTTCAGGGATTGGCGATCGCCACAGAGAGGACAGAAAAAAGCGGATCTTCCCTAGCGTAGATCCCCCAAATTAACCAAAAATTTCTGTAAAAAAATTATTTGTTTCCCAAGCTTATCTAGTGTTAGTATATGCAAGCTTTCTGTTTTTCACCATAAATATGGTGCTATCTCTGAACAGAATTTTTTTGTAATTTAACCTCTTCATCCCGTCTGCCCTATGGATCTCCGTCAAGATACTGCCCCCTCTAGAAGCACCACTAGCGCCACGGCAACCTACTCTGCTTCCAGGGCGGCGGTAACACCGACGAAACCCCAGACCTATGTGATCAAACGGAGCGGCAAACGGGCGCCCCTCGATGTCACCAGAATTCGCAACGTGGTGCAATGGGCCTGTCAGGATTTAGAGGCCAACACCATTGAACTGGAAGCCGGGCTGAAAACACGCCTCAAAGATGGGGTCACCACCCGGGAAATTCAAGAAAATTTAATTCAATGCGCCCTGGAGATGTGCAGTCCCGAAGAACCGGACTGGCGTTATGTGGCTGGGCGTCTACATATCTGGAGCCTCTGGAAAGATACCCTGGTGGCGCGCGGTTATCAGTATGGTCAATATCCCCAACTCGTGGCCGAAAAAGTGGCCGCTAAAGCCTACGACGAAAGGCTGTTGCAATACAGTGCGGCTGAGCTAGAAATTGCCAATGGTTGGATCAATCCCGATTGGGATATGGATTATGACTATGCGGGGGCGGTGCTGCTCACAAAGCGCTATCTCCTGGATGATGAGCTGCCCCAGGAAGCCTTTTTAACCTGTGCCCTCCTCTTAGCTCTCCCGGAAAAACCAGAACATCGGCTGAAGTGGGCAAAGAAATTTTACGAGGCGATCGCCCAACGGCAGATTTCTTTAGCAACGCCGATCCTCGCTAACCTGCGGATTCCTAATGGCTCCCTCTCGTCCTGCTTCATCATTGGCATGGAAGACAACCTCGAAAGTATTTTCCGGGAAATCACCAATGCGGCACGCATTTCTAAAAATGGCGGTGGGGTCGGCTGTAATGTTAGTCGGATTCGCGCTACGGGTAGCCGCGTCATGGGTAAAGCGAATGCCTCCGGGGGCGTGATCCCTTGGATTAAACTCCTCAACGATACGGCGATCGCCGTTAATCAGGGGGGACGCAGAGCTGGGGCAATCACCGTTTCCCTCGATGTGTGGCATTTAGATGTGCCGGAATTTCTCGAAATGCAGACCGAAAACGGGGATCAGCGACGCAAAGCCTACGATGTCTTTCCCCAATTGGTAGTCACCGATGAATTCATGCGGCGAGTGCAAAACAAAGAAGCTTGGACTTTGGTGGATCCCTACGAAGTCAAGGAAAACCTCGGCATTGATCTCGCGGCCCTCTGGGGAGAAAAATTTGACGCAGCCTACCGTCAAATCGAAGCAAGCCTCGACAAAGAAATTAAGCTTTACAAAAAAGTAGATGCCCGGCACCTGTTTAAGGAAATTATGCGATCGCAGATCGAAACCGGGATGCCTTACATCGCCTTTAAGGACACCATTAACCGCGCCAACCCCAACCAACACGAGGGCTATATTCCTGGGGTCAACTTGTGCGTCGAATCCTTCTCCAATGTCGTGCCGGGTCAGCTGGCCCACACCTGTAACCTCGACTCTTTAAACCTGGCCAATATTGAAGCCGAGGAACTAGCCGATGCCTGCGAGGTAGCGGTGCGGATCCTCGATAACACCATCGAAATTACCAATACGCCCTTTGAAGACAGCAGCATCCATAACCAGCGTTACCGCACCATTGGCGTCGGGGCGATGGGTCTGGCGGATTGGCTCGCGAAAAATAAGCTTTCCTATAAAAACATTGAGGCCATTGATCGCCTGTTTGAAGATATTGGCTACTATTGCACCCGCACCTCTGTGGACCTCGCCAAAGAACGAGGCGCCTACCCAGCCTTTCCGGGCAGTGAATGGAGTAAGGGGCATTTAATCGGCGCTAAACCGATTACTTGGTATCGAGAAAATGCCCACGAGGTAGACCGCTGGGAAAGCCTCAGTGAGGATGTGCAAAAGTATGGCATCCGCAACAGCCACATTACGGCGATCGCCCCCAATACTTCCTCTTCCCTAGTGCAAGGTTGTAGCGCGAGTATTTTGCCGACCTACAGCAAATTTTTCTATGACAAATGGGCAAAAGGCACCGTTCCCATCGCCCCACCGTTTATCGGTAAATCTTTCTGGTTCTACCAAGAAAACAAAAGTATGGATCAGCGGATTGTGGTCAAAGCCGTCGCGACGATGCAAAAGTGGATCGATACAGGCATCTCGATGGAATTAATTTTCAATCTCAACCAAGGCATTTATTTCCCCAACGAACCGGAACGGGCGCTAAAGGCGAAGGATATTTTTGAAATCTTGATGTTGGCTTGGGCTGAAGGATGCAAAGCGATTTACTACATCCGCACCGTGCAAAAAGATGACTTCAAAGAAGGATCTGAAGGGTGTGTTGCCTGCGCGAATTAGGAAACCTGCATCAAAAAATATATTGATCGAAAGCTTTTGCTGACCATTGCAGTTCATTAAGCGCCTGGTGGGAAAGGGATCAGGGGTTTCGGGGAATTTGTTAGGATTAGAGATTACATAATTTCTTGTTTCGCAGTTATTCAAAACCCTATGGCAGACACCAAAAAACCGATCAAAATCATTAGTGATAATCGCAAAGCCCGTTTCCAGTATGAAATCCTCGAAACCTTAGAGGCCGGGATTCAGCTCCAGGGAACGGAGGTAAAATCGGTGCGGGCTGGCAAGGTGAACCTAGGGGACGGTTATGTGTTAATTCGCAATAACGAGGCGTGGCTGCTCAATGTGCATATTTCGCCATACACTGCCAGTGGCCAGTACTTTAACCATGAACCAAAGCGCGATCGCAAATTATTGCTGCACCGCAAAGAAATTCGCCGCTTGATCGGTCAACTAGAACAAAAAGGCTTAACGCTGATTCCTTTAAAAATGTACCTCAAGGGCAGCTTAGTGAAAGTCAGTCTGGGGCTCGGTCGTGGGAAAAAGCTCCACGATAAGCGCGAAACGATCAAACGCCGCCAAGACAGTCGGGAAATGGCGCGGGCCTTAAAACGTTATTAAACTTATTCAACACTGGAAGGTTTCTCTAAAAAGAACCCTGGCCTAATCAAAGGTGCAAGTATGTTGTGGGGCGATCGCCTTGGAGAATATCCATATTCTTCGGTCATCCCTTTGATAATTGGTGGAGTGAAACCCAGTGATCAGAAATCCCCAACAATAAAGGCGATCGCCAAAACTCAACAAAAGCATTCGTCAAAAGGGTGAATGTATCTTAAGATTGTCAGATAAGAGAATTAATTTTCTTGACAAAATCACGAATAAAATAAGCAAGTAAGATAGGAGGACATCTATGGCTCTCGTCCCAATGCGTTTGCTCTTAGATCACGCTGCAGAAAATAGTTATGGCATTCCTGCGTTTAACGTCAACAACATGGAACAGATTCTGTCCATCATGCAGGCTGCTGATGAGACCGATAGCCCCGTAATTCTCCAAGCGTCCCGTGGTGCCCGTAGTTATGCCGGGGAAAACTTCCTCCGTCACCTCGTGCTTGCCGCCGTGGAAACCTACCCCCACATCCCCGTTGCGATGCACCAAGACCATGGCAACAGCCCGGCCACCTGCTATTCCGCAATCCGTAACGGCTTCACTTCCGTAATGATGGACGGCTCCCTCGAAGCCGATGCCAAAACTCCCGCGAGCTTTGACTACAACGTCAGTGTGACTGCTGAAGTTGTAAAAGTAGCCCACTCCGTTGGTGCTTCCGTCGAAGGGGAACTCGGTTGCCTTGGCTCCCTCGAAACAGGGATGGGTGAAGCAGAAGACGGCCACGGTTTTGAAGGTGCCCTCAGCAAAGAACAACTCCTAACCGATCCCGACGAAGCTGTCGAATTCGTTGAGCGGACCCAAGTAGATGCCCTTGCTGTAGCGATCGGAACCAGCCACGGTGCTTACAAATTTACCCGGAAGCCCACTGGTGAGATCCTCGCCATTAGCCGGATCGCTGAAATTCACGCGAAGCTTCCCAACACCCACTTGGTAATGCACGGTTCTTCTTCCGTACCCCAAGAGTGGCTCGACATGATCAACGAGTATGGTGGTGCCATTCCTGAAACCTATGGTGTACCCGTAGAAGAAATTCAAAAAGGTATCAAGAGCGGTGTTCGTAAAGTAAACATCGACACCGACAACCGTCTGGCGATCACTGCGGCAATTCGTGAAGCAGCGATGAAGGATCCGAAGAACTTCGATCCCCGTCACTTCCTCAAGCCTTCGATCAAGTACATGAAGCAGGTTTGTAGCGATCGCTATCAGCAATTCTGGTGTGCTGGTAACGCCAGCAAGATCAAGCAAATCCCCTTGGATGAGTTTGCGAAGAAATATGCTAGCGGTGAACTCGCAGCAAAAACTGCAGTTAACGCCTAAGTTTAAACTCTTTCTAGTCTTAGGGTTGATTACCTAAACTAGCTTAATTTGAGTCCTATCCTCACTGGAACAGGACTCACTTTTTTTTGCTTAATTAAGAGAGGGAGCTAGAGGGTTATCACTGAATACCACAATTGCGCAATAACCCTCCCCTAGCCTCTCCAGTGGAAGGGAACCAGAAAGATGTCCCTTGAGGGAGGGGGGGTACCGAAGGCGGAGGTTGTTATCTCCAGAGGAAGATTAACCTTGGGGGCAATAATTTAGTTTAGGGCGCGCACATCGGTAACTTGACCTGTAACGGCGGCAGCTACGACCATCGCTGGACTCATGAGTAGGGTGCGCCCCGTCGCGGAACCTTGCCGCCCTTTAAAGTTGCGATTTGAAGAAGAAGCGCTAATTTGGTTGCCTTCGAGCTTATCGGGGTTCATGGCTAGGCACATTGAGCAGCCGGGTTCCCGCCATTCAAAGCCTGCTTCGGTAAAAATTTGATCGAGTCCCTCGGCTTCGGCCTGTTGTTTCACTTGCTCAGAACCGGGTACCACAAAGGCTTTTACTCCCGGCGCCACTCGATGACCTTTGGCGTATTTGGCCGCTTCTTGAAGATCGCTCAAGCGACCATTGGTGCAACTACCAATAAAGCAAACATCAATTTTGGTGCCTTGGATCGGCTGGCCCGGCTGGAGCTGCATATATTTATAAGCCTCAACGGCGATCGCCTGTTCATCTTCGGCCATCATTTCTGGGGTCGGCACCGATTCATCGACGCCAATGCCTTGACCCGGCGTGATCCCCCAAGTGACGGTGGGGGCAATGTCTGCTGCCTCAAAGGTGATCACATCGTCATATTCGGCGTCGGCTTCACTGCGGAGACTATCCCACCAGGCGATCGCCTTTTCCCAGGCCTCTCCCTTGGGGGCAAAGGGACGATCCTTCAAATAATCGTAGGTCACTTGGTCAGGGTTGACATAACCACAGCGGGCGCCCCCCTCGATGGACATATTGCAGACGGTCATCCGCTCTTCCATGGACATTTTTTCAAAGGTCGTCCCGGCATATTCATAGGCGTAGCCGACGCCCCCTTTAACGCCCAGTTTGCGGATAATGTGTAGGATTACATCTTTGGCATAAACTCCGGGCTGGAGATCACCATTCACTTCGATTTTACGAACTTTCAATTTTGCCAGAGCTAGGGTTTGGGAGGCGAGCACATCCCGCACTTGGGAAGTCCCAATGCCAAAGGCGATCGCCCCAAAAGCGCCGTGGGTAGAAGTATGGGAATCACCACAGGCAACGGTCATCCCCGGCTGTGTTAATCCCTGTTCTGGGGCAATCACATGGACAATCCCCTGGCTCCCGGAGCCGACATTATAGAAACGAATCTTGTTAGCGGCGGTGTTTTTCTCAAGTTCCTGCATCATCGCTTCGGCGAGGGGATCCGCAAAGGGCCGCGCTTGATTTTCCGTCGGGACAATGTGATCCACCGTAGCGACCGTGCGTTCTGGATACATGACCTGGAGATTGCGGTCTCTGAGCATGGCAAAGGCCTGGGGACTGGTCACTTCATGGATCAGGTGCAGTCCGATAAATAGTTGCGTTTGGCCAGAGGGTAAAACTTTAACGGTGTGTAAGTCCCAAACCTTATCAAAAAGAGTGCCTTTGCTCATAGAACTGAATTGCTTAAGTACGCCAATAATATTCTGTGCAGAGCTTCAATCATACAACTTTTTTTTCCTCGCTTTGGGCAGGGGTTTGGAAGAGGGGCAAGGTGATTGTAAAGGTACTACCTTCCTGGAGACGGGAGGTGAGACTGATCTGGCCTTGGTGGGCTTCGAGGATCAGTTTTGAAAGGTGTAGCCCCAGACCGCTGCCCCCGTTGTAATGCTTGCCTTGGCGGAATCGCTCAAAGATTTCTAATTGATCTTCCGGGCTAATGCCGCTCCCCGTATCGATTACTTGAATTTGCACTTGCTCTTGATCGACCGGGGTCAATTTAACGGTGACGTGGCCTTGATCTGTAAATTTAATGGCGTTGCTCACCAGGTTCACTAAAACGCGATGCACGGCCAGGCGATCGCCTTCGAGCCACACGGGGACTTCGGGGAGTTCTCCCTGGAGTTGCAGTTGTTTTTCCTGGGCGAGGGGACGTAATTCCTCAAGCACATTGGTAATTACAGTCTTGAGGTCCACCCGACTAAAATAGAACGTTTTCCGCTCGGACTCGTAGCGATAAACCTCCAAAATATTGTTCACCATCTCTAACAGGTTGGCATTACTGCGGGACATGGTGCGTAAAACCTCTTGCATTGCTTCCGACAGTTCCCCCAAAGCCCCCTGCAAAAGGAGATTGAGCATCCGATCCGCCGCAATCAAAGGAGTACGCATATCGTGGGTTAACCGGGAGGCAAAGTCTTCCCGTTGCCGGACAATCATATTTTTCTCATCAACGGTATGTTTAAACCGCAGCAGCGATCGCACCCGGGCAATCAATTCATCAATCTCCACGGGTTTGCGGATAAAATCATCAGCACCAATATCCAAACCTAGGGCAACACTCGGTTGGGCATGGGCAGTGATCAACAGGATGGGAATGTAAGGGATGTCGGGGTCGTTACGAATGTGCCGTGTGATCTCAAAGCCATCCATGTGGGGCATCATCACATCGAGCAAGATCAGGTGAAAAGGCTGCTGTGCCACAAGCTCCAGGGCTTTTTGGCCGTTATTAACCGTCACCAGGTCTAAATCTTCATCTTCTAAAATGCTCTGGATCAACAATAAATTATCCGGCGAATCATCCACGACCAGAACGCGATCACGGTTGCTCAGCGAAAACATGGCACATCACCCCAGGTTAATTTCGACTCAACTGCTGGTTGAACAGCGGAATCCCCTATTTTAAACGTTGAACCCGATGGCGGTTACGGCGTTGCTTCTTTAGCTTCATTATACCCAGGTCATTGCAGGGAAATGGGGCAATTAATAAGTTTAAATACTCAATTTCTTTGATAGGGCGATCGCCCCTTTTGGCTCAAGCCCACCAATTATTTAGAAATGATTTTATCTAGTTGATATTGGCGCTCCTCAGTAGTTTAAATTATCTCAGTCTGCATTATCCCTTCAAAAAAGAGTCCCCTAGAAAAGCCGTAATCTTAGGCCGATCAATCCTTGATTCTTCCGAGAAAACAAAGGAAATTTGGTAGGATAGAAAGGCTGCTTCTATCTCAGGTTAAGGGTCTACCTTTAGAAAACGGCGATGGGATCAAATTTCTCCCCTAGGCAACTGCTAACAGCCAGTACGGAGAAGTCCTCTTTTTGTTGCTTCATTTTTAGCTCTTCTCGCACGTGCCCCCCATAAACAACATTAGAGCAGATTGTGTAACAAAAACAGAAGGAACGTTGGATTAGGAATAGAGACTTTATGGTTAATGAATCGTCAGATCAAGGGGGGCAACCACCGAGGGGAATCGGCAGTTTTGCGTGGTTAATTGAGGCCTATGGTCAGGCGATCGCCCTGTTAGAAAATCAAGCGGCCCAGATCGAAACTTTAGAACGTGAAAAAGATCATCTCGCCAACCAATATCGAGAGGCACTCCAGCAATACCATCAGTTAAAAGAGCAATACGATCACCAATACAGTCAACAGTACCAAGAATATTTTTCGTTGCCCCTGCCCTGCTATCGTTGGCAAGCCATTGAGGGAGAGCTTTATTTATCGGACTTTAATCCGGCGGCGGCACGGTTCAATAGCCAAGCACTCCAGCAGCCTTCTTTGAATCTTGGGCAACGCCCCCAAAAAATTTTTGCTGCGTTACCCACCCTCTACCACCACCTAGAAAATTGCCTCAAACGGGAGGTCTCGAACAGTCAGCGATTGCAATTTATTCGCTTAAATTTGTACCTCCGGGTGGAGTATGTGTTTATTGCTCCGGATCAAATCCTGATGTGTATTCTCGACGAGAGCGAACAACTCCTCACGGAACAACAACTCCGCCAACAGGTGCGCCAACAGTCGGCGATCGCCAAATTAGGGAGCATCAGCCTCAACACATCAGATCTAGCGAAATTATTTCGTCAAGCGGTGATTTTTGTGGCCCGCACCCTGGACGTTCCCTATAGCTGCCTCTATCTGAAACAAAAAAAGACCTCTATTTGCACCCTAGAAGCAGGTTATGGTTGGCCTGTCGATCTCATCGGTGCGGTCACAGTCAGCACCACCCCCGATAGCCATGTGGGTTACACCCTGACCCAACAACAATCGATCAGCATCCAGGATTTGCGCGTTGAGAGTCGTTTTCGAGGCGAAACGCTACTGCACAATTACCAGATTGTCAGTGGGGTCAGTATGATTATTGGCCCAGCGGATCATCCTTGGGGAGTGTTGGCGGTCTATAGTACCGAGGAACGTGATTTTAGTGGAGAGGAGGCTTATTTTCTCCAGGCGATCGCCCATGTTTTGTCTAGTAGTATCGAACGCGATCGCCAGGCAGCGGACATGAACCTCTTACACCGCTCGATTAATGTGATCCGTCAGGGAGTCGTGATCACCGATGCCCGGGAAGAGGATAACCCTATTATTTATGTCAACCAAGGTTTTGAAAAAATTACCGGCTACACCGCAGATGAAATCCTAGGGCGTAACTGCAATTTTCTCCAGGGCCGCGATCGCCAACAGCCTTCCCTCACAGAATTGCGAGCCGCGATCCTCAAGGGCCAAGAATGTAAGATCACTCTCCGTAACTATCGTAAAAACGGTGAATCATTTTGGAATGCCCTCCATATTTTTCCGGTACGCGACCCCGCCGGTTATCTGACTCATTTTATTGGCATCCAAACCGATATTAGCCACGAAAAAGCCGCCGCCGCTAATCTACAAAAAACCGAAGCGCAATTTCACCAAACTTTCCAGCTCGCCCCCATCGGCATGGCGATCACCAACCTAGAAGGCCACTATGAACGGGTTAACCAAGCCTGGTGCCGCATCATTGGTTACGATCAAGAGGTACTGCTACAAAAAACCTACCTAGAGTTGACCCACCCCGATGACCAAGCCGAAGATGAACGCCTCAATGACATCCTTAAGCAAGGCGATCGCCAGGAATTTCAGCGGGAAAAACGCTACATTGCCCAAGATGGTCAAGACGTCCATGTTCTAGAGCAAGTCGCCCTCGTGCGGGATGCCGAAGGAAAACCCCTCCATGTGATTCGGCAAATGGTTGACATTGGCGATCGCAAACAAATTGAACAGCGCCTTGTCCAAGAGGCCTTCTACGATCACCTCACCGGCCTCCCCAATCGCTCCCTCCTAGAAGAGCGCCTAGAGCAAGTCATTAAACAACAACAACGCTATCCCCAGCACCACAACGCCCTCTTATTCCTTGACTTAGATTATTTCAAGGCGATTAACGATCGCCTCGGTCACCTCGTTGGCGACCAGCTCCTCCAGGACTTCGCCAAACGCATTTGCCATTGTCTCCGGGATGTCGATACCTTGGCCCGTTTAGGGGGTGACGAATTTGTCGTGCTCCTCACCGAAATCGCCGAAGCCCAGACTGCCTTTGAGGTAAGCCAACGGATCCACAAAGCCCTACAAACCCCATTTGAATTGGCGGGTCAGTCCCTATTTGTAAAGGTGAGCATCGGTGTTTTGCCTAACCTTGATCGATATCTCACTTCGACAGGCATTTTACGCGACGCCGACCTAGCGATGTACCATGCCAAAGCCAAGGGACGCGCCCGTTCAGAAGTTTTTGAACTACCATAAATTAGCCCACCCAAGCCAGCCGCAGACGCAGCTCCAGCCCAGCGCATAAAAAAAGAGACTTTTTCCTCAATTAGAAAAAGCCCCATTTACAAAAAGCTAGAAAAAATGAGCAGATTAACTGCCGCAACAACTACAGGGAAGCCTTCGCTGGATTAGCTGAAACATCTTCCTGAAGGGCTGCATATAGACGATTCAAAGCGCTGATATATGCCCGAGCCGACGCCACCACAATATCTGTATTTGCCGCATGGCCAGAATAAATTCGTCCCTCGTGCCGCAGACGAATCGTAACTTCACCAATGGCGTCAATACCTGCCGTTACCGACTGTACAGAATATTCAATTAATTCATTGGGCACCTGCACAACCCGGTTAATGGCCTTATAAATGGCATCCACAGGCCCGGTACCAATGGCGGCATCGGTTAATTCTTTTCCTCCGGGGGTGCGAATCGTAATGGTGGCCGTGGGTTGGGCATGGTCACCACAGGAAACTTGCACTAGCTCCAGACGGAATAATTCGGGAGGTTGTTGGGTTTCGTCCTTGACGATCGCCTCCAAATCCCAGTCGGTAATTTCTTTCTTCTTATCGGCTAGATCTTTAAAGCGTAAAAAGGCTTTGTTGAGGTCATTGTCAGACAGATCGAACCCTAATTCTGCTAAGCGGGTGCGGAAAGCATTCCGACCAGAATGTTTACCCAAGATAATTTGATTATCGGTCAAACCAATGGACTGGGCATCCATGATCTCGTAGGTGAGCTTGTTTTTCAGGACGCCATCCTGGTGAATACCGGACTCGTGGGCAAAGGCATTCAGACCAACAATCGCCTTATTCGCTTGGACAGAAAGCCCCGTAAGATTAGAAACCAGGCGAGAAGTTTTGTAGATCTCTTTGGTATTGATATTGGTCAAGGGCGCTTCTGAGTCAGCGGGGCGACCGAGGAAAGGATTGTAATACTGGCGGCGCACATGGAGGGCCATCACCAATTCTTCGAGGGCGGCATTCCCTGCCCGTTCGCCAATTCCGTTGATGGTGCATTCTAGTTGCCGCGCGCCATTTTTTACCGCTTCGAGGAAATTGGCCACCGCTAGACCCAGATCGTTGTGACCATGGACAGAGATAATTGCTCGGTCAATGTTGGGGACGTTTTCTTTGATGCCTTTAATCAGAGCGCCAAATTCAGCGGGGGTTGTGTAGCCGACGGTATCAGGAATATTGACAGTAGTCGCCCCAGCATCAATCACGGCTTCGAGGATCTGGTAAAGGAACTCTGGATCCGAGCGGCCAGCGTCTTCGGGGGAAAATTCCACATCGTTGGTAAAGGTTTTGGCGTAGGCCACCATCTCCGGGGCGATCGCCAACACATCCTTGCGACTTTTGCGGAGTTTGTATTCGAGATGAATATCAGAGGTGGCGATAAAGGTGTGGATTCGATTTTTAAAAGCAGGTTTGAGGGCATTTCCCGCCGCTTCAATGTCGCCCTTGGTGGCCCGGGCTAGACCACAAATCGTTGGCCCATTTTCTGTGCCGACTTCGGCGGCGATGCGTTGAACAGCATCAAAATCACCCCGACTTGCCCTAGGGAAACCAGCTTCAATGACATCTACACCAAGTCGCGCTAGGGCACGGGCGATCGCCAGCTTTTCGTCTCCATTGAGGGTTGCCCCCGGAGATTGTTCACCATCCCGTAATGTTGTGTCGAAAATAATAATGCGATCGTCTTGGTTGTTCATCATTTCCCGCTCCCTTAGCGTGAAAATAGTCTAAATAAAAACTCTATGTTGATTGGAATAAAAGTACTGGCTATACCCAATTTTAAGGAGTCAATAGCTATCTCCCTAGGATAAACCAATTCTTTAAGAATTAGATATTCTGCCGTAAAAAAGGACTAGTGGCATTAGTCCAAGGCATAACAGATGGTCAGGCGCAACAGGTTACTTCCCTCGCAGGCAGCTTGGTGAGACAAAATCCAGAATATCGGTATCGGACAAGAGGAGAGTTATGGTTGCTAATTATTGAGGACACCCATGTTACTAGAGCACAACACTCGTTTTTGGCCTGAGTTTAGTCAACAATAGTGATCAATAATCAACAATTTAAGAAATTTAAAAGCCTTTACAATTGCCGTAATTAGTTAAGGTTCTGTTTTTTCAATTTCAGCCCGCAGATTATTTAAGTCAATGTAACAATCTGTAGCATTTCTCAGTTCCCGCGCAATCATTCCTTCCGTTGAAACAACGGTAATGTGAGTGTTTTTTGAGCGCAAAAGTTCAATCGCCCGTTCAAAATCACCATCACCACTAAATAAAATAACTTGATCGTATTGATCGACTGTATTAAACATATCGACCACAATTTCAATGTCTAAATTTGCTTTTTGAGAGTAGCGACCAGAGACATCATCATAGTATTCTTTGAGAATTTTTGTGCGTACCGTATAACCCAGACTAATTAAAGCATCCCGGAAACCCCGCTGATCTTGGGAGTCCTTTAGGCCTGTGTACCAAAAGGCATTAATCAGGCGCACGGTGGGATCGCAAGTAAAATAATCTAAAACACGACGGGGGTCAAAAAACCAATTATTTTTCTGCTGTGCATAAAACATATTATTCCCATCTACAAAAATAGACAGGCGACGCTGATAAAAGTTCATAGCAAAATTAGCCCTAAAATAATAGGGTGATTTTTAAATATAGGGTTTTAGTTTGGGTTTAAATAAAGGGAAAAAATTTATTCCCTCGCAGTAAAAATAAAAGAGAAATATAGTGTAGGTTAGCAGATGGACTAGGCCAGGGCTTTTCTACGGAATAAGGTATAAAAATAAGTCTATCGGCCTATTGTAAAGGCTAAGGGATCGTTTCGGCAATGATAAAAAATAGAGGCGATCGCCTGTAGAGTAAACAAGATTGAAGCCAGCAAAAGATCATGAATTTTCTCCGGAAAAAGCAATTACAGCAACGCCTGAGGGAAGATCCGTACTATCGCCTCCGTTCCCTCGAAGAAGTCGCCCTCGCTGCGGCCATGGGAATTAAGATCGATGTTAACCAAGCTACCGTCGATGATTGGCTCCGTCTGCCAGGCATTTCCATCCACCAGGGGCGATCGCTCGTGCAGCTCACCAGTCAGGGAGTGCAGTTCTACAGCCTCGACGATGTGGCAGCAGCTTTAGGGGTTCCTGTGCAGCGTCTCCAGCCCTTGGCTGTGATCCTCAGTTTTGCCTACTATGCACCAGAATTAGCGCCAGCACAAATTAATCTGAACCGCGCTGACCTTAAGACGCTAGTCAATTTTGGCGTCGAGGCTCCCCTAGCCCAACGAATTATTACAGAACGACAACAGGGTCATTACCGTGATTTCGCAGATTTACAGAGTCGGTTGCAGCTTTCCGGCGCTCAGATCATGCAGTGGTTGCACGTATTTCGCTTTTCGTGAACATAGCCGTCCGATTAACCACGAAACTTGTTAACGTGGGAAGAAATATTATGATTTTTCGCCGAATCCATGACCCATCAGCGCGATCCCGAAGCCCAGGCTGTTGCCCAGGAATTAAAACAGCAAATCACCATTCTGGGTTTGTTTCTAGCGAGTTTTTGGGGCCTGGAAATTAGTGATCAGTTCGTTTTTCAAAATCTTTGGCGGGGTGGCCTAGATGTGTTCGGCATTCTGCCCCGACAACTGCTGGGACTAAGGGGAATTTTCTTTGCGCCCTTTCTCCATGGTGGTTTCCAGCACCTCGTCACCAACTCGATCCCCTTTGCTCTGTTGGGCTGGCTTGTGATGCTTGACCGCATCCGTGACTTTTTTACGGTCACCTTAATCACAATGCTGGTCGGTGGCTTAGGGGTGTGGCTCATTGGTGCCCAAAATTCTGTGCATATTGGGGCCAGTATTTTAATTTTTGGATATTTAGGATTTTTGTTATTCCGGGGTTACTTTCGGCGGGATATTCCATCCATTGCCGTTTCGCTCCTGGTGTTTTTTCTCTATGGGGGGGTGCTCTGGAGTGTCCTACCGACGACCCCAGGAGTATCTTGGGAGGGGCATTTATTTGGACTCATTGGCGGGGCGATCGCCGCGAAATATCTCAACCCCCGTTCCCCTCGCCGCTGATTCATTTCCCCGTTTGTGCTGCTTCTTCGGGCCGGCCGCTATTCTGGGTCATTTGTCTCAAGCATTTGTTCCGTAACGGCTGCTGATTCTGTCATGTCCAAGGGCGCATTGGTGTTTTGCCACAGGGCAAAGGCAGAGACGGCCATTAGGATCACCGAGGCGATCGCCAAACTCCCCGCCGCTAAGTGGTGCTCCCAAGACCACACTTGCCAAAATTTTCGGGGTAAGGGGGCCATTTTTACACCGGGTTGCTCTTCCGGGGCGATCGCCAATGCTCCGGCATCGTTGAGATAAATCAATCGCAATTGCATCAACCGCAGCAGAGCTTGATCAATATCTTCGCCGCTGGCCTTTTCCGTGAGAAATTCTGCAGTCCAGACTTGAAAATACTGTAAATTCAACTCCTCTGGCTTCGTTTGGTTTTGCTGAAAATGGAGCCAATGGTAAAGGAGAGTTTCGCAGGGGGTAAGGCGTTCTTTGATCATAGGTTTGGACTAATGCACAAATCGAAATTTATTCGGTAACATTTGCTACAAATATTCTAGAAAAAAAAGCTCCCTTTGGGGAACTCGATTCACGTTTATTGACGTTTTGTGTCCAGAAATGTAATGAAGCCCGGACAATACAGCCCTTTAGCCGCCAATTTGCGACATGGTGCGGCCATATTGACCTGTAGTGGTGCCCATATCGCGCATTTTGAAATTAATCTCCGGTTTTTGGTCGAGAAGCGCTTTGACCTTCGCCCGAATTTCCCCAGGATGAACCCCCGTCCGGAGTAATGTTTTGAGATCCATTTGTGCCGCTTCATTCAGCAGGCAAGGCCGGAGCCAACCATCTGCCGAGAGGCGCATCCGATTACAGCGATCGCAAAAACATTCAGACATTTGGGAAATAAACCCAAGCGTCCCCTTCGCCCCCGGAATTTTGAAAATATCTGCCGGGCCATTGCCCTGAACCAGTGCCGTTTCTAAACCCCATTTCGCCCGGATTCGCTGCCGCAATTCTTCCGAAGGAATCCAGGCCCGTTCATTAAATAATTTGTCGTTGCCGATGGGCATAAACTCAATAAAGCGCACATGCCAATGGCGATCGCCCGTCAACGCCGCGAGATCCAACACCTCTTGATCATTCACCCCAGGGATCACCACCACATTGAGCTTGAGGGGGTCAAAACCGACGCGATGGGCAGCTTGGATGCCATCCCAAGTTTGTTGCCAGCGGCTCTTCCCCCGATTACCAATAATTTGATCAAAGGTCTCAGGATTCAAAGAATCTAGGCTGATATTGAGGCGATTGAGACCCGCATCATAGAGATCTTGAGCCATATCTGCCAGGAGATAAGCGTTCGTGGTCATGGATAAATCCTCTACCCCCGGCAAGTGGGCGATCGCCCGGACGAGAGGCACTAACTGGGGGCGCAGGAGAGGCTCTCCCCCCGTAAGGCGAAATTTACTAAATCCCAAGGGGATAAATACCTGTTCGAGGAGCGTTAAGATTTCCCCATTGCTCAGTTGCTCTGAGGTCAGCAAATATTGCAAGTTCGCTTCGTCCGGAACGCAGTAATGGCAACGAAAATTACATCGATCAATCAAGCTAATGCGGAGATAATCTACCGGATTCATGCTTACTGCTACCACGACAAATAAAGAACAGGCTTCCTTCGAGGATACAGAATATAACGATCTTCTGTCTGGTTCAGATCAGACTTTAAAAAAGAATCGATTTGTGTTATTTTGTTCGGAATATTTATTTGCTCTATAAATACCGTTTTTAATATCCCTTCAGCATTCACAATTTTTCCCGATCTCCACAGCAACCCGGCGAATGCTGTTGCTGGGAAACACGATGCCTTGGATTTTATCCCTGGCCCACCTTACTGTTAACTTCCACTAGGGATTTTTTGCTGAACGTGACTACGACTCCACTCCAAAAACCGATTGACGCCACCAATACAGGCAGCAGTCTTCAACGCCAAATTATCGTTATTTTAGACTTTGGCTCTCAATATTCTGAGCTGATTGCCCGAAGAATTCGCGAAACGGAAGTTTACTCTGAGGTTATTTCCTATCGCACCAGCGCCGAACAACTGCGGCAACTCAATCCCAGTGGGATTATCCTTTCCGGTGGCCCCAGCTCTGTCTATGACGATTATGCCCCGGCCTGTGACCCTGAAATTTGGAATCTAGGGATTCCTGTCCTTGGGGTTTGCTACGGGATGCAGCTGATGGTGAAACAACTCGGTGGCACCGTCGAGCGAGCCAAGCATGCAGAGTATGGCAAGGCTTCTATCTTCATCGATGATCCCACTGATCTTCTGACCAATGTGGAGGAAGGTTCCACCATGTGGATGAGCCATGGGGATTCCTGTATGCAGTTACCCGATGGTTTTGAAGTCCTTGCCCATACGGACAATACTCCTTGTGCGGCGATCGCCCACCATGGCCGCCAACTCTACGGGGTACAGTTCCACCCAGAAGTGGTTCATTCCCAAGACGGGATGGCTCTCATCCGGAATTTTGTTTACCACATTTGTAAATGTGAACCCACCTGGACAACAGAAGCCTTTGTTGAAGACGCGATTCGGGAGATTCGGGCCCGGGTCGGTGATCAACGGGTACTCCTAGCTCTTTCTGGGGGCGTTGATTCTTCTACTTTGGCCTTTTTGCTCCACCAAGCCATCGGTGATCAACTGACCTGTATGTTCATCGACCAAGGCTTTATGCGAAAAGGAGAACCGGAACGCCTTGTGGAAATTTTTGATGAGCAATTCCACATTCCCGTTGCCTACATCAATGCCCGCGATCGCTTTATCGACAAGCTCGCAGGGGTTACAGATCCAGAAGAAAAACGTCGTCTCATTGGCCACGAATTTATCGCTGTCTTTGAGGAAGAATCAAAACGCCTTGGCCCCTTTGATTACCTTGCCCAGGGGACTTTATATCCCGATGTAATCGAATCCGCAGACACTAACGTTGATCCCAAAACGGGGGAACGGGTCGCGGTCAAAATTAAGAGTCACCACAATGTCGGCGGCTTACCAGAGGATTTGCGTTTTAAATTGGTTGAACCCCTCCGCAAACTCTTTAAGGATGAAGTGCGCAAGGTAGCCGCGAGCATTGGGTTACCCGATGAAATTATTCGTCGTCACCCCTTCCCTGGCCCTGGCCTCGCAATTCGGATCATTGGAGAAGTCACCGCAGAGCGGTTAAATATTCTCCGGGATGCAGACTGGGTTGTGCGAGATGAAATCAAAAAACAAGGGGTTTACAGCGATTTCTGGCAAGCTTTCGCCGTATTGCTGCCGATTCGTAGTGTGGGCGTAATGGGTGATAAGCGCACCTACGCTCACCCCGTTGTGTTGCGGATGATCACCAGTGAAGATGGCATGACAGCGGATTGGGCTCGCCCTCCCTATGAGCTTTTGGAAACCATCTCTAATCGCATGGTTAATGAGGTGAAAGGGGTAAACCGCGTGGTCTATGACATTACCTCGAAGCCCCCTGGCACCATCGAATGGGAGTAACCTAACCCCCCCTCTGCCCTATGGCATCTCCCCCAAGGGAGAATAACTTCCCAATTTTCTCTTTGAAAGAATAATGAGGTCCCGCAGGTTAAAACTGTTGGGGCTTTTTTCTTTGGGAGTGACTGATCTTGCTTAGGTCGCTCGGGGGAGAGAAACGGAAAATGTTGTGCCCTGATCTTTGCTTTCGACGGTGATTTTGCCTTTATGGTTTTTGGCGATCGCCGCCGCAATGGCGAGACCAAGACCGGAGCCAGTACTACTTTCCCCAGGATTCGTCCGGGCGGGATCAAGACGATAGAAGCGGTCAAAAATATTCGGTAAATTGTCAGCGGGAATGCCGATGCCATTATCTTTGACCGTCACTTGGAGAATTTCCCCTGTCGTTCGTCCTGTTTTTTCCTTGAGGGCCATGGTGACGGTAATTTGTTTGGGTTTATCGCCCCAATCCCCCGGAAAAGCATAGGCGATCGCATTGCCGATCAGGTTTGTAAAAAGTCGCGCCATTTGATCCCAGTCGCCGAAAATTTTGTAGGGTTCCTCCGTGGCGGCTTCTCCTAAAATATCCAATTGCAACTCAATTTTTTCCTGGCGACAGCTAGCCCGTTGTTCTTCAATGACTTCTAGCAACAGGGCATCCAAGGGGATCAGTTCAAATTCTGCCTGGAGAACCCCGCTATCACTGCGGGCGAGAAATAAGAGATCATTCACTAGACGGCCCAACCGCTGGGTGAGTCGCTCAATTACCTTGAGGTTTTGTTGCCGTTGGTCGGGATCTGGGTAGGCGATCGCCATTTGCACATTGGTTTGGATCATCGCAATGGGATTGCGCAGCTCGTGGGACGCGTCCGCCGTAAATTGCCTTAATTGTTGATAAGACTCCTTTACCGGTTCGATGGCAATGCCAGACAGTAACCAGCCAATCACTGCCCCACAGGTAATCATGATCGCGATCCCCAGGCTGAGATCAAGGACTAATTTCCGAATCGGTCGCGTCACCTCAAACCAAGGATGGCTCACCCGTAGATAACCCAAGACGTAGCGATCTATTTCGAGGCGATCGGTGATTTGTCGCAGCAGATAATCATTTCCCAGGCGCACCGTTTCTCCCCGGGGATGCCACTCTAGGGGTAAGACTAACGGTTCCGAAAAGGTTGACCAAAGCAATTCCCCGGCTGGGTTGAAAAACTCCAGGTCAATGCGGTCATCCTCGACGGTGGGGGACTGTTGCCGAAAACTGGCTTCTAAATTGATGTGGTAGCCCACGGGATCATCTGGCTCAATGATCAGCGATCGCTCCACCACCTCCACCACATGCTTCAGGGTGTCATCGATGCGTTCAATCAGGGTATAGCGCACATAAAAATAAACCCCCGTCGCGAAAACCAAAAGCAACACTGCGGTGATCGCCGTGTACCAGAGGGCCAGACGATTACGGGTGGTTTGAAACATTACTGTTGCGCCGCTTGGATCAACTCCGCTCCCACAGGGGTGCCGACAAAACCAAGGAAAGCTTCAACCTGGGGGGAAGCGGGTTCTTGATAGGCGTAATAAAGGGTGCGGGTGTAGGGATAGAGATCCGATTCTGGCGTTACCCCATCGATGGGCACCGTTCTCACGGTTTGCTGATTGGCAATTTGGCTGTAAGTGGCATAACTGATCCCATCTGCGCCCAGGGCTTGCAAAATTGGC
Source organism: Sphingobacterium thalpophilum (assembly GCA_943371005.1). Classification (GTDB taxonomy): domain Bacteria; phylum Cyanobacteriota; class Cyanobacteriia; order Cyanobacteriales; family MRBY01; genus MRBY01. The sequence continues at coordinate 353,667 of CALRTB020000001.1, forward strand.
GTAGTGGCATCTTGTTCCATATTGGTGAAGTTAGGGCCACTCCCGAAGTTTGCCCCATTAAGTACCGTTTCTTGGAAAGTTTGATAAGTGCCACTCACCGGAGGCCGATTGATAACTCGGATTGTCCCTGTGGTTTTATCGGTGATCGCTGACCAATCAGTAAAATTCCCTTGAAAAATACCCTGCACCTGCTCCCCGGTCAGCCCCGTACTAAAGGGATTTTCCTTGGCGACCACAATGGCAATGGCATCGGTGGTAATGGCGATCGCCTTGAGGCCCTGTTGAATTTCCTCTGGTTGGAGGGGACGGGAGATCGCCGCGAGATCAATGTTGCCCGCAAGCAAATCTTCAATGCCTCGACTAGACCCATTAGCGGCAGTTTCAACACGGGTTTGGGGATATTGCAGCTCAAACCGATTTTTCAGGGCAGTATTAATCTGCACCATACTGGTAGAGCCAGAAATTTTCACCACTGTCCCTGGAGTGACCGTCGCTGGCGGACTAAAAGGATTGTCTGTCGCTTGGGAAGGACGGGCGATCGCCCCATCATTCGTTTCCGTTTCTGTGCCATTCGGCGCTAAACCTTGAAAGCCAGAACGGTTTAAAAACCACCAACCACCGCCCCCCAGAATTCCTAGGGTAACGATGAGGGCCAGCATCAGGGGCAACGTATCATTTTTTTGGGCCATGGTTGCTCTTACCGCGTACATGGAATTTGCCTTCAGGATACCGTAATCACCCCGAAGGCGCACCGCAGCTAATCAATTTTTCTGAGAACAAACGAGACTAATTTACGGGGTTAATTATTATTGGGCACCGGACGGAACGGATAAAGGAAATTCAGGAGAGGGAAAAGATTCCGCGACTGCACCCAGAGCTTACCCTTACCGCTGAAACGACAAACTAAGCCTTCTCCACCAAGAATCCCTGTCCGTAGACTCCGGAAAGATAGGCCCCCAATCATTTCCACGTTGTATTGCAGCGTATCTTCAAAGGCGACAATGTAGCCCGTATCCACCACATAATCCCCTTCTACAGGAATCTCAATAATCGCCCCGTAGGAACTAAACCAAAAATCCCCTTGGCCCGATGCCCGCAGGAAAAAGATTGATTCTCCTGTAAAGAAACCCTTCAGCCCTTGGAATTTGGTATCGAGATCCACTGAGGGGCTAGAAGCGACAAAACCCGAAGACTGAACCATCAACCCCTTAGAACCGTCCAAATGGTAGTAGGTCACATCCCCCGGCACCCCCGGCGAGATATAGAGTTCTCCGGTGGTATTTCTGGCGGTAAATTCACTGATAAATAGGGATTCTCCACTGAACATCCGCCCGATACCCTTCACTAAGCCCCCCCGCATCTTCGATTTCATCTCGATGTTGGCATCCATTGCCGCCATTGCCCCCGCCTCCACAAGCAGGGTTTGGTTGGGCGGTAAGGTCACAATGAGCGAGGCATAGGAGGGGTTATTTTCAACGCGAAATTTAAACTGAGACATAGTTTTTTAGCACTTTAAGCACTGGCTTCAAAGGACAACTTAACGGGGTGGTAATTGGGAACCGACCAGGGAACCGAAGGCTCCAGGATTATGGGTTTGGCAGTAAAGTTTGCCTTTCCCCCGGAAGCGACAGACTAACCCTTCTCCGCCGAGGAATGCACCGATCCAAGAGGGGTTTGCTTTGCCCACGGTGAAGCTCAGGCTCTTTTCAAAGGCAACGATATGGCCTGTATCAACGACGTATTCGCCGTCTACATCCACTTCGTAAATGGCTCCAAAGGAAGTGACCACCAGAGGCCCTTGGCCGCTGATGCTGAGCCAAAAGATAGATTCCCCCGAAAAGAAGGATTTAAAGCCTTGCCAATCGAGATCAATGTCAACATTTGGGCCAGAGGCAAGGTAGGAAGAGGCCTGGACAACAAATTCATCGCCTCGCATTTCGTACAGGAGGAGATCTCCCATCAGCTTGGGAGCAAACCAAATTTCGCTGTTGGGTAAGGGCGCCCGGAAAACGCTCAAAAAGAGGGATTCCCCAGCAAGCATCCGTTTTAGCCCCCCCATAATGCCGCCCCCTTTGCCTTTACGGAGGGTTGTGCTGGCGTTGATATTGCCACTCATGGCAACCATTGCGCCGGCCTGGGCGATGATTTCTTCGCCAGCATCGAGGGTGACATGGGCGATCGCATTATCTGGTTGATGTAAGAGTTTAATTTCCATAGCTACCCCCTAACGACATTTTGGACGTAAAAAGCCCACAAGACCCGACACACTCCGCGATTGGAGATAGATTCGGCCACGGCCCTTGAGTTTATTCACCAGACCTTCGCCGGAGGTGAGGGAACCAAATAAGCCCCCAGACATCCGGATATTCATAGTGATGCCCGGATCGTAGGCAACGAGGTGGCTATTATCGACGATAAATTCCCCTGCAATTTGTTTTTCGATGATGCCGCCGTAGCAGCCATAAAAGACCCGGCCGCTGCCTGTAAATTGCAGTTTAAATAGACCTTCTCCTGCGAACCAACTGGCAAAACCAGCCCAACGGATTCCCATTTTTGCGCCGGGGGTATGGGCGATGTAGGCACCTGGCTGAAAACAGATCGGCCCCTGGGACAAATCAATGCGGTGAATATCACCAACCATTGACTGGGTTAAAATGACAGTCTGGGGCCGCTGACTCGTGTTGCGATAAACATTCACGAATAGGGATTCGCCCCCAAATAACCGACGGAGAATCGCCGGGAAAAAGCCCCCCGAAAATTCAGCTTTCATTGAGATTCCGCCATCCATGCTGACCATTGCCCCGGATTCGGCTGTGAGCTGTTCGCCGGGTTCGAGGGTGACAAATAGACAGGCAAAGGCGGGTTTGTAGCGGATTTCGTATTTCACCGTGACTCCACCATGATGAGAGTTTGAACAAACTAACCCAATACAGGCTAATTCCCCTTATTTTTAGCAGGGCAATGGGAGCGGAGAAATATTTGTTAAGGTTGCTTAATATTCAGGGCAATCATTCTCCCCAGCGGCGATTGCCTCAAAATGTTAAGATATGTAAAGAAAAACTCATTTAAAAAAATAACCATGTTTTCTCCAGAACCCGCCGATGAAAAGCAACTTTTAAAGGCTGTGCTGGCCCCACTTTTGGATGATTTTCTCTACTGGTTCGATCTGTCCCTAAAGGCCCTCGAAAAAAAATCCTTGAGTTTTATGGCCCCTGCCGAACAGGAGGACTTAATCGCCCGCATCCGCCAGGCCCAAGGCGAGGTTATGGCCACCAAGTCTTTGTTTCAGGCAACGGATGGGAATGCTGGGGTCGATGTTCAGGTGTTGATGCCCTGGCATCAATTGGTTTCTGAATGTTGGCAAGTGGCCCAAAAGCGGCGGCAGTTAGAAGGAGAGGCTTAAATTGATTGCGCCTGTTTATACTCGGTAAATAATCATGTCTGTAACGTTTGAATTGGCTCCTTGGCGATCGCCCCTGGCCCGGGCTTTGCACCGTAATAAAAGTCAGCCCCACCATCGCTTTTTTCAGTTGGCAACCGTAGCACCGACGGGAAAACCCAGTAATCGTACAGTGGTTTTTCGAGGGTTTCTCGACGGGAGCAATGATCTCAAAATCATTACGGATCAGCGCAGCGAAAAAATAAACCACTTCACCACTAGCTCCGATGCCGAAATTGCTTGGTATTTCACCAAAACCAGAGAACAATTTCGTTTTAGTGGCCAAATCATTATGGTTACGGCGCAAAGCTCGTCATCACGACTCAATCGCACCAGACAGCAAACCTGGCAAGCCCTTTCTGATGCGGCCCGAGCCCAATTTTTCTGGCCCCAGCCCGGCGATCGCCGCAGCGAAAATTTAGCTGATTTTCACCCGGACGCAATCAATGAGCAAGAACCCGTTTCTAATTTCGTGCTTCTCCTCTTTCAGGTAACAAAAGTGGATCACTTAGAACTGCGGGGCAACCCCCAAAATCGCTTTCTATATCACATCACAGCCGACGGTATTTGGCAGCAAAATTCGGTTAATCCCTAGGGGAAAGAAAGCCATATTTTTGCAAAATAGCTTGACCCTGTTGCCCTAAAATAAAATCGATAAAAAGTTGCCCTTGGGCCTGATTTAGTGAAGCTTTAATCGGGGCGATCGCATATAAAATTGAGCCTGTCAGTTCTGCCGGAAAAGATTCAATCACTCGCAGATTAGATTGCTGAAAAATATCTGTTTGGTAGACAAATCCCGCTGTTACAGATTGATTTTGAACATAGGTTAAAACTTGCCGTACGTTCTCCCCAAAGACTAATTTTTGGGACTGCTCTAGGGTTTGGTAGAGTTGGGGATATTTTTCTAAGAGATTTGCAGCATATCGCCCTGCTGGTACTGTTTTCGGATTACCCAGCGCAACTTTTGAGACCTCCTCACCAGCTAAATCTGCTAAGCGATTCAGTTGTGGTTGGCTTTGTTGATTTTGAATCAGAACGAGTTGATTTTCTGCAAAAATTTGGATTGTTTCTGCTGCGATAAACCCTTTTTGGGCTAGGGATTCCACAGGTTCTAGGGCGGCGCTGGCAAAAATATCAATGGGAGCTTGTTGCTCAATTTGCCTTTGTAACGTCCCGGAAGCAGCGGTATTAAATTGAATTGCAATATCTGGATGCTGTGCTTGAAACTCGGTGCGAAGCTCTGCCATAACATCTGTCAGGGAAGTGGCGATCGCCACCACTAAAGTCGGCTGAGAATTACCCAAGGTACAACTACATAGACCGATAACCAGGGCAGTAATTAAACCCAAAACAACATGGGACAGTTTGAATTTCATCCCACCAAGGCACTACCTAACCCTTGGAACATCAACCAAGACAGGAAAAAATTAGCAATAAAAATCGCCAACAGAGAAGTAACAACAGCCGTCGTTGTAGATTGTCCTACACCTTTTGCACCCCCAGTCGTTGTTAAGCCCCAACTGCAACCAATGACGGCAATTAATCCCCCGAAAACAACAGATTTGAGCATGGCACTGATGATGTCCCAATATTCCAAAAAACTCTGGGCCGAGTTGATAAAAATTGATTGGGGAATCTGATATAAATTCATAGCGATAATTAAGCCGCCTGCCATCCCCGTAAGGAGCGATAAAACCGTCAATAAAGGCAACATTAAACAGCAGGCCAAAAAGCGGGGCACCACCAAATAGTCAATCGGATCCGTGCGCAAAATATGCAACGCATCAATTTGTTCTGTGACCCGCATCGTGCCAATCTCCGCCGCAAAAGCCGAGCCGACCCGCCCCGCCAGTACCACCGCCGTCAACACAGGCGCTAGCTCCCGGGACAGAGAAAGGCCCAAGACGCCTCCCACCGCTGTTCCCGCGCCGAAATAAATAAATTCCCGGGCCACCTGGATCGTAAAAACCATACCGACAAATCCAGCCGTGACTAGAGCAATGAGCAAGGAATCAGGCCCCACCGCCGCCATTTGTTCAATGGTAATGCGTCGATTAAAGCGCCCCCGCAGGAGATGCACGATAACTTGCCCCCCTAGGAGGGTTGCGGCAACTAACCGCTCAAACCATTTCCCGAGGGAGCTTTTTGATCTGCGTTGGCTGGTCATAGGTGATCGGATGAGACAACTGGAGAATTAAAAAATAAAAGGCAAAGAGAAAAGGCGATCGCCAAACTTTATGAAAATTTCATTGGCATGAACGCCATTGCCCAATCATATTACGCCTCATCCGTGGATTCTATGCGGAATCGCTCCACAGAAGCCAGTAGATCCCGGGCGATGCCCACCAACTTTTGTAACGATCCGGCCACCCGCTGGGATTCTCGGGAGGTTTCCTGGGCCGTTAACTCCACCGATTGCATTACCTGGGCCACGGCGCGAGAATTTTCCCGCTGTTCAACGGTATCCGCCGTAATTGAGCGCACCAGGGCATCAATGCGGTTTGAGACCTGAATAATGTCCTCTAGGGATTGTTTCGCCTGTTCAGCCCGTTTGGTACCGTCAATAACCTGCTGGGTACCCTCCTCCATCGCAATCATGACCGAGCTTGTTTCACTTTGGATTTGTAAAACAATTTGCTCGATTTCCTTCAGGGCTTTTGCAGAACGGTCTGCCAACTGACGGACTTCATCGGCCACAATGGCAAAGCCTTTTCCTGACTCCCCGGCCCGGGCCGCCTCAATGGACGCATTCAACGCGAGGAGGTTTGTACGGGACGCAATCTGGGAGACCACCGCGACAATTTTAGAAATTTCTTGGGAAGACTCGGCCAGGCGTTTTACCTTACGGGCTGTTTCGGCCACCGTTTCTCGGATTTGTAAAATCCCGGCTACGGTGTGCTCTACGGATTCTCCCCCCTTGAGGGCTGTACTCGAAGCAGTTCGGGCGACTTCTTCGGCTTCCCGGGCGTTTTCAGCAACCCGCTGGATCGAATCTGTCATCATCTGTACCGAGTTGAGGGTGACAGCTAATTCTTCGGCTTGACGGAGGGCATCACTGGATAGGCCCCGGGCAAAGGATTCACTGTCGGCGGCGTTTTTATTCACCTGGCGCGCCGCCTGTTTTACCTGTTGAACAATTTCCCGGAGATTTTGAATGGTGAGGTTAAAGGCATCAGCGACGGCCCCTAAGACGTCGGCAGTGACCTCTGCTTGGACGGTAAAGTCTCCCCGGGCGGCCCCTTCTACATCATCAAGGAGGCGAATCACCTGACGCTGGAGGTCTTCTTTGGATTGCTCTGTCTCTTCGGCTCGCCGTTGGGCTTCGCTGGTGGTATTCAAGATCACCCGGGCCATTTTATTAAAGCCTGTGGCTAAAGCTCCAAATTCATCCTCCGCAAAAACCGCTGCTTTGACATTGAGATTTCCCTGGGAGACTGCATCAAACTGGTTTTGGAGGTTATCGGTGCTGCGTTTGATTTGCCGGGTTGTTAACTGCCCAAAAAAGAGGGTCGTACCAAAGCTAGCAGCCCCAGCTAATAAGCTCGTGAGTAAACCTGTTTTCGCTACGGGCCAGAGGGCTTGGGGCCGTTGTTCGGCTGGAGTTGTTTGAAAGACGCCCACGGTCACAATCAAGGTGGCGATCGCCGAGGCCGCAGCGGCTCCAGTCGCGGTAAACAATTGTTTTTTCTGGAGAGGCACATTTTCAAACCAGGCCAAATATCCTTTGGGAGTTTCCGCGACAACTTCCTGGGCTTTATTAGAAACAGTAAAATCTGTCCCCAATCCACCAGAAACACTATCTTCTCCCAGGGTGATAAACAGGCTATCGTCTTCCGTGAGGCCCAATTCTTCAGGAAAATCATCAAAATTAAATTCCCCTGAGGTCGTCGGTGTTTCTAGGGGCGCTTCGAACAGGCCTGTATCCGGCATTTTTTGGTCATCATCGAGGATATCCGAGCCAAGATCGCCAAAATCATCTAGATCTTGCCCGTTGAGGATCCCAAATTCTTCAAGAAAACCCCCTTCATCCTGTTTCGGTAGTTCTTCTGGCTCATCAAATAGTTCTGCACCAAGGCTACCCAGGCTAATTTCATCATCGAAATCATCGGTGTCATCAGAGGATAGCGAATCAGACGCAAAACTGGGGTGGACCGCCTCATCAAATGTTAATTCGTTTGCATCGGCTAAAGGCGGATTTTCGAGCCAAGTGGGGGACTCGCTTTCAAAATCTAGGGGGGCAGTTTCTACTACATCAAAATGGTCTGGGTCAGCCGGGATTCTGCCGTTTTCATTCGTCGGCGACCAGTCTAGATCAAAGGGAGATGTATCCCCATTCCCCAGGAGATCACTGTCTTCCTCGAGGCCGGCAGCACTATCGAATTCAACCAATTCGTCTTCATTAAATTCAATAAACTCACCAGCTTCGGATTCAAAAAAGGGATCATTGAGGGACTGATTTAAGCCGGATTCGGGGGGGCGATCGCCACCAGGATGGGCCACCAAAAAAGTTTCTTCATCCTCCGGAAAATTTCTCAGGGGCAATTCTGGTTCTGCCCATTGCGCTGCGTAATCATCTGCATCGGCGGGGATCGCTGGTTCCCCGGATGCCGCGATAAAGTTTTCTGGGGCTTCGTAGGCTTCTGTGTTCGGGTAGTCTTCTGGCTGGGTGAGAGTCGGTTGTCCGCCAGTAGTTTCCCGGTAGCCATTGACTTGATCACTGTAGGCATTGACCTGGGCCAAACCTTGGCGGGCGTATTCATGGTAGTCCCGCTGGTTGGTCACATCCAAAACCCGGTGGTAAAACGCGGAGGCTCGTCCTAAATCCTGTAAACCGAGGGAAATATGGCCACTCAAAAGCAGTAAATGGGGATCGTCCGGGTAGTCTTTGAGCAACTGATTGGCGATCGCCTCTGCTTCAGGCAAATTATTCTGATAATAGGCCTTCTGGGCCTCAGCATACTCTTTTGAATAATCAGTGGTGCTGGGCGGCATCGGGTTCCCTCCTGGACTGGCACATTTTTAGGATTATCTTACTGAGCGCTGCACAAACTTTTTAACGGATGCAAAACGTATTTTTAATGTAATCTACTTTCTCGCAGATCACAGCACCACCGCAGTAAGTATTAACACCCTTATGTTGCCCACCGAGCCGATCTTAAAATCGCCACATGGTCTAACAAATGCCAAGATTTGCTGGCATCATCACCATCGGCCCAGATCCCCCGCACAAATGGGGCCATCACATCCGATAAATCGCTGAGTTGAATTTGCAACGTTTCCGCAGAAAGCCACTGCATCCCTTGCATTTCTTCGACAGCTAAACCCAGCAACATATCTTGGTCTTCGATTGCAATCACTGGAATTTCGGCGCGGTCTGTCCGCAAAGGGGCACTATCTCCCAAAAATTGTCCTAGATCTGCAACCCAAATGACCTGACCCCGGAGATTAATCGTCCCCAACAGCAGTGGCGAAACATTGGGAATCGGGGTGATGCGATCCGGTGATTGTTGCATCACTTCTCGAATGCCAAACGCCGGCAGCACAAAACCAGTCCCAGAGGGAAGCTGGAATTTGAGGTGTAGCTCCCCTTCCGGGCTTTCTAAACCCTGTAACTGGGTTTCTAAAGGTGTCAGGTTTTGTTGTAAGGAACTGTCATCAGTTGTAGACATAGATCAAAAAAACAGACAATTCAAGTTTCACCAAAGACAGCTATCACTCAGAGGGCAACTTATTTTTTACTGCTGCGCAGGAGTTGCTTGATTGTGCCAATTAACTCCGCTGGCTGAAAGGGTTTAGCGATATAAGCATCAGCTCCCTGCTTCATGCCCCAGTACCGGTCAAATTCTTCCCCTTTCGAAGAACACATCACAATGGGGATTTTTTGAATTTTGGGGTCGGATTTAAGGCGACGACAAAGCTCATAACCATTCATCCGTGGCATAACAATGTCGAGCACAATTAAGTTGGGCAGGGTTTCAGCCGCATTTTTCGTCATTTGACTGAGGGTTTCTAAAGCCTCAAGGCCATCACCGGCAACATCCACCGTGAGGCCGTTACCTTTCAGTAATTCTGAAATCATTTCCCGTTGAGAGAGACTATCCTCAACAACCAAAATTCTACTCATCACAGATGTCCTAGCAATAAAATCACCGGCGTAATAATCACCGTAGCATCAACATTGTCAAAAATATGCCCTGGGTAGGCAGACTTCAATTTATCAGGGAGAGGGATTGAAAAGTGTTTATTTCTTGAGAAATTTCTTGGAAATTGCCGTAAATCTTGGCGTTTAGTAAGGGTGCTGTTAGGGCTAATGGTTAGGCCATCGCCATCATAACTTGTTTTTTAGCTCCAAGGGCGATCGCCTAGAGAGATCCTTTGTGGTTAATGGTTTGGGAGATATTTTTCAAGCAGGGTTAACAGTTCCTGCTGGCCGAAAGGCTTGGTTAAATAGTCTGTTGCCCCAGCAAAATCGGCCTGAAGCCGGTTAATAAATTGTTCTTGCCCGGTCAGCATAATGATGGGGAGATCTTGAAATCGCTTACTGTGGCGCAGCATCATACAAATTTCATGGCCATCTAGGTGGGGCATGGCAATATCACAAAGGATCAAATGGGGCACCACAGCAAAGGCAACTTGAATCGCCTCTAGGGGATTTTGGACGAGGTGTACTTGGTAACCCTCGGTGCTGAGAATGTGTTCCACGGTCTTACCGATGGTGAAGTCATCATCAATGCAAAGGATACGCCAGGTCTGGTCGGGGGGCATTTCACTAGGGCGCGGCCAAGTTTTTGGGGGGATGGGATCTAAGACTTGGAGCCAGCCTTTTTGGATATAGGGAAGTAAGGCCCTAGCGAGGGCAACGAGATCGCGGTTGAGATAACGGGCCAGTTGACGAAGGGTTGTTTCTCCAGTAGTCCACTGGGTTAATTTTTGGTAGGCGATCGCCGGTAGAGCAGCCCCAAGGTTTTGGGGCTGGGCCAGAAGTAAACGTTGTTGGGGGAATTGTATATGGGGATAGAGCTGTTTCCATTTTTGGACTTTTTTAACGGTCTCGAACAGCAATGAAGTTACCGCATAGGTGTTTAACTGCGGCCCAAAGGGAGTCCCTAACTGAAAATTGAACTGACCCTGGTGGAGACTTAAAAGATCAAATAGGGTTTCTTGTACCATTGCCTGGAGGATATGTCGCGCCTGGTCAACGGTGATTGTTTGGGTTTCTAGGAGCTGCCACAGGGCTGCATATTCAGGAATTGTGGTTGTGGCGATCGCCTCTCGGTCAAGATCCGCTAGCTTGTGGCTGAGATGGTAGTGAACTAGATAATCTCGCAGACGGTGCATCTGTAGGGAATAGTCATCAGTACCATAGACAATCTGACCATTCACAAAAAAAACCAACCAGGTGGATAGAGGCAGTGATTGTTGAGAACGGGGAGCTTGCTGGAACTGCCAACTTAGATCATCAATGGCCCCTGCTGGTCGGGCTTCGATCCACAATTGCCCAGTCCGTTGCCCCAGCTCAAGGAGCTGCAAAATACTGCGCAGATCAATTTCATTGAGAGTCCCTTGCATAATTTTTTGGGGATCAAGATCGTTAAGGCAAAGCAGGCGATCGCCTTGGGATTAAAAATGAACTAACCCAGTGACGATTAACTATCGTGGGTAATTATCGAGGCTAACTGACCCACCATTTTTCTTTTAGAGTAAGACAAGTCGTTCATCGCCATGTCAGAAAATCACGAAAAATTACACTCCTAGTCGAGAAGATTAAGCCAGTACAATGATCTTCTAAAATCATTTAAGGTGAGTCAACTTCAGTCGTAAGTGCCCCTTGACCATGGGTAATCCTAAAAATGTTTCGTGATGGCAGTCCTCCGGTCAGTCCCAACCAACGGCGATCGCCTAAGGCTTTAAGGTTCGGTCACCTACGCACTAAACTTCATCCATGGCTCATCACCACTTCGCTCAGGCACTAGCAGTTTCAGGGGGAATACATTCACGTGCTATACCTTGCAGAGGTCAAAAAAACGAAAGGATTCATGGGAAGCAAAACCGAAATTAAATTGCTTGCCTGTGAACGTAATGATCGCAGTTGGAGCACGGTGCCCGGAGAAGAGCTAGTCCCTGCCGATGAATTGAGTAGTTTCAATGACGGGACTCTCATCATTGTCAACCTGGGGACGAACCGTTCGATTCAAGGGACGCCCGAAATTGCGACAAACCGCCTCTTGACGGTACTCCAGAACTTTTCTCGCCTCATGGATAAATCAAAATCCCAAGAGGAAGAAATCGAGCAATGGCGGCAATCCTTGACCTACCAAGCCGATGAACTCAATCGTCGTCAGGAGGAAATGAATAGTCGCCTCGATCAAATCGAAGAAACCGAAGCCGAACTCCAAAAACTCCAGGACGAAAAACTAGCCTTTGAAAAACTCAAGGCCGAAGCCGACGAGATTAAAGCCGAGTTTGCTCGCAAACAAGCAGAATTAGAAGGGGCCTGGCAACAACTCCGGGGGGAGCAACAACGTCTCCAGGAAGAAACCGATGGACAGGGATTAAGTCCAGCGATCGCCACAAAAATCCATCAAATCCTTGTCCAGTGCCAAAGTAACCATGCCCCCACGGACGAAGTCAGAATTCAACTGGGTGATTTACTCCAAGAACTCAGGCAACAGGAACAACTTTTTCAAGCCTTCGAGCAATATCCCCAACAGCTCCAGGAACTAGAGACCCAACTAGCGGCGATCGCCAATCAAGTTCAGGCCGAAACCAGCAACGTCGAAGAGAGACGTCATGCCCTAGAAAACGCCAAAACCCAACTCCAGATCCAACGGCAACTCCTCCTGGCTAAGCAAAACCACCTTAACCAATTGGCTACCTCAAACCAGCGCCAAGAGGATATGCAGGATTTGCTCAACAACCTCGCTGCTAGTGCTGGGGGCATCGAACACTATGGGGTGGATTTAGCTGCCATCGAAGCGATGCCCCTCGGAGAACTCGAAACCACCGTCGAGAAATTGCGGGACGATTTGGATAAGCTGGTTCGCTTTGTCAATGACCAGGAAGAAGAACTCACCCTCCAACATGAAGCCGTAGGAGAAATCAAAGCATCCTTGGCCGCGGTCGCACCAGATAACGTGATGGAACTCCAAGAGCTAGAAGAAGAACTCCGGGACGAAGAAGAAAAATTAGGGATGCTTAACCAAACCTTGGTGGGCCAGCGACGCACGCTTCGGGAACGCCAGGGGGCATTACAACAGCATTTACGCATTCTCAAACGTCGCCAGGGGATTATTGAAGTAGAAGCAGAGCAGAATATTGATCTAAGTCCGGCGATCGCCTACCTCGAAGATTATCAAGTAGAAGACGCAGCCCAAAAGCAGAAGCTCGAAGCAGAAATTGAGGCGATGCACCATACCATCCAGCAACTCGAAAACATCCTGATGCCCCAGGAACGGGAGCTAGCGCAACAGCAAAAGGATCTAGAGCAGAAGAAAGCAGAATACCAAGCCAAACAATGGGAACAGGCGCAATTACAGGGGAAAATCCAGCTTTATCAAGGGGAGTTGCTTCCCCTCAAAGGCGTTTTAGAACAAATTACCCAGTCCCTACACACCCTGGAAAATTTGATCCATCAGTTCCTACAGGTCAATGAACAACAGCAACAACTTGCCCAGGAACTCGAACAAACCATGGCAGAGGCAACTCACTCTGCATAATATTAAATAGGAATTTACACTGATAAAAGCGCATCACCAACGGCTAAACCAGAGGCGATCGCCCCTTCGATACCATTCCCCAAACACCAGTCTCCACAGGCAATCAAAGGAGCATTCGTGGGAAAACGATTCGTGGGAAAACGATAGTAGGCTTGGCCATAGTTCGTTTCAGGGAGAGCATAGCGCCAACGCTGGATTTGCCACCACTGGGGTGTCGGTAACGAAAAAAGGTTTTGGAGATCTTCTAGCAATCTGGTGGCGACGGGGGTTAAATCCGTTGTCTCTAGATAGTTTTGGGCAAAATGTCCTGTTGTTTGACAAACTAGGGTGAAATTTCCCGGCGATCGCTTTTGTCCTTCATAGCTGATTATGCGCCACAGGGGGTGTTGGGTAAGGCGGAGAGCTTGCCAGGGGATTGTCCAGTGCAATTGGTCATAACCAACCATCAGAGAGAGGGCCGGAGCGTAGAAAATTTCTGCAAGGCGATCGCGCACGGTAATAAAAGAATAAGTGAGTGTGATCACCTGGGGCAGAGGCAACGCTAAAACCACCTGCCGAGCGAGAACGGTTTCCCCCTGCTCAAAGGTCAGTCGCCAATGACCCGAAACTTCCTCAAGGTGAATCAGACGCTGGCTCCGATGAATCGTTAAATCCTGGGCTAAATATTTGGCGATCGCCGTCATCCCTGCTGGCGCTATCCACCGTTGTTCCCCAGAAAGGGTTTTCCAGAGATCTGGATCAAGGCGATCGCTTGTTGCCACGGACCAGGGTTTTATAAGATCGGCTTGAACCAAAGTCTCCGTTAAAGCTGCTGTATAGGGCCCTAAAACTTCCCAGTAGGGTAAGCCATGGTCGAGGGGCAGCCCCTCAATTCGTCTGGTTGCGAGGCGACCACCCACACCCCGGGATTTATCAAAAAGGGCGACCTGGTGGCCTGCCTGTTGAAGTTTCCGGCCACAATGAATCCCTGCTAATCCTGCCCCAATAATCGCCACATCTAACATCGATCTCGTTTCCTAACGCTCTTTGTCCGCGCCCCATTGTAAAAAGTTGACCAGGGAAAAGCTAGATTAAAATAGACAGCATCACGCGTGGAGATGATGTTTGCTGTGGATGAACTACGGACGGCCCTAGAACTGGCAACCGATGAGGAACTGCACCACCTCACCCAACTGCTCTTTAGCCGCAAATTTAATCCCCTCGACTATTGGCAAACACCCCAACCCAGTGCCATTCGTAGTCAAGACCGCGATCGCCAAATTCAGCACATCGAAACCCGCTTCCGATTTTTAGCCGCCGATGGGGTCACAGTGCTCCGTCGCCAAACCAAGACCCTCACCTACCGCCAGATTCTGTTTCAAGTGGGGGAATTCCTCGATATTCCCTGTGGTACTGCCCTGGATACGACAGAGATTGAAGCAGAAATTTTTCTGGCCCTGACTAGCCGCGCTTGGGATAAACTCCCCCAGAAAGAACAGCGGGCTTTAATTGATAAAGTGAGGCGATCGCTGGCTCAAACGGATTTGCCGGAAGCTTTGCCCGTTCAACTCCAACACAACCCTCTGAGAATTTTCCTTAAAGGGAGTAGCACCCTGGTGATTAGTAGTGTGCTGAAATCATTTTTAATGAGACAGGTGGCCCGGCAGTTGGCGTTACATTTTGCGACGGGCCAAGCTCTAAAAACAACTACGACGCGACTGGGTTCTTTGATGCTCACCCAAACTGCCCTGCGTTATGGCCTCACCCGTAATGTTTTGGGGGCCGTTGTCCCGGTCTTGTGGGGCTGGTTCCTTGTTGATCTCGGTTGGCGGGCGATCGCCACCAATTATGGGCGTATTATCCCGATGATTGTCACCCTGGCCCAAATTCGGCTCACCAGAGAACCCCTGATTATGGCTGAATGCCCCCTGGTTTAACTCCGTTACATTGGCCCATTTTTATGGAAGTTTGAGCTAGGCTGGGGCAATAGATTTGGCAAAGCTTCCCCATGCGCAAATTTCTGATTTTATTGCTTTTTTGTGTTGGTCTTGGGTTTGGCCTTTGGCGCGCCCCAAGCTTGGCGACCCAAGGCGAATATGATTCTTTGATCTTAGATTTTCGCGAAACTGTAGAAACAAGTGTTGTTGAGCAACAGTTAAAGGCGATCGCCCAACAATTTAACCTGATCCCCCAGCTCAACAGTGAATTTTCTGCCGCTGATCAAATCTATATCATCGAAGGCAATCAAGAAATGCTTCGGCGGTTGCGCAAATTTGAACCAATCAAAAAAGCAACGGAATACATCGAGCCGAACTATATTTACCGGGCCTATGGGGTGCCCAACGACCCAGATTATCCGAAACAATGGAATTTACGCAGCATTAATGTCGAAGCAGCCTGGTCAGAAACCCAAGGGGAAGGGATCACCGTGGCGGTTATTGATACCGGGGTCAGCCCTGTGCCAGATTTAGAACAAACTGCTTTTGTTGGGGGCTATGATTTCGTTGGCGATCGCCCGGAAGCTTTCGATGATGTAGGCCATGGCACCCATGTTGCCGGGACGATTGCCCAGTCTACTAACAACAATTATGGTGTCGCTGGCATTGCCTATAAAGCAAAGATCATGCCCATTAAAGTGCTCGCCGCCAATGGTGGAGGAACCGTCGCTGACATCGCCGAAGGCATCCGTTTTGCCACTGATCAAGGGGCCGATGTGATTAATCTTAGCCTTGGGGGAGCAGGGGCCAGTCAGTTGATGCAAGAGGCGATCGACTATGCCTACCGTAAAAATGTGGTAATCATTGCCGCTGCGGGTAATGCCAACAAAAATGCTGCTGCCTATCCCGCCCGTTACCCTAAAGTGATCGGTGTGGCGGCCACCGATGCGGCTGGCAAAAAAGCGCCCTATTCTAATTACGGAGCAGGGATTGATCTCGCGGCCCCTGGGGGCAGTGAAGCAGGAGGCATTCTTCAGGAAACCTTGAATCCCAACACAGGGCAACCAGAATTTATCGATTACAAAGGAACCAGTATGGCCGCGCCCCATGTGGCTGGTGTGGCGGCAATGGTCAAGGCGAGCGGTGTCACTGAACCAGCCGAAGTTTTACAGGTCTTAACCCAATCGGCCCAAAAGGTAACCGAAGATCCTTTAAATCATTATGGTGCAGGGTATCTCAATGCGGGTCAGGCGGTAACAGAAGCCCTTAAAGGCAAGATCACCGTCAAAGATTTCTTCCGCTGGCTCCGGGACAATGGATATTTGAATCCTCGTTTTTGGATCGATGGGGGTACAGTAGCCCTTTTGCCGAAGTTAGCGATGGTTTTAGGTTCCTATCTCCTCGCCTTTCTACTGCGAAATTATTTACCTTTTGGTTGGGGTTGGCCCCTCAGTAGCGGCTTAGTTTTCGGCAGTTCAGGGTTATTTTTCTTGAGGAGTATTTATATTTTTGATTTGTCCCAAGCTCCTTTTCGCCTTCTGGGTAGCTCCCTCCCGGAATTGGGCAATGCCATCAACGGCAACCCTGCTTTAAATCCCCTGTTCGCCAGTGTTTTGATTCCCTTTGGAATATTGCTCCTGTTTGCTGGCACAGACGGGGGAAAACGCTTTGGGGTTGGCCTCTGTTTGGGGGTTGCGAGTTGCCTCTGGGTCAGTGCGATCGCCGCGCCAACGGTCTGGGGTCTGGGGTCGGGTATTTTGGCCCAGGCATTTTTAGGGATTAATGGATTGCTGTGCATCGCCCTGGCGAAATTAATGCTAACGGAACCATTGAAGACCAGTGGCTAGATAATTAAAATTAATCGGAATTTACTTTACCATTTCAACACGGCTGCTTCTGGGCCTTTTTCTTGGCGCGTTTTGGCGTCCGTTTCAAACCACTGGATGATTTGTTTGTGGCTCAGGTTTTCGATGGGACAGTCGAGATCTTGGGCGATGATTCCCAGTAGCCGTTGGGAGGAAATGGTGAGACGGGCGAGAAATTTCTCTGGACTACTTAAGAGGGCAGCATCGACGTCGAGGGATTCTTCTGGAGTGAGAAAGTTGGGTTGATTCATGACCAATGGGTTGGGGGTTTATTTTGGGCAATGATGGTTAATATTGCCTATTTTATCGTCCCGGCGAGGGGGACTTTGGTGCAAATGAGTTGCATTAGTCTTCCCCTTCACTCCACAATGGGATTTTGGTACCTCTCCTGATTGTGAATCCCTTGAAACGTTTACAGCTCAATTTTTGGACTCCGATGACTTTGGCGATCGCTGCTTTGATTGCCCTACCAATTTTTTCTGTATTGGGGAGTGTTTTCACAGATTCTGGCGAAATTTGGCGTCACCTGGTCGAAACGGTGCTGGGGCGTTATGTCTTCAATTCCCTTTGGTTGATGCTTGGGGTCGGTGTAGGAGTCACCGTTGTGGGAGTCGCTACGGCTTGGCTAGTAACGATGTGCCGCTTTCGGGGCCAAGGCTTTTGGGAGGTGCTGTTGCTCTTGCCTCTCGCTGCGCCAGCTTATCTATTGGCCTACATTTACACGGATATTTTGGACTATTTCGGCTGGGTGCAACGCTTTTTGCGACTGGTCTTCGGTTGGCAATCGGCCCAGGATTATTGGTTTCCGGAGGTTCGTTCCCTGGGAGGGGCGATCATCATGTTGATCTTGGTGCTGTATCCTTATGTTTACCTGCTGGCACGGGTGGCTTTTTTAGAACAGTCGGTCACAACCCTAGAGGCGAGTCGCGCTTTGGGCTGCGGCCCCTGGAAAAGTTTTTGGGCGATCGCCTTACCCTTAGCCAGACCAGCGATTACGGCAGGTCTGGCTTTAGCTTTGATGGAAACGTTAAATGATTTTGGCACGGTGCAATATTTTGGCGTGGAAACCTTCACCACGGGGATCTATCGCACTTGGTTTGGTTTGGGGGCGCCCCAGGCGGCGGCTCAACTCGCAGCGGTCTTGATGCTGTTTATTGCGGGATTGTTAGTTCTCGAAAAATGGTCACGGCACCAAGCCCAGTATTACCAAACCAGTAATAACTACGACCAACCCCAGGCTTACGAATTGCAGGGGTGGCGGGCTGGTGTCGCCACGCTGACCTGTGGGATCCCGGTATTCTTTGGGTTTGTTGTGCCCGTCGGGACTCTGTTAGAAATGGCGTTTAATCGTCCCCAGGCGCAGTTTCGGACGCAGTTCTGGGAATTTGCCCAGCACAGTTTTGTCTTAGCCAGTGTGACGGCTGTTTTAGCGGTGGCGATCGCCTTAGTTCTAGCCTATGGTCAACGGTTAAATCACAGCCTCTGGATGGCCTTGGGCGTGCGGATTTCTTCCCTGGGTTACGCCATTCCCGGTTCGGTGATTGCGGTGGGAATTCTGATTCCCATGGGTAAGCTCGACAATGCGATCGCCAATTTTTTCCAAGCCCAGTTCAATATCTCAACGGGTTTGCTTCTGAGTGGCACCATTACTGCCTTGGTCTTTGCCTATTTAGTTCGCTTTCTGGCGGTGTCCTTTGGGGCCGTCGAAACAAGCCTCGGTAAAATTAAACCCACCCTAGATGATGCCTCGCGCAGCCTCGGTTATACGCCGATTCGTACCTTGGTGAGTGTGCATACTCCCCTCATGTGGAGTGGTTTGTTAACCGCTGCGATGTTGGTGTTTGTGGATGTAATGAAGGAACTCCCAGCGACCCTGGTGATTCGTCCCTTTAACTTTGATACCTTGGCAGTGAAGGTTTATCAATATGCTTCCGATGAACGTTTGGTCGAAGCCTCTGTGCCTGCCCTGACGATTTTAGCGGTGGGTCTGATTCCGGTTATTTTTCTCAGTTGGCGCATTGCCCATGTCCGCAACGAATAAATAATAAATGTAAGAAATGCGCCACGAATCTTTAATAACTGGGTGAAAATGAGTAAGGTGACTTCTAGAAGATTGATTTTATTTATTTAAAGAAATCGTCGTCATCCTAGTCGGCTTCCCAAGTAAATGTTTCAGGATTCCCCCAGGCCACCGGATTCCCAGTCAAGTCAAAGTCTGTACAAATCGCGCTTCAATGTCCGGTATTTATTTTGGGGCTTGGCGATCGCCGTTATTGGTGTCGTTGCCGGTGGCGTTTTCAGCTTTCGTTGGTTTAGCGAAAAACTTTTACTCGATCTTCAAGACAATCTCTTGGGAGTGGCTAAACTCCAGGCGACCCAAATCGACCAATGGTTATTGGAACGGAAGAGTGATGCCCGGGTGCTTGCCTCGCGACCGACCACCATTGACGCCCTACAAGCTTTTGCCGCCAACGGTTCGAATACCGCCATTGTCCAACAGCAACAGGCGAATTTAAATCAATTGGCCCTCGATGTGCAAACCAACTACGATTACCGTCGCATCGTTTTTTTAAACCGCCAGGGACAGGTTGTTTGGCAAACTGGGGTGCAAAATCCTCTACCCAAAGAAATTAACGCCGTTTTTGGAGAAGAAGATTACCAAACCAGTCTGGGGGGAGAAGTGCGGTTGATCGACTTAACTCTCCTGAACGTCAATAACCAAGATTTGCCCGTTTATGGTGTTTTGTCCGACATTCACGATAAGCAAAATAATTTTATTGGGGCGGTTTATTTAGAAAAAGATCCCCAGGATTTTTTATATAGTTTGTTGGATCGTGCGGCTAATGACAATGCCAGTGCCACCGCTGAAACCTTATTGGTGCGTCGTGAAGGAAATAATATTCGCTACCTCAATCCCCTGCGGTTTACTAGTGATCCGCCGTTACAGTTAAGTCTTTCCCTAAATCAAGATTCTCTCCTGGCAACCCAGGCAATCCTCCAAGCTAGGCGATTGGTGCGCGGTACTGATTACCGCAATATTCAGGTTGTGGGGGCTTCCTTTGAGACAACTCAAGCCCCTTGGATCGTAATTTATAAGGTTAATCTCCGGGAGGCCAATGCCCCGTTTCGGCAGTTGGCGATCGCCATTAGTGGTCTATCGGGCTTACTGATCGGGGTTGTTTTTTGGGTGGGCTATCAAATGCTGCGGTTACATCGCCTTAAGCTAGAGGCGATCGCCAGGGAAGCAGACATCGAAAAAGCGCAGATCCGTGCTGATAGTGCCTCCCAGTATTTAACAGCCATTGAAACTGCTATCGATGGTTATGCTGTCTTAGATGACCAAGGCCATTTTCTTGAAGTCAATGCCGCCCTGGGTAAAATGACGGGCTACAACCCGGATGAATTATTGCAACGGTCAATTTTTGACCTGCTCATTACCGACGACCTTGATCCCGCACAACTGCTCGCAGAATGGGGCGATCGCCGCAAACTCAAACTCTATCAACAATGGCGACACCAAACTGGCCAAATCCTAGAGATGCAACTGAGTTTGACCACTGACGTCAGTGCCGAGCAGAACCGATTTTTTATCTTTGTCCAAGACATCACCCAACAAAAACAAGCCAACGCTGCCCTTGCCGAAAGCGAACAACGTCTCTACCGCGCGATTCAAGAGGCACCCTTCCCCATTCTGCTCTACGCCAGTGATGGTGAAATTTTGCAGCTCAATCGTACTTGGACAGCGTTAACGGGCTACGACATCACGGAAATTCCCACCATCGCAGCCTGGGCAACAAAAGCCTACGGTGAAGAATATCTGACGGCTCTACAGGGTATCCAAAGAGTTTACGAGATCCAGACTTCTACCCATGACGGTGAATACGCCATCCTCATCAAAGACGGCGAACAACGCATCTGGGATTTTAGTAGTGCTCCCCTAGGTATCTTGCCGGATGGGCGTAAACTGCAAATCACCATGGCGATGGATGTCACAGATCGCAAAACCAATGAACTCGCCCTCCAAGCGGCCAAAAAACAAGCCGAAGAAGCAAACCGAGCAAAAAGTCTGTTTCTCGCCAATATGAGCCATGAACTGCGCACCCCCTTGAATGGCATTTTGGGCTACGCGCAAATCCTGATGTTCGATGAATCCTTGAGTGCAGAGCAAAAAAGCAGTCTCCGGATCATTGAACAATGCGGTCATCTTCTCCTGAGCTTGATTGCCGATGTGCTTGACTTTTCTAAAATTGAAGCCCAACGCCTGGAATTAATACCGACAGCGGTACAGTTCCATTACTTTATTTTGGATATTATCCAAACCTGTCAGATTAAGGCCACAGAAAAATACCTCCTGCTTAACTACGACATTGACCCCAATATTCCTGACTATTTATTGGTCGATGATCAGCGTCTCCGGCAAGTGTTGCTCAATCTATTAGGCAATGCGATTAAATTCACTCACCAGGGCAGCGTTGTTTTAGAAGTTAAATTAAGCCAACCCCGGGATGCTTCTCCCCATTCCCCTAAGCACCATTGGCATAGGGTACACTTTGCGGTTCGAGATACAGGCTGTGGCATTGAACCCGAAAATCACCAGAAGATTTTTTTACCCTTTGAGCAGGTCGGCGATCGCCGTAGTCGTCCCCATGGTACTGGTTTAGGGCTAGCCATTAGCCAAAAATTAGTGGCGATGATGGGGGGTGAGCTTCAGTTAACGAGTCAACCCAACAGAGGCAGTTGTTTTTTCTTTGACCTAGAGCTATCGGAGGTGCTTGTCAGCCTCCCATTGGTTCCTGATGATGACGCAACCCGCGATCGCCTACAAATCATCGGTTATGTGGGCCGTCGGCAAACCATTCTCATTGTTGATCATCACTGGATCAATCGGTCTGTGATTAAACACTTCCTGATGCCCCTCGGCTTTAAGATTTTCGAAGCAGAAAATGGTAAAGACGGCTTAATTATGGCAGAAGCTCATCCCGTCGATTTAATCATTTCAGAGATGATGCTGCCCCGCATGAATGCCCAAGAAATGGCCCAGCAGATTCGTCAACTCGAAAAATTTAGGACGATTCCCATCCTCGTCATGTCCGGGGATGTATTGAATAATGGTTGGCATAATATAAATCCGGATTTTGACGCTTTTTTAGAAAAACCACTTGATTTTTCAATTTTATTGGATATGCTGCAAACCCATCTCCATTTCACTTGGGTTTATGAAGGCGATCGCTAAATTGATTTTGATGGTGTCCGTCAGTTCCAGTAACTTGCACACAATTGATTGAGGTAATTTCCTATGGCTCGCACTGAATCCACCATGCTTCCCCTGGGCGCTCCGGCCCCGGATTTTGCCCTGCCGGATGTCACCACCGGAAAAAACGTCAGCCTGGCGGATTTCCAAGGGAAAGCGGGTTTGTTAGTGATATTTATGTGTCGCCACTGTCCGTTTGTGATCCATGTCCAGGACGAGTTAGCCCGGTTGGGAGTGGATTTTGTCCCCCAGGATCTGGGCATTGTCGCCATTAGTGCCAATGATGCAGAAAATTATCCTGATGATGGCCCAGCGAAGCTTAAGGAAATGGCGGCGACGCTCCAATTAAATTTTCCAATTCTCTATGACGAGTCCCAGGCGATCGCCAAAAGTTATCAAGCGGCCTGTACCCCTGATTTTTTCCTTTTCGACCATGACTTAAAGCTAGTCTATCGGGGCCAATTAGACGATGCACGCCCTGGTAATGACAAGCCCGTAACGGGAGCCGATCTCCGCCAGGCGATCGCCGCTGTTTTGGCAAAAGAAACCCCTGATCCCAACCAAAAGCCCAGTCTTGGTTGCAATATCAAATGGAAACCTGGCAATGCCCCCAGTTATTTTGGTTAAACCACAGGGGACGACTTGACCGTCAGCCATAACAAAATGACAAGGGCCAGGACAAGCAGTTTCGCTAAAACGTATAGGGTGCCATCTGGAAATAAATAGGTGCTTAACATAAAGCCTCCTTGGGACTTCACTCAGGGATTTCTCGCTCGTATGGGGCGTCACTGATTCTGTGGTGTCCCTCTATCTTTATTGTCCTGCGCCCTTAGTCCTCTGAAGGCCCCTGCTGATATTTAGTTGGGAATATTCACAAAGCTTAAGGTGGACTAATCAGTTTTGTGAGCGTTTGTTAGCGACGCCGGGCACGTTGCGTTTTCGTTTTCGTTTTTGTTTTGCTGATCGTCTGGTTCGTTTTGGGTGGGCTGGTTTCTTCAAAAACCGGCACCGTAAAGGAAAATTGACTCCCCTGATTTTTGCCTTCAGATTCTGCCCAGATCGCTCCCCCCCAGGCGGTGACAATCTGACGACAAATCGCTAATCCCAAGCCAGTGCCGCCAGCGCTCCGTCGTAAGGCCCCTTCTTCTTGGTAGAAGCGATCAAAGACCGTTTCGAGGCGCTTTGGTTCAATGCCCCGGCCATTATCGATAATGCTCACGGTGAGTTTATTGGGATCTTCGGCGGTGATGGCGATCGCCACTTGGCCCTGCTTAGCATCGCTAAATTTACAGGCATTGTCCAGTAACTTGGCGATCACTTCCACAAGCCATTCCCCGTCAGCTTGGACGAGGGGCAAATCTGGCGAAACATGGTTAATTAGTTGTGGTAGGGGTTGGCCGCCACTTTGATACCGTTTAGCCCGCACGTGGCTCATGGCCAGTTCCACGCATTCATAGAGCATCAGTGGCTCAATGTTCCACTCTACTCGACCACTTTCGAGTTGCGATAGGGTCAGAAAATCCTGGACGAGGGTACGCAGTCGCTCTGCATCCTGGAGGGCTGTGTCCAGCATCACCTGGCGCAATTCCTCCGGCATATCCGGCTCATTGGCTAGGCTTTCTAAACAGACTTGAATCGTTGACAACGGTGTCCGTAGTTCGTGACCTGTGATCGCCACAAGGTTAGAGCGGGTGCGGTCGAGGGCTGCCAATTGTTCATTAAGTTCTTCGAGGTTGTTGTAGGCTTCGGCCTGGATTAGGGCAACACCCACCTGGATGGCGATCGCCCCGACGAGGGCAATGTCTTCCTGTCGCCAGTGGATCGCCTCTGGATGGCAGTGGTGTAGCTCAATCATGCCGATTAGTCGCCCTTGATAGAGCACCGGCACCAACAGCCAGGAAACAATCGAACAGGTTTGGGTGAGGGTTTCTAGCTGGTCTTTGATGAAGTCCGGATCTTGATCCGTATTATCGATGCCTAGGGGTTCCCCCAGGGAGACCACCTTTTGAAAAAGAGGGTTGTCTTTGAGGGGCCAATTGCGACCTTTCACAGAGATTTGATCCCCATGGAGAAATTCATGGTGGATCTGGGCTTGTTCGTCGGACTCTTTACACCGATAAATAATGCAGCGGCAGACCCCAAGACCTTCCCCTAATTTTTCCACGGCCAATTGCAGAATATCCTCGGTGTCGAGCGATCGCCGAATGGCCGCCGTGACCGTATTAATTAAACGCTCCTTTTGTTCTTTGTTAGCCAGGGAGCGGTTGGCCTTGAGAATCTTGTATTGACCAGCCTGGAGATAGTTCACCAGTCGCTGCACAAAGGGATCGGCGGTGGAGTTGGGCTGATGTTCCGTTAAATCTTGGTGGCCATTCTGGAGATAGGTGTCCTTGGCCGTTTGAATTTTTTCCTGGAGTTCTGGGCGATATTGGGCAATGCGATCTAGAAGAATTTCCGCCGCTTTTTCGGTAATATTTCGATCCTCTGTCCAAATGCCTTCAAAGCGACGGGCATTATCGGCGAAGTGATCCCCTTTTTCGGAATTGTTGTGTTTTTCCCGGCAGAGGAGACAACTGGCAAAGTTTTCCCCAATCACCACCAGATGCCATTCTTCGCTCAAGGCATCGTCCGGCGTAAAGGCAATGCGCTCGTAGGTGTCAGAGGCATTGGCAAATTCTGTTTCTGGGGCCGCTAGGACGTAAACCTGTTGGGATTTGTCGGCGATGCGACGGTAACGGGTCGCTTCCTGGCGGTAGTACCTTTCCTGTTGGAAGCTGGCGATCACCAAGGGGGAATCTTGACCCGCAAGGATTTGATCTTCCATCGCGTGGGAGAGTGCCGTTAGGGAAGATTTGAAATAGAGTTGCGATCGCCCATGGGGAACGGCTTCAAATAATTGTTTGACAACCGAGGTTTGAATACTCATTAAGAAATGCTTTTTCCCGAAAGGAATAGTCGCCTTCTACGAACGATGGACCAGAGGAATTCCCTAGATTATCCTTGATCACCTAATATTGATCAATTTTTCTGGGAGATTTCTCAGTGAAGCAAATAGTCAAGTTTCTGGTGCTATTAATTAGACCCCAAGGCACGAATCAGTTCGGGAATGGGTTTAGGCTCACGGTCACTGTCAGTAATCGCTTCAATAATTTGCCGGTTTGCTTGGGGATGATCAAGGGCGGCCACGCATAATTCGGCCACCTGCTGCCGGGGAATTCGCCCTTCAAATAGCGTATCGGCTTGGGCCAGCACAAGGGGCGCTTCGGCTTCGGTATTGAGGCCACCGGGGCGGACAATGGTGTAATTAAGGGAGCTATTGATTAAGTAAGCTTCTGTTTGCTTTTTCCAGAACAGCACCAGACCAAATAAATTCAACGGATGGAAAAATTTAGACACACAAAGGGACGTTACGAGGACAAACTGTTTGACTCCCTGGGCCACGGCGGCATCGATCAGCGATTTGGTGCCGACATAATCCACTTGGAAAAACGCAGCAGGATTTAAACTGGGTCGGGCGGCAGCAGCACAGATGATGTGGTCACAGTTGGCGATCGCCCCTGGTAGAGACTTTTTGTCGAGGAGATCGCCAACGACTAATTCCGCGTCCGAGGGCAAAATTTCTTTTCCTTTATTTAGATCCCGCACCATGGCCCGCACCGGGATATTTTGGGCGATGAGGGTTTCGACAACGCGCCGTCCCGTTTCCCCCGTCGCCCCGACCACTAAAACTTTCATCCTCATTAACCTCCTAAAATCGCTGGCTGAAATTTGCCTTCGATTTACAATTATTACCCTGAATTCCTCGGTCTTGGGGTGCAACTTTACAGAAAAGCGGGCATGATTTTAGGTACAACAAGTTTATTTCTTGTCTTTTGCTGCTATGAACCCTGCGGAATCGTCTCGTCTATTCACGGCCTTTGGTGACGGTAATCCCGAAACGCCACCGATGCATTTTGAGACCCACTATCGAGGGATCATGCAAATGTACGCGCCCCTAGAGGAGGTTGCGGCGTATCTGGATCGCCATGGTGGCTGGTTTCACCGTTGTGCGAAACCGATGCAAGTAGAACCCCTCACCGATAATGGCTATATTTTGACGGTGGGCAAATTTGGCAATTTCGGCTACGAGGTAGAACCAAAACTGGCGGTGGTTTTTGATCCTCCCGTTGAAAATGCCTACAGAATGTACAATGTGCCCCTGCCTGAAGCCCAAGCCCAGGGCTATGCCATTGATTATGATGCGCTGATGTGCCTCGATCACCTCCCCTGGGAACAGGTACTCGCCAACGATACCCAGGCACGAAAATTGCTGGGCGATCGCCCGATGCCACCGGTAATTACCCAGGTGAATTGGGAGCTGCATTTACAGGTGCTAGTCCAGTTCCCGCGGTTTATCTATAAGCTGCCCCAGGGTCTCCTCAAAACCACTGGCGATCGCCTCCTCGCGACCATTGTCTCCCAGGTCTCACCGCGCCTCACCACAAAAGTACAGCAAGATTTCCACGACTGTTTCGATCTCCCCTTACCCCTCAAGAGTGGCCGGGGTTGCACCGTCATTCGTCCCTCTGCAGATAGTCCAGAAACCCACAAAAAAGAGGACAGTGCCCCTGTCCCCCCCGAAAATTTTGCCTGGACGCTACCTACAGACGGCCAATAATTTTCGTCACAATGTCCATCCCACTCACAGCCTGCCAACCAAACAGGGCCACCAGCAACGTATTCAGGCCAATGTGGGTCACCCGCGCCAGGTCATTGCCCCGTTGCATAAAAGGCACCAAAGAAGCCGAGATTGCAATTAACCCGGTCATCCCTAAACCGACGAGGAGGTGGGGGCCAACGAACAATTTACCGTTGTTGATGTAGGTTACGGCCATCCCGCCAATGGTGCCCAAAACCATAAATGCCAACAGGGCAGAACCCACTTGGTGGTGTTTGAAGTTAAATTGCTTTTTCACCAGTTCCTTGCGGACTTCTTTATCGGCACTCCGGATGCGACGGATCTGAATGCCGAGGTACATCGCATAAATACAAAGCCCAAACAAGACCCACATCATAATGGGATGACCAAACTGGGACCAGACTTTGACGGACTCTGGAATTTCAAAACTCATGGGTGTTTTCTCCTTCGTTCAGGATGCTGGAAATCTTTATAAAACTTAACCGATTCCCTTGGTAAATGGAAATTATCATTCGGAATCTGGAGCAGCTTAGGACAGTATCGATCCGGGATACTCCTACAATAGAAATTAATCTTTATTGTATGTTTCGCGATGACAGCCCCCGTGGACCGCGCCCAGTTATTTCAGGCAATTCGCGCCCAAAATGTGGATCGAGTGGCTGCCTTGCTTGCCCAGGGGATGCCGGTCAATATTTTGGATGGCGATCGCACGAGTCCGTTGATGTATGCTTGCCAGACAGGAGCCTTAGATCTCGTTAAGCTCTGTCTTACCCACGGCGCGGATCTAGAACTGCGAGGGAAATATGGCCTCACGGCGTTGATGGTGGCAGCGGCGGCAGGCCAGACGGCAATTCTCCATTTTTTAATTGTGGCCGGCGCGAATCCTAATGCGACCAATGAAGATGGTAGTACGGCGCTGATGGTGGCGGCCTATCGGGGGGCGATCGCCACCGTAGAAATTTTGCTCAAGGCCGGAGCCAAAATCAACCACGAAGATTTTGATGGGGATACGGCGCTGAATTTAGCGATTCAAGGACGACACCCAGCGGTAGTTCAGACACTCTTGACCCAGCGGGCTAACCCTTACCAGGGCCTGGGAGCAATGACGGTGGCTGTATCAGAGCGGGCGATCGCCTGTTTAGAAGTACTGCTTAAGGCCGGCTTAAATGTGAATCTTCCCGGTACCGACGGGAGAACACCCCTGATGCATGGGGTTATTTCTGGTTACGACGATGTTGTTGAAATGCTGTTAGCGGCTGGGGCAGCGGTCAATGCCACGGATCTTAATGGAGATACGGCCTTAATTTTTGCCATCGAACAGGGGAATTTGCCCCTCACACAACGCTTGGTTCAAGCCGGAGCAACCTTGACTCAGCCGGATATTATGCCCCTAGCGGGAGCTGCTGGCAATCTAGCCTTGGTGCAATATCTGCTTCAGCATCAGTTGGATCCCAACAGCACCGATGAAGCGGGCGACACGGCCCTCCATTTAGCAACCCTCGAAGGCCACTGCGAGATCGTTGAATATTTACTCAGTCAAAATGCTGCGGTGAACTTGGCCAACCACCAAGGCGATACCCCTCTCCTCGTTGCTGCTTACCAAGGACAAAGGGCGATCACCCAACTCCTCCTCGACCAAGGCGCAGACCTCCACTACCGAAACGACGGAGAAAACGCGCTCCTGATCGCCTTTAACCAAGGTAAGCTTGCCCTCCTCGAACTTTTCCTCGCGAGGGGAGCTAATCCTGACGAACGTCTCCCCAGCGGCAAAACCCTCCTCATGGAGGCGGGTGATCGCGGTTATCAAGCGGTCATTGAAATGCTGCTAAATGCGGGGGCTGATGTCAACGCTACAGATCAGCACCAAGCCACGGCCTTAATGTGGGCTGCCCACCGGGATTACCATGCCGTCGTTCAACTGCTCCTCGAACGGTGCCCAGACTTAGATCTCAATGCCCAAAATAAACGAGGCGATACGGCCCTTAAAATTGCGCAGTTCAACCAATGTAAAACCGTGGTTAAACTCCTAAAGGCTGCTGGAGCTAGATGATTGGGGAGCGTCCTCCGCCAAGCCAGAGCTATTTAAAAACTCTTCAATTTCTAAAGATTCGACCACATGGGGATTTTTCACCGGCGCTGTGGGGGGATTCGCATGGCGCACATCTGTAATCCACCAGTCAAGGGCTGCTTTTTGCAGATCAATGGTGGCCCCTGTTTTATCAACACAGTAGCGCCCGAAAACCAATTTATCCTTGAGGCGGACCCCTGAGCCTAAGCGGGAATACTCAAAAATCACACTACTTTCGACGGTGGCTCCTGCACAAATCCAACAACTGGGGCCAATCATGGTCGGGCCAATGATCTTCGCACCATCTTCAATGCGGGTCATGCCGCCAATATAGACAGGGCCTTGGATCTCGACTTTATCCCAGTTGACGGCCACATTCAGGCCCGTGTAAATCCCTGGTTTGACTTCGATACCGGGGATGGGCACATTTTTGATCTTGCCCTGGAGTACGCTCTGAATCGCTTGCCAATAGTCGGGGACTTTGCCAATATCCACCCATTCAAAGTCCATATCCAGGGCGTAAAAAGGTGCGTTGGTAGCCACAAGCGTTGGAAACAGTTGACCACCGATGTCAAATTCGCAGTTGGGGGGGATAAAATCGATGACCTCTGGCTCGAAGATATAGATTCCGGTATTGATTTTTGTGCTGAGGGCCTCGGTAACGCTGGGCTTTTCTTGGAAACTCAGAATTCGATCCTCGTCGTCTGTGACCACCACACCGTAGCTAGAGACCGCTTCTTTGGGGACGGATTTAGTAATCACGGTGGCGATCGCCCCTTTTTCTCGGTGCCACTGCACCGCTGCCGTAAGGTCTAGATCAATTAGGGCATCACCACAAAGCACCACAAAGGTATCGTCGAAAAACGGATGAAAATCTTGGATCTTACGCAGACCCCCTGCCGAACCGAGGGCTGCTCCCTGTAGTTCGCCATCCTGAATACTGCCTTCAAAGGAATAGGCGAGGTGCACCCCGTAGCGTTGACCATCCTTAAAGTAGCCTTCAATTTCGTGGGCGAGGTGGCTCACATTTACCATAATCTGATCAAAGCCATGTTGAGCGAGCAGATCCAGCAAAAATTCCATCACGGGTTTTTGCAAAATTGGGATGAGGGGCTTGGGGATGGTGTAGGTAATTGGACGAACCCTGGTTCCTTTACCCGCTGCCAGAATCATGGCTTTCATGAATGGTATTGTCCTCGAACAATGACTGTTTTCAGGCTAAATAACGCAAAGCCTCGGAAGATTGGTCTTTATTTTACCGAAAGGTGTTCCTTTCCCTAAATGCCCAAATTTCCCTAAAGATTCAGTTTAGGATGGAATGACAGTTGTTTTCTGTCTACAGTAATGGCGATTAAACGCAATCAAGGCCATGTTCCCCCTCCTAAACGTGATCAGGCTTTGGGTAGAGATGCCCTCACCACGAGCCAAGCCCTGCCCGAAGACCAGGAACAGTCGGCTAATGAGGACCGAATTCGTCCCCAACGCCTTGCCGATTACCTGGGCCAGAAGGATCTCAAGGAAGTGCTGGGCATTGCGATCGCCGCCGCCAAAGCCCGCCATGAACCCCTCGATCACATGTTGCTCTATGGCCCGCCTGGGTTAGGAAAAACAACCATGTCGCTGATTCTAGCCGCAGAAATGGGCGTGAACTGTAAAATTACCGCTGCCCCAGCCCTGGAACGCCCCCGGGATATCAGTGGCCTATTGGTGGGCCTAGAGGCTGGCGATATTTTATTTATCGATGAAATTCACCGTCTCAACCGCATGGCTGAAGAATTGCTCTACCCAGCGATGGAAGATGGGCGCTTAGATGTCACCATTGGCAAAGGAGTCAGCGCCAGAACTCGCAGCATTCCCCTCAAGCCTTTTACCTTGATTGGCGCGACAACCAAAGTGGGCGCTTTAACGTCCCCTTTGCGCGATCGCTTTGGGTTAATTCAACGGTTGCGCTTTTACGAGGTCGATGAATTGATTGCCATTGTCCACCGCAGTGCCCTAATCCTAGAGCAGCCCATTACCCCAGAGGGCGCTTTAGAAATTGCCCGCCGGGCGCGGGGGACGCCCCGAATTGCCAACCGTTTGTTGCGACGAATCCGGGATTATGCCCAGGTAAAAGGCTATGGAGAAATTTCCCAAACGGTGGCGGCAACGGCTTTGGATCTGTATAACGTTGATGCTTTGGGACTGGACTGGACAGACCGCCTAATTTTAGAAACAATGCTCAATCATTTTGGGGGTGGCCCGGTGGGTTTAGAGGCGATCGCCGCCGCCACTGGTGAGGATAGCAAAACCATTGAAGAGGTCTACGAGCCTTATTTACTCCAAATTGGTTTTTTAAATCGCACGCCCCGGGGACGCTTAGTGAGTGCAAAAGCAAGACAACATCTGGGTTTAACCGCAGTAGAACAAACCACGCAACTAGACCTTTTACCCTAACTACGGCTGGGGTTTTGGGTGAGGGTCGCAAAATTTCTTTCTGGGGAAATCCTTCTAAAATAGGGAAAACACTTGAAATTTGGACGATCAACGCAACTTCATTATGGATTTTTCCCCTGCAACCTCAGCATTAATACTGCTCATTTTCGCGGCTTTGGGTACGGTTTTGTGGGGCTATCGGCGATCGCAAAAAGCGGGACGCTTAGGTTTATTGGCCTGGGGACAATCCCTGGCGATTACGATTCCCTGGTTGGTGCTATTGAGTTGCATTCTTTTAGGGGTAAGCCTTGATCTCATTGGTGTGGTGCTGATTTTGGTGGCTTCGGCAGGGGCTTATATCTATCTGGGCAATCTACGCCGAGAAGCAGGCCAAGGGGAAATGATTCGCAAACAGGCCCTCGAACGACTCCAAACCGAAACCACAGACAGTGAATCCTCGACACAACCCCCAACAGATTCAGCGACTGAACCCGAAATTCAACCCATTAACCCGGAGGATCTCCAAACCATTAAAGGTATTTTTGGCATTGATACATTCTTTGCCACAGAAGCGATTCCCTACCAAGAAGGGGCCATTTTTAAGGGAAATTTGCGGGGAGAACCCGAAGAAGCCCACCGAAAACTGACGGAAAAATTAGGCGATCGCCTGGGGGATAAATACCGCCTTTTCTTAGTCGAAGACCCAGAAGGCAAACCAGTGATCGTGATCTTACCGAGCAGTAATGATCCAAAAACCACGAGTCTCGCCCAGAAAAATGTCGCTTTAGTCTTACTTGTTGCCACCCTGGCGACGACCCTAGAGGCAATTGGTGTCCTGAAAGGCTTTGATTTCTTCAGTAATTGGCAGCGTTATTCCGACGTCCTGCCCCTCAGTCTTGGGATGTGGCTAATTTTGGGCGTTCACGAACTGGGCCACTGGTTCACGAGCCAAAAATATAACGTCAAACTCAGCATTCCCTTTTTCCTCCCCAACTGGCAGATTGCTTCTTTCGGGGCGATTACCCGCTTTGAATCCTTGCTCCCAAACCGGACAGCGCTCTTTGACATTGCCTTTGCTGGCCCAGCGGCGGGGGGGCTAATTTCCCTTTTGCTTCTCTTGGGGGGGTTTGGACTCTCTAACCCGGATAGTTTATTTAAAGTTCCCAGTCAATTTTTCCAGGGTTCAGTGTTGGTGGGGACCCTGGCCCGCATTTTCCTGGGTGATGGACTGCAACAAGCAATTGTGGCGATTCATCCCTTGACGATTCTGGGTTGGTTGGGCCTGGTGATCACCGCGTTAAATTTACTTCCCGCAGGTTGTCTGGACGGAGGCCGCATTGTTCAGGCAATTTATGGCCGCAAAACAGCTCGCCGCACCACCATTGCCACCCTCGTGGTGTTGGGATTAGTGGCTTTGTTTAACCCGGCAAACCCCATTCCCCTCTACTGGGCCCTAATTATTCTTTTTTTGCAACGGGAGGCAGAACGCCCCAGCCTCAATGAACTCTTGGAACCCGATGACACCCGGGCGATCCTAGGACTGGTCGCTTTATTTTTGATGCTGGTAACCTTAATCCCTTTGAGTCCAAGCTTGGCAGGGCAATTGGGGATTGGTGCATAACCTTTTGGTAACGTTCACGCTCAAACAGATAAAAATTTTTCAGCAAAGGATAGCAACTTCAATGACTGCGCGTAATTTTTCCTGGGATGGTGACTGGTTTCTACCACAGGCCAGTCAAGATCAAAATTTAATCGAGCAATTGGGTTTTGTGCCAGGTCTGAGGGAGCTGTTATTTATTCGCCAGGCCCATGCCCTTGAACATGGAACGGTCTGGGTGCTTACAGAATTGGCAGAACGCTACCCAACGGCCTGGCGTCACCACTACGCGGAATTAAGTGGGATGTCCACGGGGCAAGGTTTTTATCTATTTGGTGGTGTGGATAAAGCTGATCTTTATCGGGCGGTTAGTACAGCCGGCGATCGCCTCCGGTCTGGGGAGTGGAATTTAGCCGTCCATCCCCGCTGTGGCACCAATATTTTTGTAACTCTATTACTGACTGCCGGATTAGCAGGCGGAGCCTCCTGGTTGCTCCCCAAAGATCCCCTTACTCAACTTCTGGGTATGGGAACCGCCGCCGCCACAGCTTGGGCGATCGCCCCTGATCTTGGTAGATACGCCCAACAGCACATCACCACCGCTATTCCCTTTAATCTCGCCCTCGAAGAAATCCAAGAAAACACGGACGAGAGTGGAAATCCAAGCCATTTTGTCCGATTACGGTGGCAGGACTCGCAATAAAACTTAAACACTTCAAGTGCCTGAAAACCCCTATCCGATAGTAGGCTGTTATCTAAGTCTAACTACACTCTTTAGTAATCGCTTTAAAGGAACATAAGCATGGCTATCGAACGCGGATCCAAAGTTAAAATCCTCCGGAAAGAATCCTACTGGTACGGCGATGTCGGCACAGTAGCAAGCATTGATAAAAGCGGTATTATCTATCCCGTCATTGTTCGCTTTAACAAAGTCAACTACAACGGCTTCAGTGGTAGTGCTGGTGGTCTAAACACCAACAATTTCGCTGAGCATGAACTCGAAGTCGTTGGCTAAGTCCTTCTACCTCTCTTTTTTAAAACCCATTTTTGATATTAAACACACAACGAACATCGTCTCTTTGCGGGGCGGTGTTTTTATATGCCCCTTCAAATTCCTAGAGGACAATGGGAAAATAGCCACCACGAAGATTAAATTAAACCACTACAACAAAGGATTAACCCCGTGACTGTTCGCGTTCGTATTGCCCCAAGTCCCACCGGAAATCTCCACATCGGGACAGCTAGAACTGCTGTCTTTAATTGGCTTTTTGCCCATCACCATGGCGGTACCTTTGTCCTCCGGGTTGAAGATACCGATTTGGAACGGTCTAAGCCCGAATACACCGAAAACATTAAAACAGGTCTCCAATGGCTCGGTTTGCACTGGGATGAAGGCCCTTTTTTCCAAACCCAACGGCTGGATCAATACAAAGCAGCAATTCAGACCCTTTTAGATAAAGGCCTTGCCTATCGTTGCTACTGTACCCCTGCAGAACTTGAGGCGATGCGGGAACAACAAAAAGCGAATAATCAAGCCCCCCGCTATGACAATCGCCACCGTAACTTAACAGAGGCGGAGCGAGCCGAATTTGAAGCCCAAGGCCGTAAACCCGTGATTCGCTTCAAAATTGACGATGCCCAGCAGATCGTTTGGCAAGATCTGATCCGAGGCTCCATGGCTTGGAAGGGAAGTGATCTCGGTGGTGACATGGTGATCGCCCGCACCCCTGAAGGGAATGAGTCTTTTGGTCAGCCTCTATATAATCTTGCGGTGGTGGTTGATGACATCGATATGCAAATCTCCCATGTGATTCGGGGGGAGGACCACATTGCCAATACCGCGAAGCAAATTCTTTTATATGAAGCCCTTGGCGCGGCAGTCCCCCAGTTTGCCCACACGCCCTTAATCCTCAATCAAGAGGGACGTAAATTGTCCAAGCGGGATGGAGTGACATCCATTGACGATTTTCGCAAAATGGGATTTCTGCCCCAGGCGATCGCCAACTATATGAGTCTTTTGGGCTGGACACCGACCGATTCAACCCAGGAAATCTTCTCTCTGGAAGAAGCAGCGAAAGAATTTTCCCTCGAGCGGGTTAATAAAGCCGGCGCAAAATTTGACTGGGATAAGCTTGATTGGATTAACGCCCAGTACCTCCACGGCATGCCGACCCCTGCGCTGACGGATCTGCTTGTCCCTTATTTACAAGGAGCAGGTTACGGAGATTATCTAGGCGATCGCCCTTGGTTAGAGTCCCTTGTCGCCCTCGTTGCGCCTAGTCTTACTCGTCTGGCCGATGTCACCCAAGAAACTCGACTCCTCTTCGGTAACAGCATCACCTTGGACGAAAAAGCCACGGCTCAACTCCAAACCGAAGGCATTAAAGCCATTCTTCAAGAGGTTCTGCAAAACATCCAAGCCAGCACCGATCTCACCCCTGATGATGCCAAAACACTTATCAACCAAGTCACAAAGGTCCATGGCGTCAAAAAAGGCGTCGTCATGAAATCCATGCGCGCCGGATTAATGGGTGAACTCCAAGGCCCCGATCTCATGCAGTCTTGGGTCTTGCTCCACCAAAAAGGCTGGGATGTAGAGCGATTGAATCAGGCGATCGCCTCAATCTAAGCAATCGAGCACCGTAGGGATGTGGTTAAGAAAGCCCGATGAGAAGACCTCCTTCCTCAGTCCATTGAGTACAGGAGGTTTTTTTATGTATTCAGTAGGCGAACAATCAACAAGTACAAGATCCCTTATTTCCCTCTTGCACCTAAGAGAAAGCCTGGAATCAGGGTGTGGGATCCAAATTTTTTTTATTTGCCGAGCCCTTGCTCTGACTTAATTCCAGGCATTTCGTCTAAGAAATATCGAAAAAAGATGGAAAAAGGTGTTGACATCTTTTGGGAGTGTGGTTAATATAGTTAAGCGCGGTTGAGAGAGACGCACTGAACCGACGCCCCGAACCGAGACAAAAGAATAAAATTTGAAAGTGACTATCCGCCCCCTTG
>CALRTB020000002.1:0-326274 GCA_943371005.1 Sphingobacterium thalpophilum
ACCGTGAGATTGAGAACCGATAAAACCAGAGGATGTGTTTCCAAGGAAACGATTCTGGCATTGGTGTTCAAACTAATGCAGAGTGCTCAGAAACGATGGTTGCGCATTCGCGGCTTCAAATATCTTGCTGATGTCATTGAAGGAGTTCAATTTAAAGATGGATTGAAGATTCACAAAACAACCCCATCATCTCAACAACAGGACGCTGCTTAATTCTTTTCCATACACCAGATTTGACAATAGCTCGTCTAAATCTCGCCTCCCATAGACAAGAATCTAACAACGCCGTTGACCATCGGGCATGATCGCCCCCTGCAAGTTTACCTGCCCCAAAGCAACCCCTTCTAGGTTGGCATTTTCTAAGTTACAGTCCTGGAGCTTTGCCCCCCGGAGCAGACAGCCCCGCAGATTTGCCCCCACCAGAGACGCCCCGGTGAGATCACTATGGCTCAGATCCGCCCCCCGAAGATTTACCGTATCTAGGTCAGCCCCCACCAGATTGCTATAGGCCAGATTACTCCAGCGCAGATCGGTTTTACGGAGGGTTGCCCCCTGGAGATTTGCCCCAAACAGGTAACTGTGGTGGAGATGGGCTTGGGTCAAGTCTGCGCCTACAAGCTTGACCTTATAGAGTTGTCCCTGACCGACTTCTGCCTCGAACAGATTGGCTTGGCTCAGATCCGCTTCGTTGAAACTCACTTCATTCAGGTTTGTTTCGCTTAAGTTAGCGCGATGCAGTTGGGCTTGGCTGAGGTTTGCCCCCAGGAGGCTGCTATAGCGGAGATTGGCACCGATTAGATTTGTCTGGTAAAAATTGACCCCCTGCAAACAACATTGACGCAAGTCCGCCCCGATCAAGTTGGCAAAACTGAGGTCGGCCCCCGAAAAATTACTATTGGCAAAGTGGCCATTACTGGCGTTGACAGACTGCAAATTGGCATCCAGAAGGTGCAGCGATTCCCCCTGGGCACTACTCAGATCAGCTTGTTGGAGGTTGGCAGCAATCAAACGACTGTGGTCAAGGAGACATTGGGAAAGATTACAGCGACTGAGATCTATCCCCCGCAAATTGAGTCGGCTCAGGTTGCCGTGACTCAAGTCAGGACTAACTGTAGGATGGGCTTGCCGCCATTGAAGCCAGGCCAGGGTGCCTTGTTTGAGGATAGTGAGCGGTTGAGATGCCATGGTTCGTTTCAGAATTATTCTTGACGCTGGGTTGCTTGGGGTCGGCCAGGGGCATAGGCGATCGCCGCGAGGGCGGCCTGGGAACCCGCAATAATGTCCCGTTCTTCGCCCCCAAGATAGACTCGGCCAAAACTCCCCACCGCCGTCACTTGCAAAATATTAATCTGGGCATATTTTTCCGCCTCATTGGCCGCGAGGGCTGCATAAGCTGCGGGCTGAACTTCTAGTACATAGAGGGTTTGGCCCGCCAACAACATTTGCCCCCGTCGATTCCGGTTCACCAATTGGGCCTGGTGGGCGTCAATGTTGCGAATAATTTGGCTAGAGACCACCTCCGGTTTGAGGCAGTCCTTGGCTGTGACCCCCAGGGAATCGAGAATTGCTTGGCCCGCGGCCTTGGTTTCCCCTTGGCGGGGCGAGTGAATTTCGAGTAACCCATACAAACGTTCGACAAACTGTACCCCTGGGCGCACGGAGGTGGATTTGAGGGCCACATCGGTAATGCGGTTAATTTCGATGCCTGGGGACACTTCAATCCAGAGGGATGAGTCTCCTGGTAAAGGTAGAAATCCAAGGGCGACTGTACCAATGTAGGATGCGTGTTGCGGTTGCAGGCTATCGAGATAAACATAGCTGCGCAGTTCAATGCCCAAGATTGTCTCCCTGTATTGTCTGGGTTTACTGGGTTAAAAGTTTACCCCACTTCTGGGCCTTGCTGGATCTTTACCAGGGGCTTCGGCTGAGAACGATTAGGACATGGGTTATTTTAATCGCTGGGCGATGGCTCACACTTCATCTCAATGGCTTAACTTTCAATGGGCTGC
Organism: Sphingobacterium thalpophilum; assembly: GCA_943371005.1. Taxonomy (GTDB): domain Bacteria; phylum Cyanobacteriota; class Cyanobacteriia; order Cyanobacteriales; family MRBY01; genus MRBY01. The sequence continues at coordinate 2,010 of CALRTB020000002.1, forward strand.
CACTGGGGAGACCGACCGAATAGGAGAAAAATGGCAGTATCTACAAGGGAAGAGGCTGGGTAAACTCGCTTGGTCATCAAAAAAATAAAGCTTAAATAGAAGGCGATCGCCCCACAGAATACGCAAAATAGGGGCAAACTGAGGAGGCCAGCCTGGAGTAAACAGGCAAAAATCCCCACCCGCATCAACAAATCCCAGAGGGTGCTGGCGCACCAAATGCGGTCTTTACCGGCAATGAGTAGGGTGCCGGAGCGGGACAACATCAATAAATTCCCCACCACAAACAGCACTTGGGTTGTGAGAGAGAGGGCCGCGAGATCATCGGGATAAACTAAGCAGTTCACAAACTGAGCTAGAGAATTAAACATAAACAACAAATTTGCCGTCCAGCCCGCCAAACCGCGCCAGCCCCGCCGCAGCCAGCTTTTGAGCCAGGTGCTCTGGGCCATCACCCCCCGTCGCCAACGGTTTTGATATTGGAAAAAGTTGGGTAGGCTTGCCGTTTGCCGTTGAATCAGTTGCACCATTAGCCCGCTCAAGAGGAACGCCGCCCCAAGGCCCCCTGGCCATTCTGGGAGATTCGGCAAAAAAGCATCGTGGAGTTGGAGCACAACCAATGCTGGGAGTAGGGCAATGCCGAGCCACTGTAAAATGCGTCGCCACCGGGGCCAAAATTGATTCTGCCAACCGGGGCGATCGCCAATGAAAAAATGACAATAATTCAGCACCATCCCCACCAGCAAAAACAGAGTCGCCGGCCAAAATAACCAGCCTGGAATGAAACCCACCTGAAACAGTTGAAAGATCACGATGTCGGCGGTGACGATCCCCACGGCTTGGACGGTGGTGCCCCAAAATTCCCGTTGCCCAGCGAGGAAATTCATCAACAGCAAATTGCCTAAAATTCCGGCTGCATAACCGCCCACAGGAATCACTCCCAGGGTAGCGATCGCCGCTGGATTCCCTGTACCAATGACCGCTGCGTTGCTGATCACCTGGGGAAACTGTAGGGGCAAAAACGCCAGAATCGAGAGACTCACCAGGAATTGATTCCAGCGGTCCCAACTGGTCAGTTGCTTCAAAAACAAAAACATAGGCGGTGCTTTGGCAATGTCCGGGAATAGCCTAACAAATGCTTGGCGATCGCCTAATCGGAAAAAATGATGATTTTTTGGGGAATTATTGAAGAATCTAAGTCGCGCTAGTCGAACGAAACATCAAGTTGAGCGGTCACGGCTCTGGCCCACCCTTGAGCACCGGGAGATGGCGCTACGAACCAGCCCTTTGTTTTAATTTGGGACACCAGTTTAGGGTTGACTCCTTGAGGCCCCGGCACGGCGATCGCCACATCCACGGCTTCTAGTAAAGACAAATCATTGGGACTATCCCCGAGGCCGAGGGTTTTGATGGGCGGTTGATCGGGATGGGCTTTTTGCCATGCCTGCTGGAGGAGTTGCACGGCGCGCCCTTTTCCGGCTCCCGCCCCCAAAAGATGACAGAAACGGTTCCCCACCAGGATTTGCAGACCAGCTTTTTTCGCTAAGGATTCTAACTGTGCTAAATCTGTTTGGGGCCGCAAAAATGGTTCACTAAATTGGCGATCGCCCGCCTGTTTTAACGCTTCTAAGGGCAAGTGCGTGAGATCCTGTAATGCTTCCAGACTTAAATCTCCAAACCCCGTCAAGGGTTCCCCAATCTGTTGTGCCAAATTCTGGAGGGATTGTCGCGCTTGGGCGTAGGAAATGCCGAGGGTAATGGTGGTGAGGGTGGCCTCGGGTGTAATCTCCACATCCAATTCTGAAAAATCAAACCGTGGATCGCCCGGTTCCAGGAAAATGCCGCTGCCATTTTCCACAATAAATGGATCCTTTAACCCAAGGGCCTCACGCAGGTCAAGCACCTCCGCCTTCGTTTTGCTGGTGGTGGGAATGATCGGAATTCCTGCTTTTTTCAAGGTCTGGATTGTCGGGATCGCCGCATCGTAGCGATAGTCATCGTGGTTGAGGAGGGTGCCGTCGAGATCAGTGAAGCAGAGGAACATTGGTAATCCACGCAGTTTGATAGGGGGCTAGGGAAATGTCCGTTGTGCCTTCTTCTAACACAACTTGACCCAACAGATCCTGCCAGTCGTCGGTGCAAATGAGGTTTAGGCTTGCCACTGGAATAGTGGTGGGGCGATCGCCTAGGTTAAACAAACAGAAAATACTCTGGCGGCGATCGCGGCTCTGACGCCAAAAACCAAATACCGCCGGACTTTGGAAATCAAGGGTATATTGGGTCGCGTTGGGATGAAAAGCAGGCTGCTGGCGACGGATCGCGATGAGTTTTGTGAGTTCTCGCAAGACCCAAGCCTGGTCAGAATCAGAATCAGCGAGCTTTTTCTGGAGTCGGTCATAATCCCATTGGTGGCGGTTAATGCTGCGGTTATGGTTCGTCAGGGCCACCTTGGCATCATCATTGGGAGTCGCCAAAAAACTGTGAATATAAAACGCCGGCACTCCCTCTAAGGACATCATGATCGCTTGGGAACAGAGGAACCGTTGCCGTTGCCAAGGATCGGGGCCTGTGATTGTGCCCTTGAGGGCATCGAACAAAGAAATATTTAATTCATAGGGTTTTTCGGTGCCGTTGGGCAGACTACGGTAGCTGATCCTGGCCCCAAAGTCGGCCATGGTTTTGATCAATTGCTCGAATTCTTGGCCTTCTAGGAGACCTTCGGCGGGACGGAGGCCAATGCCATCGTGGGAGGCTGTGAAATTAAAATAGGCGCAACCATCCTGGGCCGGGGGCATACTTTTCATCCAGGTTTTGAGGTGCCGGGCTTCGCCGCGAATCAGTGCATTGAGGAGCAGGGGTGGCAGGCTGAAATTGTAGATCATGTGGGCTTCGTTGCCCTTGCCGAAATAACTGAGATTTTCCCGGTTGGGGACGTTGGTTTCGGTGATCAAAACGGTGCGCGGATAGGTGATGGCGAGGATCTCCCGGATCAATTGGATCACCAGATGAGTTTCCCGCAGATGAATGCAGGCGGTTTGTAATTTTTTCCAGAGAAAGCCCACCGCATCGAGGCGAATAAAGCGAATGCCGTGCTGACAATAGCCCAAGAGAATATCGATAAATTCAAAAAGGACGTCGGGGTTAGCAAAGTTGACGTCTACTTGGTCACGACTAAAGGTTGTCCAGACGTGGCGATCGCCTTTGATCGTGGCAAATTTACTTAAAAGAGGGCTACTGCGGGGGCGCACCACTAACTGGGTATCGGTATCTGGGGGCACCTCAATGAAATAGTCACAACCGGGTTTTTCCTGGGCGAGGAATTGCTGAAACCACTCTGATTCACTAGAGACGTGGTTGATCACAAGATCGGCCATCACTTCAAATTCGGCGGCGATCGCCTCGATGTCTTGCCAACTGCCCAACTGTGGATTGACCTGGCGGTAATCGATCACCGCAAAGCCATCATCGGAACTGTAGGGAAAAAACGGCAAAATATGCACACCGCTAATCACCCCCTGGAGCCGCTCCCGCAGAAAAGCCAAAAGTACCTGGAGTGGGTTGGGGCCATTATCCGCACTGGGTTGGTATAGGCTATCCCCGTAGGTAATCATCAGGGCCGTACTCTGATCCCATAAATCCTCGCTTCCCGCCGTCGCCGTTAAATGGGGCGCGAGCACCTGCTCCAAGCGCGTAACTAATTCTGCAGGAGGATGGTTAGGGTACAGGGTCGCAAAAAATTCATCAAGGCGATCGCCAAGACCTGCAATCTGGGGAATGGTCATAGGAGTAACAGGACAAACACGCTAATTTCACTCATCGAGGGATCTGCCGACTTCGCTTTTTTTAAGCCCCAGGGCCTCATCACTGCAGCATCAAAAGACATCATTTTAGAAACCAGTTTGATCTGCTTTTTCAGTATTTTCTTGGGAACAAAAAAACGACCGACTCACCCTTTACTCAAGTTAAATCTCAGCCTATCAACAAATGCGGCTGACATTGTAGTAATTTTTACGTCGCTTTAGATACGGCCAACTCCAAAAAATTGGGTTACTTTAAAGGCGAATTTTAAGATTTTCTTTTTATTTAGGTGACTAGCAATGGACTTTTGCCAAGAATTCATCACCACCATCCATGATCTTGATGCCGATCTGGATTACCTCGAAAAACGCCTGATGAATCTTCGTGAAATTTGCCCCATGGCGTTACTCATTCCTTCCCTTTACGAAGAGCTACAACGGCCTGCCCTCACCCGGATCAAAGAACATTTAAAGGGCTGTGCCTACATCCAAACGGTCAATGTTTGTCTCCATGCCGAAACCGTCGAACAATATCACCATGCCGTGACGTTTTTCAGTGAATTACCCCAAAAAGTCAACGTCATTTGGACGAATGGGGCCCGGATTCGCGGCATTTTAGAAAAGCTGGCCCACCAAAACCTCAATCTCCTTGACTACATGGGCAAGGGCTGGGCGGTGTGGCTGGGTCTTGGCCTTGCGTCCCTAGATGCCCGGGCGATCGCCCTCCATGATGCCGATATTGTCACCTTTGACCGTTCCCTGGTAGCCAAACTGTTTTATCCCATCGTGGAGCCAGAATTTGGCATTGCTTACAACAAGGCCTATTACACCCGTCTCGGCCTTGAAAACCGGGCGATGAATGGCCGGGTTGTGCGCCTCTTTGTTGCGCCTCTGTTGGCAACCCTCGAAGATGTCCTGGGACGCAATGCCTATCTCCACTACCTCAAATCCTACCGCTATCCCCTCGCCGGTGAATTTGCCATGACCGCAGACCTGGCCTTAAATCTGCGCGTTCCCTGTGACTGGGGCATTGAGGTGGGGTTATTGGCAGAGGTTTATCGCAATGTAGCTCCAAAACGGGTGGCCCAGGTGGATCTGGGCTTCTTTGACCACAAACACAAAGCTGTGGGCAACAATCCCCAAGAAGGACTACAGAAAATGTGCACCGAAATTTTGTCCTCTATTCTGCGCACCCTCACGGAAACAGAGTCAATTGTTTTTTCCGAAGGGCACCAAATCGCGCTTCAGGTGAAGTTCCGCCGCGTGGCCCAAGATATGATCCGTCAATATTTTGTTGATGCGACCTGTAACGGTATTCCCTACGATCGCCACCGGGAAGAAATGACCGTCGAAAGCTTTGAGCAGATTATCCCCTTGGCCTTTGATAAATATATGCACGAGCCGGCTGTGTACCGCATCCCCGATTGGACAAGAGCCTTGGCTGTGATGCCCGACCTCCGGGAGCAACTGATGGCAGCAGTGGAGGCGGATATGGCAGAAGTGCAGTTAGAGGCCACCATGCAGCGCTCGGAAATTCCCCCTTTAGAGATGGTTTAACTCCTAAGGCGATCGCCGTTTCAGTGACAGATCATGGGAGAGAGGATGCCGAAGGCCACCACAATCGATACAATCTTTAAACACAGTTGTCGCCCTTACTCTCCCCATGTTGCGTGAATTTTTTCCCTTTATTCTTCCCATCGAAGCCAGTACGATCGCCGGCGCTTGCCTCTGGGCCTTTGCCCTCTACATCGGTATTGCCCCGTTGCGGGAAGGGATCTTGAATGGTCTGGAACGCTGGATGAACTGGGCCGAGCGATCGCTTTATTTTTCCGAAGAAGAATTTGAAAAGGACAGAGAAATTCGCGAATCCAAGAGTGCTTTTTCGGCTTCGTTGTTAAGCATTGTGCCTTTTTTGCTCTTTGGCGCCGGTTGCAACTTTGGGGTGGAGTGGAGCCTCGGCCACAGTTGGGCGATCAGTTTGGGCGTAATGGCCTGTGCTGGCTGTGGGGTGTATGAATTAGGGCGTTTAGATGGGGCGCAGGGCAATGAAGAAGAATAAATCATTTCAATTCTCCAAATTATTTCGGTTACAGCGATTTTGGGCGTTTGTGACGGCGATCGCCTTTACCTTAACTCTGCCCTCTGTCCTCACCGCCTGTAATCCCCAAGCCAGTAACGCCACGGGGGCAGGGGATAATCAAATTGTGATCAGCGTCCTCAGTGACCCAAAAACCTTTAACCCGGCCCTCTCGGCAGAGTCACCCAGTATTTTTGGTCTCACCTACGAAGGCTTAGTTTCTGAAAATCCCGTCACTGGAGAAACGGAGCCCCGACTTGCCGAATCCTGGGAATTTTCCGAAGACCAACTCAGCTTGACCTTTACCCTGCGGGACAATCTACAATGGTCTGACGGGGAACCCCTCACCGTTGATGATGTGGTCTTTAGCTACAACCAGATTTATCTCAACGAAAAAATTCCCACCAATTCCCGTGATGGTCTGCGAGTGGGCGTTGCCGGGACTTTACCGACGGTGGAAAAAGTGGGCGATCGCCAGGTGAGATTCACGATCACCGAACCCTTTGCCCCTTTTCTCAACAATACGGCCCTCGAAATCCTCCCAGAACATGTCCTCCGCGAAAGCGTTGAGCAAACCGACAGCGAAGGCAATCCCCTCTTTTTGGGCACCTGGGGCGTCAGCACTCCCCCCCAAGACCTGGTTTCCAGCGGCCCCTACCAACTGATCAACTATGCCGTGGGCCAACGCTTAATTTTTCAGCCAAATCCCTACTATTGGCAAACGCCGAAACCCTACGTTGACCAACTCGTTTGGCAAATTGTCCCCAACACCGACACCACCTTGCTGCAGTTCCGGTCTGGTGACTTGGATGTTACAGGGGTCAGCCCAGACTATTTTTCGCTCCTGAAACGGGAAGAAAACCGGGGCAAATTTACCATCTACAACGGCGGCGAAGCCTACGGCACGAGTTTTATTTCCTTTAATCTCAATACCGGGAAACGGGATGGTAAACCCCTCGTCGATCCCATCAAGTCGAAATGGTTTAACAATCTGAAGTTTCGTCAGGCTGTGGCCTATGGCATTGATCGCCAACGGATGGTGAATAATATTTACCGGGGTTTAGGGGAAGTGCAACATTCGCCGATTTCGGTGCAATCTCCCTTCTACAACGACCAGGTGCAAACCTACGATTACGACCCAGACAGGGCCAAGGCGCTCCTTGAAGAAGCGGGCTTTTCTTACAACGCCCAGGGGCAATTAATTGATGCCGACAATAATCCAGTGCGCTTTTCTTTGATTACCAATGCGGGCAACAAAATCCGTGAGGCGATGGCCACCCAAATTGAGCAGGATCTCGAAGCCCTGGGGATGCAGGTGGACTATAGCCCCATTGGTTTTAATATCCTCGTCGATAAGTTGAGCAATTCCCTCGATTGGGATTGTTTCTTGTTGGGTTTAACAGGAGGAAATGAGCCTAATGGTGGTGCCAATGTGTGGTTTCCCGACGGTAACTTGCACATGTTTAACCAAGCAGCACGGCCAGGCACCACACCTCTGACCGACCGAGTGATTAATGACTGGGAACAGGAAATTGCGGATCTCTACATCCAAGGGGCCCAAGAACTTGATCTCGACAAACGTAAGGAGATTTATGCTAAAACCCAAGAACTCGCAGCAGAATATTTACCGTTTATCCATCTGGTAAACAATTATTCCCTCGCGGCGGTGCGTGACAAAATTGAAGGGGTGCAACATTCGGCCTTGGGCGGCCCCCTCTGGAACCTAGAAGATTTAACGATTGCGGCTGAAATTAAGGAGTAAAGATCGATGACGACCCTCACCATGCAACAGATTACCGATGCCCTCAAAGGGGCGATCGCCACCCATAAAGAGGCTGTGGATTACTTAGAAATTCGGGTGCAGCAGAGTGAATCCACCAGTCTGGCCTTCCGGGGAGCCCAGTTTGATGGCAGTAACCGCAGTTTTGCCCTCGCCGGCGGGATTCGGGCCTGTCACCAGGGAGGTTGGAGTTTTGTCACCTTCAATGGTCTTGCCGAATTAGGTGATCGCGTTGCTGAAGCGGTTTCCCAGGCGAAACTTGTGGGGAAAGAATCGACCCAACTCGCTCCTAGTGGTGCCATTGAAGACTATGTGCCGGTAGAGATCAAAACCGACCCCCGCACCATTTCCCTCAAGGAAAAACGCGATCTGCTGGCGAAATATAACCAAATTTTGTTGGATTATGACCCCCGCATTCAGACAACTATGGCGAGTATTAGTGACAGTTTTGTCACCACCTACTTCGTCAACTCCAACGGCAGTTGCATCATCCAAGAACGCCTCGATGTCAACGGCAGATTTGGGGCGATCGCCAGGGGCGAAGATGGTGTCGTGCGCCAGGGTTTTGAATCAATTAATTCCCGCTGTGACTTCGATGCACTCATTGGGATCGAAGACCGCGTCAAAGGTGCTGCAGAACGAGCCATCCGCCAACTAGAAGCCAAACCCGTCAAAGGGGGTCAATACACCGTTGTTTTGGATCCCTACCTCGCAGGGGTTTTTATTCACGAAGCCTTTGGCCACTTATCCGAAGCGGATTTTGTTTACGAAAATCCCCGGATGCAGGAGCTGCTCACCATTGGCAAGCCCCTCGGTATTTCCCAACTGAATGTAATCGATGATGCCACCCTTCCTGATCTGCCCGGCACGATGAAATACGACGACGAAGGGGTGCCCGGTCAGCGTAAATATCTCATCAAAGATGGTGTGCTTACCCAGCGACTCCACTCCCGGGAAACCGCCGGCAAAATGAGTGAAGCGCCCACAGGTAATGCTCGTGCTTTACAAGCTTCTTATCCGCCTCTGGTACGCATGACGAATACGGCGATCGAACCCGGTGATACCCCCTTTGAAGAAATGATCCAAGATATCCAAGAAGGGGTCTATGCAGTGCGGATGATTGGCGGCCAAACCAATGGGGAAATGTTTACCTTTGCGGCGGCAGAAGGCTACATGATCCGTGATGGCAAAATCGCCGAACCCGTTAGTGATGTCACCCTTTCTGGCAATGTCTTCCAAACCTTAAAGGACATTGAGGCGATCGGTAACGATACTCTCTATACCAATGGTGGTTGCGGCAAAGGTGGCCAAGGGGGTTTACCTGTCAGCGTGGGCGGCCCTCACTTGCGCATTAAAAATGTTGTCGTTGGTGGCCGTTAAATAGGATTTAAACTCTCAATCTCAAACTATCTGCAATCTTTGAAGCCCTGCTTAAACATAAAGAAAATTAGCAGGGCTTTTTGTATTTTGAAAGCTCAGGCAGAATATTAATTGTCTTGAGCACAAAGATCATCAGCGATATTTGAATTTTTGAAGTGAGCATGATAATTACAGAGCTTATCTAAAGATTTGTTATTCACACTTGAGCAGAGCATCCAAATCCGCTGCGACAATTTTTTCTAAATTGCGGGTAATTTTCTCAATCTCCCAATCCCACCACGCTACTGATAGTAAGGTTTTAATCACTTCATCGGGAAAGCGTTGACGAATACATTTGGCTGGGTTACCGCCCACAATGGTATAGGGAGGGACATCATTGACTACGACTGATTTGGCGGCAATAATCGCACCATCTCCCACATGAACGCCGGGCATAATCACGGCTTCATAGCCAATCCAGACATCATTGCCGATGATTGTGTCGCCTTTATAGGGGAAGTCACTGGGTTGCAGAGCGAGTTTATCCCAGCCATTACCAAAAATCTGAAATGGATAGGTCGAAAAACCATCTATTTTATGGTTTCCCCCGTTCATGATGAACTTGACTCCCCTGGCTAAGGCGCAGAATTTGCCAATAATTAGGCGATCGCCAATGAAGGGAAAATGATACAAAACATTGCGCTCAAAATTTTCTGAATCCTCTGGATCATCGTAATAAGTGTAATCACCGATGATGATATTTGGATTTGTGACCGTATTTCGGATAAAACAAATCTGCGGAAACCCTGCCATGGGATGCGGATCATTGGGGTCGGCTCCGTACAAAACCACGTGCTCCTATCGCTACAAAAAATCTGTACCCTTTGAATCTTAGCGAGGAATTGCAGACGACAATTAAATTACAAAAGATCCGTAAGATATGTCCAAACTTAATGGAGTTATCCCGGTTTTTTGGCGATGATAAACACGGCTTTATCGGGACTAGGCTGCCACTGATAATCAATGACGAATCCTGATTGGGTGAAACTTTCGTGCAACAGTAAATACTTTGACCAACGGAAAAAAAGCCGAGGAATCTGCCCACAGGCGCAATCCACTTAAACCACGATGTTGTATCCCCCAGGCAGCTAGTGCTAGTCACGAACATACCGCCCGCCTTGAGCATGGCATAGACTTTGGCGATCGCCATCCGGGGGGATACTGGGCAGTTAAATTTACCCGGAGAACCGTTCTCTTGGAAGAGGTCTACTTTGAAACCTGCGCCAGTTCTGGTTAATAAGGTGGCGGTTTGACTCAATTTTTTGTCTTTGCCCTAGGCCATTTCCGGATGCCTCAACTGCGCAACAATCTCAGTGGCGGGTAAGGGCCGAGAAAATAAATAACCCTGACCGTAGCTACAGCCTAAGCGTTTCAGTTCCGCCAGTTGGTAGGGAGTCTCGATGCCCTCGGCGATAGTCGAAATTTTTAAGGTGCGGCTGAGGGCCAGAATAATATCCACAATGGCCGTTTCTGGGTGGTCCGCTTGGATCTGGTTCACAAAGGAACGGTCGATCTTAAGAACATCTACAGGAAAGCGATGGAGATAGCCCAGGGAAGAATACCCCGTGCCAAAGTCATCGATACTAATCTGGAGGCCCTGGGCCCGTAATTCTTGGGTAATGGCGATCGCCGTTTTTGGATTATCCATGATCGCACTTTCCGTGATTTCGAGCTTTAGGCAAGTTGGGTCCACCCCGGTTTTGGCGAACACTTGATTGATGTCAGTAATGAGCGTCGGACAAGAAAATTGACGTACCGAGAGATTTACGCTCATGGTCAGATAGCCATAACCCATGTCATGCCAAGCGCGCAATTGTTCACAGGCCTGTTCTAAAACGACGAGTCCCACCGGCACAATCAAGCCTGTCGCCTCCATACAGGGGATAAATTCCCCCGGCGAAACCATGCCCCGTTCCGGATGTTGCCAGCGAATGAGGGCCTCCATCCCCACGATTTGACCGTTGTCTAAGTTGATAATGGGTTGGTAATAGGTAATAAATTCCCGTCTTTCTAGGGCCCGCTGGAGGTCATTTTCCAAGGTAAGACGACTAAAAATGGCTGTGTGCATGGCGGGGTCAAAATTTTGCACGGTCCCCCGCCCCCGATGTTTGGCATGGTATACGGCTGTATTGGCGGCCTGGAGCAGATCATCGGCACTCCGTTGCAGACTTTTTTCGAGGGCAACCCCCATACAGGTGGAAACATAGATGTCGAGATCCCCCACGGTAAAGGCAGCCTCAAAACTGGCCTGGAGGGTCTGCATCAGGAGCTCGGCTTCTGTAAAGGTCTCAACCCCAGAACGCACCACACAGAAGATATCTTCACCAAGGCGCGCCAGAAGATCATCGGCCTGGAGATGCTGCTGTAACCGCTGGGCGATCGCCTGTAAAAGTTGGTCGCTCACTTCATAACCGAGGGAGTTGCGGATCAGCTGGAAATGGTGACAATCGATGTACACCAAAACCAAAGCAGTTTCACCGGCCTCTAATTTTGCCGTCAGGGCCTGGAGCAACCCAGTACGACTCGGCAACCCGGTGAGGGAATCTTCCATGACCAGGCGGTTGAGGGCGGCGGTACGCTCCTGGACTTTGGCTTCTAGTTGGGCATTAAAGGTTTCGAGCTGCTGCTGTTGGTGACGAATCCGCAACATCGATTGCACCCGGGCCGCCAGTTCGATGCTATTGAGGGGTTTACTAATAAAGTCATCGGCCCCCGCAGCGAGGCACCGGGCAAGGTCCTGTTTTTGGGTTAAGGCCGTCGCCATGATGATCGGGATCCTTTGCCATTGGGGATCCGCCTTCAGGATTTGGCACACTTCAATTCCATCCATGTCGGGCATCATCACATCGAGCAAAATCAGGTCAGGGTCATAAAAGGATAGTTGCTCGAGGGCGGCGCGGCCACTGTTGGCGTAATGGAGCTGGTAGGGCCTTTGACCATTCCACTTCCCTTCGTGGGTCGCGAGGATTGCCTCAATGACTTCAAAGTTTGTGGGGTCGTCATCAACAATCAGGATCGAGAGGATTTGCATGGGGGAGCAGTGGTGGGAGAAGGGCGGATCAGTGGAAAGAATTTTAGGAGTCAAGCAACCTGCACATAATGTTACAGGTATATTTCTTGTCTGGAAGCAATCGTTAAAGTGGCCTTATCGATACACACTAATCTTTACAAGTATTTACGAGTGGGTTATTTACAAGTCGGTGCGGGGGTCGGGGTTCCCTGGGGCGATGGGGGCCAAAAGTGTTTGAATTGCGGCGTCTAATTGCTTGAGTTTTACGGGTTTGCTGAAGTAGTCGTTCGCTCCGGCATCTAGGCACCGTTGGCGATCGCCTTCCATGGCCAAGGCTGTGAGGGCAATAATCGGTGTCTGACACAGGTGGTCTTGTTGGCGGATAAGTTGGATCGCTTTTAGACCGTCCATCCCCGGCATTTGAATATCCATCAAAATTGCATCGGGTCGCTGGGTGGCAACGATTTCGAGGGCCTCTTGACCATCCTGGGCACACAATACACGATATCCTTTCGCCCTCAGATAGCAGGAAATGGTCATGGCATTGGCCGGATTATCTTCCACCAACAAGATTAAGGGGATTGTTTCGACTGTTGCTGTATCTGTTGTATCTATTGCTGCGTCAACAGTGGCGGGAGACGCTAAGGATTGATGGGTTTCGTTGGGTTGGGATAGCTGCTGGGGCAGCACATGGGGCCCATAGGGAAGATCTAAGGTAAAACAACTGCCTTGGCCCAGTTCACTCGTTAAATTCACCCGACCACCATGGAGTTCAGCAATGCGCCGCACTAAAGCTAAACCAAGGCCCGTACCCATATATTTTCGGTTGAGGGCACTATCGATTTGCACAAAGGGCTTAAACAGCTTCGAGATGTTTTGGGCATCAATGCCAATCCCCGTATCCTGAACGGTGAAACGAAGGTAATGGTTCTGCCCCTCGGATAGGGTTGAAACCGTTAAGGCGATCGCCCCTCCCTCTGGGGTAAACTTCACCGCATTGGCCAGCAAATTTAACAGAGCCTGCCGCACCCGGGTTTCATCGGCAAAGAGATCCGGTAAAGGCCGTGGAATATCTGTTTTGATCCGAATACGTTTCTTCTGGGCCTGCTGCTGAATGAAGTTGAGACTAGAAGCACACAGCTCTTCAACGGAAACATGGCGACAGTCGAGGGGCATTTGACCGGACTCGATTTTGGCCACATCCAGGATGTCGTTAATCAAAGCGAGGAGGTGATTGGCGCTTTTTTCTACGGTCAGGAGGGCATTGGCTTGTTTTTCGGTAATGCTCCCAAAGATACAATCCTGGAGGGCCTCCGTCATCCCTAAAATGGCGTTGAGGGGCGTCCGGAGTTCATGGCTCATGTTGGCGAGGAACTCATCCTTTAGGCGGGTGGCCCGTTCTAGTTCGGCATTGGTGCGCTGTAGCTCCATTTCTGCGGCCCGACGATCGGTAATGTCTTGGCACACACAAATCAAGAGGCCATCTTCCGACATGGTTAAAGAGAGTTGCTCGGGGAAGGTGGTGCCGTCTTTGCGAGTGGCGATCGCCACCCCTGTCCAAAAACCTTGGGCGTCCAACTGGGGGAAAACCTCCCGCTGGAAACGGGCTAACTCTGCCTCAGAATATAAAATTTGCCAGTTTTGACCCATCAATTCCGCCGCCGACCCATAGCCAAACATATTTGCATGGGACGAATTGAGGTACAGATAATGGTCATTCTGGAGAATTGCGATCCCATCTACTGCCGCCTCGATGGCCGCCAATTGACGTTTTATGTCTAGTGCTGCCTTTTGTCGGTCGGTCACATCCTGATAGGTCCCCAAAATACCGACGATATTCCCAGCCAAATCCCGGAGGGGGAGCTTATTGGTGTCTAACCACATTTGGGTGCCATCTTGTTGGTAGGCAATTTCAGTGACCCCGATTCTCGTCTCACCCGTTTCCATAATGGCTTGATCAGCCTCCCTGGCAAGTTCTGCACGGTAAAGCCCCATTGGATTCTCGACCCACGGAAGTTCAAAATCATTTTTGCCCACCAAGGCGGCGAGGGAATCTACAGAGATGTATTTCAGAAACTTGGTATTGGCACCGAGATAACGGGATTCACGATCTTTCCAGAAAATCCCAAGGGGCACCGTATCGAGAATGGTTTCGAGGAACTGTTGGGATTCCTGGAGCGCTAAATTGGCTTGCTTCTGGCCCGTGATATCAAATCGAATGGCTAAGTAACGCTCCGGCCGACCCTGCTCATCTAAAAAGGGCACAATGGTACTTTCGACCCAGTAGAGCTGACCCTCTTTGGTCCGGTTACAGATTTCGCCCCGCCAGACCTCGCCCCGCTGGATGGTTTGCCAAAGATCGGCGAAAAAGCTTGGCGGGTGGATGCCAGAATTGACAAGGCGATGGGTTTGCCCTAGGAGTTCTGTTTCGCTGTAGCCGGAGATCTGCACAAAATTCTGATTGACATAGTTAATGATCCCCTCGGCATCGGTAATCGCCACAATGGCGGCTGCGTCTAGGCCCAATTTAAAACCCGCTAGTTCCTGGAGAATCCGTTGGCGTTCCTGTTCTACCCGGCGGCGCTCGGTGATATCTTGCATAATGGCGAGCACATTGGTCGTGCCATCGGGGGCCTGGAGCAGAGACGTTGTAATGGAAACCACCCGGTCAGAGCCGTCTCGGTGGTGAATCGTCCACTCTTCACCCAAAATGTGATCCCCAAGGCGCATGGCTTGCATCCGGGCGATCGCCTTTGCTCGGGCCTCGGGGTCAGGATAGAGGGTCTGGTACCAACCTAAGGTATTAATTTCTGCTTGGGTATAACCGGTAATGGCCTCCATCCGGGGATTCCACACGGTGAACTGGACAAAGGGATATTCCGCTGTGCTGTGGCAAACGCATAGCCCCTCCGACAAATTCTCTAGGATCGAAAGCCGGAAAGTATTCTCTGCCTGGATGGCCTCCTCAGCAAGCTTACGGTCAGTGATGTCTCGGAAAATTGCACGGGTCGATAAAGGCGATCGCCGCCCATCCTCAGTGACCTGGTAGCGGCAGTTAATATTGCCTTCCACCAAAACTGCCCGTCCTGACTTGTGGATAAAGGTTAATTCCACCTGCTCAATCTCATACAGCGCTCCGGCTTGCATCTGGGCGAGCACCTGCTGACAATGGGAAACACAGTCCGGCGCCAAGATATCAAACAGCGTGAGTTGCTCCACCTCCGCCGCCGTGTAGCCCAAAGCCTCCCGCCAAGCCCGGTTCACAAACTGAAAACGCCCCGTCTCGATACAAACCATCTGGATCAGATCATGGGCGTTGTCTAAAAAGTCCTGGAGTAATGCTTCCCGTTCTGCCAAGGCCTGGGTGCGCTCAATCACCTGGGCCTCTAAATCCGTGTTAAATCGTTCTAGCCGTTGGGCCATCAGGAGTCGTTCCAGTTCTGCCCCCGCCCGCACCGCAAAAATCGACAGCAAGGTTTGGGCCCACTCGGGTTCTGTCAAAGGTTGATCATGGAGGATACAAAGGTTGCCAATGGCTTCGCCTGCACCGTTCCGGAGGCTGATCCCCAGGTAACTTTCCACCTGCAAATCAGCAAATAGAGTATTGCCAGGATAAAGATTTTGAACGGCCTGCGGGTGGAAACAACTCCCCGTTTCCATGGATTCGACACAACAGGGGGCCGCTTCATAGGGCACTAGGCAAGGGGGACGCAGTTCGCCATCGGCCAACAATGCTAAAACCTGTAGGCCCGCCGGGACTGCCTGGGCCACAAAAACATAGCGCACTTGCAACGCTTCAGCGATACATCGGGCCAGGGCCGGGAAAAAAGCCTCCCCGGTCAATGCGGCTGTCCCTTCAACCACCCGTTGTAGGGATGCTTCGGTTTGATCGCGGCGGATTTCTGCTTCCCGCTGTTCGGTGATGTCCTGGATTGTGCCGTAGGAAACTTGGGGCACCCCGGCGGCATCATAAAAGGTTTCGCAACGCTCATGGACATATTTGATGCGCCCATCGGCCATACGCAAACGGTGGACGAGGTTATAGGGCAGGCGATCGCCAAGGTGTTGCTGGAAAGCCTGATCGACTAAATCACGGTCTTCAGGGTGGATCGAAGCCAAAAAGGCCTCGTAGGAAGCATCAAATTCCTGGGGATCAAGCTCGAAAATCCGGAAGGTTTCCTCAGACCAAATGAGAGTGTTGTGTACGAGATCCAATTCCCAATGGCCGATTTTTGCCAGGCGTTGGGCTTCCTGGAGACGGGCGGTATTTTGGCGGAGGTGGGTTTCCGTTTGTTGATGTTTGTCTAATTCCGCCTGGAGTTTGGCGTGGGTCGAGGCCTGCTGGATCGCGATCATCAAATGGGTGGAAATATTGCGCAGCAGCTCCACCTCATCCCCTTGCCAGTCCCGGGCCGTGCGGCTCTCACTCACACTCAAAAGGCCCCACAGTTGGGATTCACAAAACAGTGGCACAATGACCTTCGCCCGGATATTGAGGGAGGTCAGCAACTCCCGGTGACAATCATCCATGGCGGCGGTGTGGATATCATCGATGATGCGGACATGTCCCTCGCGGTAGACTTCGGTTAAACGAGATTGAAAATAGCGATCGCTAATCGTTTGCCCCAGGAGGGATACCGCTAGCTGGGTAGATTCCGCAATGACGACCCACTGCTCATCTGGGGTGAACTGCCAAATATGAACGCGATCGCCCCCAATGACCTGGTGAATTTGTTGCACGGCGGTATCGAGGATCGTCTGTAAGCTCAAGGAAGAGCGAATCTGGGTCGCTAAATTGCCGATAATTTGCTCTTGCTCTAACTTTTTCTGGAGGGTGGCGGTGCGGGCGGCGACCTGCGCTTCCAGGTAAGTATTGTGATCTGCCAACAAATCCAGCTTTTCCGTCTCCAATTGCTGCACTTTAGCTTTCAAAAGTGCCGTGAGACCATAGAGTTCAAGGGAACTCACCGCCCGGAGCATATTTGCTTGAGTGATAATGCCCCGTAATTCCCCTTGGGGGCCCGTAACCACCAGACGCCGAATCAAATGCTGCTGCATGAGTTGCTGGATGGTGACGAGATTTGCCGTATGGGGCACCGTAATCACGGGATAGCTCATCACCTGGCTGGCTTGGTAGCGTGCAAAGTCTAGGGCCAAGGCCTGGAACTGTACCAGATCCCGTTCTGTCACAATGCCGATGGGCAAGGGCGCTGGTTCGGGTTGGTCTGTCGGCTCAACGATAACGATGGAACTGATGCGGTGGTGGGCAATGTGTTGGGCAATGGTCAGGAGGGAGTCCGTCGGGAGGGCAGTAACCACTGTCGCTGTCATCACTTCTTCAACGGAGCGTAATCGGAGCAGATCGGCTGGCTCAAGGAGTTGCCGCAGGGTTTCATCGGTGACTAGCCCCACCACATGATCCTGTTCATCCACCAGGGGCAAATGCCGGATGTGGTTTTGCTGGAGAAAGTGCGCTGCCCCAAAGAGATCGGTAAAGGCCGCTTCCCGCAGGGTCAAAACCGGGGCACTCATCACCTGGGCAACAGGAATATCTTCTCGCAACTGTTGACTGGCACAGAGGCGCACAATGTCCCGCTCTGTCAAAATACCGATGGTTTTCTGGTCACTGACCACGATGGTGCAACTGGCCCGGGCCCCGTTATGGAGGCGATTGGTTTCTGGGGTGGTCTCGCTGAGGGCACAGTGCGATCGCCCGCCACTCATACAGGCGATGACATCCTTTAGGGGCGTTGTTGCTGCAACAATAATGGGCGTCCGAATAATTGCCGCCGTTAACTGTCGATGGGTAAAGATTGTCTGTTCGGTGGAGCTAAACATCTTCTAAATGATGCCCATGTTTAGGCAAACAATAAGGGCGCGGCCGACGGATCGGTTCTTTAATAGTATTAAAGTTTTTTCAAGAAATCTTGAATCTAGGCCGATCATGGTGTCAATTCTAAATATCGCATCAAGTGAATCATCAAAACTGGCAGGTATTAGCCCTGGGTATATGCCGTTTTTTGCGTCCAATCTTAATCCTAGATTCTAAAGCAAACTCCTCTTAAAGCTGGGGAGTGATTATGTAGCTTTTTGCAAAAAAAATTTGGGAATAGTTAAGAAATAAAACGCCAACCGGCGATCGCCAAACAGCCCCAACCGATTAAAAATGCGGCTCCACCCAGGGGAGTAATTGCCCCCAGAATTTTCACTCCACTTAAACTCAAGGCATAGAGGCTCCCGGAAAAGAGCACAATCCCGATGATAAAAGCAATGCCAGCCCCATTGAGCCAACCCTGGGGCAATGATCCTTGGACGGAAAATAGGCCCACCAGCAGCAAGGCGATCGCCTGATACATTTGATATTTAGCAGCGGTTTCCCAGATATCAAGGGCATTAGGGTCGAGGGTTCCTTTAAGGCCATGGCTGGCAAAGGCACCAGCAGCAACGGCGAGGCCAGCGAGGATGGGGGCAATCACTAAGAAAAAACGAGTCATAATCCTTATTTTAGGTGAGATCAAGGGTAGCTTTAACCACCTCAAAATTTTGACGCTTTAGAGAAAATCCGGCTTTTTCTGCCACCCGCTGCATCCCTTTATTTTCTGAAAGAATATCTGCGGTAATCGCCGTTAAACCTTCGTTGCGGCCAATTTCCACCAGACGCCGGAGCAGTTCGGTTCCGAGTCCCTGGCGTTGGATCGGGTCACTAACAATCATCGCAAATTCCCCCTCGGTGGTGCCATGGAGCTGACTTAAACGGGCGATCGCATAGACTTCTTTGGCTTGGGTGTCGGGGTCGGTGTATTCTGCCACCAGCGCCATCTCGCGGTCGTAATCAATGAAGCAGAGGCGAGTTAAGCGTTCGTGGGCAACGCGACTTTGCAGGGTGACGAGGTGGAAATACCGGAAATAAACACTTTGCTCGGACAGGGTTTGGTGAAATTTCACCAACATCGGCTCATCCTCAGGGCGGATTGGGCGAATCATAAACTCCCGTCCATCGGTACTCGTCCAGGGTTTTTCGTATTGCAGGGGATAGGGACGAATAGCCGGTT
The DNA here is from genome assembly GCA_943371005.1 of Sphingobacterium thalpophilum. Taxonomy (GTDB): domain Bacteria; phylum Cyanobacteriota; class Cyanobacteriia; order Cyanobacteriales; family MRBY01; genus MRBY01. Next base: position 21,142 of record CALRTB020000002.1, read on the forward strand.
TGGGTAAATCCTTTTCCTCTAAATCGAGGGGGTGCAACACAATGCGAGCATCGAGAGCGACAAGGCGATCGCCGGAGGCAAAGAGGGGATTAATATCCATTTCCTTGATCCAAGGCTGCTCAACGATTAAACGGCTAAAGCGGATTAAAATTTGCTCTAGTTCGTCTAAATTGACCGATTTTCGCCCCCGTACCCCCTTAAGGGCTTTATAAATTTTGGTTTGTTCCATCGTGCGCCGCGCTAGGGTACTGTTCAACGGCGGTAAGGCGATCGCCCGATCCTGAAAGACTTCGACCAATTGCCCCCCACTGCCAAATACTAATACCGGCCCAAACTGCACATCGATACTGCTGCCGAGGATCAGTTCGTAGCCATCCTTGAGGTTGAGCATCGGTTGCACCGTCACCCCGTGGAAATGCTCTGCGCCTGCTTTTTCGGTAACATTCTGGCGAATCCGTTCAAAGGCACGCTCGACACTGGCGGCACTGTTTAAATTCAGTTCCACGCCCCCCACATCGGTTTTATGGGTGATCGTGGTGGATAGCAGTTTTAACACCACCGGATAGCCAATTTCATCGGCAAGGGCGATCGCCATTTCTGGGGTACTGGCATTGCCCGTCGCGACAATGGGAATGCCGTAGGCGGCTAACACCTTTTTCGATTCGGATTCCGTGAGGAGTGTCCGCCCTTCGGCGCGAATAGACTCGAGAATCACTTTGACATTATGGCGATCAATAATCCCATCGGTATCGGGGGCAAGGGTCGGCGTTTCGTAGATGCCCTCAAGGGTGTATTTGTACCGCCACAACAATTGAAATAAATACGCTGCCGAATCGGGATAACGGTAGGTGGGCACTTGGGAGCGATTTAAAAATAGCTCCCCCTCGGTCACTTCATCGCCCCCCATCCAACTGGCAAGGACGGGTTTATCAGTTTTTTCGATACATTTTTGTAAGGCGATCGCCGTGGCGGTGGGGTCAGTCATCGCTTGGGGCGTAAGAATCACGAGAAATCCCGCACTGTTCGGGTCATCAATCGCCACATCAAGGGTTTTCGCATAGCGTTCCGGTTCCGCATCTCCCAAAATATCAATCGGATTACTGTGGCTCCAATGGCTCGGTAAAAATTCATCCAGAGCGGCGATCGTTTCCGGAGCCAGTTCTGACAATTCTCCGCCCCGCTGAATAATTGCATCCGTCGCTAAAACCCCAGGCCCTCCCGCATTGGTGATAATTGTTAACTTTGGTTGCTTCGGTAAACGAGGTTGTTTCGCCAGAATTTCCGCCAAATTAAACAATTCCGAAATGCGATCCACCCGCAACACCCCACAGCGTCGAAATGCTGCATCCAGTACCGCATCACTCCCTGCCAAGGAACCCGTATGGGAAGCCGAAGCCTTTGCCGCCGCCTCCGTCCGTCCCGCCTTAATCACGATAATCGGCTTAGTAATCGCTACCTCCCGCGCCGCCGAGAGAAACGACCGGGCATTGCCCACAGACTCCATGTAAATCACAATGCTTTTCGTGTTCGGGTCATCGCCGAGGTAGGTGATCAAATCGCCCCAGTCCACATCCAACATCGACCCCAGCGAGATAAAGGCACTAAAACCCACATTCTCTGGAAAACTCCAGTCCAACACCGCCGTACAAAATGCGCCACTCTGACTAATAAACCCCACATGCCCCGGTTGCGCCATCGCATGGGCAAAGGTGGCATTCAACCCGCTATGGGGATTCATCAACCCCAAACAGTTCGGCCCGATAATCCGTAACTTCCCAGCGGCGATCGCCATAATTTCTCGTTCCAGCGCCTTCCCCTCCCCGCCAATCTCCTTAAAGCCCGCCGAGATAATAATCGCCGCCTTCACCCCTACATCAACACATTCTTGAACCACCGCAGGCACTAACCGTGCCGGAATCGCGATCACCGCCAACTCCACCACCTCCGGCACCTCAGCCAAACTTTTATAGGCTTTAACCCCCAACACACTATTGCGCTTTGGGTTTACCGGATAGACCGTCCCCCCAAACGGATGACTAATCAAATTCCAGAGCAACGTCCGTCCCACACTGCCCTCTTTATCCGTTGCCCCAATGACAGCGACAGATTTGGGGTTAAAAAAATAACTGAGGGGTTGTTTTTCGGATCGGAGAATATCGTATGCCGGATCAATCGTAATTGTTAGGGGAGAGCTGGCCATGGGAACTCGCTAAACTGCTGTTGCCGCTATGCTACTGCGAACTCCCCGAATTTTTACCGCTTTTTTACAGAATATTTCTCCGGGAAAATTGAGCAATAAAAAACCCCACCAATGGGCAGGGTAAGCCTAAAACTTCATGGTCAAATATTCAGCCTTTAAAGATTGAGGCTGAATGTGATCTAGCGGATATATTCTTTCAAAATGCTGTTGCGGTTGGGGTGGCGCAATTTACGGAGGGCTTTCGCTTCGATCTGACGAATCCGTTCACGGGTCACATTAAAGATTTGTCCAATTTCTTCGAGGGTTTTCATGCGCCCATCATCCAAGCCATAACGGAGACGCAGCACATCGCGCTCACGGGCACTGAGTGTATCGAGCACATTTTCAAGATCTTCCCGCAGCAGACTCTTAGAAACTTGATCTTCGGGGGTTTCACCGTCGGCTTCGATAAAGTCACCCAAGCGAGAATCTTCTTCTTTCCCAATGGGAGTTTCCAGGGAGATCGGCAACTGGGCAGATTTAGCGATGAAGCGCAGTTTTTCGATGGTCATCTCCATGCGCTCAGCGATTTCTTCCTCGGTAGGTTTGCGGCCTAACTCTTGGGAGAGAATTTTGGTGGTCTTTTTAATACGAGAAATAGTTTCGTAGAGGTGAACAGGCAAGCGAATGGTTCGGGATTGATCGGCGATCGCCCGCGTAATGGCCTGACGGATCCACCAAGTCGCGTAGGTGGAGAACTTATAACCCTTTTCGTGGTCAAACTTTTCAGCGGCACGGATTAGACCCAAAGAACCCTCTTGGATTAAATCTTGAAACGACAAACCACGGTTCATATACTTCTTTGCAATGGAGACCACCAGACGGAGGTTCGATTGCACCATCTTGTCCTTTGCCCGCCGACCATGGAACAAGCGACGCCGAAAATCCTTTAGGGGCATCCCAGCGGCTTCAGCCCATTCCTTATCGGTGGGAACGCGGGACTCATGCTCGGTGAGTTGTTCCCGCATCCGCTCAAGTTCGAGCAAATCGGCAATTTTCCGGGCTAGCTCAATTTCTTCTTCAGCCCGCAGCAGACGAATCCGACCAATTTCCTGAAGATAAATCCGAATCGAATCTTCGGTGTAGGGTTTCTTCTTTGCGGCAGTTTCCTTACGACGACTGGTTTTTGCTTTCCGACTTTTTTTGGTGGGGAGGGTAAGTTCTACATAGTCGGTACCTTCTTTAATTTGCGCTTCCGCAAGGGCACTGTAATCAATATCACCCTCATTCCGAGTCTGATCCAGTACAGGGTTCGTCGCTTGGGTCATGCCTATTTCCTCTTGTTCGTTTAAAAAAGCAACTAAATGGACATTCAATGGGGACTTCTCGCAAACAGAATGATTCTGTCGAAGTCAAGGTTTCCCCTACCAAAGGCTATGTTTGATAGAAAAAACTGTGGGTTTTGATTGTACTAGTAGATGGGAACTTTCCTGCTACCTTTTAGGAGTTTTATTCCGTCTCTAAAACTAGTCAAAATCTGTAATGAGCTTCTCCGTCGAGATAGCTTGGAGCAAATCCTTAGCTATTCTAGTGAATTTGTCTTTTATTGCCCACATGGTTATAACAAAATCTATAAACTTCGCCTACCCATAGTTTTTTGTTAAGTACAAATATTCTAGTGCCCAGGTAAAGTAACTGTAGATGGCGATCGCCTCTAGCATTGCCAGTCGCAAAAACTACTCTAGGTGGGATGTAACCTTTGTCAAGGGCTGTCCAGAAGCTTTGATGCTAATAGGTTAACTGATCTTTTCTAAAAATGTTCACCATGGGCAAAATTTTCTACGTTAAAGGTTTTCAAATCGAGACATCTGTGCTTCGGTAATGCGATCTCTGCAAGATCTTCATGTCAACGATTCACGGCCCCCACTATTTTTGATGATCAACTCAAGAAAGGCGCACTGCAAAGCAGATCTCGGCGAGATCGCCCCATGTTGGTGGGGAAAGATTCTGCTATGGTATTAAACCAGTTTAACCATCAAAACCTCTGGTTGACGGTTTTCCCAGATCTCTACTTTCAAAAACATCTCAGGCCATATGAAATCCTATCTCGCGGCAGCGATCCAAATGACCAGTAAGCCCGACTTAGACCACAATTTGGGCGAAGCAGAAGACTTGATTCAATTGGCTGTCAACCAAGGTGCGAAACTTGTGACGCTTCCGGAAAACTTTTCCTTCCTCGGCGAAGAGGCCGCTAAGCTTGCCCAGGCCAGTGTCATTGCCCAAAAAAGTGAGAAATTTCTCAAGACTATGGCCCAGAGATTTCAAATCACCCTCCTCGGTGGTGGCTTTCCGGTGCCTGGCGGCGAAAATAAAGTCTTTAACACGGCCCTGTTGATTTCCCCCGAAGGCCAAGAATTAGCCCGCTATCACAAGGTGCATTTGTTTGATGTGAATCTGCCCGATGGGAATACTTACAAAGAATCAAGCACAGTCCAAGCGGGCCACACACTTCCCCAAATCTTTGCTTCGCCGGAGTTGGGCAAAATCGGTTTATCCGTTTGCTATGATGTGCGCTTTCCGGAGTTATATCGTTCGTTATCGAAACAAGGGGCCGAAATTCTTTGTATTCCCGCCGCATTTACGGCCTATACCGGTAAAGACCACTGGCAAACCCTAATTCAAGCCAGAGCCATTGAAAATACTTGTTATGTGATCGCGCCGGCGCAAACAGGTAATCATTACGGAATGCGCTATTCCCACGGCCACGCGATGATCGTTGATCCTTGGGGAACCGTGCTGAATGATGCAGGAGTTCATCCAGGGGTGGCGATCGCCGAAATTAATCCAAATCGTTTAGCTCAGGTGCGACGTCAAATGCCATCTCTTGAACACCGGGTTTTCGGTTAGGCTGCATCGAGACGTTCTAGTACCCAAGTCTTAATCATTTCCTCCTTGGGCATCTTGAGACGTTGAGCTTCACGATCTAGAGCTTCCAAGATCCAATGTGGTAAATCAATCTGAAGACTTTCTACTGCAAGACCTGGTCGTTGAATCTGGTCAAGATCGCAGTACTCCAAAATGTCCTCGCCAGCATCGAAGCGTCGATCGAATTCCTCAGCGGTAATTGTTTTAGGTTTCATAGAGTTTTATCTCCTGAATTCTGGCACGGCGTACCGAAATAATTCTGGTTCTTTCGTTGCGGGTGGTATAAACTGCGGTCCAAAATTTGCCATGGATTAAACCAACGGTGACCCAACGTGTTTCTGTTTCAGAACGTGCGGGAAGGATGATTCGTTTGGGGTCTTGCCAAATTTCTTTAGCTGCCTCGAAATCAATGCCGTGTTTTGCCACATTATTCTGGCTTTTGTTCGGATCGTATTCAAAATCCATTATGTCACGGTGTTTTGGGAGTCAACATAATTAACTGTCTGGCCTGGAGCGATCGCCCTATCTCTAGCTCCATCCCTAAACTTGCAGCAATCTCACCAATGGTCTTGGCTCCATCACAAGCCTGCATAAACTGAAATTCGGCATCACTGAGACTAACGAGTTGATAGTCGTAGTCAAAGAGAGACTGGCTGGGCCAACCGTTCAAACAAGGATGTACTTCTGCTGTTGCTTGGGCAAGAGTTTGATCGTCAGACCAATTTATTTTTTCCAGGGGTGGCTTGCAGAGGAAAAATTCGTAGTGACTGATGGTAGTATCCAACAATTCGATTAAACGATAACGGGAACGCTCATCTAAGTTTTTCGCCCGCTCAATCAATTCTGGTTCTTGGCCCACGAGTCGCTCTAAATTCCAAAACTGGGGATTAGAAAAGCCGACGAATTCTAAACCTGAGGCATCAATAAGTTCAAATAAAGTCTTGATGTTGTAATCCACTTCCTGGGGATGGACATACATATCCGCAAAGGATGCATCCCGGTGATTTTCTAAAGACCAACGTTCTTTGTCGTATTGAACAAGGCGATTATTTTCCGGTAGGTTCGCGAAAATCTGACGGCCCACTTTCACCCCGTCAATATAATCACCGCGCTTGTCGGCCTGCAAAATGGCGATCGCCTCTTGCATCAGTTGAATTTCCCAACGGCCCAACTCCGCATAGACAAAAATATGAAAAATGCCGCCGGGGGCTAGTTTTTTCGCCAAGGCTTGAATCCCCTGAATCGGGTCGGGCATATGGTGCAAGACCCCGACACAATTGATCAGATCAAATTCCCCTTCTAGTTCCGTTGCTTGTTCAATGGGTAAACGTTTAAAAGTAACTGGTGCGGTGTGGCGATCGCGTACCCCAGACTGCTGACAACGTTTTTCCGCAACTTCTAAGGCCCCTTCACTGAGGTCAATGCCGACAATTTCAGCGGCTGGATTCAAATGAATTAAATACTCCGTACCGACCCCTGTGCCACAACCTGCATCGAGGATGCGAATGTTATCGGTGCTCGGTTTGCGCCCAGTGCAAAAGTTATAGGCGGCCTGCCAATGCCAACGCCAGTTATAGCCTGGGGGCGGCTCATCCAACAGCGGTTCCGGCGGAAAGGGATAGGTATTGTAGAGGTTACGGACGGCTTGTTGGCGATCGCTGGATTGAGTCATAGGGGGAAGGTGGCAAATAGATTAACTGGCTTGAAAACAGTACAGGTCACATTGTGCAACCTTGATCCCCAGTTTTTCTGAATTTTTGACATACTTCTTAATAAATTTCGTGTCCGGGCCGGAAACGTTCTACCCTAAAGTCTAGCTAACTGATAAACATCTCATTTAATAAAGCATTTGGGAGAAGCGATCGCCAAAGGGAACCCGAAAACTCTTGCTGACTTTCTCCCCAATTTCGCTATAAATTGAACATTTTTGATTGGAGATAGTTGAAAATCCATGACGATTAAGGCCAGCGGTGGAAGCTCTTTAGCTCGCCCCCAGTTATATCAAACCGTTCCCCTCTCCAACATTTCCCAGGCAGAGCAACAGGATCGCTACCTGGAATCTGGAGAACTAACGGCACTGAAAACGTTTTATGACTCTGGACTCAAGCGTTTGGCGATCGCCCAAGCGATTAAACTGAGTTCCCAGCTCATTGTCTCCCGTGCCGCGAACCGGATTTTTGCCGGTGGGTCCCCCCTTGCTTACCTCGACCAACCGGAAGCCGATGCCGATGACAGCGATCTTGGCGTTTCCATGACTGTCGGGGATGCCAGCGGTCAAACAGGGATCTTTGGTGGTGTCAAAAATTTATTCCTCGGTTCTGGTGGCGGTAAAATTCCCGCTGGTTTCCGGCCAATTAGTGTCTCCCGCTACGGCCCCCGCAACATGACGAAGTCCCTGCGGGACATGGCTTGGTTCCTCCGCTACACTACTTATGCCATTGTGGCTGGTGATCCGAGCATCCTCGTGGTCAACACCCGTGGCCTGAAAGAAGTCATCGAAAAGGCTTGTTCCATTCCGGCGACCATTGTGGCGATCCAGGAAATGAAAGCCGCTTCTTTGGATCTGTTCCGGGGCGATCGCGAAGCCCAAGAAACCGTGATTCAGTATTTCGATATCCTGATCACCGAAATGCAGACCCAAGGCCCCAACGACAAACTGCGTCAACGGCCTTCCATCGATGCCCAGGGCTTGCAACTGCCCCAGAGCTACTTCAACGCCGCCGAAAAGCGTCAGAAGTTTGTAATGAAGCCTGGCTTATCTGCCCTAGAGAAAAACGCAGTCGTTAAAGCCGCCTACCGTCAAATCTTTGAACGAGACATTACACGGGCCTATAGCCAATCTATTTCTTACCTTGAATCTCAGGTTAAAAATGGCGACATTTCCATGAAGGAATTTGTCCGGCGCTTGGCGAAATCTCCCCTTTACCGGAAGCAATTTTTTGAGCCCTTTATCAACAGCCGGGCCTTAGAACTGGCTTTCCGTCACATCCTTGGTCGTGGCCCCTCTTCCCGGGAAGAAGTCCAAGAATATTTTGCCATTGTTTCTAGCGGTGGCTTAGCGGCCCTTGTGGATGCTTTGGTTGACTCCCAAGAATATGCCGATTACTTCGGGGAAGAAACCGTGCCTTACCTCCGTGGTTTAGGCCAAGAAGCCCAGGAGTGCCGCAACTGGGGAATGCAACAGGATCTGTTTAAATACAGTGCGCCTTTCCGCAAAGTTCCTCAATTTATTACGACCTTCGCCAGCTACAACCAGCCCCTACCGGATCAGCACGTATACGGATCTGGTAACGATGCGTTGGAAATTCAATTTGGGGCAATCTTCCCGAAAGCCACCCGGAGTCCTAGCGCCAGCCCTGCTCCCTTTAATAAAGACACCCGACGGATCTTGATCCACCGTGGCCCCGGCATTAATAACCAACTGGGCAACCCCCGCGCCCGCGCCACGCAACCCGGTAGCCTTGGGGCAAAGGTATTCCGCCTCAATAACGAACTGCCGGCAGGTAAGACTACCAACGTTAGCTTCTCGGAAAGTGTGACTCAAAAAGTCATTGAAGCCGCTTACCGTCAGGTATTTGGTCGGATGGTCTATGCCGGTCAGCGCCAGAAAGTTGCAGAGATCAAGCTCGAAAATGGTGAAATTACCCTACGGGAATTCATCCGAGCTTTAGCAAAATCTGATGTATTCCGGAACACCTACTGGTCTTCTCTGTACGTTACTAAAGCAGTAGAGTACATCCACCGTCGTTTGTTGGGTCGCCCCACCTATGGTCGCCAAGAAATCAACAGTTACTTTGATACCTGTGCGAAAAAAGGCTTCTATGCTCTGGTGGATGCAATCATTGACAGCAAAGAATACGAAGAAGCTTTCGGAGAAGATACAGTTCCCTACGAACGCTATCTAACCCCCGGTGGTTATTCTCTGCGTCAGACCCGTCCCGGTGCGATTCGTGAGGATATTGGTGCAAGAGTTCAGGTTGAAAAGACTGAGCGGTTCATTGAGTTGGGCACTTCTAGCACGAAGAATCTACCGGTTACCGATGTGGATGCTCGCCTCAAGCAAGGGGTTAACGTCCAGCGTCAGCAGACTAAGGCCTTTAAACTCACGGATACCTTCAACAAGGTAGAACTGAAAACGGCGATCGCCGCTGCTTACCGTCAAGTATTTGAGCGAGACATCGAACCCTACATTGTGGATGCACAATTCACGGCCCTCGAAAGTAAGCTGGGCAACCGTGAGATCAACATGAAGGAATTCATCGAAGGTCTGGGTTGTTCTGAGCTATACCAGAAGGAATTTTATACTCCCTACCCCAACACGAAGGTGATTGAGATGGGGACAAAGCATTTCCTCGGTCGGGCGCCTTTAGATCAGCAGGAAATTCGCAAGTATAACCAAATCCTTGCTTCCCAGGGTCTGAAAGCCTTTATCGGTGCGATGGTGAACAGCATGGAGTACCTCGAAAACTTCGGTGAAGATACGGTACCCTTCCGTCGTTTCCCGACCCTGCCGGCGGCCAACTTCCCCAATACGGAACGACTCTACAACCAGCTTACGAAGCAAAATCGTGATCTTGTAGTGCCGAGTTTTGAGCCTGCGGTGAAGCGCTAAAACACAAAAATTCGATTAAGACCATAAATATTGCCCCCCTTTCAACCTTAAGAGAGGAGGGCAGTTTTTTTACCGGTTTTCAGAGAATCGTCTCGGGGAGCCGACGGTCGTTAACGCTACTGGGAAATTTGTAAAACGTAGGGGGCGCTGCCAGCGTTACCAGCCTGTTCAAAATTGCCGATAAAGACTTGGTAGCGGCCTGGATTCCAAACGCCACCAATTTCAGCAGGAATCCCACTAACAGGATCGGCGATCGCACAGAAAGGATCAGCGTTGGGATCATCGGCATTTTTTATAAGCAGCGTAAAGGGTCTGGAAACGCCACCATTGGGATCGACGACGCTGAGGTTGAGAGACATCAGACCGTTGCCATTGATGCGAAAGGTGTGGTTGGGGCGATTGGCAATCCAGCCACAAAAGTTGCTATTGGTTGGCCCCCCAGCTTGGCCGGTAATCGTGCCGTTAAAGACTTCATTGGAGGTAATGGATCCGTTGGCGGCGATCGTAAAGGTTTCCGGGCCGGCGATCGCCCCTTGGATTCCGCCAAGACCAGCGGCAATGGTCAGGAGCGCCGTTGCCGTAATAATGGTCGGTGCATAAAATTTTGTCATGGTTGTCCCCCTCCCCAGTTGGGTTGTACCGTCAGATGCTCCCTCGATCAAGTGAGCGTCTAGGCTCTATGAAAGAAAAAATGTGAGGAAAGTTCCACTGCTGCTGTTTTGTGAAGGCTTGTTAAGCAAAAAGGCCCTGGCACAGCGATGGCGATCGCCACCTTTAAGATCGATACCAAGCAAAAATAAGCCATGGTTGAGCATGGGAAGATTCGCAATTTGCCAATCGAGCGGTACCATTTTAAAGGGTTTGAGCGGAATTTCCCGCCCCCTCATCATAACAATTTGATCACCCTCCCCCAGAAGGAGACGATTAGTAATCACCTAAGGAGAAAGCCCATGAGTCGCGTGTATGTCTTGCTGTTTAACGCCCGGACAGAGAATGAAGGGATTCACACACTCCAAACTGGCGATCGCAACAAGATTTTAATGTTTGAAGATGAAGACGACGCCACCCGGTTTGGGCTGATGTTGGAGGCCCAGGATTTTCCGCCCGTCTCCATCGAAGCCATGGATGAAGAGGACATTATCGAATTTTGCCGGGATGCAGACTACGACTGGCAGCACATTGCCGCTGGCGAATTAGCCACGCCCCCCGAAGCAAACGTGAAAGATTTAGCTTGGGATCCAGAAGGAAAGCAACAACAAGCGCCCGAAGCCAAAGAATCAGAAACTGATTTACCTGATACAGAGCTAGATCGCATCCGCCGTCAACTAGAAGGGCTTTTGTAGCGCATTTGGGTAACGGATTAGATCGACAGCATTTTAAGGCCCACAGCAATCAAGATGCCGCCGCCAAAAAACTCAATTTTTTCTCCGAGTTGACTAGAAATTAATTTCGCGCAAAAGAGGCCCACATAGGTGGCGAAAAAAGCAGCAATCCCGATCCCCAGGGAATAGGGAATGAGGGGTTTCCCCATTAAGCCGAGGGAAATGCCAACGCCCAAAGAATCAACACTGGTAATGCTAGAGACCAAGAGAATTTTCCAAAGGCTGTGGATCTTTCTGGGTTCCTCGTTATCATCTGGGAGCTTTTGCATTTCTCGGTAGGCGTTGTAACACATATGAACGCCAATGAGAATCAAGAGTACAAAGGCAATGCCTTGATCATAGAAAGTGATGTATTGGGCGAAATTACCCAGGAGAAACCCGAGGGAAATAGCACCGCCCCCGGAAAAGCCAGAACTGAGTGCAAAGAATAAGGCCCGCTTTCGGGAGAAATGACGTGCTCCAAGGGCTAAGGCCACAGAAAAACAGTCAATACTTAGCACTAAGGCAAAAAGAAGAATATCTAAGTCAAAATCCATGAAATCCCCCGTGGTTTTCCCCTACAAAAATTGTGGAGATCACCATTTATGAAAAAAAAGAAAATAATTTAAGTCTTGTGTTTGACGATGCTTACAGCCTAAAAGACGATCTTTAAATTTTCGGAAAGATAGTCTGCTGTGGCTTCAACTAAGGCGATCGCATTTTCATAAAACATCCGCGTCGGGCCAAGCACCGCAACACTGCCAACGGGCGTTTTTTCTTGGTAATAGTAGGTGGAAATGAGGGCGCAGGTTTTCATCGGTTCTAGGGGATTTTCGGTGCCAATGTGAATCAGCGTTGGGCGATCGCCTGGCAAACCACTAAAAACCACCGGCAGAAGTTGTTCTTGCTTCGCCTCAAGCAAGTGCAATAAAGTCTGCAACTGTTCAATTTGAGAAAATTCAGGTTGTCGCAGTACTTCCGAGATTCCCCGTACCAGAATTGGCGTCGCAATTGTATTGGGCACAATTTGCGCAATCTTACCCAAAATTGTTTCTAACAACATCTGACAATGCTGAAAGTCCTCATCCAAGGCCTGGGGGTCAAGACTAGCGATCTCTTGGAGCGATCGCCCCTGGAGATGATGATTTAAAAAATTCGACAAAATTGCTAGCTCATCGGGGTCACAGTCTAGGGTCAAGGGTAATGATTGGGGTTGATAACTATCCGTCACCACAATCATCATCACCTTTTGGTCGCCTAGGGGGAGTAACTGTAGATAGCGTAGGCGAACGTGGTTTTGATGGGGCACCGTAATCAGAGCAATGTAACCACTTAACGTCGCCAAAATTTGCGTTGCCCGTTGGAGGGTCGATTCTAATCCCCAACATTCTGCGGCAGTTTGTTCCTGTAACGTTTGGCTAGCTCGTTTCCGGGTCTGGAAATTGGGGGTGACAAGCTCATCCACGTAGAAACGATACCCAGAATCAGAGGGCACCCGTCCTGCGGAAACGTGGGGTTGATATAAAAAGCCTGCTTTTTCTAATTTTCCCATCACATTGCGAATGGTTGCGGAGCTGACCTGAAAATCGTATTCCTCCACAAGGGTCTTGGATCCCACAGGTTCCGCTGTGGAAATGTAATGGTTGACCGTTGCTCGAAAAATATTTTGGTGACGGGGATTAAGAATTTTCTGAGCAACCATACGCAGACAGTAACGCTTTCAATACTAAGAAATATAAAAAAATAGTAAAAAAACTTGGCTCAACTTAAGAAAGATTTAAGGTCTAAGTTTGGGTTAGTATAGCTCATTCTTTCCTAGTAGCGCGGTAGGCTTTGATCCACAGAGAGAGTGTAAAAGTGAATTCCACCTTCAATGTTGATCACTTGGGTAAATCCTTGTTGTTGCAGCCAATAACACATCTGTGCTGAACGCACACCGTGGTGACAGAGCACATAGGTTTCTGCCTGGGGGTCAAAGTCCACGGCAATGCGGGGAGCCCATTGCTCAAATTGACTCAGGGGTAGATTAGCAAAGCCTGGGAGCGCGACGATATCTAACTCATAGGGCTCACGCACATCAATGAGTTGCAACGCTTCAGTCGTGGCGACCCGCTGGGCAAAAACCGTAGGACTGACGGCCTGGAGTTGTGGGTTAGAACTGGGGTTTGTCATGGTTAAGCTGGCAGGGTAAAAGAAGTGAACATTTTTAGCATTTTCTGACTCCGTTTGGGAAACCCCACGGATGAATTGCTAGGGGATCCTCACCTTGGGGGGGTTCAAGGTTAAGGAGTATTGCAGTTCCCCCGGAGAGTCGGCCAAGGCAATTTGGGAATGGTACAAGTAACGGTAGAGGCGTTAGATCTTCTGTCCCACTTTTTTGAAGATGGTACAGGGTAACGCATTCTGCTTGGCGATCGCCTTTGTTCTGCGTTAACGATTTATATAAATATTCCATTTTTAAGAAACAGCCATTAATTTTTTTTGAGTTTGTATGAACTTTGCGAATTTTCCGTGGTTATCCACGATTATTTTATTTCCCATCATTGCGGCATTATTTTTGCCCCTCATCCCCGATAAAGATGGGAAAACAGTGCGTTGGTATGCCTTGACCATTGGCTTAATTGACTTTGTGTTCATCGTGACGGCCTTTTACACTGGCTACGATTTTGGCAGCCCAAACCTGCAACTGGTAGAGAGCTACACCTGGGTCGAAGCAATCGATCTGCGGTGGTCTGTGGGGGCCGATGGCCTCTCCATGCCCTTGATCCTTCTCACGGGTTTTATTACAACTTTGGCGATCTTGGCGGCCTGGCCCGTGAGCTTTAAGCCGAAGCTATTTTATTTCCTGATGCTGCTGATGTATGGCGGTCAAATCGCTGTCTTTGCTGTGCAGGATATGTTGCTATTTTTCTTTACCTGGGAACTGGAACTGGTTCCGGTTTACCTGATTCTGTCCATTTGGGGCGGTAAAAAACGGCTCTATGCGGCAACGAAATTCATCCTCTACACCGCTGGCGGTTCGTTATTTATTCTGATCGCTGCCCTAACCATGGCTTTCTATGGGGATACCGTCACCTTTGATATGACGGCGATCGCCCAAAAAGACTTTGGCATTAATCTCCAGCTGCTGCTCTATGGCGGCCTCCTGATCGCCTACGGGGTGAAGTTACCGATTTTTCCTCTGCATACCTGGCTCCCCGATGCCCACGGTGAAGCCACAGCGCCCGCCCACATGCTCCTGGCAGGCATTCTCTTAAAAATGGGAGGCTATGCCCTGCTGCGAATGAATGCCGGGATGCTCCCCGATGCCCATGCCCTTTTTGGCCCAGTGCTCGTCATCTTGGGGGTCGTCAATATCGTTTATGCGGCTCTAACTTCCTTTGCCCAACGCAATCTCAAACGAAAAATCGCCTATTCTTCCATTTCCCACATGGGCTTTGTGCTGATTGGAATGGCTTCGTTTACCGATTTGGGCACCAGCGGCGCAATGTTGCAGATGATTTCCCACGGGCTAATTGGCGCAAGCCTCTTCTTTATGGTTGGTGCCACCTATGACCGTACTCACACTCTAATGCTCGATGAAATGGGTGGAGTCGGCAAAAAGATGAAGAAAATCTTTGCGATGTGGACGACCTGTTCGATGGCATCTTTGGCGTTGCCGGGGATGAGTGGTTTTGTCGCTGAATTAATGGTGTTCGTCGGTTTTGCCACCAGTGACGCCTATAGCCCCACCTTCCGGGTGATTATCGTTTTCCTCGCAGCAGTGGGCGTCATTTTAACGCCGATCTACCTGCTTTCAATGCTGCGGGAAATTCTCTATGGCCCCGAAAACAAAGAGCTTGTGGAGCATGAAAAACTGATCGACGCCGAACCCCGCGAAGTTTTTGTGATTGCTTGTCTGTTGATTCCGATTATTGGGATTGGTCTGTATCCGAAGGCTGTTACCCAGATCTATGCTTCTACTACAGAAAATCTGACGGCAATCCTGCGGCAATCGGTGCCGAGTCTCCAGCAAACTGCAAAAGCACCCAGTTTAGATGTAGCAGTGCTGCGTGCTCCAGAGATTCGCTAACCTAATCTGAATCAGTAATTTTCGAGAGGCGGTGTGTTAATGGGCACCGTCTTTTTTGTTGGGTTAGGTTGGGCGATCGCCTTTAAAAAGGGCTTGATACACTAGGAGGCACCGAAGACTTCGTAAAATTACAAAAAGCCAGGCACTTTTCGAGAGACGATTGGCAAAAAGAACAGCGTAAATAGGACTGAAGGCAACTGAAATGACTACAGCTTTAAATATTGACGATACTCTTCTGGCGGAAGCCCTTGCCCTCGACGAGCAAACACCACCTGATGCCCTTGTTGAAATTGCCCTCAAAGAATACATTCAGCGGCGTAAACGCCTTAAACTAATTGAGCTTTTTGGAACGATTGAATACGATCCTAACTATAACTACAAAACACAACGACGATAGGTATGCAAACTATCGTTGATACTTCAGTTTGGTCACTGGCTTTACGCCGTAAAACACCGTCTGATCCTTTGCCTCAAGTTTTAGAACTACAATGACTGATTGTCGCTGATGAAGTCGCCATGCTTGGGTTGATCCGTCAAGAGATCTTGTCTGGAATCCGCAATCTTGATCAATTTGTTCGTCTCAAAAGTTATCTTCAAGGGTTTTTGGAGCTGCAGCTAAATACCGTTGACTATGAGACTGCGGCTGAGTTTTTTAATCAATGTCGACGCAATGGCGTACAAGGATCAAATACAGATTTTTTGATTTGTGCTGTTGCTCATCGCCGACGCTACAAAATTTTGACAGAAGACCAAGATTTTAAAAATTTCCAGGCCTACATTCCCATCGAACTCGCTTAACATTGGCGATCGCCCCAGGGGTCAGAAAAATTAAATTCGTTGGGAAAAGAGCGACTGCAATGAAAGCCTAACCACTCACAGAAAACGTATCAGTTTCACCGTACCAACCCGCTAAAGTCTGGCCGGAGGCGACAGTGTAAGGAATTGGACAACCTTCTACGGCTTCGCGTTCTGCAAAGGGGGTTTCATCGATGAGGCTGTAATCTGGCTTCACATAGGCGTGTTTCGCTTCGTCGTAGGCCAATACTTCGCCATTTTCAATGTTGTAAATCCAGCCATAGATTTTTAGTTTGCCCTGATGGAGGCGCGATCGCACCACGGGATAAGTTTTGAGATTATCAATCTGGACAAGGACATTTTCCGCGACGAGGGTTTCGACTAGCTCTTCCCCTTCGCAGTGGGGGTAGGTATCCCGGACAAGGCGACGGGTGGCTTCGGCGTGTTTGAGCCAATCGTAAACCAGAGGCATATCTGCTTGGAGTTTATTTAATTTCAGCAACCCCTTCATCGCGCCACAGTGGGAGTGACCACAGACAATAATTTGCCGAATATCGAGACCTTGTAGGGCGTATTCTAAAGTGCCCCCTTCGCCACCATTGGCCGCACCATAGGGGGGGATAATATTGCCAGCATTGCGGATGACAAAAATTTCGCCAATATCTGTTTGGGTAATCAGCGCCGGGTCAACGCGAGAATCGGAACAACAAATGAACAGAACGCGGGGCTTTTGGCCGTGGGAGAGTTGTTCAAAAAGATCCTGGTGGCTCGCAACATAGCTTTGCTTAAATTTGTCCAGGCCGCGAATAAGTTTTTTCACTGTGCGATCGTCCGATGTCAAAACGAGGTGACTAC
This sequence comes from Sphingobacterium thalpophilum, assembly GCA_943371005.1. GTDB lineage: Bacteria > Cyanobacteriota > Cyanobacteriia > Cyanobacteriales > MRBY01 > MRBY01. Next base: position 37,941 of record CALRTB020000002.1, read on the forward strand.
TGAGGGATCATAGTAAACCAAAACAATCCATTTAGATAAATGAGGATGGCACATATTTTTCATAAGGTAGACCAATAACCTAAGGGGATTTTTGGCGATCGCCGACTTGATAATCCCGTTAATTTCTCCCCTAGATGCCGCTAAAATAAGCTTGATTCAATCGGTCGAGCCTATGCCGGATTTAGCCACCCCCATCCTCAATGTCCAACATCTAACCCGGCGCTTTGGGGGCCTGGTGGCGGTGCATGATGTGTCTTTTCAGGTGACACCAGGGGAGATTTTTGGCTTAATTGGGCCGAATGGGGCAGGCAAAACGACTTTTTTTAATATGTTGACCGGGATGATCCCCCCTTCCCAAGGAAGCATTCTGTACCAAGGTCGAGGGATTCACGGTCTCGCGCCCCACCAAATTGCCGCCTCTGGTATTGCACGGACGTTTCAGAATCTGCGCTTGTTTGGAAATTTATCGGCCCTGGAAAATGTGGCGATCGCCCGCCATCTACACCAAAAAAACAATATTCTCGAAGGAATTTTCGGCTTACCCAAGGCCAAAAAAGCAGAGCAGGAAACCTACGACCGGGCGAAGGAATTGCTGGATTTGGTGGGGTTAACCGGAAAATATCGTCAACAGGCGAAAAATTTTTCCTATGGCGATCAGCGGCGCTTAGAAATTGCCCGCGCCTTGGCCCTAGAACCCCAGCTTTTACTCCTCGATGAACCCGCCGCCGGGATGAACCCTAACGAAAAAGGGGCTTTGAGTGATTTAATTCGGCAAATCCGGGCGCAATTTGACCTGACGATTCTGTTGATTGAGCACCATATTCCCCTGGTGATGGGACTGTGCGATCGCCTGGCGGTGTTGGACTTTGGCGAACTGATTGCCCTCGGTTTACCGGAAGTAGTAAAGGCAGATCCAGCGGTGATCGAAGCGTATTTGGGGGATGAGTAAATGTTGGAACTAATCGATGTCTCGGTCAATTATGGCGGTATCGAAGCCCTGAAAAATATCCATTTAACGGTCAATGCTGGAGAAATTGTCACCCTGATCGGGGCGAATGGGGCGGGGAAAACCACCACCCTCAAGGCCATTTCGCGGCTTGTGAATCTCCGCCAAGGCCGAATTTTGTATAATGGCACCGAGATCACCAAAAGTGCGCCTCATGATGTTGTTAGGGCTGGCATCGCCCATAGCCCAGAGGGACGACGGATTTTAGCGCGGCAAACAGTTTTAAGCAATTTAGAATTGGGAGCCTATACGCGCCAGGATACGTTGGGGATTAAGGCGGATCTCGAAAAACAATTTGCCATTTTTCCGCGCCTCGCAGAACGAAAAAATCAAATTGCTGGCACCCTCAGCGGTGGGGAGCAACAAATGTTGGCGATCGCCAGGGCGGTGATGGGTCGGCCAAAACTCCTGCTCCTTGATGAACCAAGCTTGGGTTTAGCGCCCCAAATTGTTAAAGAAATTTTTCAGGTGATTCAACAACTCCACGCCGCAGGCACCACGATTCTTTTAGTCGAACAAAATGCAAGTCTGGCCCTCGAATGTAGCGATCGCGCCTATGTTTTGGAAGCGGGTTACCTTAAAATTAGCGGCAACGCCCAGGATCTACTCACCGATGAACGGGTCAAAGCAGCCTATCTGGGCTAGGTGCTCCTTTCTCTCCTGCGGTACCCCCATCGTGAAAGCTGTTCGTTTTGTTCCCCTGCGCCCTCCAGCTTGGCAGCGGCTAATTCGTCTATTTTTCACCACGGCGATCGCCTTGATTTTGGTACGCAATGCCTTGCCCTTGATTAGACAAATCAGCTTTTTCGGCCTGTACCAAGTCGCCACCACAGAAAAAGTCGTCGCCTTGACCTACGATGACGGCCCAGCCCCTCCCTATACCGAAGCCATTTTAGATCTTCTCAACGACTACCAAGCAAAAGCCACCTTTTATGTGGTGGGGCAAAATATCGAAATTTATCCAGACACCGTCCGCAAAACCCTCGCCGCTGGCCATGAACTGAGCAACCATTCCTACGAGCACAAATATATGGCCTTTCGTTCCTGGGACTACATCACCAACGAAGTAGAAAAAACGGATCAATTGCTGCGAAATTTGGGGGTGACGGGCCAGATCGATTTTCGGCCGCCCTGGGGACGTCGTTTTCTCCTGCTCCCCCTTTATCTCCATCAGCAACAGAAACGCCTCGTAATCTGGAATGTGGATTCTTTTGATTGGGAACTGGATGCTAGTCCCACGGACATTGCGGCCCGGGTGATTGGGGCGATACAACCCGGATCCATTGTTTTGATGCATGATGGCGGCGGCGATCGCCAACGCACCGTAGAAGCAACAGATTTAATTTTGAGTCAACTGACTGAAGCGGGCTATCGTTTTGTGACCGTGGCCAAACTCTTTGAATTGTCCTGAAAATTAAGCCGATTGCACCGAATTCACTTCCCCCTGCAAGGGACAAACGCACGTATCTTGTTCGAGCCATTGGGAGCCGACCTGATGGAGGGCGGTCATCACCGGTTGAATTTCTCGTCCCTTGGCCGTTAACGAATATTCAACACGAGGCGGGATCTCGGCATAGATGCGCCGTTCCACGAGGCCGTGGGTTTCTAATTCTCGCAAGCGTACCATTAACGTTTTGGTACTAATTCCCGGTAAAGCCTTAAGCAGCTCATTGGTGCGGCGATCGCCACTAAAAAGCTCCCGTAACACTAAAATTGACCATTTATTTCCCAACAAATCCACCACAAATTGGATTGGACATTGGAAATTGACATCATTACAAAGATTGGGGTCAGTCATTGGTCAAGCATACTCCACTGCTAAAACTTTAACATTTCTTCAATGTCCCTGGAATCCGAACGGGGGCCATATTTTTTTACTCTAGGTAACTATGGGCTAGCCGGAGAAACTGTCTTGAAACTTCAGGATAATTCCGAAAAGATGAGTCCCAGAAAGATTTAAAAAACGCCCTTTAATCAGCCTATGGTTACGCTCACTGACCAGCCGAGTCCAGAACTCCTCAGACCAGGGGTTAAAAAACCAGTTCAAGAAACCCTCCTAACGCCCCGTTTTTACACCACGGATTTCGATAAAATTGCCAACATGGTGCTCTCTTCCCAAGAGGAAGAAATTTTGGCGGCCCTCGAAGAATTGCGCGCCGATTATAACCGCAACCATTTCATCCGTGACGAAAGTTTTGAGCAATCTTGGGATCATTTCGACGAGAAAACCCGCAGCATTTTTATTGACTTTTTAGAACGTTCCTGTACGTCTGAGTTTTCTGGTTTTCTTTTATTTAAAGAGCTTTCCCGCCGCCTCCGCGATCGCAGCCCAATCCTCGCAGAAGCTTTCCATCTCCTAGCCCGGGATGAAGCGCGCCATGCGGGATTTATCAACAAATCGATGGTGGACTTTGGTCTTTGTTTAGACCTGAAATATCTTACCCAAAAACGCACCTATACTTTCTTTCCGCCGGAATGGGTGATTTACACCGTTTACCTATCGGAAAAAATTGGCTACTGGCGCTATATCCTCGTTTATCGCCACCTGGAAAAACACCCAGAACATAATATTTATCCGCTGTTTAAGTATTTCGAAAGTTGGTGCCAAGACGAAAACCGCCACGGGGACTTTTTTAAAGCCCTATTGCGATCGCAAAAATCCCTCTGGAAAACCTGGCAATCTCGGTTATGGTCGCGCTTTTTCCTCTTGACGGTGTTTGTCACCCATTCCCTGACGACCCTGGAGCGGTCTGATTTTTACGAAATGATTGGCCTCGATGCCCACCAATACAATCGGGATGTCATTCGCAACACCAATGAAACATCCCTGCGGGCTTTCCCGGAAGTGCTCGACACAAATCATCCCCAGTTTTTCCCCCGCTTAGAAGCCTGTGCCGCTGCCAATGAAAAGCTAAAGGCGATCGCCACCAACGGGAAACCGAAAGTAATTCAGTTTTTCCAAAAAGTCCCCTGGATCGCCAGCATTGTTTGGCATATGGCTTTGATTTTCTTCACCAAGCCTGTGGATGCCGAAGCCCTACGGGCCGAGGTTCACTAAAGATTTCCCTCAGCATTTTTCCGCCCATTTACCCCATGGAGTAGCCATGACGACCCTATCCCAACGCCTCCGATTTGGTACCCAAACTTCCCATACCCTCTCAGAAAATACGGCCTTTATGAAGTGTTTTTTGAAGGGCATTGTGGAGCGGCAACCCCTCCGGAAGTTGATGGCCAATTTGTATGCGGTCTATTACACCCTAGAGACAGCCTTTGAACAGTACAAAGATCACGACATTCTAGGGGAAATCTATTTTCCGGAGTTGAACCGAGTACCCCATCTGGAAGAAGATCTTGCCTTTTACTACGGTGAGCATTGGCAAGCGCAGTTGGAACTGCTCCCGGCGGGTAAAGTCTACCAAGCGCGCTTACAAGAACTGGCCGCCACTGATCCGCTGCTCCTGATTGCCCATGCCTATGTGCGCTATATGGGGGATCTGTCTGGGGGTCAGAGTTTAAAAAATATTATCCGCTCGGCTTTAGAGTTACCCGATGGCCAGGGCACCAGATTTTATGAATTTGACTCCTGGCCAACCCCAGGCGAGCGCCGCAATTTTAAATTGCAATATCGGGACGCGCTGGATCGGTTGAATTTAGACGAAGAAACCATCCAAAAGATTATCAACGAAGCCAATTATGCCTTTGCCCTCAACCGGGATGTGATGCACGAATTGGAGCCAGACGTAAAAGCTGCCATCGGCGAACACACCTTTGATTTGTTAACTCGCCAAGACCGTCCGGGCAGTACAGAAAGCCGCGATCGCCAGCCCGATGATCCGGCTCTCGTTGCGTCTTCTTAGAACCTGTTTTAATCCTCTATTCCTACAAGTTCCCCTGAGCACTTTTGTGATGTGGTTTGAAAGCTTAACGTCGCCCTGAAGTGGAGGTGCTGGGGGATTTTTTTGAAACATCAACTGCTTTAATTAATCTCTTTTTCCCATGAATTTAGCCTGTCAAAATGTCCGCTTTGATGGACAGCTCCTCCAAAAATATAATCAAGCGGTTCCCCGCTATACCAGTTACCCCCCCGCAACGGAATTAACCCCTGATTTTGATGGGGATCTTTTCCGCCAGGCGATCGCCATGGGGAACTATAAAAAAACGCCCCTTTCCCTCTATTGCCACATTCCCTTTTGTGAAAAGCCCTGCTATTTCTGCGGCTGCAATACGATCATCACCCAGTACAAACCCGCCGCCGCCACTTACCTGGACTATCTGATTCGTCACATTCAACAAATTGCCCCCCTCGTCCAAGGCGATCGCCTGGTGCAACAACTCCACTGGGGTGGCGGCACGCCCAACTACCTCACCCTGGAGCAAGTCACGCGCCTCTGGCAGACCCTCCAGGACAATTTCCAATTTGCCCCCGATGCGGAGATTTCCATCGAGATCAACCCCTGTGAGGTGAGTCGCGAGTATATTTTCGCCCTGCGCCAACTGGGGTTTAAGCGGATTAGCTTCGGCATCCAGGATTTCAATCCCCAGGTACAAGAAGCTGTAAATCGCATCCAACCGGAAGAAAAACTCTTTGAGGTGATGGCCTGGATTCGGGAGGCAGGTTTTGAAAGCGTCAACGTAGATTTGATTTACGGTCTGCCCTACCAAACTCTGACGACGTTTACGGAAACGGTGGAAAAAACAATCCAACTCAACCCCGACCGGATCGCTGTCTTTAGCTTTGCCTATGTGCCCTGGCTGAAACCTCTGCAAAAACGAATGCCCGAAGCCGCGATGCCCCCCACTGCCGAAAAGCTCGAAATCCTCAAGATGACTATCGCTAATCTGACCTACCACGGTTATGTCTTCATCGGGATGGATCACTTTGCCAAGCCCAACGATGAATTGGCGATCGCCCAACAGGCGGGGGAACTGCACCGGAATTTCCAGGGCTACACCACGAAGCCGGAATCGGATCTTTTGGGATTTGGCATGACATCGATCAGTATGCTCCAGAACGTTTACGCCCAGAATCATAAAAAGCTCAAAGATTTTTATGCAGCTATTGATCAACAAGTTATTCCCATCGAAAAGGGCGTTCAACTCAGCCAAGATGACCTGATTCGTCGCACTGTGATCATGGAATTGATGTGTCAGTTCCAACTGTCGGCCCCCAACCTCGAAAACAAATATCACCTGGGCTTTGATTTGGACTTTAACGATTATTTCCAAGCCGAACTCAATGCTTTAAATGATTTGGAAGCCGATGGTCTAATTCATCGTTCTGGAGATGGTTTCCAGGTGTCGCCCAGTGGTCGGCTGCTGATCCGCAATATTGCGGCGGTGTTTGATACCTACCTGCAACACAAAACTGAAAAAACCTTCTCCAAGGCGATTTAGCGATCGCCACCAGTTCCCCTGGGGGAAGATCAACCCACCGATATTCCCCTTTGTCTTGTTCTATTGTTTGAGAATTCATGACCCAATCTGTGCAATTACCCACCCAAAAACCAACCCTAGACTGGGTTGCCGTGTTCTTTTTCGGCGCGGTTCATCTCCTGGCCCTTGGTTTGGCCCCTTTCTTTTTCTCCTGGTCAGCGATCGCCGTTTGCCTCTTTCTCCACTGGCTCTTTGGCAGTATTGGCATTTGTTTGGGCTACCATCGCCTCTTGAGCCACCGCAGCTTGAAGGTTCCCAAATGGCTAGAATATACCCTGGCATTTATCGGTGCCCTTGCCCTCCAGGGTGGCCCAATTTTTTGGGTGGCGGGTCACCGGCTGCACCATGCTCACACCGAAGATGAAGTGAAAGACCCCTATTCCGCCAAACGGGGTTTTTGGTGGAGCCATATGCTCTGGATTTTCTACCCCGACAAACAATTTTTTGATGCTGACCAATACAGCCGCTATGCCCAGGATCTAGCAAAACAGCCTTTTTACCGCTGGTTAAACCGCAATTTTTTGTTGCTGCAAATTCCTTTGGCGATCGCCCTTTATCTCCTGGGCGGTTGGTCTTGGGTTGTCTACGGGATGCTGGTGCGGGCCGTGTTGCTATGGCATAGCACTTGGTTTATCAACTCTGTCACCCACGTTTGGGGCTACCGCAGTCACGCAAGCGATGACAATTCCCGCAATCTTTGGTGGGCCGCAATTCTCACCTATGGCGAAGGCTGGCACAACAACCACCATGCTTATCCCAATGTCGCGAAGGCCGGTTGGCGCTGGTGGGAAGTGGATGTTACCTGGTGGGCCATCTGGCTCTTACAACGGCTCGGTCTCGCCACTAAAGTTATTTTGCCGCCAGCCGTCGTCACAGAATAAGTTTACTTTTAATCATTACGCCAATCCCAAAAAATAATCCCCCATTTTCCGTTTGGCATGGGGGATTTTTGTCTAAAGCAATATAGATAATGGGTTAGCCTAGCGAATACTAAGCAATTCCACATCGAAGATCAGCGTTGCATCGGGCGGAATCACACCACCAGCACCACGGGAGCCGTAGCCCAGATCCGGCGGAATAATCAACGTCCGCTTACCACCGGGCTTCATGGTGATTACGCCTTCGTCCCAACCTTTGATCACTTGACCAACGCCAATCACAAAGGAAAATGGCTCATTGCGCTTCACGGAGCTATCGAATACTTTGCCATTGGTGAGTTTGCCGGTGTAATGTACCGTCACCATTTCCCCTTCCATGGGAAACGCTCCTTCGCCAACAACTTCGTCGATGTACTGAAGACCAGATTCGGTGGTTGTTGCTTTTGATAAATCAATATCCATATTTTTGAGTTCCTCGGTGGGATTAGCGGCAATTTGTACCACTGGGCTGGTTGAGTTGAGTTCAGCGGCGATCGCCGTTTGGCTGGCCCCATTAAAGACCGCAGACAAGATTAACATAACCCCACAGATAACGATGACCCCAAAACTAAGCCAAATTTCTCGCATGGATGTTTATTCACTCCCAGATTTACAAACAGTGTGCATTGCTTTCCTATCTTACCGGGCCTATCGCCACTGCTTATTTTCCAGTTCGCGCACCTGCCGCTCTAAACGATCAATGCGGCCGCGCAGTTCATCCATTTCTGACTGACGAGGCACCCCAAGATCCCGCAAAATATTCCGCACCTGCCGCTCGAAATAAGCTTCTGCATTGCCCTGTTCGAGTTTGAGTTGGTTCATCATGTCATCGAGCATCGTCTTGGCCTGCTCTGGGTTGATCGTCCCTTCTTTTACCCACTGGTCACTGGCTTCTTTGACTTTTTCGGCGACGATCGAGGTGGTCCCAATCCCAATCATCAGCATTTGTTGCAGGAAATTGTTGTTGTCCATGGTGTAGTCTGTCTCGTCTTCAGTATGGGTTTCCCTAAATGGTTTCAACCTTAAGCTAGAATAGCTTAGCGAATTTGAACCTAGTTATATTCTAATGATGCCTGCTTCTTCTGAGTCCCCCCGGATTGCCACCGTTGCCCGGGTGACGGGTGAAACGAATGTGAAAGTAACGGTAAATCTGGATGGGACCGGCAAGTGTGAGGTGGATACTGGGGTGCCCTTCCTCGACCATATGCTGCACCAACTCTGCTCCCATGGTCTCTTGGATCTGCACATCCAGGCCCAAGGGGATTATGAAATCGACGACCACCACACCAATGAGGATGTGGGCATTACCCTGGGGATGGCGATCGCCAAAGCCATCGGCGATCGCAAAGGCATTCAGCGGTTTGGTCATTTTGTTGCCCCCCTCGATGAAGCCTTGGTGCAGGTGGCCCTGGATTTTTCTGGCCGCCCTCACCTCACCTATGGTTTAGAGATTCCCACGGAGCGGGTCGGCACCTATGATACCCAACTGGTCAGGGAATTTTTTGTGGCGATCGTGAACCATGCCCAAATGACGATCCATGTGCGCCAACTAGACGGTATTAATTCCCACCACATCATTGAAGCGACCTTTAAAGCCTTTGCCCGGGCGATGCGCATGGCCCTGGAAATTGACCCCCGTCGAGCAGCCACCATACCCAGTTCCAAAGGTGTTTTATAGTCCACCATGTGGAGCCGTGGCAAGATTAAAAGGCGAACTGACTGCAAACAATTGGAGTGACCCCAGGGAATGAAGAACACCATAAAGGCTTGGGATTTAAACCCCACAACCTGGCCAACGGAGGCTAGCTTCAGTCAAAAGTTGATCCATTTAGTTCGCTATGCCATGCTGGCCCCTTCCGGCCACAATACCCAACCTTGGCGTTTTCGCATCTCAGGGGATGGAGTGACATTGTATGCGGATCGCTCCCGCTCTTTACCGATTGTTGATCCCGATGATCGTGAACTGATCATCAGTTGTGGCTGTGCGTTGTCTTTTTTGAAAGTTGCGGCCCATTATTTTGGTTATCACGCAAAAATTCAGGAATTCCCAGACCCCCTTGATTCGGACTGTTTGGCAACGGTTCAGCTTACACCGGATCTGTCATTGAAAAATGAAGTACAGGATTTATTTATGGCGATCACCCGGCGCCATACGAATCGATTTCCCTTCGAGTCCCGCCCGGTGTCAGCAGATCTACTACAAGGATTTCAGGGGGTTGTCCAGGGGCACAAGGCCGGGTTAAGGATTGTCGAGGATTCTGAACAACGGTTGCAGTTGGCCGCGTTGATCACCGAAGGCGATCGCCGTCAAGGAGCCGACCCAGAATTTAGAAAAGAATTAGCAGCCTGGGTGCGCTCCAATTATACACACCACCGAGATGGTATGCCTGGCTATGGCTTTGGGATTGGTAATGTGGCTTCCCTATTGGGATCTTTTTTTATACGCACCGTTGACTGGGGGAAAAGCCAGGGCAAGAAAGATAGCCACTTAGCCTTAAATGCCCCCGTTTTGGCGGTACTCGAAAGTGAAACGGATCATCCCCAGGCTTGGCTACAAACCGGTCAAGCCTTAGGCCATTTGCTTTTGCGAATAACGGCGGCTGGTCTGGCAGCTTCCTTCCTCAATCAGCCCATCGAAATCCCTGCCTTAAGATCGCAACTCCAAGAACTTCTGAAGACGGAGCAATTTCCCCAGATCATTTTACGCCTAGGCTATGGCAAAACTGTACAACCCATCCCTCGCCGCTCTGTCGATGAGATTCTGGCCCCCTAAGATATGCGGTTAGATCAAACTGGATAGGGGCGGTTAGGGTACACTTTTCTGAAGAATTGGCTCATTTAATCAGTAATGCTCACGGAAAACCCACCTACCTCTAGTCCAAAAGCGGCCCAGCGTCTTTGGCTTGGCGCGATTAAACCTCCCATTTATACGGTGGCAGTTACTCCTGTGCTGGTGACAACGGCAGCGGCCTATGGGGAATTTGGGGTGTTTGACCCGGTGCGATTTGGGCTTTTCCTGGGGGCGGCCATTTGTTTGATCGCCTGGATGAACCTCAGTAATGATGTGTTCGACGCAGACACCGGCATTGATGTGAATAAGGCAACCTCGGTGGTCAATCTCACAGGCGATCGCCAACTGGTTTTTGCCATTGCCCTCGGTTTTTTGGGCCTAGGGGTAGCGGGCATTGCCCTAATTAGCTATCTCCAGCAGGATTGGACGGTGTTTAACTTGTTACTTTTGGCGACGGCGATCGCCTACACCTACCAGGGGCCACCCTTCCGTTTGGGCTACCTCGGCATTGGGGAGTTTGTTTGTTTTCTCGCCTACTGGATCACGGGGCTGGGAGTCTTTTATAGCCAAGCCCAAACCCTTACTTTCAATGCGGTCTGGGCCTCGGTCTGGGTTGCTTTGACCACCAGCATTATTTTATTTTGCTCCCATTTTCACCAGGCCGCAGATGATCTAGCCGCTGGGAAAAAATCGCCCATTGTGCGCCTCGGCACCTACCAAGGAGCGCAGGTACTGACCTATAGTCTGGGAGCCGTTTTAGTCTTGACATGCCTGTTAGTGGCCGCCGGCACCTGGTCGCCCTGGATGCTCCTTACGTTTGCCAGCGCCCCCTTTGCCCTGAGTCTAATCAACCATGTGCGCCTTAACCACGACCAACCCGACAAGGTGAGTAACTGCAAATTTTTTGCGGTCAAGTTTCACTTTGTCAGTGGTCTGCTGTTGGCGATCGCCTATGTTTTGTCCTATTACAACCTAGAATTTCTCAGCGTTACAGGCCTGGGTTACTAGCGGTAATTGGTAAACTGAATCGGCATCGGGAAATCCAAATCCCGCACCGCCTGCATCACCGCCTGGAGGTCATCCTTTGACTTACTCGAAATGCGGACGGCATCCCCTTGGATCGAAGCCTGCACCTTTTTAAAATCTGTTTTGACCATCTTGGTGATTTTCTTCGCATCATCCTTAGAGATGCCCTGGCGCAGGGTAATCACTTGGCGCACGCGGCCACCACTGGCGGATTCTGCTTCACCATAATCAAAAAGCTTCGGTGACAGGTTTCGTTTAACGGCTTTAGTGACCAGAATTGTTTGCACTGCATCGAGAGTAAAATCGCTGGCAGTGTTGATCGTGATCGTATTTTCGCCCAGTTCAATGGTGGTCTTGGTATCCTTGAGGTCATAGCGGGTGTTGATGTCCCGGAGGGCTTGATCAATGGTATTAACCACTTCCTGACGGTCAAAATCACTCACCACATCAAAGGAATTTGTAGAAGCCATAAAGATACTTAGCTGAATTCAACAGATAAAAATTTCAAGGTTCACATTGGCCCGTTACCATCGGTCGAGGCACTGGGCATTTTCCTAGAGGCTCTGGACAGCAATCACACTCAAGGAAAAAAGCGTAATGTTAGCGATATTCCCAACGGCAAACATCATCGAACGCAACACCGGAATGTTGAGGATATAAAACAATGGATAGAGGGTTCTGGCCACCAAAAAGGCGATCGCCGCAAGCTTGGCCCAGGGAGAATCCACCCCTGTTACCAAGGCAGACAAACAAGCAACGCTATAAACTGCCAACGCCTCAAAAGCATTCTGGTGCGCCCAATTTGCCCGCTGCGCATAATCCGGCAGAAGATCTACTGTTGCCCTCGGTCGCCGAAACATCTCTAGGCGATCGCTCATTTGACTAGCCAGTTTAACCCGTGCATAGCCCACCACCCCATAGGGCAGATAAACCAAAAATACCGCGCCGACCAACGAATAAATAAGAACAGCAGCAACAGACAGATTCATGGATTAATCCTAAACGACTCAGCAAATGGGGGGCACAAAAAAAGTTAATCGAAATAAAAGAGAGTGACGAGTTTTCTCTGTTCTTCTGCTTCCTGACAGGTTTGCAGAAGGGTGTCACTGTCGTGAAACGCAAAACAAATGAGTTGTTGGCAGCGGGAGATAATTTCACTATTACACAGGCTACTGGCTTCCCCCAGGGACAGTTCATCGTTTTCGGGGTGCTCTACCAAATGCACGACTTTTTCGAGTTCGACGCGGGATTCGCGGGGTTGCTTCTCTAGGCTCTGGGGCAGAATTACGGTTAAAAGGCTCGAATCAGCCCGCATTACGCCCTTAATGGCTGCCGAGTTTGTCCCCGTTGCGCCGGAGGTGATAATTCGGTTTCCCCCTAGGGCTAGGGCATAGCTCATCATTTCGATCAGGTGTTGGTGGGTAATCGGGACATGCCGAGAACCGAGAAGAGCAATGCGCTTAGAGCCAGTTTGTTGAATGGCGGCTAGCTCTTGCGCCAGGGTGTCAAGGGTCGGAATATCTAAAGATTGACTCAAAGATCGTAAGGGGACTCGATAGCCTGAATAATCGATGCCATTTTAATCAAACATCCCTGATAAAGCAATCCTTAGATTTTTCTTCGCCGAGGCGCTTGCGTATTTTTAAATGCTAATGCTACATTTATATACTGTTTGCAACCCGGACGTATAGCTCAGTTGGTTAGAGTACATCGTTGACATCGATGGGGTCACTGGTTCGAATCCAGTTACGTCCATACTAAATCTAAAGTTTCTAGTAGTTCCTTGGCTCGATGGTCGCAATAGATTCGAGTCAGGAATACCCCTATCTCGTTTTTCTAGGCCATTAGCGCTATGATTTTACGGCACCTAGGGGTTGATAGGCGATCGCCTATGGCCTTTTTTAGTGATTGAGCCGCTGTCGGGCCAATACTGATTCAATCAGGGGAGTTGTGCCCATTGACCGGAGGTTATGGACATGGGCCTGGTGATCCTAGTTCTAAATACTGGGGCAGAAATACCGGGATTGACAACATTAGGCTATATTTCTGCATAACAAAATCAGAAAACTCCTTTATTATTCCTTAAGGTCAGGCTCCACAACTGTTGCGTCCCCTTAGCTCTTGATTTACTGCTCTATGACGTTTCTCCAGCATCCTATCCAGGCACAAGCATCGTTGCTCGATATCCTCAATGAACGGGCACATAGCCAACCCAACGCCCAAGCTTATGTTTTTTTGGAAAATGGAGAAACTGAATCTGCCCACCTCACTTACCAAGAGCTAGCAACCCAGGCAAAGGCGATCGCCGCCCATTTAGCTCCCTGGCGGGGAGAACGGGCTTTGTTGTTGTATCCCTCTGGGTTGGAATTTATTACAGCCTTTTTGGGCTGCCTCTATGCAGGGGTGGTTGCGGTGCCGGTCTATCCGCCGAAGCGCAACCAAAAGTTATCGCGCCTACTGGCGATCGCCGACAATGCCGAAGCAAAACTCGCTCTGACCACCGAGGCATTACTAACGGATATTCAACAAAGATTTGCCGAAGCAGAGCAGTTCCAACATTCAACCCTATTGGCGACGGATACTTTAGATTCAGATCCCCAAGGGTTCAAGCCCCAACCGATTCAGGGGGATGACTTGGCGTTTTTGCAATACACTTCTGGCTCCACGGGAACACCAAAGGGCGTGATGGTTTCCCATCGGAATATTCTCCATAACCAACGACTGATTCAAACTGCCTTCGGCCATAGTGAAAAAAGTGTCGGGGTCGGTTGGTTGCCTCTTTTCCATGATATGGGTCTAATTGGCCATGTACTCCAGCCACTGTATGTGGGCGCAACGCAAATTTTAATGCCCCCGGTGGCGTTTCTCACCAATCCCCGCCGTTGGCTCCAGGCGATCGCCAAATATCGGGGCACGACTAGCGGTGGGCCAAATTTTGCCTATGATTTGTGCATTGATCGCCTGACCGAAAGTGACCTCGCAGATCTGGATTTGAGCAGTTGGGATCTCGCCTACAGCGGTGCAGAACCAGTGCGGGCGGCCACCCTCGAAAAATTTAGTAAAAAGTTTGCCCCTTGCGGTTTCCGGCCAGAGGCTTTTTACCCCTGCTATGGCATGGCGGAGGCGACCCTCTTCATTACAGGTGGCGATAAACAACAAGCACCGATCACCACCAGTTCATCAGCAGAGTCAGACAACTTATTTGTTAGTTGTGGGCAGCCCTACCACGACACCCAAGTGGCGATTGTTGATCCCGAATCCTTTGCCCCTTGTCCCGAAGGCACGACAGGAGAGGTGTGGGTGCGGGGAGACAGCGTCGCCCAGGGTTATTGGAATGCGCCCATCGCCACCAAAGAAACCTTTACGGCGACCCTCAATCACCACCAAAAATCTTTCCTGCGCACCGGTGATCTCGGCTTTATCGCGGCAGGGGAACTGTTCATCACTGGTCGACTGAAGGATTTAATTATCGTTCGGGGGAAAAATCACTATCCCCATGACATCGAACTTACGGCCCAACAATCCCATCCAGCTCTCCGGGAAAATTGTGGGGCAGCCTTCATGGTGGAAATCGACGGTACAGAACGTCTAATGCTGGTGCAGGAGGTAAAACGAACCTTTCTCCGGAATCTGGATGTCGAGGCGATCACCCAAAAAATCCGCCAGGCGATCGCCGCAAACCACGAACTGCAAACCTACGGCATTATCCTGATCAAAACAGGTAGCATCCCGAAAACATCCAGCGGCAAGATTCAACGATACCGCTGTCGCCAAGCTTTTCTGGGCGATGAACTGATGGTTGTGGGCCGCAGTGTCCTGGGTGAAATAAGTGATTCTTCAGCTCCAAATATTAATATTTCCCAGGAAAAAAACCTCTCCCAATCGACCACTGACCTAATTAAGCCCCTCCGAGAGCAATTGGCCCAGGCCCTCTCGTTGCCCCTCGATACCATCCAAGCGGATCAACCCATCGCCGCTTTGGGCCTAGACT
This sequence comes from Sphingobacterium thalpophilum, assembly GCA_943371005.1. Classification (GTDB taxonomy): domain Bacteria; phylum Cyanobacteriota; class Cyanobacteriia; order Cyanobacteriales; family MRBY01; genus MRBY01. Next base: position 53,105 of record CALRTB020000002.1, read on the forward strand.
CCGTACAAGTCATTGAAATTAAGCACTACATCGAACAAGAATTTAATCTGACCGTACCCCTGGAAAAATTTTTTGAGGATATTACCGTTGCCCAACTCGCCCAAGATCTCCTGGTTCTGACTCAGCCCCCCCAGGAATCCCAGCATCACCAGAACGGACACCTTTCCCAAACATCCCAGGCCAAAAAGGGGATTGATCTTGACCAACGGTTACGCCTAGCTTACAAACCCAGCCGCAATGTTCTCGATAAGGCCCGGGAATTTGACCTGCCGGATCAGTTCCGGGCGAATGACCTATTACCCTACTTCCGCGCCCTTGAGCGTAATGAAGGGGTCACCTGTGTTTTTGAGGGGCGACAGTTGATCATGCTGGGTTCCAATAATTATTTGGGACTGACAGCGGATGCCCGAGTGCGGGAAGCTACAGCAAAGGCTGCTCTGGAGGAAGGGCCAAGTTTAACAGGCTCACGACTACTCAATGGTTCAACACTCCAACATCGAGAATTGGAGCAGAAACTCGCTGCCTTTGTGGGCCATGAAGATGCTTTAGTCTTTACGACGGGCTACCAGGCAAATTTAGGCTTTATCTCGGCCTTAATGAACGAAAATACAACGATGATCCTCGACAGTGAAGCCCATGCCTGTATTTACGATGGGGCTTTTATGAGTCGTTGTCGAGTGGTTCAGTACCAGCACAACGACCTGCAAAGTTTAGAGCAAAAATTGATCCAGGTGACGCCGGAGTCGGCAACGATGGTCACCATTGATGGTCTGTATTCCATGACCGGGGATATTGCACCCCTACCGGAAATCCGGGAACTGTGCGATCGCCACGGAGCTACTTTAGCGGTGGATGATGCCCATGCCCTCGGCGTATTGGGAAAAACAGGCCGGGGAACGGAGGAACATTTCGGGATGATCGGCAGTAGTGACATTCTCTGCGGTACTTTCTCGAAGAGTTTGGCCTCCATTGGTGGTTGGGTTGCCGCCGAAGCAAAAGTCATCGACTGGATTCGCTTTAATGGTCGGTCGATGTTATTTTCTGCCTCTATTCCGCCCACTTCCCTCGCTGCGGCTTCCACGGCCCTAGATATTTTGATTGCCGAACCTTGGCGGGTGCAAAAACTCAACGAAAATGCTCAATATTGGCAACGAGGGTTACAGTCCCTTGGGTTTACTGTCGGCACTGCTCAAACGCCGATCATCACAGTGCATATTGGTGATGATTTTAAATGTATGCAGTTCTGTAAGGCACTCTTGGAGGCTGGGGTTTATGTGAATGCGGCGGTATATCCGGCTGTCCCCCGGAACAAAGCTGCCCTTCGTACCAGCGTCATGGCGACCCACACCCGCGACCATTTAGACAAAGCCCTAGGGATTTTTGCGGAAGTCGGTCAAAAATTTCAGGCTGAAATCGAGGCCGAATAAATGCGACACGCGATTATTACGGGGGGTTCCAGTGGGATTGGGTTGGCGATCGCCTGTCAGTTAGCCCAGCAGGGGAGCATAAATCTCTCGATCATTGCCCGCAGTGCCGATAAGCTCCAGGATGCCCAGACCGAGATTCAGACGACTTTTGCGAACTCTCAACAGCAATGTTTAATCCTCACGGCGGATGTAGCGCAAAGGTGTGAGATCGAACAGGCGATCGCCACGGCCATTGAAAAATTTGGGGCCCCGGATTTATTAATTACCTCGGCGGGCATCGCCCATCCCGGTTATTTTCAAGAGTTGCCTTTAGAGATTTTTGAAACAACGATGGCGGTGAATTATTTCGGCACGCTGTATGCGATTCGTGCCGCTCTTCCAGCAATGATGGCCCAAAAACAGGGCCAAATTGTGATGATTTCCTCTGGGGCGGGTTTGGTAGGTTTGTTTGGCTATACTCCCTACAGTCCGAGTAAATTTGCCCTGCGGGGTCTGGCGGAATCTCTCCGGGGGGAATTAAAGCAACTGGGAATCCAAGTGGCGATCGCCTATCCCCCCGATACCGATACGCCCCAATTGGCCGCCGAAAATTTGACAAAACCGCCGGAAACCAAGTTAATTACAGAGACTGCCCAAATGTGGACGGCAGAACGGGTTGCAAGGGCCATCCTTCGGGGTATTCAGCGACAACAATTTGTCATCACCCCTGGCTGGGAAATGCAACTGCTTTATCGCTTCTATAGCCTCCTGGCCCCCGTCCTGCAATGGTATTTTGATCGGCTGGTGGCCCGCGCCCGCCAAATCTAAATTTTTATCCTTTTCCTTTACCCTGACCCCATGGGATCGCCCACCATGACTCATTCTGCGAAAACCATCGTTAATCTCTTCCGTCAACGCGTTGACAGCACCCCCGACCGCACTGCCTATCATTTCATTTCGGGGGAAGATGACCTCAAAACCCTCACCTACGCCCAACTAGAACACCAGGTAAAGGCGATCGCCGCTCACTTACAAACCTTTATCAACCCAGGCGATCGTATTCTATTGGTCTTTCCCTACTCGTCAGGCCTTGAATTCGTCGCCAGTTTTTTTGGTTGTCTCTATGCCGGGGCGATCGCTGTCACCATTAACCCCAGTCGCAGTGACGATGCTCTCGACAAGCTCATGGAACGGGTAGAAGATTGTCAGGCCAAGGGAATCCTCACAACCCGCGCCCTTATCGACTATTTCCAAAAGAAACTGACGAAAGCACCCCTCCAAGCCGCTGGTTTGGTTCGCAAATTCAGTCAGGTCAAAGTGATCGCAATGGATGAAATTCCTGCAGATCTGGCCGCAGACTGGCAAGCCCCAAACATTACTGAAGATACCCTCGCCTTTTTGCAATACACCTCCGGCTCCACGGGTAAACCCAAAGGCGTGATGGTCACCCATGGCAATGTGTTGCATAACTCTGCCGTTATCTACAAATCCTTTAGCCACAGTCCCGAAAGCAAGATGGCCAGTTGGCTCCCCATCTTCCACGATATGGGTCTGATTGGCGGTGTCCTCCAGCCCTTCTATGGCAACTTTGAATCCTTTTTGATGTCTCCCATTGAGTTGGTGCAAAAACCTGTCCGCTGGCTAGAAGTGATTTCCCAATATCGCATTACTACCAGTGGCGGCCCGAACTTCGCCTATGACCTTGTGGCCCGGCAAGTGACCCCAGAACAACTAGAAGCCTTAGATCTGCGATCCTGGGAGGTGGCCTATAGCGGTGCCGAAACTGTCCGGGCCAGCACCCTCGAAAAATTCACCCAAACCTTTGCCCCCTGTGGCTTCCGCCGCGAGGCTTTTTACCCCTGCTATGGCATGGCTGAGGCCACCCTCTTCATTAGTGGCGGCTCCAAGGAAAAAGCGCCGGTGGTGCAATACATGGCCCCCGAAGCCCTCGAACAGCACCAAGCCATTATCAGTACCGATGGGAGCCGTGGCATTGTCAGTTGTGGCTGGACGTGGTTCGACGATGAGGTGATCATTGTTGATCCAGAAACCAAAATCAAACTCCCTGAGGGACAGGTCGGTGAAATTTGGGCGGCGGGCAAAGGCATCGGTAAAGGCTATTGGGAGCGGCCAGAAATAACAAAAGAAACCTTCGAAGCCTATGTGGACGACCAAGGCCCCTATCTCCGCACGGGAGATCTCGGCTTTTTGAAAGACGGAGAACTCTTTATTACCGGACGCACGAAGGATGTAATGATTCTTTGGGGCCGCTACCGTTATCCCCAGGACATTGAACTCACCGTAGAGCAATGTCACCCTGGTCTGCGTCCTTGTGCTGGTGCGGCTTTTTCTGTTGAAGCGGCCGACGAAGAACGGCTGGTCGTCGTGCAAGAATTAGAACGAAGCTACGTCCGTAATTTTGATCTTGCTGAAATTGTTGGGGCTGTTCGCCAGGCAATTTACGAAGAACATACGGTGGAAGTTTATGGCATCGTCCTTTTGAGAACAGGCAGCATTCCCAAGACATCCAGCGGTAAAATTCAGCGGCAAGCCTGTCGGCAACAGTATCTTGAGGGCACCCTCAACGGATTAGGGGAATGGCAGTTGGCGATCGCCGATAGTGATGTCACAGCCCTGGCCAATAGCCTCTAAAGGGTGGCAATGAAAATTGCGATTATTTCGAGCACCTTTTTGCCTTCCCACGATGGGGTGAGCATTACGCTGTTTGAGCGTTTAAAAGTGCTGTCCGCCCAGGGACATCAAGTGCTCTGTTTGGTTGCGAGTTACCAGGAAGTCGCTGCTATTTATCCCCGTTGGGCTGATTATGTAGGCGATTTATTTGCAAATGTCGCGATTGTGCCACTCCCCAGCATGGCTTGGTTAGGGATTCCCCAGGAGCGCAACCCCAAACGGAGCAGCTTAAAACGCATTGAAACGGAATTGGAGCAGTTCCAACCGGATTTGATTCAAATCGAGGAACCGGAACGATTGTGGACGACGCTGTTTACCTTGCCGGGGTGGGATTATGCCCAAACCCAAAATATTCCCTACATTGGCTGTTACCGGACAAATTTTGTTGATTATCTCCAGGACTATGCCCCGGCTTGGTTGGTGCCTCTGGCAAAGCGAGCGGCTCTAGCCTTAACCCGTCGGCTCTATGGCAAATGTTCTGTAACCTTGGTGGGAAGTCGTTTCATCGAACAGCGTCTCAAGGCATGGCAACTAGAAAATGTGGTTTATATGCCCGTGATTGGCCCGCCGAAAATTGCGAATCCCCAGGCCTTAAAACAGGCCGATTTTTTTCAACAGCATTACGATTTGCCGGAGTTGGATCAGCGGGTAAAAATTCTTTTTCTGGGACGGCTTTCCCCCGATAAAAATTGGGCTTTTATCCTGAAACATTTACCGGAACTTGGTCGGGCAAACATCATTGAAAAGTTTACGCTTCTGGTTGCAGGTCGAGGGGAATTAGCCGAGGCGATCGCCAATAGTGAATTTGCCCAACGCTTACCGACAGTGATCCTGGGAGAGGTGCCCCACCAGCAAGTCCCAGCGCTCTTGGCGAATGTGGATCTGCATGTGACCACTTCCCTCAAAGAGACTTTTGGCCGGACAGTTCAAGAATCCCTCTATGTGGGGACACCTGTCTTGGCTCCTGATTGCGACTGGGCGCGGAATTTGATTGAGCCTGGGGTAAATGGTTGTGTTTTTCAACCTGAAGATGGTCAAGATTTTGTCCAGCAGCTCGCTCAGTTGATCGACTCTAAAGGCGATCGCCAACGACTGCAAGCCAATATCCAAAAGCAAAACCAAAATCGAGAAACCCAACTCGATCCCAGCGAACAGTGGGTTCACTATTTAGAAACCCAAATACGATCAGCGAGTTAAGTATTTCGGTGTCGGTGTAGAACGCCGTTGCACTTCCCGCCACGTACAAAATAAATTCAGCGAAAACCCAACACCATTGGCAATGAGGGTGGCCATCCCCGCCCCCAAAGCCCCGTAATAGTAGGCTAAAACGACCAGCAACGGCAGATAAAAAAGAAGAATGGCGGCAGCATTATTCCGCAGCGAGATATGGGGCATTTCCATTGCAAATAGAGCCGGTTCCAGCAGGTAATTTCCCATCATCAAAATGCCGCCAATAATCAATAAAACTAAAGTGCCATAGGCCGCCGTAAATTCTGCTCCCATCGCGTAGTAGAGTAGCCCCTTACCCCCCAACAGAATAGCAATCAGCAAAATAAAACCAATTCCTTGGAGCACCCGCCCTAGTTTCCACAAAAGTTTTTGAAATTTGCGCCAGCGTCCTTGGGCACTCAGATGGGCCAATTCCGGATAAACCGACTGGGTAAAAATTAAAGCGAGTTCCCGAAAAGGCGTCGAAAATTCATAGCCCGCCCGAAACAACGCCACAGCACTAGGATTTGCCACCGCGCCGACAATCAACGGACTCAGGGTGATCGCCAGGGGTAAAGAAGAATTCAGGTTAGAAACAAAACAAAATTTGAGGACGCGGCGATCGCCAAACAAAAAATGCGGTAGAGACCAATCCAAACGATGCAAAATTTGTTTGCTGTGCGCTTGCCATAAACCCAAGGCCAATAATGAAAGACCATTGAACGCCTCACCACACAACCACGCCAAGAGATAGCCCATCAGAGGAGCATCGAGCCAGAGGGCAATGAGGGTACCAACGAGCCGCGTAATCGGTGGCACCAATTGTTGGGCCGCGAGTAGATCAAAGCGATCATAGAGCCGCAGTAGACCAATGGGGGTTGAACCAAGGGTACAGAGCATTAAAATACTGACCCGTTGCACAGCGTGGATCGTTTGCGGCTCCCATCCCACGATTGGCCCGACCCATGGCGCTGCCGCAACCGCAATCAGAAAGCCCCCAACAGAACCCAAAAGATCCAGGCCAGTGGTTAATTTGAATAACTCCTGTAAACCCTGCGGATCTTTGCGCTTTATATAATCAGCACCATAACGAATCAACGCTTGCCATGATTGAAAAGTCGTTAAACCAATCAAAAGCTCAATATAGGCCCGGAGTAAAATTAACTTCCCAAAAGTTTCAACCCCCAGAGCATGGGCCGTGAGACTGAGATAACAGAAGTTGATAATCGCCGTGAAAATTTGACCACAGAGCAGCCAACTGAAATTTTTTAAAATTTTGCGGAGAATGCGGTCTGCCCAGAAAAATTTAGCCATTGATTCGCGACGAAAAAAACTGCGGGCCTGAATAGTTAAGGCCCAAAGGCTTGCCGGGACAACTATAATACAAAAGTTTACAAATGTTCCCTTGCCCAATCATGGCGACCCACAAGGGTTGTAGCCAACATAGCCTGTTTACTCTATTGAAGTTTTGCGTGAACTGCAAGTGCGACCTATGGAAATTTTGTTGCCTTTTCTTATCTTCAGTCTTGCCTTTATCTTCGGCAGTTTTCTGGAATATTGGATTCACCGGATTTTCCACGTTTCTCCCAAGCATCCCCTGAAGCGTATTTTTCCTAAGCTCGGCCAAGGCCATACCCAACATCATGTTGGCGGTACTGGCCAGGGTTTTCTTTGGGAATTTCGCAATTATGTTTTCGGGATTAATGTTGTGATGTTGCCCTTTTTTCTTCATTCTCTGACCCTAGGGATCAGTTGGTTTCTCGGCTGTTTTATTTACGCGGCCTTTGCGGCCTTTGCCCATCAATTGCAGCATGACAACCCAATTAAATGTTTTTGGCTACCGATGCCCGTCCATTACGTCCACCATAAATACAATCAGTGGCACCACAATTTTGGTATCGGCGTTGATTGGTGGGATCGGCTCTTTGGCACCTATCGTCCGATGCCTGCTTGGCTTACAGAAAAAGAGCAACGTACAGCAGACCAGAAACTTTGGCAGATTAAATGGCTTTAGGTAGTGTGGAGTCTGAGTAACATTAATTCATACAAAAAAGATGGGCTTCATCGAGCCCATCCATTTCAGATTATTTTCCTAAATTTATGGTGCTGACCCAGGGAGCTTGTTGGTGGAAAGCACTCAATGATTACTAGAAACGAGGTGCAATCAGGGCAGGCATTTGAGAGCTTAAACCCATTTGAGCTTGGCGATCGCCATTTTGGGGGAGTTGCTCCGCATACAGCGGTAGAGCAGCCCGTACCTTCGAAGCAACCTCAACGGTTTTGAGATCGTAGGTGGTCGTTGCCAGCTTCGGATAAAGACCGATAGCAATAATGGGGGCCAGCAGACAAACTGCCACAAAGATTTCTCGCGGTTTGGCATCTGCCCCAGTTGCAAGGTTGAGTGAAACCTGGGATCCCTTGCCGTAGAATACTTCCCGCAGCATTGAAAGTAGGTAAATGGGCGTTAAAATCACCCCAACCGCCGTTAGGAAAATGGCGATCGCCTTAAATCCATAGCTATAGGCATCACTATTGCTCAAACCGAGGAAGACGGTTAGTTCGCTGACGAAACCACTCATCCCCGGCAGTGCCAGAGACGCCATCGCCGCCGCCGTAAACATCGCAAAGGTTTTGGGCATCAACCGCGCAATACCGCTCATTTCATCCATCATTAAAGTATGGGTGCGTTCATAGGTAACTCCGGACAGGAAGAACAGAGCTGCCGCGATGAAACCATGGGATAACATCTGCAACACAGCACCGTTCATGCCCAAATCGGTAAATGAAGCAATCCCAACGAGAACAAAGCCCATGTGGGAGATCGAAGACGAGGCCAGACGTCGCTTTAAATTAGTTTGTCCAAAGGCGGTCAGCGCCCCATAAACAATGTTGACAATCCCTAGAACAATCAGCAGGGGAGCAAAACGAATATGGGCATCCGGCAACATTTCCATGTTTAACCGGATCAGACCATAGCCACCCATTTTTAAGAGCACACCAGCAAGGATCATGGAGACTGGCGCAGAAGCCTCGCTGTGGGCATCCGGGAGCCAAGTATGAAGAGGGAAGATGGGTAATTTAACGCCAAAACCAATTAAAAATCCAGCGTAGGCCAGTAATTCTAATGCCAGCGGATAATCCTTTAGCCCTAGGGCTTGCATATCAAAGGTCACGTCACCGCCATAGAAGGCGAGGGCCAAGGTAGATGCAAGGATGAAAACAGAACCCAAGGCCGTGTAGAGGATAAATTTGGTGGCCGCATAGAGGCGTTTTTTTCCACCCCAAATGGAAATGAGCAGGTATACGGGGACTAACTCTAATTCCCACATGATGAAGAACAGCAGCAAATCCTGGACTGCAAAAACACCAATTTGCGCACTCAGCATCACGAGGATTAAGGCCGCAAAGAGTTTGGGTTTCTTGGTGACATTCCAGGCCGCAAGGGTTGCCAAGGTGGTGATCAGGGTCGCCAAAATAATTAAAGGCATTGACAAACCGTCAACGCCTAGGGACCAATTCAACCCCAACTGGGGAATCCATGCAAAATTTTCAGTGAGTTGAAATTCTGTGCGACCGAGATCGTAGTTTTGCCAGAAAGCAGTGACGAGAAGGGCAAAATCGGTGAGGGCAACGCCTAAGGTATACCAGCGGATGGTTTTACCTTCTTTGTCGGGAATGAGGGGAATGACAAGGGCGGCCAGAAGCGGAAAGGCGATCGCCGTAGTGAGCCACGGGATTTGCAAGCTATCCATAGGACTAGGAAAAAATACTTATTTATTGCGTTCGCCTCCGATTATATGAATTTTTGTTACGACCTGCCAAGGGGTTAAGGTAAAAACTTTTTATGGTCATGTTTATTTATGGGGTTGTCTGTCTATCCAGAGACAGAACCCTGGCTTTGTTATGGAAAAAAGAAAAAAAATAATGCTTTTTTTGCATCGTTAACGGCGATCGCCCAACATTTTTGCGCCCTAGACTGCCAAAATTCAAGCCAAACAAAAATCCACGGCGAGGTATCTCACCATGGACAATGTGGGCAAAATTTAAACACCAGTCGGAAAACTAGGGCGACTCTGTGGTAGCCAGTTTGGGAATTTGGAGAACTGGGCGATTCAGGGCGACCACAAGGGCTTCTTCTCCCTGGGGGGACGTTGTTTCGACTAGGGCGCTGGTGGATTCCTGATCCGAGTTGTTATTGGCAAATCGGTCGAGGTTAAGACGGGGCATCTGACCCATGACCCCAGCCACAAAGAGAGCGGCGATCGCCCCACTACCCCAGAGGGAAAGGGTGCGTAACTGAGAACGACGCAACCGCGCCAATACCCGTTGACCGAGATATTGGGCCGAAATGCTGGTGGGAATGGGCAACAACTGTAGCGCTTGTTTGAGTTGCCGTAGCTGCTGATATTGCTGTTTGACCTGGGGGTCAGTATCCAGGAGATGCTGAATTTCCTGGCGCTCTGCAGGGGTGGCCTCCCCGTCAAAATAGGCGCTCAGACGCTGGAATTGCTCAAAATTTTGGCCCATTGGAGTTTCAGAATAGGTGTAGTGTTGGTGGGAAGTATGGTTTTTTTTCATTTCTAGGTCACCCCCTCTAGGCGATCGCCATCGGTTTACCGCTGAGACAAGTCTTGATCATTTAGTCCGCTAAGTAGGGCTGGAGCATTTCCTGCAATTTGGCACGGGCGCGGGCGATCCTTGACTTCACTGTGCCGAGGGAAACCCCAGTGATTTCCGCAATTTCTTCGTAGGCTAGCCCTTCAATTTCCCGGAGCACAATTGTCGTGCGAAAAACTTCCGGCAGTTCGGCGATCGCCTCCCGTAAATGTTCATAAAATTCTTGGGTCGCGAGATCATCATCGGGGCTAGGATCATCAGAGGCCACATCCCAAGCCACTTCTCCATCCTGGGTCTGAAACGGATTATCTAACGACAAGGGGCGACGGACTCGTTTACGCTTGCGTAATTCATCGTAAAAGAGGTTCGTAATAATCCGACTCAGCCAACCCTTAAATTTTTGGGGATCATTGAGGCGTTGCAGATTGCGATAAACCCGAATCCAAACTTCCTGGGACAAATCAGACCGGTCTTGCCAGTCCGGGGCGAGATGATAGAGGAGCCGATCCACATGGGACTGATAACGTTTTAATAATTCCACGAAAGCAGCCCGCTCAGGCTTACTACCCGCCTGGCAACGGAGAATCAGATCATAGTTAGAGAGTTTTTCCGGAGACACACCACTTTGGGGAACGGCTCCCTGATGGGAAGGAATGGGGATAGAAAGGGATCGGTTCATGCTCTCTTCACAAAGAACTCATAACAGGACTTCTTTTTGTAAAGACCCTACGGCCCAGAAAAAAGTTCCAGACCCTAGCTCCAAGCGTCAGACCCCAGTCCTAGGAAAATACATTCTCTTCCTGTTCAAATCCCGGTGCATAGCCTTCAAGGAGCTTGCTCACCTGGGCCAACACGCTCTTGTCTTGGTTCGGAGAGGCGATCGCCTGACGCTCAGGGAAAAAGTCCGGTCGGTCTAAATAACGAGAAAGGGCTGCATCCACCTGTTCATTAATTAAGCCCTGTAATTCCTCACGGGCCTTTTGACGCTGATAATTAGCCCCCTCTTCCGTCGTTGCATAGAGCGGTGGCAGGCGGTTGAGCGCATAGGCGGCAATATCCCCTACATCCAAACTTTGGGTGCTACTCGCCTCAATCTCAGCGACCCGGGCAATGGAGCGGCTAATTACCAGCTCCTCCATAACATTGATGAATTGTTTCCGGGGGACAGCGATCACTTCCCCAGTGAGTAAAGCCCCCATCAGGCGATCTAACGCCATGTATTCCTCAATCGAAAGCTCAGAGGACATATCGCAAATGCGTCCAACTTCCGCTTCCATACTCGGGGTGAGATAGCCGTCTTTTAGGGCTTGTTCAACAATTTGATCAATACTCATAGGTTTCTTGGAAAATTCCGGGACAAGGGGGCCAATCACTTCACTATCTTTGCGTAAAAACCGGGGAAAAACCACGATTCTCTAAGAAAGTACATCCCATTACTATCATTCCAATTTATAGCAAGGGAATGGGCAATCTTTTTGCTTGACTTACACAGATTTACAAATGTTTTACTTCCTGTGCGGGGGATGTCATTTACTCTAAAGGATTTTTGTCAATTTGCTACTGCCTATTTTTCAGTGACTAACGACATTCTCCTAGACACTCATTTCTAACATCCTCTGAATCGGTTTCAAGGCCGCCGTCGCAATGTCCGGGCTGAGGGTGATTTCCGGGGTTTTATGTTTCATCGCCAGATAGAGCTTTTCTAGGGTGTTGAGGCGCATGTGGGGACATTCATTGCAGGCACAGTTACTGGTGGACGGGGCAGGAATAAAGGTTTTGCCGGGGCTCGCCTTTTCCATTTGGTGAATGATCCCCGGTTCGGTAGCGACAATGAAAGTTTGGCTGGCACTATCTTGGGAGCGTTTTAATAGGGCCGTCGTGGAGCCGATAAAGTCAGCGTGGTTTAATACGGGGGTTTCGCACTCAGGGTGAGCGAGCACCTCCGCATCGGGATGTTCGAGTTTGAGTTCGATGATGCGTTTTTCAGAAAAAGTTTCGTGGACAATGCAACTGCCCTGCCAGAGGAGGAGATCCCGTCCGGTTTGTTCGCTGACGTATCGCCCTAGGTTTTTATCGGGGGCAAAAATGATCGGTTGGTCGGCGGGAATTTGGTTGACAATCTTGACGGCGTTGGAGCTGGTGCAGATGATATCGCTCATCGCCTTGATTTCGGCGGTGCAGTTGATATAGGAAATGACGATATGGTCTGGGTGCTTGGCTTTAAATGCAGCGAATTCAGCGGGGGGGCAACTGTCGGCGAGGGAGCAGCCGGCATCAAGGTCGGGCAGGAGGACGAGTTTATTGGGGTTGAGGATTTTGGCGGTTTCTGCCATGAAATGCACCCCAGCGAAAACAATCACTTCGGCATCGGTTTCGGCGGCTTGGCGGGCTAAACCTAAGGAATCACCGATGTAGTCGGCAATGTCTTGGATGTCGTTTTCTTGGTAGTAGTGGGCGAGGATGATGGCGTTGAGGTCTTGTTTGAGATCGGCGATCGCCCTAAAGAGGTCTTGGGGAATGGCGGGCGTTGTCGGGCGGGCGGCGGCAGCAAACATGGTCGTTTTTCCGTGAGAGATGGATTGCAACAAATGTGGAAATTCAGTCTAGCAAGGATTGGTAAGGAGCAAAACTTAGAGGGTGAGCTGGGCAGCGGGGTTAAAAAATTGTCGATAAAGACCCTCGGTCACCAGGGAAGTACAAATGAGGTTAATGGTCACAATCAAAAAGAGAATCAAAATTTGATAGGAAGCAGCATTAAGCGGATCAATGCCCGATAAAACTTGCCCCGTAAACATCCCCGGCAAACTAACTAAACCTACTACCATCATAGAATTGATCGTCGGGATTAGGCTGGCGCGGATCGCTTCGGTACGGTAGCTGGCGATCGCCTGTTTTGGGGTCGCCCCCAGGCACAGTTGGGTTTCAATTTCAAAGCGGCTGGTTTTAATCCGGCTACTTAAACGTTCCCCTGCCAAAGAAGCACTATTCATCGCATTGCCCAGCACCATCCCCGCCAAGGGAATTAAATATTGGGGGTCGTACCAGCGATCGGGTTGGACAATCACCAGTAAAGTATAGGCCAACGGGAGCATCACACTGATAAAAATAGAGCCCCAAATGAGGGGGAAGGGTGCCCGCCCATGAATGCGATTTTGGGCGGCGATCGCCGCAATGGTCAGCATTACCAAGACAATGCCTAATACCGCCAATGGGTGCGCCAGGGCAAAGACCATTTCTAGGGCATAGCCCACTACCAGCAATTGCAAAATTGTCCGTCCTGTTGCGAGTAAGAGTTGCCCCTCTAGCCCTAATTTCTGCCACCGGGCTAGGGCGATCGCCAAGGCAATTAGTCCCAGAGCCCAACCCAAATCCCCCGGATTTAACGCAATAAATTCACCCATGCGCTTTTATTTTTCACTCCCATAACCTATAACATTTATATTTACGCTTTTACGCGAATTCTTACCCAAAAAATCACCGCTACCCATGAGCCAAATTCCTCCCGTTGATCTAGGGCGCCAGTACGCAACCATTGCCGATGAAACCAATGCCGCCGTGCTGGAAGTGCTCAGTTCCGGTCGCTACATTGGGGGGACAGCAGTTACCGAATTCGAAAAACATTTTGCCGCTTATCACCAGGTTGACTTTAGCATCGGTTGTAACTCCGGCACCGATGCCCTTTATCTTGCCCTCAAAGCCCTTGGGGTTGGCGCCGGTGATGAAGTGATTACCTCCACTTTTACTTTCATTGCCACTGCCGAAGCCATTGCCATGTGTGGTGCAACCCCTATCTTTGTTGATATTACTGCCGCAACCTTTAATCTCGACCTCGATCAACTAGAGGCCGCCATTACTCCCCGTACTAAAGCTGTAATTCCCGTCCATTTATTCGGACAGCCCGTAGACATGACCCGGCTTGGAGAAATTGCCCAAAAACATAATCTGTTTATCGTTGAAGATTGTGCCCAAGCCACGGGGGCAAAATGGGGCGATCGCCCGGTCGGTGCCTGGGGAGATGCGGGGTGTTTCAGCTTTTTTCCGACAAAAAATTTAGGCGGTTGTGGCGACGGTGGTGCTGTGACGACCAACAATCCCACCCTCCACGAACAGATCAAAATGCTCCGGGAACACGGTTCCAAAGTCCGCTATCAACATGAAGTGCTGGGGGTGAACAGTCGTTTGGACGCGGTGCAAGCCACCATCCTTGCCGTTAAATTACGTCACCTCGACCAGTGGAACCAGAAACGTCAGGTGATCGCCCACCGCTACCACGAGTTACTCGCTGGCATCAAGGGGATTCAACTCCCCCAAGCAACCCCTGGCGGCACCCACGTCTGGAATCAATACACCATCCTCGTTCAAGCAGGCGATCGCGATACTCTGCGCAGTCAGCTCCAGGCAGAAGGCATCATTGCCATGGTGTATTACCCCAAACCCCTACACCTCCAGCCCGTGTTTGCAAACCTCGGCTACCAATCCGGACAATTCCCCATTGCCGAGCAATGTTCCCACCAGGTGCTGTCCTTGCCCATGTTTCCCGACCTCAGCATCCCAGAACAAGCACAAGTCGCCACAACCCTCAAGGGTCTATTGGCAAAATAAGGCCAATCAGCCAATAAAAAAGCCCAGAAAGTCAACATTGTGACCATCTAAGCCTCCATACACATTTTTAGTTCGTCCGACCAAAGCCAACTTTTATTTAGGAGCAACCATTTCCTTAAACTGTTTACCAGCAGAAAACGCGGGCACTGTGGTTGCTGGAATTTGCATTTTTTCGTTGGTCTTCGGATTGCGGCCTTCTCTCGCTTTACGGTGGCGGGGTTCAAAGGAACCAAAACCGACGAGGGTTACTTTGTCACCATTGGCAACGGTTTCCATGATTGCCTCTACGGTGGCACTAATCACAGAATCTGCCTGCTTTTTGCTGATACCAGCTTTCTCAGCGACTAAATCGACTAATTCGCCTTTATTCATTAAAAATCTCCTGAATTTTAGATATTGTGAGAAGTATAGGTAAAAAAACCAGGCAAAACAAGAATCCCAGAAGAGATATTTTGCACTGTTGCGGGTCAAACTTATCTTGTTGCAAGGTTTTCCTGCATTATTCTAAGCGTTCTTTGCTCAATATGGATCGCTGAAAGCATTAATTTACATAGATTTCAACAATTTTTCCGTTTCAAAACTTTAAAAACAGAACAAGAGAGAACAAATTTGTCAGAGAACGCCGAAATAATCGCTGCTTAGCCTTGATTTTTCTAAGATTTGTGGATATCGGACAGGGTCGGAGTCGCCGTTGAGGGGAGGGACACTGGTAAGGGTTTCGTTTTGAGATAAAGGTTATCGAGCAGTACAGCGGCTCCTGCAACCCAAGGTGGCACAATCACTGCCCCTAAAATTCCCAGCACCTGGGCACCACCCAAAACCGCCAGCAATTGATAAAGCGGGTTTACTTTGACTGAAGAACCGACTAAGAGCGGATCTAATACATAGGTTTCGAGGTTTTGGATCAGGGTAAAAAGAAGGAAGACGGATAAAAATGTCCATCCCCCCTGGGCGATCGCCACAATCAAAGCCGGCACAGCGCCCAATACCGGCCCAAAAAACGGAATCAAATTTGTCACCGCTGCGATCACCCCCAAACCAAGGGCTAATTCTGAAATCCCCAGCAGCCTCAATCCAATGGTGATTACAATGCCGAGAATCCCAGAAACGACGATCCGCCCTTGAATATAACTCCCCATCCGCTCGCTCATGGGCTGTACCTGTTCGAGGAGCTGTTCATCCCAGGGGGCCGGAAAAAGACTCACAAAACCTCTAATTAATTTGTCAGAACCAGAGAGCATATAACCGGAGAGCATAAATGCCAGGATCAAGCTCAAAATGCCGCCAATCACACCCCGCGTAATGCCGTAGGAGCGAATCAATAGCTCCTGGGAAGAACGGAAAGCCCAGGCCGTCAGTGCTTGCAAATCAAAAAGCCGGTTCAATTGTTCTAACACTTGCGGTTCTGTCATGCCTAAGCGAACAGCCCAAGATTGAACCAAAACCCCGACTATTTCTAAATAGAGGGGCAGCTTACGGATCAATTTTTGAATTTGATCAACAACCGTAGGGCCAATGAGTAAAACCACCCCGGTGAAAATTGAGATCAAGCCAAGATACACACCGATCACCGCTAACCAGCGGGGCACTCGGAAAGATTCAGCAATTGTAATGACAGGCGCAAGGGTCGCTGCAATCACGACGGCAATCATGAGCACAACAAGTAAACTACGCAATTGCCAAAGTAAAAATAGCAGTAGCACTGCCCCGACAATCAGCAGCAGCGTTGAAAAAGATACTGTAATTTTCCGCTCAGACATACTGAATTTTGCTATTGGTCAGAATTGTTCCCATTGTCAGGGCAAAGTTACTTGAATGTCACCCAAAAGCGATTTTTCTTTCGAGAATGCGCTGTCAATACGCCCCTAAATAAGAAACCATCAGCTTTTTAAGGAGATTTAAGGGCTCACTTTTCGCGGTGCGCCCACCACTTCTGCAAAGGTAAAATCAGGGGCAGCCAGGACAAACACGGTGCTTGGTAAGTTTTGGGCTCGTTGGGAAAGACTCTTGTAATAGTCCTGGAAATTAGAAGGTTCGTCGGGGCGGGCCATGCCGAGGAAAACGAGGTCTGCACTCGCAGAGGATTGGTACAGAATTTCTTCAAAGGAGCGATCGCCAGCAATAATGACCATTGGTTCTGCTTTAATGCGGGCACTACTAATCAGGGACTCTAGGTTTAAACGGGCGGCCTGGGCGGCTGTCGCGTCTTGTACTACCAGCTTGAGGTAAATCTGGGCACTGCGCCATTGGATGTCAGTGCGGAGCAAATAGGCCAACATCAACATTAAGCCACCATTACTCTGCACCCCACCCCACCAGATGTCAATCCGTTTTTTGCGACCAAAGGCCCGCTCTGGATTTTCATGGAAGATAATAATATTACGCCTAGCAATATGAACCTGTTGCAAGAGATGACAGTAGGCGGCAAATCGTTCGGGAGATTCTGTACTTCCCAGCAAAACCGTATTGGGGGTTAAGTCTCCCAGACCATAGGTTTCAATTAAATTTAAGGCGCCAATAAAGGGATCATCAGCGGTACTGAGGCGCACCAAGGCTTTTACACCCCGTTTGGCCAAATAATCACGGATTGTAGTTTCCATTTTTGTCTGTTGGCCAGCGTCACGGGAACCTTCAGGCAACACCGTCGCCACTGTCATCAGGGCCCGATTATGACTCAAGCCATCGGCTAGTTCGATTAAAGACCAACGTTTCCGGGGGGCTCCAGAAAGCACGAGGAGATGAGGCCGCCAGTTTTTACTGTCTTCAGCCCCTGCCACTTGATAAATCGCCTTACTAATGAGAGCCATCCACAGGCCGCGCCGAACGTCCCCCCAGGTGACTTGGAGTTCCCGCCGCTGTATCCAAAAGTAAATGAGGATCACAATCAAGGCGGCAACAACCGTGGCGATCGCATTAATTAAAAACATCACTCCCAGGCAGCCCATAGCCCCCAACAGCGAGAGTGCCCAGTGCACCCTAAAGGTCGGTCGAAAGGAAGGACTTTGGAGGAGAGTTTCAATGCCGGCAGAAATATTGAGGACGAGATAGGTAGTCAAGAAAAACATTGTCAACACTGGGGCAATGATGTTGAGATCCCCAATGCACACAGCGGCGATCGCCACCCCCAAGGTGGCAATGGTGCCAATACGCGGCTCATCTTCCGACCCACTACCAGATCCCAAAAAACCTAACCAAGGCGGTAATACGCCATCCCGGGCGAGGGCCTGTAAAACCCTAGGCGCACCGAGAATACTCCCAATTGCGCTACTGAGGGTCGCCCCCCAGACCCCCAATAAAATTGCTGGCCCCCAAACAGACAAGCGCTGCATCACTAGAGGGTCTTCAATGAGGCTGGCTGTATCTCCCCGTTGGGCCAACAGCAACGGAATGAGCATGTAGATAACATAACCAGTGCCCACGGCAGCTAGGGTACCAATGGGAATTGCCTTAATGGGATCCTTGAGATCACCGGACATATTCACGCCAGACATAATCCCAGTGACCGCCGGAAAAAATACCGCAAAGACTGTCCAAAAGGGCAGTGTCACCTCAGCGCTAGAACCCCACAGGGCAATATCTCCTGCTTCAGGCAGCGGGCGACCCAGAACCAAGGAAACAAGAGAAAGGGCGATCGCCGCCATGATAAAGTACTGGGCCTTAATCGCAATGCTGGCGGACGTGAGCGCTAAAATCCCCACCAAAATCGTCACAATCAAAGCCACATAAAGCTGATTTAAGCCACCAAAAACCTGGACAACACTCTCCGCAAAACCAATGGTATAAAGGGCCACCGAAAAAGCCTGGGCAAAATACAGCGGGATCCCTACCGCTCCACCGGTTTCTAGGCCCAAAGAGCGACTAATCATATAGTATGCGCCCCCCACACGGACTACCTTATCCGTGGCGATCGCACAGATTGAAAGGGCTGTTAAAAAGGTAATTGCATTGGCGAGGGTGACGATGGCGAGGGAGCCTAGCAATCCTGCATTACCCACAACCCAACCAAACCGGAGGTACATGATCACCCCAAGGATGGTCAAAATAGAAGGCGTGTAGACCCCCCCAAACATTCCTAATCCGGATTTTTTCTCACTCGCCATAAGAATTCTAAGCTTGCCAAATTTGTGTACAGCATAGCGTTATTTTTTCCTGCTTTTGTGCAGAAATAAACTATTTCCGCCTTTTATAAGACATTTGGCGCATTGTCCTAGGTTTTCCCATTGCAAAAACCCCCTGCCTAAAAGACAAGGGGTTGAAATTTCAGTAGGTTAATTTTCAGAAGAAATTAATTAACCAAACTTACCTGACGTCGAAGCAATCAGGAAGGCCGCATAGGTTAGGACGTAACCCACCGTGAAGTGAGCGAGACCAACCAAACGAGCCTGAACGATGGAGAGAGCAACGGGCTTGTCCTTCCAACGAACGATGTTCGCCAGGGGAGTGCGCTCGTGTGCCCAAACGATGGTTTCGATCAGCTCTTGCCAGTAACCACGCCAAGAGATGAGGAACATGAAACCAGTTGCCCAAACAAGGTGCCCGAAGAGGAACATCCAAGCCCAGACGGAGAGATTGTTGACACCGTAGGGGTTGTAACCGTTGATCAACTGTGCGGAGTTCGCCCAGAGGTAATCACGGAACCAGCCCATCAGGTAGGTAGAGTTTTCGTTGAACTGAGCAACATTACCCTGCCAAATGCCGAGGTGCTTCCAGTGCCAGTAGAAGGTCAACCAGCCCAGGGTATTCAGCATCCAGAACATTGCGAGGTAGAAGGCATCCCAAGCGGAGATATCACAAGTACCGCCACGACCGGGGCCATCACAGGGGAAGCTGTAGCCGAAGTCTTTCTTATCGGGCATCAGCTTAGAACCACGGGCATCCAACGCACCTTTCACAAGGATGAGAGTGGTGGTGTGGAGACCGAGGGCGATCGCATGGTGGACGAGGAAGTCCCCAGGACCAATGTTGAGGAAGAGGGAGTTGCTGCCGCTGTTGATGGCATCCAACCAACCGGGCAGGTAAGCTGCACCAGTGCCAGAAGCAATGCTATCTGCGTTGGAGAGCAGAACATCAAAGCCATAGAGTGCCTTACCAGAAGCCGCTTGGACAAACTGAGCGAAGACAGGCTCGATGAGGATTTGCTTTTCGGGAGTACCGAAGGCAACAACAACATCGTTGTGGACATAAAGTCCGAGGGTATGGAAACCGAGGAAGAGAGATACCCAGCTGAGGTGGGAGATCAGCGCTTCCTTGTGCTCCAGCATGCGATAAAGAACGTTGTCTTTGTTCGCTTCAGGATCGTAGTCACGGACGAAGAAGATTGCGCCGTGGGCAAACGCACCAACCATCAGGAAACCAGCGATGTACTGGTGGTGGGTGTAAAGCGCTGCCTGGGTGGTGTAGTCCTTGGCGATAAACGCGTAGGAAGGCAGAGAGTACATGTGCTGTGCCACCAAAGAGGTGATAACACCTAAGGAAGCAAGCGCCAGACCCAACTGGAAGTGGAGGGAGTTGTTGACGGTGTCATAAAGACCTTTGTGGCCGGCACCGAGCTTACCGCTGGGGGGCTGGTGGGCATTGAGGATCTCTTTGATGCTGTGACCAATCCCAAACTTGGTGCGATACATGTGACCCGCGATGATAAACAACACGGCGATCGCCAAGTGGTGGTGGGCAATATCAGTCAACCAGAGAGACTCAGTTTGGGGGTGGAAACCACCAAGGAAGGTCAAGATTGCAGTACCCGCACCTTGGGATGTGCCAAACACATGACCCGCAGTATCAGAATTCTGAGCATACACACCCCAATTCCCGGTGAAGAAAGGCATCAAACCAGCGGGGTGAGGCTTCACAGAAAGGAAGTTATCCCAGCCGACATGAACACCGCGAGACTCAGGAATTGCAACGTGTACCAAGTGACCTGTCCAAGCTAAAGAACTGACACCAAACAAACCAGCCAGGTGGTGGTTGAGACGAGATTCAGCATCCTTGAACCACGCAAGACTAGGACGGAACTTGGGTTGCAAGTGCAGCCAGCCTGCGAACAAAAACAGAGAAGAGAGGATCAGAAGGAATACTGCGCCTTGGTAAAGGTCAGCATTGGTGGTCATCCCAATGGTGTAGAACCAGTGGTAAACCCCAGAATATGCAATGTTTACAGGGTTAGAAGCGCCCGCTTGGGTAAAGGCATCAATTGCCCCTTGACCAAAGTGGGGATCCCAAATCGCATGGGCGATGGGACGAACATTCAGGGGATCTTTGATCCACTGCTCGAAATTGCCTTGCCAAGCAACGTGGAAGAGAGTACCGGAAGTCCACAGGAAGATGATTGCGAGGTGACCGAAGTGGGAAGCAAAGATCTTTTGGTAAAGATTCTCCTCAGTCATCCCATCGTGGGTCTCGAAATCATGTGCTGTAGCGATTCCGTACCAAATCCGACGTGTAGTGGGATCTTGAGCAAGGTCTTGGCTAAATTTTGGAAATTTAGTTGCCATAACTATGCTTGAGGTTCTCCTCGTTAAACAAATGAGGGTGAGGTCTTCAAATGTAACCTCTGTATTTTCCCGCAGGGAAAGATACTAAGAGCCAATTGGGAGGGAAGGTGAATCGAGTGAAATATAACTCTTACAACTCCCCCTGAAATTGGCGATCGGTAAACCATTTCAGAGTTAACCGATGGACAAGCTTCTCGCTAGGAAGAAGGCCCAGGTTGTCACGATCCCGCCGAGGAGATAGTGAGCAACACCAACCGCACGACCTTGAATGATGCTCAAAGCACGGGGTTGAATTGCAGGAGCCAACTTGAGCTTATTGTGTGCCCAAACGATGGACTCGATGAGTTCTTGCCAATAGCCACGTCCACTGAAGAGGAACATGAGACTGAAAGCAAACACAAAGTGACCCGCTAGGAACATAATGCCGTAAGCCGACAGTGCAGAACCGTAGGAGTTGATCACCTGAGAAGACTGTGCCCAGAGGAAGTCACGGAGCCAGCCGTTAATGGTAATTGCACTTTGGGCAAAGTTACCACCAGTGACGTGGGATACGCTACCGTCTGGGAGGATGGTGCCCCAAACATCGGATTGCATCTTCCAGCTAAAGTGGAAAATCACGATGGAGAGAGAGTTATACATCCAGAACAGTCCGAGGAAGACATGGTCCCAACCAGAAACTTGGCAAGTACCACCACGACCAGGACCGTCACAGGGGAAGCGGAAGCCCAGTTGACCCTTATCGGGTACGAGACGGGAGCTGCGGGAATAGAGAAGACCCTTCAGCAGAATAAGTACAGTGACGTGGATGGTAAACGCATGGATATGGTGAACCATGAAGTCAGCAGTACCGAGGGTGATGGGCATCAGGGCAACTTTATTGCCAATTGCCACTACATCACCGCCGAAAACTTGACTCGCAGAGGCGATCGCATTGGGAGCGGTGCCACCGGGAGCAAGGGTATGAATGTTTTGAATCCACTGCGCGAAGATAGGCTGCAACTGAATCGCAGAATCAGAGAACATATCTTGGGGACGACCCAATGCACGCATGGTGTCATTGTGAATGTAGAGACCAAAGCTATGGAAGCCGAGGAAAATACAAACCCAGTTGAGGTGAGAAATAATCGCGTCACGGTGACGGATTACGCGGTCTAAGAGGTTATTAACGTTCTTAGCAGGATCGTAATCACGAACCATGAAAATTGCGCCGTGGGCACCAGCACCAACAATGAGGAAGCCGCCAATCCAAGTGTGGTGAGTGAACAGAGACAGCTGAGTGCCGTAATCTGTTGCCATGTAAGGATAGGGAGGCATGGAGTACATGTGGTGCGCGATGACGATGGTTAAAGAACCAAGCAGCGCGAGGTTAACCGCCAATTGAGCGTGCCAAGAGGTGGTTAGAATTTCGTAAAGACCTTTGTGACCTTCGCCAGTGAAAGGACCTTTATGGGCTTCGAGGATCTCTTTCATGCTGTGGCCGATACCGAAGCCAGTCCGGTACATGTGACCCGCGATGATGAAGAGAACAGCGATCGCCAAGTGATGATGAGCAATGTCAGTCAACCAAAGGCTACCGGTAGTGGGGTTCAAGCCACCCTTGAAGGTCAAGAAATCAGAGTATGCCGCCCAATCTAAAGTAAAGAAAGGCTTCAGACCCTGGGCAAAGCTCGGATACAGTTCTGCCATCACCGAAGCATCAAAGAACTCGTGGGGTAAAGGAATATCCTTTGCAGCCACACCAGAATCTAGGAGCTTGTTTACCGGCAAAGAAACGTGGATCAAGTGGCCAGTCCAGCCTAAGGAACCACAACCTAACAGTACAGATAGGTGGTGATTCATCATGGACTCAGCATTCTGGAACCATTCCAGTTTCGGAGCTGCTTTGTGGTAATGGAACCAACCGGCAAACACCATCAGGGCTGCCATAACAAGACCGCCAATGGCAGTCACATAGAGCTGATAAGAGTTGGTAAAACCAGCAGCACGCCAGAGGTAAAACAGACCAGAGGTAATTTGAATACCGCTGAAGCCGCCACCGACGTCTCCGTTCAGAATGCCTTGACCTACAACGGGCCAAACCACTTGTGCACTTGGT
Source organism: Sphingobacterium thalpophilum (assembly GCA_943371005.1). GTDB lineage: Bacteria > Cyanobacteriota > Cyanobacteriia > Cyanobacteriales > MRBY01 > MRBY01. The sequence continues at coordinate 76,216 of CALRTB020000002.1, forward strand.
TTGATAACAGTGGGGTTATTTAACCAAGCTTCATAGTTAGAAAATTTTGCGCCATGGAAGTACATGCCGCTGAGCCAAACAAAGACTACAGCAAGGTGACCGAAGTGGGCGCTAAAGATTTTGCGCGAAATATCTTCGAGATCACTTGTTTGGCTATCGAAATCATGTGCATCAGCATGGAGGTTCCAAATCCAGGTGGTGGTTTTTGGACCCCGTGCCAGAGTTCGGTCAAAGTGACCCGGTTTGCCCCACTTCTCAAAGGAAGTTGGTACCGGATCCTTATCAACCTTTACTGCCATGAGGATTCTCCTCTCTAGACAATCGACGTAATAAAGGTTCTATCTAAATAGATGTATTCAAATAGATAAGCTGTGAGCGAATCACCAGCTTGCAAGGTTTCCAGTGATTTAGGACTGCTTTAAAACCCATTGGGCAAAAAGCATTGATGTAAATGATAGGGCCTACTTTCCAAGGATGTTGGGGGACATTAACAATATTTAAAACTCCCTGAAATCATTACGCCACAATGGCTCAAATCAATTGAATTCCGCCGAAAAACTGAAAACTCAAACGGTTTTTTGTAACAAAAAGCAATGTAACGTTACCTTTCATTATGGGGAGTTCTCCGGCGATCGCCCCAGGGACTAAAGCTAAGAGGTAAGGGAAAGCTCTTCATTTTCGTAATTTCTCAATGTCTACACGAAGATTAACCAACACAATGATTGTTGGCGATCGCCTGATCTTTCATTTCTTGTCATGCTTCTAGAACCTGTTCTCTACAAACCTCTCCCCCCAGAAGCGGAGCTATGCTACCCTGATAAGGTTGTTTAAAACTCGCACATCTGGGATTCTTTCGGGTGTTTCGCACAGATGAAATGTCCCCAGATGAAGGTTTAACCCGAAAAGGAGTAAACAGAATATGCCCGTTGTATCTCTCGCTGAGCTACTAGAATCTGGTGTCCACTTTGGGCACCAAACCCGCCGCTGGAACCCCAGAATGGCACCTTACATCTACACATCCCGTAACGGTGTCCATATTATTGACCTCGTTCAAACGGCCCAGCTCGTTGAACAAGCCTACAGCTATATGAAGGAAGCTTCCGAAAATGGTAAGCATGTCCTTTTTGTCGGCACCAAACGTCAAGCCGCTGGCATCATCGCCCAAGAAGCAAAACGCTGTGGCGCTTTTTACATCAACCAGCGTTGGTTGGGGGGGATGCTCACCAACTGGGAAACCATTAAAACCCGTGTTGAGCGCCTCAAAGAATTAGAAGCCCTCGAAGAAAGTGGCAACCTTGCCCGCCGTCCGAAGAAAGAAGCCTCCATGCTTCGTCGCGAACTGGACAAGCTACAAAAATACCTCGGCGGCATCAAGAACATGCGCAAAATCCCTGACATTGTGGTGATCATTGACCAACGTCGGGAACACAACGCGATTCAAGAATGCCAAAAGTTAGGGATTCCCATTGTTTCTCTCTTAGATACCAACTGCGATCCTCAAACTGTTGATTTACCAATTCCGGCGAACGATGATGCTATTCGTTCCATTAAGTTGATTGTGGGTAAATTGGCTGATGCAATCTATGCTGGTCGCCACGGTCAGCCCGTTGATGATGACGGTGACTACGGAGACTTCGATGAAGCAATCGATGAGTACGCCGATGAGACCGATGCATCTGAGTCTGAATAAGCGTAATATCTTCTTGAATTGACCTGATAATTTTTTGGTGAACAGCAAAATGGCACAAATTTCTGCAAAGCTTGTCAAGGAACTGCGCGATAAAACTGGCGCAGGAATGATGGATTGCAAAAAAGCGCTTGGTGAAACCAATGGGGACATCACTAAAGCGATTGAGTGGCTCCGTCAGAAAGGGATTACCTCTGCTGAGAAAAAAGCAGGTCGGGTAGCAGCCGAAGGACTGATTGAAAGTTACATTCACACTGGTGGCGGCATTGGCGTTCTCGTAGAAGTAAACTGCGAAACCGACTTCGTTGCCCGTGGTGATATCTTCAAAGATCTGGCCAAAGGGATTGCGATGCAGATCGCCGCTTGTCCTAATGTTCAGTATGTGAAAGTCGATGACATTCCGACTGAAATTGCCGACAAAGAGCGCGAAATTGAAATGGGTCGCGATGACCTCGCCGGGAAACCCGATAATATCAAGGAAAAAATTGTTGAAGGCCGCATTGCTAAGCGCCTGAAAGAACTTTCTTTGATGGATCAGCCCTACATCCGCGATCAAAACATGACGGTTGAAGAGCTTGTGAAGCAGACGATCGCCACCATTGGTGAAAATGTTCAAATTCGTCGTTTCCAACGTTTCGTCCTGGGCGAAGGTATTGAGAAAAAAGAAGAAGACTTCGCCGCAGAAGTCGCCGCACAAATGGGCAAGTAAGAACTTTGGTTCTGATTTGATTGTGTGTACTTAAATATTATTCCGCCTTCTCCATGTTATGGGGGAGGTTTTTTTCTATGGGTTGATGGTCGAGGTTCGCTTGGGCATTGCGTCGCCACATGGCTGGTTTGATACGACGCAGCGCCGATCCTGTGAGTCTTTGATCCCATTCTGTTTCGGATAAAGTAGCAAGTTCGGTGAGTTTTGGTGCCAGGTGTTTGGGGTAAGGGTGAAAATCGTCGATGTCGGTGGGTTGGGCAAAGCGCTGGTTCCAGGGGCAGACATCCTGACAGATATCACAACCGGCGACCCAGTTCTGTAGGTGTGGGGCAATGTGAGGTGGCAGTTGTTCGGCCCGATTTTCGATGGTGTGATAAGCAATGCAACGGTTCGCATCAACGGTAAAGGGAGCGGCGATCGCCTGAGTTGGACAGGCCTCAATACAACGGGTACAAGTACCACAATGTTTCGTATGAGGTTGATCCGGCGTTAGAGCTAAGGTAGTGAGGACTTCTCCCAAAAAGACCCAACTACCGTACTCTCGGGTAATGACATTGCTATTTTTGGCAATCCAACCGAGGCCCGCTCGCTCCGCCCAAACCTTATCCTGGACAGGCCCAGTATCCACATAAAAGCGATGTTGTTCTTCTGGAAATTCTGCGGTGAGCCACTGGCAAAGCGCTTTTAGACGTTTCCCTAAAACACGATGATAATCCCGTCCCCAGCCATAACGGGAAATTTTGCCCACTCCTGGTTCTTCAGAATGTTCATAGGGGGTGTAATAGTTGAGGGCAACACAAATGACCGACTGCACCCCTGGTAAACAGGCTGTGACATCCTGACGTTTAGGGTTAGCCATCCAGGCCATTTCTGCTTGGAATCCTGCTGCTAACCAAGCTTGTAACTGTTGTTGATTGTGAGCATTGTCCACGGTGGCATCGGCAATTCCCACCAAATGAAATCCTAAATTTAGAGCATATTCTTTAATTCGGACAGTCCTATCTGTTTGCAGCTGCGACATTTTGAGTAATTAGATAGATCTCAGCGAACGGGCTTTTTAACCGACCAGACCGGAACGAAGGGCGCGCACAGCGGCTTGGGTGCGATCATCGGCACAGAGTTTATTGAGAATATTGCGGACATGGGTCTTAACCGTACCCACCGTAATAAATAAATGCTCGGCAATTTCGGAATTGCTGCAACCATCAACAATCAATTGGAGTACTTCCAATTCTCGATCCGTTAAAGGACAGCTTTCGAGGAGTTGTTGATCCTCTGGAGAAGTCGCTTGAATCGTAACCGTAGTGCCAGAAAGGGATTCTCCCCCTTGCACTTGATTGAGAACAATGCGGGCGATCGCCGGATCAATCCAACTGTTACCTGAGTCGGTCGTTTTGACTGCCTCTACCAAATGATCAAACGTAATATCCTTCATACAATAAGAATCCGCCCCCGCCGCAAACGCCGCTAAAACAGCCGCATCATCATCCTGCAAGGTCAAAATCAAAACCTTTGTTTGCGCCTCATGGGGTTGATCCTTGAGTTTTTCTTTTTTTAAAATCCGCGTTAACTCAATCCCATCGATCTCAGGCAAACCAATATCCACAATCGCTAAATCAGGATGAATCTCTTCTAATAAACGCAATCCATCCGCCCCATTGGTCGCCTCTGCTAAAAGTTCAATGTCCGCACATTGCTGTAGAGAAGTTCGTAGCCCAATCCGCGTTAAATCATGATCTTCAATTAGAACAACCCGAATTTTTTTCATGGTTTTCCCGGAGACTTTCCAAAATATAGCATGATCGATATACATTTATATGCAGTGAATCTTCAAGCCCCCCTCGTAAAAACCGTGCTAGAACAATCCGTAATTACTTCGACTCTCCTCCTCACATTGCTCTTGATGGTGGGTCTGTTTTTCTTCATCCGCGCTTCCATCAAAGATCGCACCGAACAAGTAGAGCTATTGGCAAAAGAACCGGAAGAATCCATCTTTGAGCGTCTCCAAACCTATTTCGAACAGCGAGCCTATCGGATTACCACGGTTGATGGCGTGAACAACATTGTCACCTATGAAGGCTTTGTCCCCCCCAGTGGCTTTATTGCCGTTTTCTTAAGTCTGTTAGCGGCCCTCGGCTTAGTTTGTATCGCCCTAGTCCTAGCACTCCTCTATCCCAACATTGGCTTTGCTTTCCTTGGTATTTGTCTCCTCGCTCCCTTGGCGGGTCTATTTTACTGGCGTAAGGCCGGGAAGATAGAAAAAGTCATTCTACAGATCACCACACAAACACCCATTACCGAGACCCCCACTCAATTGATCACAGTGACAGCCCACCGCGATGAATTGATCCAACTGCGCCAGGTCATGCCCTACCAACTCCACGAAGCCTAGGAGATGCCTCCCCAACAAAACCCTAAAATTAGCCATCAACACCATGGGAACAACGCAACAAAAATAGCCCCGACCCTAAAATGGGTGGGACTAGGAATTACTGAAATTGATAGAAGGGGATTTAGAGATCACTAAACGTTGGGTTAAGTGATATATTTTTGAAGGAACTTTAAGCTTTGCTAGAAACAGTCGCTTTTTCAGATGCTTCCTCATCGGCGTTGTTACAGAGCACCCGTAGACTGGGGAATAAAAAGTGATTCTCCTCTACATATTGGGCACCAAACAATCCTTTTTCTGCCCAAAAGTACCGATCAGTGGTATGCTCATTACGCTTAACTACAACGACTGCTGGGGGCATAATCCCATTCGCAGCAATGTGCTTGCGGGCTGCAGTCACAGGTTTGTCATCACCGCTTTCGATATTATATTGTGGGACAATCTCTAAAATTTTTCTTCCTTCTTGCCGACGCCGACTCTTGCGTTTACGCTTTCTTGCCAACCCAGTACCTCCTCTTCTTTACTTTTTTAGAACAGCTGTAACAGGAGTTACAGAATGTCGAGCAAAGTATATCGGCTCCATTGAAAAAAATCAAGTGAAAATTGACTGGTTTTCGCTATGGGTTGGATTTTTTGTATTAGGAAATCTACTACAATCCAATGAAGGTGGGCGATCAATCCAAAAGTGAAAAAAGGATTAAGTTTTTTGTCAAAACCCCTGATTTATCAAGGTTTCCTGGGAAACGTCCCCTAGGGATTGCGGCTTGGGAGGATGAAATTCATGACGACATTACCGCAACTATTGCCAGTTAGCCCGGAGTATTTGTCCCTGTGCCAAGGGCAGTTGCAATTGTTAGCCCAGGGCCTTGGGGCAGAGTGGGGGATTGTTTATTTGGCCCAGCCAGATCAAGAGAATCAAGAAATTACCCTCCAACCGATTAGTGCTTTTCCTGATCGTTTACTGGCTGCGGGGAGGCAGGGGGCAACGGACATGGTAACGATGGATCCGGATCAAGGGGAATGGCTTGATGTTTCGATGGGCGAGGAGACGGGGGCTTTACCGGAAGATCTGATAGATCTATTGGGGGAACCAACGAGGGCATTTCCCCTCTGGCACGGTGATTTGATTTTGGGGATTTTGGCGACGGGACGACGAGACCGGGGTTGGCGATCGCCGGAGGTGGCCCAGATTGAACTAATCGCAGAAAGTTTAGTATTAGCCTGTGTATTGGATCAGCAAAAGAGTTGGGCAACGGAGCGGCTCACCCAGCAGCAACATCTCCAGGCTCTAGAGCAAGAGCATTTCCATGATCTTTTACATCAGCTCCGTAATCCAACTATGGCGATTAGTACCTTCGGCAAGTTGCTATTGAAACGGTTGCTGCCGACGGAAAAAAATTACACAGTCGCTGAGGGAATTGTCCGGGAAAGCGATCGCCTGAAGGGATTACTCACCCAATTTAGCGAAGAGGTGGATCTCTTAACGGCTCAAATTCCCCAGTTAGAAGGGGGGCCAAGTTTAGCGTTACCTCCCAATGGTGGGCCGAGTCTGGCCCCAGACCGTTCCCTCTCCGTCGAACCACTACCCGTGGCAGAAGTGGTGCTTCCCCTTGTTGCTTCCCTGGGGGCGATCGCCGCCGAGCGGGGGATCACTTTAAATTACGTGTTGCCAGAACCATATCCCTGGATTTTGGGGAATCACACCGCCCTAATGGAAGTTTTGAATAATCTCTTAGAAAATGCTCTGAAATATACACCGTCCGGGGGGCAAGTGCTCTTACAGGTTGAAGCCCAGACTCAGGAACTCACCATTGCCGTCCACGATACGGGCTACGGCATTCCTCCGGCAGATTTACCCCACGTTTTTGAACGGCATTATCGGGGTGTGCAGGCTGAAAGTGCCATTGAAGGTACCGGGCTTGGGTTGGCGATCGCCGCTGATCTTGTGGGCAAAATGGCCGGGGACATTGAAGTGTATAGTCCAACCATCGGTTTACCCCATACCGAAGCTCTCCCCGGTAGCACCTTTATGCTGTGGCTCAAAGTTGCTGCCAACCCCAATCAAGTCATCTCTGCCGAGTTCTCCCAAAGCGATTGATTTAATTATTTGATTTTTGACATTTAGAATGCTGTTTTTGCATCGAGCAACTTTTCAGTATTGCAGACAATTTCCCAGTACAGTGGGGACGATAAAAACAACCGAGGTTTTACATGGGACAACTAGAAGCCCTGATTTTTGATGTGGATGGCACCCTGGCCAATACAGAAAAGGATGCCCATCGCGTTGCCTTTAACCGTGCCTTTGCTGATGTGGGTTTGTCCTGGGATTGGTCGGTGGATCTCTATGGCCAGCTCCTGAAGGTGACGGGTGGGAAAGAAAGAATTCGCTTTTATATTGAATCTTGGCAGCCGCAAATGCCAACGGTGAGCGACTTGACTTCGTTTATCAAGGATCTCCACGCCCGCAAAACCCAGCATTACTGCGATTTGCTCGCCAATGAAGTTTTGCCCCTACGCCCTGGCGTTAGACGACTAATCCAAGAAGCACGGGATCAAGGCCTTCGCTTGGCGATCGCCACCACCACCACCCCAGCCAATGTCACCGCCCTATTAACCCATTCCCTGGCCCCTGATGCCATGGATTGGTTTGAAGTGATCGCCGCTGGCGACATGGTACCCCAGAAAAAACCGGCCCCCGATATCTTTTTCTATGCCCTCGAAAAAATGAATCTCCGGGCTGAGCAATGTGTTGCCTTTGAGGATTCCGGTAATGGCTGGCTTTCGTCACGGGATGCCGGCCTCACCACCGTCGTCACAGTGAATAACTACACCGCTAACCAAGATTTTACGGGGGCCGACCTGGTACTCAGCGATCTGGGCGAACCCGATCAACCCTTTACGGTGCTAGCCGGAGAGGTGGGGACTTGGCCCTATTTTGATGTGACTTTAGCCGCCGAATTACTCAAGCGAAAGAGCAAGAGTTGATTCACCTGATCAGCACTGAAATTATCATCACTGATCAACAGTAAACTTTGGCTGCTATCGGCTAGCTGTGGCCCTAGGGTCATGCCCTCTAGGTTATCGAGGCTAATTCCCAATTGTCGCAGATCCAGTAAGAGGGTTTTCCGTATGGGGACAACGGTCTCTGGATTGCCGGCAAGGGACTCAATGCGGGCGGTGTCGGTGGCATTGCCAATGGTTACCTGGAACAGTTTTGCGCCAACACCCCCAAGGCCATAGCTGCGCTCCAGGCTAAGGAAATAACCTTCCTGGGGGAGGGCAATAATTTCCACCAGGCCATTGGAAAACGTCCCTTGGGGGGCAGGTTCTAGGGGATAGAGATGTTCGGCGATTAACACAGGTTCGCCGATGGGATTGATCACGTAATGCAGCAGACGAATGGGCGCACCCACATTATCAGACCGAGTATCTTGATAAAGGGACGATTCTGGAGCAAAAAAGATCCGAAAGGGGTCAGCAGCAGCTTGGGAAGGGGCAGAAATGGCCAAGGCTTCAAATCCCAAATTGTTGCGTACACCCCGCTGGCGATCGCCTGTTAGAAAACGTTGGGGAATTCTGAGGGAGGTTAATTCACGACCTTCAAGATCAAATTCTTTCACGAAAGGATCAATGGCGGCGTCGGTATCCCCCTCGCTGGAAATAAATAATGTATTGCGGGGTGAGAGAACCAATCCTTCTGGGTCAAGGCTCCCTGGAGCAAAGGTTTCGCCGTCAGGAGTGGTTAAAGGCGTCATTGCCTTGAGGTTTAGCCCTTGGATTTGGGGAATGGCCCCGGTTTCGTCGATGTCCAGATCGAAGGTGTAAAAACGGGCCGGGGCAAACTGTGAGCGGTCATCACTCAGGGCATAGTAAGCGCCGGTTTGGGCATTGTAATAGAGAGCCGATAAGCCGCCGACGGTCGTCCCTTGAAACTCCGTTTTGGGTAGCCAATATTCATCTAAAAATTCTACGGCCAGGGGCGCGAAGGTGCGGGGATTGCTTTCTGCTGGGGGAACAATGGGGGCGCAAGCGATCAGTAAGCTGCCAATGAGACAAAGTTTGATCCATAAAATGTTTGGCGATCGCCACCAGGAATTTTTCGGCTTCATAACGGCTTTTTGCTTTCCCACAACACAATAAAAAAGAGAGGTAATTTTCCTCCCTTAAACTAGCAGATTATTAAAGCTTGCCCTGGCAATGGCTTGTTCTAGATTTCTCCATAGGCCCGGTCAATGAGCCGGCGGGCAACGGTTTGGGTACCAGTGTGTTCGTAATAATTGGTACTGAGATCCAAGAAGGCCGCCACATAATCGAGCTTGTTATCGGAAACTTCCACAAACCCTTGGATATGATCCATGATTTTTTCGGGGGTTAAACCGCGAGCACTGACGAAGCCGCTCATCCAGCCCTGCATGGAGCTAAAACTACGGTTAATAAAGGCCAATTTTCCCGCCGGATTGCCCCCTGGTAAAAATTCTCCAACGCGGCTAAAGGCCGGATTATCACTGAGTTCTCCTGCCGAAAGGTTATTTAGGGTGCGGTCAATTTTTTGGAGAAAATCTGGCCCCAGGGGAATCAAGCCATCTACACAAATCAGGGTGGCGATCCGCATCAGTTCTTCGCCACTATAGTCGGCGATCGCCTTCATGAAATCCCCCAGACTATCCCCCGGAATCCCGTTAATCTGACAGAAACAGGTGATTTCGGCGACCAGCTTCAGACATAAATCAATGGCCTGGGCCTTATCAGCATTGGGGGTTACTTTCTGCATCAAACCGCCCACCAAGGGAATTTTATCGCCCACTTTATTCGCCAGGGCCGCCGCCGCCAAGGCTTTATCCGCCCGGTCAACGGTTTGGTAGATCCACATCGCCCGCTGATAACCTTGGGATTTGTCGCTGTAGAGGACAATGGCGCGATCGCGTACCGCTTGGAGGATTGCCGGATCTGTCTCCCGCGTCACGGCTTTCACCATATTGTCGAAGCCAACAATATTTGTCCATTCCCCAGGCACTACAAAATCCAGACCATTTAAAAGCATGGTCGTGAGATTTTTTTCGGGTAACTGGTCCATCAACTCCACAATTGAAGCACTCATGAAAAACCTCCTAATTTAGTTAATATCTGGAAAGATTACGGCTGTGGTTTACGAAAAATTGGCTTTATAAACTCGCTAAACCCTGCAGATTCACCTTAGCGAGCCAAGCCTTGCGCTCATCGGGGCCAAAGCTGGCATCCCGGGACATCACTTTCACTTGATAGCGATCGCCGACTAAAACCGCATGGGTATTTGCCCCCTGGGCCACGAGGGGAAAGCCATCAACGGTTTCTTCGGCCTCGGTAAATTTATTGCGGGCGGCAAGATTATTAGCGGTATCCGAGATGGAAATTTTTGCCATTTCTGTACCGTTGAGGGTTAACTTAATTTCCGCAAAACCTTCTTTTTCCTGGGTAAAGACCCGGTCATAGCCCTCGGTTTTGTCCGCCGGGAAAAATTGATTAAAAGCACTGCCCTTTTGGGGGGTTTGGGCCGTCTCCGTTGCCGGGGCGGTGACTTCAGTATTAGCCCCAGGGTTCGGGTCAGGGGGAGGAACCGGAGCATTGCCGCCACAGGCCGTCAGGAACAGTAGACTCGCCAGGAGAAGGGGGGCGATCGCCCGATAGATAGATTGAACACGCATGGGATGATTGGGAAATTTACGCTCACTTGGTTTCAATTCTGAACGCAAATCCCCAGAATCTCCCGAAAAATTAACAATCTAGCAAGAAAGTTACGCCAAAATGCGGGGTTGACGGCCCTTCTGTCCGGTCATGAGCTTGAGCGCAAACAGACGCAAAGGGCTAAATTTCGCCATGATCACCAAGCCCATTCGGCGCACCCAGACCACAGGCCAAATCCGGTTGGAAAAAAGGCGGTTGAGGAAATCCGTAAAGCCTAGGATCACGAGATTTTCCCGCTTGCGCCACCGTTCATAGCGTTTCAACACAGCCAAACCTCCGAGATCCTGTCCCCGTTGCTGGGCTTCGATTAAGGTTTGGGCAAGGGCCGCAGCATCACGGATCCCTAAATTGAGACCTTGACCTCCCACCGGGTGGCAACAATGGGCTGCATCTCCCACCAACGCGAGACGCTGATCCACATAGCGATCGCCTTGCATCAGTTGCACCGGAAAAACCTGGCGATCGCCCACCAATTGCAAGCGGCCTAACTGGGGGCCTGTGTGTTGTTCTAAATGTTCTAGGAAAACGTCAGGGGGCAATTCCTTAAGGTGCTGGGCTTCAGCGTGGGGATTCGTCCAGACAATTTGACAACGATTTTCTGTTAGGGGCAAAACTCCCATCGGCCCTGTACCCCAGAACCGTTCAAAGGCAACGTCATTGCGGGGGGCTTCATGTTCGACAACGCAGGTAACACAGGATTGCCAATATTTCCAACCCCTTGTTTTAATACCAGCCCCTTGGCGCACGAGGGAGCGTGGCCCGTCGGCTCCAACCACCAAAGCCCCTCGAATCTTGAGACTTCCTTGGGTTTCGCTGGATAATTCTACGATCGCCTGATCGGACTGATAGTGAATGGCGGTGACTTGGGCCGGACAAAACCAACGGATATTGTCATAGCCCCGCAGAGAAGCCTGGAGGGTTTCAAGGACGACTTGGTGCTGCCCCGAAAAACCGAGAAAATCTGTTTTGAGATCTTGGCGGGAAAATTTAACGACACCAGAAAAATTTTCGTCTGACAGTTGAATGTTGCGGTATTTGCCACTGCGGGCGGCGATCGCCTCCCAAACCCCCAATTCCTGAAAAAGCCGTTGGGAAAGCAGCGACATTGCATAGGCCCGCTGCCGTTGGGTCACTACATCAAGGGGTTGTGCTTCCACGATGGCGATCCGCAGATCTGTCTGCTTGAGGCAGGCCGCGAGGGTGACCCCGACAATACCGCCACCGACAATGATCACATCAAACCCAAGGTGAGATTTTTCCATTACTGAGCGCGAGAAATGAGGAACTGCTAGGACGTGGCTTGTCCTAAACAAAAGGTAACATTTTCGCTAGAAAGAAGGCTATGGGGTTATTACCCGTGGCGCAGTTGGCGGCGTACCCGCATTAAGACTTTGCCTAGATAATTGCTCCCACTGCCATCGGCACCACAGCCCCAGTAATAGTCCACCGGGGAATTTTCAATAATTTCTGCGTCCCCCGTTGTCAGCAAAATTTGGGCAATGTCAGGGTGGGTTGTAAATTTTGTCCAAACCCCTTGCCACATCACGGTTCGTTTAATGTCTTCCCAATCGGGGCGTTTTGGGTGCTGGGGATCGCGGCCTAGGGCGGCGGCAATTTCTGGAGTCGGGGCAGCGCGAATTTTGTCGATGAGATCTTGTTGGTGGGTGGGGAGAAATTTATGGGCCTGGTAAAAATGCTCAACGGTAGGCCAATCTAGGGCTTCGCAGTGGATCGGGTGCAGGGAAAAATTCGAGAAACAGCCATAGGGGTCATGGGCCTTATAGAAATAAATCGGTTCGGCGGTTGACTCCATCATGACTCCTGTACGCAAGCAAAACCTCAGTCATTATAAATTCTCCTCTGGTTGTCTGGCGTTGGGGGCGATCGCCTGGGCGGGGATCTGAGTCAGGGTTTGCCACTCGCGGCCCGTTTCACCGGTGACCACCCAGAGGATTGAGCGAAGCCCATCACGGATACATTTCATCGCCGTTTCCGGGGGATTATCCGAGGGGACAGGCACTGGTTTAATGGCAATGTCACGGGTGCCGAAAACAATACTGGCCACCAGTCGGGCGCGGCTCATGTGGTTTTCGGAGGTGATGAGGTAGACGCTATCAATATTTTCTTGTTCGAATTCGTCTACGAGGCTGGTGAAGTTGGTGACAGTGTCTTCGGCCTGGTAATCGAGCTGGAGGCGATCGCCTTCGATTTGATAGTTCGCAAAAATCTGGCGGGCATATTCCGGTGGACTACCGGAGGAAACCCAAACTTTTAGATCCGGATGTTCCTGGGCAAATTGGGCAGCAAACCGCTCCCGTTCTTCGTGGCCCCCCAGGACGAAAATGGCCTTGGCTGGACGCAAAGCTCCCTGGATACGTTGGTAGGCGATCGCCGCACAGGTTAGGCCAATTAGACCAAAAACGAACCAGCGCCGTCGGCAAAACGTTGCTTGCTGCGGTCGGGGCGATCGCTGTCGCGCCACTTTTCTAGGAGAAATAGCCATGCCAAGGAAAAGAGAGGAAGCAAAACATCGCCAATTATAGGCAATGGGTAGGAAATTAATAAGTTATGGGGAGCCTAATCCCATCTTAGCCCCGTCGCTGGAAGGGTTGTCCCCAGTAGCGCCAACATTCTTTATTAAACGGCGATCGCCACTTCAAAATTAAATCCCGTTCTAGGGCCAGCCGTTGAGGGCGGTCTGCCGGGACTGACACATTAAACGCTAAATTGACTGCCACATTCAAGCCATACTGACGGTGCAAGCTGATGTAGGCATCAATATAATCTTTGCAATCATGAACTCCTTTCCAGCGTTGCTTAATCGATAATTTTGTTTCTCCCACATAGAGCAGCAACGGCATCGCATGGTCGAGGACGAAGTAAATGTTCGCCTGACCTTCCTGGAGGGGATCATAGCGCTCCCGATAAAAATCCCAGGGCTTCGGCGGCAGGTTAAAAGGGTCAATTTTTTCGGCGTCCCAGTGGTCTGGCTTCGACTGGGTCTCGAAAAGTAAACTGGTTTGGTTTGCGGGGGGATTTTGACGCATATTGTCCTGAAAGTTTTGAATCCGTTGCTTCCATTGCAAGAGGCTTTCTTTACCCATGGTGAGCCTGGGGGCGCGCTCGACGCGGTAGGGATTGGGGGCATCGGCCACAGAAAAAAGCTTAAGCTGTTCGTCGGTCATAGGCGCACGAAAAAATTTACAGGCCCTCCAGTGTAGCAAAGGGCAATTTTAGGCCCGTGTTCCCTGATACCGGATAAATTCGAGGGGCAGCCCATCGGCATCGGCGAGGAACATCACTTCATAAATGCGATCGCCGATCATCTGCTGTTGGGGTTTTAACAGAATTGTGATCGGTTCCGGGGCCTTTTGTTGTAAATCGGCGAGCCAAGTGGATAAATCTGGGGTGATTTCAGTCAGGTCAAAGGACAGGTGATAGTAACCGACATAATGTTCATCGCCAAAGGCATCGGGGGCGGGCTTTGGTTGGGGGATTTGCATGAGTTCCAGTCGTCCGAGGGGGCCTTTGAGCCAACAGGCGAGAGTATATCCTGTGGTGAACTGGATTTCCATGGTAAAACCGAGCTGTTCATAAAAGGCGATCGCCCGGTGGATATCTGCAGTGCGAATCGAAGCATGGTGCATGGCTGACTGGTTTAGGTAAAGGACAGATCAATTTTCCCCCAGGGCTAAATCTGTCGCCAAAAATCCCCTGCGTTACCATAGCCATAGTTTTTGAGTTCTCTTTAGTTTTTTTAAAAAAGATTTGTGGGGAAAAAGATATGGGAGCGTGGCGCAATACTTGGGGTTGGCTGTTGTGGGGGAGTCTCTTTTTCTACGGTTCTTTGGCTTATGCCGATGACAACTTAGGCAATACCTTAAACGCGATTACCGTCAAAACTGCGCCGATGACCAACGCCAACATCTCTCTCGCCGCTCTGACAACAGCACAGGTCATCTACCTCGGCGAACACCACACTAGCGAGGCCGATCACGTCGCCCAGTTAGAAATTATCAAAGCTCTCCACGACCATAATCCCCAAGTGGCGATCGCCATGGAAATGTTTCAACGGCCCTTCCAAGCGGTTTTAGATCAATACATCGCCGGGGAGATTAGCGAAGCCGAACTGGTCGCCCAAACGGAATATGAAACCCGTTGGGGTTTTGACTGGGAATTGTACGCGCCAATTCTCCGCTTTGCCCAGGAAAAGCAAATTCCAGTGATCGCCCTCAATGCCCCCAATGAAGTGGTGCGTCAGGTGTCCTCAGCCGGTTTGGATAGCTTAGAGGCTGCCGACTATGAATATTTACCGCCCCGTAACGAACTGGATCTGAGCAACGAAAGCTATCAAGCTCTCCTCCAGTATGCTTTCACAGGCCATGGTCAGCATGGCAACTTTGATTTTGATAATTTCTTCGCGGCCCAGGTGATCTGGGATGAAACCATGGCCGAGGCGATCGCCAATTTTGCTCAAAATAACCCCAAGACCCAAATCATTACCCTCGCTGGTCAAGGCCATGTCATTTATGGCTATGGCATTCCTGAGCGGGTGCAACGTCGCCTCGGAGAAAATCTAAAACAGCAGATCGTTTTACTCAATCCCAATCCTGATCTCGCCCCAACACCAGAGGTTGCTGATCTCTTTTGGTGGACAGAAGCGCCAACTATTCCCTAGCCACCGCTAATTTTCGCCTTGTAACCTTGGTCAAGGAGAAACGCGAGAATTGGTTGGCGGTGATCCCCCTGGATTTCAAGGGTATTGTCTTTAAGAGTGCCACCGGAGCCGCATTTATTTTTTAGCTGCTTTAAAAGTTTTTGTAACATCTCTGGGGAATGTTGTAATCCTACAATCACAGTCACAGTCTTGCCCTTACGACCAGAGCGGCTCGCTTGGATGCGGGGACTTTGCTGTTGGGGCGGCAGATCGATAATCTCCGGGGTATCGTCTGGGACGGTGTTACCAAATTCTTGATAGACAACTTTTTTGCGTGCCATCGTTCAAATTCAATCGATTGGGTGTACTTTTCCCTAGCTTACGAGTTTTACGGGATCTTGGATTGCAAGCTACTTTTTTTGAAATTTTAAATGCCCACAAAAAAGAGCGACATAGCCGCCCTTGGTGAACTGGATTCCATCAATATCCTTGTGGTGGGCTAGGAATAACCCGAGGAAACTTAAATAACGCTGCTTTCAGGGAGTGGAAAAATGGTGCGGTAAAACCCAACAGAGAATCGGGGTTAAAATCACAAACGCAACCGTAAAAATCCCAATAATTTCGACAGCAAGAAGACTTTCATTCATGGCGATCGCCTCTTAAATGTGATTGATTCATCACATCTTCAGTGTAACCTGACCTCCCCAGCCGCCAGACCAGATCCCTAGCCTGAGATCAGTACCGTGACACCGATGAGAGTGGCCACAAGTACGCCGCCTAAAACGCCAATAACCAGCAGATTCTTCTGTTCTTTGGCTGTTTTTGTCTCTGCTTGGTACATTTTGGGCTCTTGAGCAAAATTATTCAACTTACCGTCTTCATCTTCCATGTAGCGCATGGTGACTCCTTCAAATTTGTCAATCTTTAAATCCCCAGGGGGTTCGATCATCATAGGAATCGGACTTTATAGCTATCAATAAAACTCAACAAAAGTTAAGCTTTCTAAGCGCCCATGCCAGAGTAATGTTTCAAACCTTTGCGCCAAAAGTAGCGATTAAGACCATAGAAAATCAGGCTCCAGACGCCCATGACAATGAAGCCTTCGGTGAGGCGCACCGGCAACCCCATTAAAATCGCTGACGGAAAATACACCACATAGGGAAAAGGGGTCAGCAGGGCAATTTCCTTCATTAAAGGGGGAAAGGTTTCGAGGGGAGCGATATAGCCAGAGAGAAAAATATAAAACAAAAACCAAATTTGTTCGATGGCACTGGCCCGTTCCACCCAAAAAGCCGCCATGGCAAAGGTATATTGCAACAGAAAACGGAGACCAAAGGCGATCGCCGCAGTGAGAATACAGAGCAACACCTGGGTTAGACTCGGCACCCAAAAAGCTTGGGGATAAAGGGCGAAAAACAAGAGCACCAGGGCAATACTAAAGGGCAAGCGCGCAAACCGTTCTGACACATGGCTCGCAAAGTGTCGCCAAACGGGGTCAATGGGTTGGAGCAGGGCAAAGGACAGTTTTCCCTGGGAGACTTCCTTTTCAAATTCCCAGATTACCCAGACGAGGGTCAGTTGGCGAATAAAAAAGACAGCGATAAAGTAGCGGGCGAATTCAATCGCAGAAAGGGGCAACTCCACTTGGTTTGAGGCTTCTGTCCACACCCCCAACAGGATAATCGGCAAGGATGAGTTGAGCACCCAAAAAAATAGCTCGGCCCGATATTCCACCATGTAGGCATAGTAGGTGGTGAATAAAACCTGTGCTTTTCGGAACGGCGATCGCACCATAGTCTCCTAGAAAAAAGTCGCTTTTATCATAGGCTGAAAGTTTAACCTATGGCCGAGTTTTGTGCCCCGCAGAAAAATCTGAGCCATTTGTGTTATGGTCAAAAAAGAAGTTTAAGTAATCACCATAAAGTCCGATGCGCATCAAAAGTTGGGAAAGTCCCCGGCGTCGGGGTCGTAACGACAAAGGCAAAGGCGGCGCGGCCCGTCAACGGCAACTGAAAAAACGCAACAAAATGCTCAAAAACAAGCTCAAGGGCAATGACCACGGAGGGGAAATTCATCCCCTCTTTTTTATGGCCTCTACGACCCACTCAGATAACAAGTAACGAGGCGATCGCCGCCGGTTAATTTCACCAATTTTTGTCCCGTACTATCCTTTTCAGCGAGATTGAATTTACTTAAGGGCAACAGGTCGAGGTTTTCGTGAGAATCTTTTATTAATAGGGAGTCCTGCTGATCGGGCACAAAGAGATCCAGCAAGAGGTCTGTTTTCGACTCAAAGCGCATTACATGGTTGCCCATATCGCCCCGTTTACCAAGCCGTAAGCTGCTAGCGGCTAATTTTTTACCGTAGCCTTCTTCAGAAATCAGATAAAGTTCGCTGTTTCGCTGGCAGGGCATACAGGCGACAATTTGTTCGTTAAATCGCAGGCGGAGGGCTTGGTTACCTTGGGAAGTGCGACCCATGACGGGAATTTCGGAGTCGTTGACGGGTAAATGTAAGACGCGCCCACTGCTGACGGCGATCGCCACCTGATCTCCCCCTTTGACAAAGCAAGCAAATTTGAGGGTGTCCTGGTCTTTGAGCTTAATCAGACTCAAACCACGGCTGGTAAAACTGTCTAATTCCACCGCTGGTAAACGCTTAATTCGTCCCTGGGCCGTAAGTAATAGTAAATCGTATGCTGCTAAATTATCGGGCAGTAAAAACTGGGTAATGGGTTGATGATTGTCTCGCAGGGCGTGATCCGGCAATAAATCAACTAATTGGGATTTATCTCGCTGCTCTTGGTAGGGCAAATCGGCGATCGCCACCGGAAAAGCTTTCCCTTGATCGGTGCAGACAATTAAATTTTCCTGGCTGCCAATCTGCGCCTTGAAAATGGTCGGTTCCTCATCCAATAACCCCGCATCATCATTGCCCCAGTACACACCCCCCGACGCGGCGATCGCCACATGGGAAGTTTCCGTTAATTGCGGCAGCAATGTGAGGGCAGGTTCCTCTTTTTTGCGGGATTTTCGTTTTTTCTTCGGGGTTTCTGGTGCGACTGCGGGGTCAGCATTGGCCGGATCAGATTTCGCTTCTGGTGCTGGCGTCTCCGGTAAACGGGTACGCCGGGGATCGGCAAATTTTCGTTTTAAACTGCGCAATTCCCGTTTGAGTGCCTTTAACAACTCATGGCGATCGCCCAACAGTTTATTTAATTTGGCAATTTCTGTAGTCAGTTCTGCAAATTCCTGTTCCAGTTTTTGGCGTTCCAAACCCGTTAAGCGCCGCATGGGCATCGCCAAAATTGCATCGGACTGACTTTCACTAAACCCCAGTTCTCCTTGAAACTGCTGTTTTGCTGTGGTGCCATCCGCCGCGTTGCGCAAAATTTCAATAACTGCGTCCAAATTATTCAGCGCGAGCAATAACCCCTCCACTGAATGTTGGCGCGTTTCCTTTTGGGCCAACTCATACTCATACTGACGGGTGAGGGTCTCGACGCGAAATTTAAGGAATTCCTGCAAAATCGCTTTTAATGACAACTGACGGGGCTGATTATCCACTAGAGATAATAAAATCGCCCCAAAATTCGACTGGAGCGCTGTTTTTTTATAGAGCAGTTTTAAAATCTGTTCCGGTTCCGCATCCCGCTTCAGTTCAATCACCACCCGCATCCCTTGGCGATCGCTCTCGTCCCGAATATCCGAAATCCCCGAAATTTTGCCATCGTTCACCAGATCCGCCAACTTTTCGATCCAGCCTGCCTTATTCACCTGATAGGGCAGTTCCGTCACCACTAGCGCATTCACATCCCGTTTTCGTTTTTTGCCCACCTGCAGCACTTCCAAGTGAACAATGCCCCGCATCGGAATAATCCCTCGTCCCGTGCGGTAGGCGTCACGTACCCCAGCAAGATCAACGATCTCACCTCCCGTCGGAAAATCCGGTGCCGGGATTACGGCCCATAATTTTTCATCTTCAATGTCAGGCCGAGCAATCAGGGTAATCAACCCATCCACCACTTCCCCCAAATTGTGCGGCGGCATATTCGTGGCCATGCCCACCGCAATCCCCGATGAACCGTTCAGCAACAGCACTGGCAACTGCACTGGTAAGACCACAGGCTCTTGCTGGGACCCATCAAAGTTATCCGTAAAATCAACGATATCTTCGCTAATCTGCGCTAACATCGCCTCAAAACTGAGGGGTGATAACCGTGTTTCGGTATAACGCATTGCCGCTGGCGGATCATTATCAATGGAGCCAAAATTTCCATGGCCTGCCAACAACGGATAGCGCGTTGAAAAATCCTGCACCAATCGCACCAAGGCATCATAAACGGACTGATCGCCATGGGGATGATATTTACCCAGTACATCCCCGACGACCCGTGCACATTTCCGGTAAGGACGATCCGGACTGAGGCCCAACTCATACATGGCATACAAAATCCGGCGATGCACTGGTTTAAGGCCGTCTCGCACATCTGGCAAGGCGCGTCCAACGATCACACTCATCGCATATTCCAGATAGGACTGTTCCATTTCCACATGGAGCGCTGTTGGGATAATGTGACCGGACTGGAGCAGATCAAGTTGTTGTGCCATGAATTTATGCTGGTTGGACGATAATGGAGAACGCTGTTTTCAAGGAATATACTGTTGATTCTTAAATCTTTACAAGCGTTTGCATCTTTTTCACCATAAAGGCATAGGGCTCTCTGTCGCAAAGAACATTGTTATGGATTTGCCTTGCTTTGGGTAGAAATAAGTTATGTGCTGTCTTTAATTCGAGGGGGTGATAATCGAGGCAGCAGAGATGATATATTGTGCTTCTGCTTAATGACCCGAAAGGCGCAGTGATTACGCCATAGTGAATCCCAGAATTGATTGTTTGCAGTTGTCCTTAATCTCAAGAAAGTAGTTATGGCCACAATATTGATAGTTGAAGATGATCCGATTAATGTGCGTGTTTTCAGCACAATTTTGCAGAAGCGGGGTCAGTTTGATGTGCTCTGCTCTGAAAATGTCGGGGAAATTATGGCCTTAACGTCAGCGGGAAAAGTTGATCTGGTGATGATGGACGTCTCTTTGACGGCGAGCCTCTATGAAGGGGAGTCAGTAGACGGGATTCAGATCACCCAAATGCTTAAGGCTGATCCTCAGACGAAGGATATTCCAGTTATTTTAGTGACGGCCCACGCGATGCAAGGCGATCGCGAAACGTTCCTCAGCAAGAGTGGAGCCGAGGGCTATATTTCTAAGCCAGTGGTTGATTATGATGATTTTTTGCAGCAGATTCATCGCCTGATTGGGAAATAACATCTGGCGATCGCCTTTTTCGAGACTCAGCAAAGATCTGTTGGGGCCAACGCTCTACAACACTTGCGATCGCAGTAGGGCGACGGGCAGATAAACCATTTTCTTGGCCGTAGGCACATAGGCACGGCGGTTAAAAACATCGTAGTCATTTTTCTCGATGATATCGAGGATCCCTTGGTACAGCATCAAGGCAGACCACACTGGCCAACGGGCATCGGGATGGAGGGCTCGAATTCCCCGCTCGGCAATTTGATAATAGTGACGGGCGCGCTTAATTTGGAATTTCATCAGCGATCGCCATCGTTCATCGATCACTCCCGCAAACAAATCTTTTTCGGAATAGTTAAATAGTGCTAAATCTTCTAGGGGAAGGTAAATGCGACCGCGACCCCGGTCTTCCCCCACATCCCGGAGAATATTCGTCAGTTGATTAGCAATCCCCAGGGCGATCGCCTCCTCTGTTGGCATCTGAGACTGGATTTGGCGATTCCAGGGGGCTGTATTTGTCCGATTTTCTAAACCCATGACCGCTCCGGACATCAGACCCACCGTCCCGGCGACCCGATAGCAATAAAGCTCTAGGTCTTCAAACGTTTCATAGCGACTCCGGTATAAATCCATGCGCTGCCCAGCAATCATGTCCCGAAAGGGCTGGATATCGAGGGGGAAGCGATTTAAGCTGTCCACCAGGGCCACATCTGGATCTGCAACCGGTTGCCCTGCAAATACAGATTCAAGATCCCGTTCCCATTGGTCTAAAGTTTCTGGAGTGGTATTGACTGCCTCTGGCCCATCAACCAATTCGTCGGTGCGGCGACACCAGACATAAATGGCCCAAATCGCCTCGCGCTTTTCCTTGGGCATGAGGAGGGTGCCTAGGTAAAACGTCTTAGAATACATCGCCGTAACAGTACGACAATATTCGTAGGCCTCTTCACGGGAGACGAAGGATGAGGCAGTGGGTGGGGAAGGTTGAAGTCTAGACAATTGCAGCATGCGTTGCGGGCGAAGTGTCTGGGGAGTCGTTTCCGGGCCTCCCCGTGGGCAAAAAAAGCCATAATGATTGTCGCATTGTACGAGTCAAATGGGAAATTAATCTTAATTTTGTCAAGAAGTCTCCCACAGACTGATTTTATGCGGCAACGGAAACAGTGGTGGCCTGGTCAGCAAGGGTAGTTTCAGCCGCTTTAGCAACGGCTTGGGCGGTGAGTTTCCCGGAGAGGACAGCTCCTTCCATGCTGGCGAGATAGCGCTGCATTGTGTAGTCCCCAGTGAGGAAGAAGTTGGAGATGGGCGTCTCTTGGGAAGGACGGTGATCTTGGCGACCGGGGGTTGACTTGTAAACGGAGCGGGGGGTTTTCACCACATGGTACTTCAAAAGCTTGGCTTGATTATCGCCCGTAAAGTCATCGGGGAAGAGTTGTTGTAATTCTTCCATAGTGGCGGCGATGATCTCTTCGTCGGACTTGCTGATCCAGTCTTTTGCGGGGGCTAAGACCAACTCCAACATGGATTTGTCGCTGTAGTAACCACGGCAAGTATTACTCATGTCGGCATAGACGCTAAGGAGGGGCGATCGCGAGAAAAGAAGATGATCCACATCGGTTAATTTGCGATCAAACCACATGTGTAGGTTGATGACCGGGACTCCTTCGAGGCCATCTAATTTCTGGAAAAAGGGCATTTCTTTCCAGGGCTTTGGCAACATTACCTTGAGCGGATCGACGGGCATTGCGGAAACGTAAGCATCGGCAGTGAAAAATTCGTCTTCAGCACCGTTTAGACCGCGCAATAGGAAACCTTTTACAGAACCATCATCGTTGAGTTGAATTTCTTTCAGGGGACGATTGAGGTGGACTTCGCCGCCTCGCTCAGTGATGTAGTCCACAATCGGCTGACAGAGACGTTCGGTGGGAGAGCCATCGAGGAAGGCCATCTTTGAGCCGTTCTTTTCCTGGAGGAAGCGGTTAAGGGCGGTGAGCAGAATGGTGGCAGAAATTTCATCGGGGTTGATAAAGTTCAGCGCCTTAGACATGGCGATGAAGACTTCTTTTTCGACCCGCTCAGGGATGCCCTGTTTTTTCATCCATTCGGACCAAGAGTATTGATCCATTTCTTCGACATATTTTTGGCCCTGTACCATCGCCGGGATTAAGCCGATGCCAAATTTGATTTTTTCTTCCCAGGTGAGCATGTCGTTGTTGCGGAGGATGGCAAACACGCCGTTGATGGGAGCGGGCAGATCGGGGAAGTCAAACCGGGAATAGGTGCCGGGGGCGTCGGGCTGATTGAAGATCATCGTATGTTCTTTCCATTGCAGACGATCTTCGATATCAAGTTCTTTAAAAAGCTGAAGCATATTCGGATAGGCGCCGAAAAAGATGTGTAGACCAGTTTCATACCAGTCGCCATCTTCGTCTTGCCATGCGGCGACTTTGCCACCGAGAACGTCTCTTCTTTCGAGGACAATCGGAGTATGTCCTGCATCAACAAGGTATTTCGCACAGGATAATCCTGCTAATCCGGCTCCGGCGATCGCAACTCGCATGGTGAAGGGCTTCCTACTCTAACGAACGACAACTAAAAATTAGCTGTTGTTCATTATACTTTGCAATTCGTTACATTTGCGTTTTTCTCCAGAAATCCCTTGATTTTCAACAAAATCAACCGTCTGATTTGTCGCAAGGGCGATCGCCTTTATCTGGCCCTCAGTTATCTACATCGGGAAAAATAGGGTCGGGAACCAACTGCGGTGCAACAAATCGCTGGCATAGCTGTGCACCGTGAGTTCAAGGAGTTGATTACGGGGTTTGCTGGCGATGGCGATCGCACTGATATCTTCTTTGACGGCAATATCAAGGGTTTCGCTGAGGGGATTGCCAATTTTAACGGCGGTTTTGACCGTGAGTCCCAAGGCTTCTAGCTCTCCTTTGACCTTCGCAAGTTTTTCCTCGGCCTCCTTTTGCAGATATTCAATCTGAATCCGCTGGATACCAGAATTGTCGAGGACAGACAACAAAAAACAATTGGCGATCGCCCCTTGGGGGGCATCTTTCGCAAAAGCCTTAACCTGTTCAATCAAATACTTCGCTTCATCACTGCCATTGTAGGGAAGCAGCAGATATCGCCACAGGTGGCGACAACGCAGCGCCAACTCCTCACGGGTATAGGTCGAGACAATCTGGGGCCGGAGGATCATGATCGGCTTTTTGAGAGATTTAATCAGGCCCAGGCTCGTGCTACCGAACATTTTTTCTTGGATTAAATTTTTGATGGGGGTGCCCACCAAGATGACATCACATTGATATTGCTCAATGACCTGGGGAATATTATCAAGGGCATTCCCAGAAACAATTTCTACTTTTACATCTGCACCAGCCGGCACCTGAATTAGAGCCTTGGAAAGATGGGCTTGGGCAGCGGCAACCTTTTCTTTGTCAATGCGGGGGATATTACCTTCCGTCCAGAGGGGCACACTATGAAAAAAAACAATCCGGGATAGTCCTCCCTGTACCAGATTTGCGATGCAGCCAGTGAGTCGATCTAAGCCATCGGAAAAATCTGTACAGACTAAGGCGCTATGAAACATGGCAATATCGCTAAAACTTGTGGGATAAGAATCAAAATTTTCTTTACGGTAGCACTTCTCTCTCAGGATGTTGAACTGCAATTCAATAAATCATTTGGAATTTTTCCCCTACCCCCGCATCCCTAGCATGATGCTGTCGTGATCAGGCTCGAGAAGGAGGCCAGTGAAAAATATTCACGTTTACCAGTGGATGCTCTGAGTCAGAATAAACCTAACTTTTAATGCTGTTCCCAGCGTTTGGACTATCCTTTAGAGTCCCCATTGGTGCTTAATTACTTCTTTGTACATATTTTCCCGTGAGAGCATTTGTTCATAAAGTTTCACGAGATGTTCTAGGGCTTGCTCACGGTTCATCTGTTGCACTTGGCTTTCGAAGGAACGGAGACTGAATTGTTGCTCTAATGAGAGTTCGTTGTTTGTTGGAAACATAGTTATCTCCTGAACAGTTTTGACTATTAATATTCGGCTGAATTTCTACTGATGCAGAAATGCCAGGCCAACTGTTACATATTGTAAACAATTATTGACAACTGTGTGACCGCGTCAACTTGTTTTTAGCGATTCTTCTCCCTGTAAATTGCTCAAAGTGAACAAAGCAATGAGTAAAAATACTTGTTTGTCTGGATTTCTAGATAAAATTTAGAAAATGTCAGGGACAGCCAAACTAAAAATCGGAGGAAATGGCTTCGTGGTACAGGAATTTCGTTTGGGGTGTGCCGTCTGGGCCTACCGGGGTTGGCTAGGGGATTTTTATCCAAGGGGCAGTGCTGCGAAGGATTTTTTGAGGCTCTATGGCGATCGCCTCCATGCCGTGGAAGGAAACACAACATTTTATGCGGTGCCCTCTGCCGAAACGGTGACACGCTGGCGGGAACAAACGCCTCCTGAATTCCGCTTTTGTTTGAAATTTCCCCAGACCGTGACCCACCAAGGCCCATTAATGGCTCAATTAGACCAAGCAAAGGCGTTTATCGACCGGGTTGAGCCCTTAGGCGATCGCCTAGGCTGTATCTTCGCCCAGCTTCCCCCCTACTATTCCCCGAATTACTACGACGATCTACAGGCATTTCTACTCGCTTTAGCAGATTGTCCTATCACCCTAGGTGTGGAAGTACGCCACTTCGACTGGTTTCAAGCGCCCCACAGCGATCGCCTCGACGCCCTCCTCGCCTATCATGGCGTGAGCAAAGTGCTATTAGATACCCGCCCAATTTACAACTGCTCCGATAACCCCCAGGCCCATTCCCAACGCCCCAAACCAGAAGTGCCCCTGATCCCAACAGTGACTAACCAGAAGGCCATTGTCCGCTTCATCAGCCACCCCAAACGTTCCTTAAATCAGCCCTACTTTGAGCAGTGGTGTCAGCAGATTCAACAATGGTATGCCGCCGGCTACTCTATTTATTTCTTTATGCACTGTCCCATCGAAGATCACTCCCCCGGCCATGCCCTCTACTTTCAAGAACAACTACAACAGTCCCAGATTCCCGTGCCACCTCTGCCCTGGCAGACACTCATCCCCGAACCAGAACAACTCAGTCTCTTCTAAAAACATCGTCTTCCAACATCTCATCTCGGCATTCTCCTACCCATAAAACCTCTCTCACCGCAAAATTAAAGGCCCGTTTTTCAGTAAAGCGACCAGCAACTGAGAAAAATCTTGGTTCGAGTTCCTCAAGACAGCACTAAACCCAAGACCCCCCTTAGCCCCTGTAGATGTTAAAAACTGTTACGAAACAACAAGGAGAGGTGACACAGTAACGCAAAATATTTGCGGATGGCTGTAGGAAAACCTAGGACAGTGTCGGCTTATTTCTCTGATGAAACATTTGGATAGTAATCCGGACGCTTAGGAGCCTCATACACCCACAATGTTGGTTTTAATTTGAGCAATATAAAGCAAATTAAAGAAAGCCACCATTTATTTGATAAAAAACCAGTTTAAATCTAAAATCTGGTAATTATTTACTTTATTTAGTCTCATATCTAGAGGAGGAATCCATAGATGAGTATTGTCACGAAATCCATCGTGAATGCCGACGCTGAAGCTCGTTACCTCAGCCCCGGTGAACTCGATCGCATCAAAGCTTTTGTTACTTCTGGTGAAAGCCGTCTTCGGATTGCAGAAACCCTGACTGGCTCCCGTGAGCGCATCATCAAATCTGCTGGTGATGGCCTCTTCCAGAAGCGTCCTGACATCGTTTCTCCCGGCGGTAACGCTTACGGTGAAGAAATGACTGCAACTTGCCTCCGTGACATGGACTACTATCTCCGTCTAATCACCTACGGTGTCGTTGCTGGTGATGTAACTCCCATCGAAGAAATCGGTCTTGTTGGCGTTCGCGAAATGTACAAGTCCTTGGGCACTCCCGTTGACGCGGTTGCTCAGGCAGTTCGTGAAATGAAAGCTGTTGCGACTGGCATGATGTCTGGCGACGATGCAGCTGAAGCTGGTGCTTACTTTGACTATGTCATCGGAGCAATGGAGTAATCATAAAATTTGATTACTTTCTCCATAGTGGTTTTTGCCCTCTGGAACTTCGTTAAGACCTACTAAGATAAGGAATTATAACAATGCAAGACGCAATTACTTCTGTAATCAACTCTGCTGACGTCCAAGGTAAGTACCTTGATGGCAGTGCAATGGATAAGCTCAAGGCTTATTTCACAACTGGTGCTCTCCGTGTTCGTGCCGCTAGCACCATCAGCGCTAATGCTGCAGCAATCGTAAAGGAAGCTGTTGCTAAGTCTCTCCTTTACTCTGATGTAACTCGTCCTGGTGGCAACATGTACACCACTCGTCGTTACGCTGCTTGTATTCGTGACCTCGACTACTACCTCCGCTATGCAACCTATGCAATGCTTGCTGGCGATCCTTCCATCCTCGATGAGCGTGTGCTCAACGGTTTGAAAGAAACCTACAACTCCCTCGGTGTACCCGTTGGTTCTACTGTTCAAGCAATCCAAGCAATGAAAGAAGTCACTGCTGGTCTTGTCGGTGCTGACGCTGGCCGTGAAATGGGTGTTTACTTCGACTACATCTGCTCTGGCTTAAGCTAATGCTTCGCATCTGTCGGATGCAAGTGGTGTAGTAACCCAATTGAGTTCGGAGGTATGCGCTCACTGTCTAGCTCTTTATAAGCTTTTACTAGGTTTGTCTGGGTATAAGTTTTGGGGATCTAGAATCTGGGTTGCGACTTCCGAACTTTGCTATATCAGCCTTGATAATAAAACTCTTTCAGATAAACGACTGGGTTCAAAAACGTTTAAGGAGATCATTTAAGCTATGCGGATGTTTAAAATTACGGCCTGTGTACCAAGCCAAAGCCGAATTCGGACACAGCGTGAACTACAAAATACATACTTCACCAAGCTAGTTCCCTACGACAATTGGTTCCGTGAGCAACAACGCATCATGAAGATGGGCGGCAAGATTGTTAAGGTGCAACTGGCAACTGGTAAGCCGGGCACCAATACTGGTTTGACCTAAATACGAATCATCAAGCGTCCATCTGTTTTTGGGTTTGACTTGGGGAGGTCGATTAACGGCCTCTTATTTTTTTGACAAAATTGGGGGATTGGTAGAAATTTGGTTCACGAATGGGTAACGGCGTCTAAATTTCACGCCAAAATTGACTACCCTAGATCTTGTATTTTCAGTGTCTCTTTGTGGTGGTACTCGCGATGACCCAACCAAATCCCCAACCTCCTAAAACACAATTGGGACAGATGGTCACCCAAGCTTTCAACACGATGGTTCATTTTGGGCAGCATACCCTCAAACCCGGTGCCCGTGTACCTGAGCTACACATTGAAGGCCAGACACAACCTTTTCCGTTAATTGGCGATCGCCACACAGGGGGGCGGAGTTCGAGCCAAGACATCACCATCCGCAACGAAACGGTGAGTGCCCAACATTTTTCACTCAGTAAAGATCCAGAGAATCCGCGCCATTACCTCATCCACGATGAACGCTCTTCCAACGGCATTTACGTTAATCGGCGTAAAGTTAAGCATTTTCCCCTCCGCAATGGTGATGTTATCCACCTTGCCCCCCCAGAATTAGCCCAGGCTGCCTGTTTGACCTACCGCTATGAAATGCCTATGTGGGTCAAGATTATTCGTTATGGTCTGTTAAGCGGCGGTGGTTTTGTCGGTTTTCTGACCCTATTCTTGCTGTGGCAATGGACAAAATATCCTCTCAATCCCCTCCCTTCTGGCGTTACAGGCCCTGTGGTAATTTTTTCCCGGGACGGAGAGACAGCTATTAATCCCGTCACCACCGATAGCCACCGGGAACTGCAGCGGCTCAAAGATTTTTCGCCTTACCTAAAAAACGGTGTCATGGCTTCTGAGGATGCCCGTTTTTATTGGCATCCAGGCATCGATCCCATTGGGATTGCCCGGGCAATCAGGGTGGCCCTTTTACGGGGGAGCGCGACCCAGGGAGCGAGTACGATCACGCAACAAGTAGCTCGGAGTCTATTTCCAGAGGTGGGGCGGGAAAAAAGTGCCAGCCGTAAGTTGCGGGAAATAATTGTCGCCCTAAAGATGGAGACTTTCTTTAGCAAAGACGAAATTCTGCTGCTGTATTTGAATAAGGTTTACCTGGGTGTCGGCCAGTCGGGGTTTGAGGATGCCGCCCAGTTTTATTTTGACAAGTCAGCCCGGGATCTAGATTTACTAGAATCTGCGACTTTGATTGCCATGTTGCCCGCCCCAAATGCGTTTAATCCCATTGTTGACCCGGATAAATCCCGTGAGCAGCGCAATCTTGTGATTGACCGGATGCACAAATTGGGGATGATCACCGACCAAGAACAACGTCAGGCAAAATTGACCCCCATTGAAGAGCGTTTGAGTGAAGAGGCCCGCCGTTCGCTGTCTAATAATGCTGCTCCTTATTTTTATGGTTATGTACAGGAGGAGTTGACGGAATTACTGGGGGAAGATGCCCTAAAAATGGGGAATCTTTACATCGAAACGGGGCTGGATATTACGATGCAACAGAAAGCGGCCTCGGCTCTCCAGGCTTCCATTGAGCAGGATGGCACCCAGGTCGGGTTTTCCCAAGGGGCGATCGCCACCCTTGATAGCGACACAGGCGAAATTCTCGCCATGGTTGGCGGTAAAGATTACGCCGAAAGCCAATTTAATCGCGCCGTTCAAGCTAAACGACAACCTGGTTCTACGTTCAAGGTGTTTGGCTATGGGGCCGCCCTTGAACAGGGTATTTCCCCCTATACGTCCTTTTCCTGTGCGCCCCTCAACTGGCAAGGACAACAATACCGTGGTTGCGAGCGCACCAGCACCGCCAGTACCGATATGTTCCGCGGCATGGCCCAATCCGAAAATGCGATCGCCCTACGCATTGCCCAGACAGTAGGATTAGATCGCGTCATTAACTTTGCCCAACAATTAGGCGTAGACTCAGAACTGAGATCTTCCCCCGGCTTAATTTTGGGAGAAAGTGAGGTCTCTGTCTTAGAAATGGCCGGGGCCTATGCCACCTTTGCCAACGATGGCACCTGGAATAAACCCCACGCCATCCGCCGTATTTTCGACAGCAGTGACTGCACTGGCGAAACCATTGATAGCTGTCATTTACTCTACGATTTCAGTAACCGCACCGATCTCCACCGAGAACAGGTCATTTCTCGCGATACCGCCCGCACCATGACAGGCATGCTCCAGGGAGTGATTCAAGGGGGCACAGGCACTGCCGCCCGCCTAGGCCTTGATGAAGCCGGCAAAACAGGGACAACGAATAGTAACGTCGATCTGTGGTTTGTGGGCTATGTCCCATCCCAAGATTTAGTAACGGCCATCTGGTTGGGAAACGACGACAATAGTCCCACCCGTGGTGGCAGTTCCTACGCAGCTAAACTGTGGGGCGCTTATATGCGTGAAGCCTTTTAAAACCGTTTTTAATACGGAGATCTAACAACGCCCCATAGGGAAAACCAAACCATTCTTTGCGGAGCAATTTGCTATTCTATGGTGTAGTAAATCATGACCCCCGCAAGGAGGCTTAATTTCGATGGCAGCAACGGATTTTAAAGATTACTATTCCATCCTTGGGGTCAGTAAAAGTGCCTCTGCCGATGAAATTAAGAAAAAGTTTCGCAAGCTCGCTCTCCAATACCATCCCGATCGCAATCCAGGGGATAAGGCTGCCGAAGCAAAGTTTAAAGAAATTAGTGAAGCTTACGAAGTTCTTTCTGATCCAGAAAAACGGCAAAAATACGACCAGTTTGGCCAATACTGGCAACAGGCTTCTCGCGGGGGCAGCAGTCCCTATGGTGCTGGTGTCAATGTCGATTTTGAGAATTTTAGCAACTTCGACTTTGGTAATTTTGGCAGCTTTGACGAGTTTATTAATGATTTACTCGGACGAGCCGCAGCGGGCGCTGGGCCACGGGGCACCGGCAATCCCTACAGTGATTTTGGCTTTAACACAACAGCGGGCGGCACCGCCCAGGGCGCAGATCGAGGAGCAAATATTCAACTGACATTCTCCGAAGCTTTCCGAGGCGTTGAAAAACGCTTGAGCCTAGGCACAGAAACCATTACGGTTAAAATTCCGGCGGGAGTCACCAACGGCAATAAAATCCGCGTCAAGGGCAAAGGTTCCCCCAGTGCCATGGGAGGTCAAAGGGGGGATTTGTATTTAATTGTTCAGCTCCAGTCCCATCACTTTTTCCATTTTGAAGGGGATAATTTAATCTGTACTTTACCAATTACCCCCGACGAGGCTGTACTGGGGGCCTCTGTCGCCGTCCCAACACCAGATGGCATGGTGACGATGAAAATCCCCCCAGGGATTAAATCAGGGCAATCCCTACGGCTCCGAGGCAAGGGTTGGCCTAAACCAAAGGGAAACCGCACGGATCAGCTCGTTAAAATTGAGATTGTTGTCCCGGCTGCGCCCACCGAAGCAGAGAAAGAGTGCTACGAGAAGCTCCGGGTCCTTAATTCTTTTAAACCCCGCGATCGCCTCCAGAATGTCAGCCTCTAGTCACTACCGAGGATTTTCTTGAGAGAATTAATGCCTTTTTTAATCCGTCGTGAAACGGTAATAACGCTCACCCCCAATAAGTCAGCAGCTTCTTTCTGGGTGAGATCATGGAGAAAAACAAATTCCAATACCTTGCGAGTATGTTCTTCGAGTTGAGCAAGGCCCTGTTGAATGCGAATTTGATCCTCAATGGCCAGTTGAAAGCTTTTGTAACCCGGATCCGGAACAAGATCCCCTAGAGAGGTATTTTCCCCCTGCTCAGCTTTTACAGAAACATCAAGACTGACGGGATCACGGTTTTGATAAGCAAGATTGATTGACTGCCATTCAGTTACCGAAATATCGAGGTGTTCAGCAATTTCGATGGCAGAAGGTTGTCGATTATGTTCTTGGCGAAAAGCTTGAATAAACCGGTTCGATTGTTGCCGCAATTGCAGCATCCGGCGGGGAATACGAACAGTGGAACTTTTATCTCTTAGGTAATGTTGGATTTCACCGCGGATATAGGGATTTGCAAAGGAACTGAAAGCATTACCCCGCTCTAGGGTAAATCGCTCAATAGCTCGGAGTAAACCTAAGCTACCTACCTGCATGAGATCATCAAAGTTTTCACTACATTGTCTCGACCAATGATGAGCTTCCTTTCGAACTAAACCAATGTTTAAATTCACAATCTGATTGCGAATTTTGACATCTTGGGATTGCCGATATTCTTGCAACAGTTCTAGGGTTTTGGACTTAATATTGTCACTGACTTTCGTCGTCATCGTAGGTTCCATTATTTTTCGGCCAGATCAATGGTCAAACTATTACTGAGAAATGAATTGGAGCAAGCCAGAAAAGATCCGCTATTTTTCTGATGAAGAAATCAAAGATTAATGTGAGACTAAGGGAGGGATTTGGGAAAGATAAGCTTAGGTATTTCTAACATGCATTCGTTATACCGTTTGTGATCATAATATTGGCATAAGTCGCTTCAAAATAGTATTGATTTTTATCAAAGTTCACTACTTTTTACGGAATCTTCAACAAAACTCCGTAAAACTACTGAAAAACGAAGGGGGATTGTCTTTTAAATTCTGAGAATGTCTTACCTGAATTTACGGAACTAATAAATTCTTGGTCTGTGGTGAGCGATTATCTTAATTATTAGTTGATTTGGGAAAAATTGATTGTGGTACTTCCGGAACAAGCCATTCTCCCATGACCTGTAGTTGAACGTTACCGGGCAAAGTGCTGAGGCGATCGCCGTTAAAGCCATGGATTAGCTCGACCGTAGCAGTAATTTGGGCGAAGGTCGGCATTTTGGGCAAAATTTGCTGGAGATATTGCCGGATAATGCGGCGTTGTAGGGCAATGTGTAAAGGCTGTAGGGTGAGGCGATGGAGGTGTTGTTGGGGATTTAGGGCTTGGTGGAGGTATTGTTGGGCGATCGCCTCAAGATAGTCATTTTCATCCTGCAAAATTACTGCTGTTTGGGCAAGGTGTTTGTCGGCTTGGGTGTTTAATGTCTGTAGCTGGGGCAGAATGTGCTGGCGTACCTGGTTGCGTTTAAAGCGCATTTGCTGATTGTAAGGATCAAGACACACAGGTAGATTAAACTGTCGGCAAAATTCGCCTGTTTCCTGTCGTGTAATTGTCAACAGGGGGCGCCCCAACATGACTTTGTCTGAGAGCGATCGCCGTTCGGTGAGACTGCCTAGACCAGCCGTCCCTGCTCCTCGCACCAGATTATAGATCAAGGTTTCGGCGCGGTCACTTTGGGTATGGCCAGTCACCACATAAGCCTTGTCGAGTTGGGCTGCTAAGTGGGTTAAAGTGTCATAGCGCCAGCGGCGTGCCGCATTTTCCGTCTCTGGGAGAGACGACGTCGCACGGCAGAGGTAAAAAGGCAACTGCCATTGTATTCCTAAGGTTTGTACGTGGGCGGCGATCTTTTCATCACCGGGCCAGCCATGGTGACAGTGAGCGATCGCCAAGGACCATTGCCAACGGCTTTGTAAGTCCAACATCAAGCGACTTAAACAGACAGAATCTTGCCCACCTGAGACAGCCATAAGGATCCTGGCCCCTGTCGGCAATAAATTTGACGCTTTCAAGTGTTGGTGTAGCCGCGCGTGCAAAGGACTCCAGTTCATGGAATCATCAATCTAATACGCCCATAGAATCATTCCCTTAAGTATCCAAAGGCCTATGGCTTTTTACGAAACATCGCCACATTAATGAACTGGCCGAGATCATCATCTGAGGCTTGGGTATTCTTAGGGCTTGAGACTTCTGAGTCATCAAAAAGATTGTCTAAATCAAGATCATTATCTTCAGGCAAAGACTCTTCCGCCTCATCTAAAGACAACTCCAAATCCCCTGACAGATCATCCAGACTTTCTGTGTCGTGATCTGTAAACACCGCAAATGGATCATCCGCCTCTAAAACATCATCCTGGGTTGGTGGTTGGTCTTCTGCCACCTCTCCAAAGGGGTTGTGGGTCTCAAGGGGATCTATCTCTAGGGCTTCAGGAGCATTTTCTGTCTCCATTTCTGGTAGATCTAAAGTTTCTAAATCACCGGTAGCAGGGGCGGCCGGACTCTCTTCCAAAAGGGACTGAAATAAATCGTCTTCCTCTGGGAGCTGTTCCGGTTCATCAAACAGATCCTTAAGGGCCGTTTCTTGTTCGTCAATGCTATCGACTGTGATTGCCGTTGGCTCATCGTCGTCGTCGAATTCATCTAAATCTAGATCTAGATCAAAATCTCCTTCTTCTGCATCACCAAACAAATCATCGAGATCTTCGTCAGAAATTGCTTCGTTTAGATCATTAGCTGGTGCGTCTTCGGAAAATAACGCCTCTAAATCGTCGGTTTCTTGAAGTTCAGTTTCTGCTTCTGGAGTTGGTTGTTCTAAAGGTTTAGGAGTTTCTTGATCGAAAATATTTTCTAAAAATTCTTCATCCGGTTGAACAAGGGTCTCCTGAAAGACAATGGTTTCTTTACCGCTAATGGTAGATTTTTCAACAGGTTCTGAGGTGCTAGTCGAGATATCCTCCTCACCGTAATCAGCTTCTAGGGCGATCCCGGCGAGATCTGCTTCAGCAGTCACTGCCTCGTCAACATCTGTCGTTTCTTCTAGCTCCCCTGATGAGTCTAAATCGAAGAAGGTATCAGTGGCTCCAGCTTCCTCTACTGCCGTATCTGGCCCGTGAACTTCAGGTTCTTCCTCGGCAACAGCCGCATCAAAATCAAAGTCTTCTTCGCCAAACAGATCATCGAGGTCATCGACGGGTTCTGCCAGTTCTGCTTCGGCAGTATCACTAGACTCGTCAAAAAGGGCCTCAAACTCATCGAGGTCATCTTGATCAGCAAAATCAGCCACCTCGGCAGTCGCTAGATTTAAATCTTCTAAATCTGCACCAACATCCTGGGGCTCTGCCTCCATATCCGGTAAGTCAAGATCTGGCAGTTCTGCTTCTACGGCATCAGATTCAGAATCGTCAAAATCCAAACCAAGGTCAGCAAATTCTGCTTCGTTAAACTCTAGTTCCAAATCATCAAAGTCTGATTCAGAAGCCGTAGATGGAGTCGCACTAGGGAAATCACTGGCAGCTACCGAAGGAAGAAGATCAGCAGCTGCCTTAGGCTTTGGGTCTGCGCTTGCCTCCCCACCGTCTTCTTCGGCAAATTCCAGGTGTAATCTGACTTTGCCCTTAACCCAACCAGAGGCCCCAAACCGCAGCACATCGCATTCAATGCCATTATCCGTCAACCAATCAATAGTTTCTTCGGTGAGTCCCCCCAAGCCTTGTTCTAGCAAGAGTTGCTTCAAGGCGGCGGCGAACTCGTCAACGCGAAAAGTGCTATGGCCAATTACAAAACGGGATTCGCTATTAATCGACAGCACTTCACCGCTGCTCAGTGGTTGAAAGTTTTTGCTCACGGTTATTTCCCCACAGTGTCAAAATAGTTAGATCATCAAGCCAAAAGAAGGTTCGGGTGGATTGATCTCGAAATTCAATCCTTTGTGTCTTATTTTAATCGGGCTTTTCCTACAGAAATGTCTTTTTCTCTTTAAAATTTACGGATTTTTAGAAAAACCAACCATAGGAATGCAATCCTTTACCAAGGATATTGACCCCTAGATAACATACCCAAACAACGAAAAAACCTGCCGCTGCAAGAAAGGCGGGTTGTCGGCCTTGCCAACCCCGGGTGATGCGGGCATGTAAATAGGCAGCAAAAACTAACCAGGTAATGAGGGCCCAGGTTTCTTTGGGGTCCCAGCTCCAATAGGAACCCCAGGCTTCGTTGGCCCAAACGGCACCGGCAATAATCCCAATGGTCAGAAGGGGAAAGCCTAAGCCAATGATGCGGTAGCTAATGTTGTCGAGGGTATCGGCAATGCTCAACATCTGGGGGCTGAGGGTCGCGGTTGTGGTGAGCTGCTGGAGATCAGGGGACGTTAAGACAGCGGTATTGCCGTTGCTTTGGGGTTCAGTTTTCTGAAAGGACATCACCGTTGCCGGGGTTTCATCGGTGGAATTTTGGGGCTGGCGCAGTCGATAGCCACCATTGCCAACGGAACTACCTCGCAATTCGATTTTTTGGCCTTTGGTGACAATTAAAAAGGCGATCGCCAGTAAGGATCCCACCAACAGTGCGGCATAGCTAATCATCATCACACTGACATGCATCATCAGCCAGTTGGACTTTAGGGCCGGCACAAGGGGCGCTGAGTTTTGCATTTCCGCCGGGAGAGAAAGGGCCGCGAAAGCCGTGATCCCCATGGCGACAGGCGCGGTAATAACACCGACCCAACGACTGCGACTCATCCATTCAGCCACGAGGTGCATGGTGGTCACTCCCCAGGCGAGGAAAAAGAGCGATTCATAAAGATTGCTGAGGGGGAAATATCCCGCTTCTAACCAACGGGCTCCCAGGAGGGTGGCCATGCAGAGATTGGCGATCGCCACGCCGAGGGTGCCTAAACCGGTTAAGCCCGGAATGTTTGGGAACGCGGCCCCGCCCCAATAGAGGAGCATCGTCAAGAAAAGAACCAGAAAAGAAGTGTTATCTAAAAGGCTTTGGAGTGCGACCAAATCCATTGTGCGATTCTCCTAAAAAAATATCGATCAAAAAAGCTTGGGCTTTTAGTGGACTGTGATTAAAAAATTTTTATCGTTATTTATTTTCCCATTAGATCATATCGGCTGATCTCCCCTGGTGGCTATGTTGATACCCATAGAGAGTTGTTCGTTCTGCGGGAAGGCGATTTACTGAGGCGATCGCCGTTCGTAATTGAGAGACCGTTAAACAGGTTCCCCCTTGGGCACCGGCCATGGTGGTAATGTGCTCTTCCATGAGGGTGCCGCCTAGATCATTACAGCCCCAACGGAGGGCAGTGGTGGCCCCCGCCAAGCCTAATTTGACCCAACTCGGCTGGTGATTAATAATCCATTTGCCAAGGAAGAGGCGAGCCACCGCCGTCAATAACAGTGTTTTTTGCAGATCCGGTTGATCCCGGCCCACTTTTTTGCGGAGTACCTGGGGGGCTAGTTGGCCGACAAAGGGTAAGAGAATAAATTCAGTAATCTTCGCGGGTTTCCCCTCGGCGATCGCCTGTTGTTGCAACTGCCGAATCTGGGCTAAATGTTGTACCTGGTGCCATGGCGTTTCGATGTGGCCACAGAGCATCGTGCTGGTGGTCGGCAGTCCCAGGTGGTGGGCCGTACTGACAATTTCTAGCCAAGTTGCCGCTTTTAACTTTTCGGGGCAAATCTGACGGCGAATCTGATCATCAAGGACTTCTGCGGCAGTGCCCGGGAGGGAACCAACACCAGCTTCCTTGAGGGCAATAATGACATCCTGGAAGGATAGGTGATCTTCGCGGGCAATAAATTCAATTTCCTGGGGAGAAAAGGCGTGGAGATGTAAGCCAGGGAAGGCGTCCTTTAAGGCAGAAACCAAATCTAGGTAATAGTCGAGCGATCGCCCGTTGCGTTTCGCCTGGGGATTTAGCCCCCCCTGGATGCAAAGTTCTGTTGCCCCTTCAGCCCAAGCTGCCGCCGCTTTTTCCTGGAGTTGTCCTTGGTCGAGCCAAAAGGAATCTGGATCTCCTGCATCTCGCCGAAAAGCGCAGAAGTGACAATGCTGTTCACAAATATTGGTGAAGTTTAGATTACGGTTAACCACATAGGTAACAGTCTCCCCGCAAAGCGTTTGTCTGAGGGTATCAGCCGCAACTCGGATACTTTCGATGGCCGCCGGATCCGTTTGGGAAAGGAGAAATACCCCCGCCTCAACCGTAAGATCAACGCCGGCGATCGCCGCATCTAGTACCTGCAGTAAATTCATCCTTGGCCTAACTCGACAGAACGGGCCTTCGCCGCAGTAACGGCAGCAATGACCCCTGAGCGGAACCCATGGGCTTCGAGGGCAGCGACGCCGGCGATCGTAGTGCCTCCCGGACTGGTGACTCGGTCTTTGAGTTGGGCGGGGTGTAAGCCAGAGGTTTGGAGTAATTCAGCCGTTCCCTTGACCGTTTGGAGGGCGAGTTGTTGGGCCGTGGCTCGGGGTAACCCAGCTGCAACGCCGCCATCGGCCAGGGCTTCTACCATTAAGGCCACAAACGCCGGGCCAGAACCAGAAAGTCCGGTCACCGCATCCATCAGGGACTCCGGTACCGCCACCACTTCACCCACAGCCCCAAAAATCTGTTTTGCGAGGGTGACCTGTGCTTCTGAAACGAGATCCCCTGGGGCGATCGCCGTCATCCCTTGACCAATAATCGCCGGTGTATTCGGCATTGCCCGTACCACTGGATAGTCCCTAAAACCATCTTGTAACTGAGCCAGGGTCACCCCAGCGAGGATTGACAACACAAGGGGGCGCGTTGATAGCTGTTGACCTTGGATTTCGGTACTGACTTGGTTAAAAATTTGCGGCTTGATTGCCAACATCAGAACCTCAGAGGCGATCGCCGCTTCCTGGTTACTGGCCGTGACACCCACCTGATATTCCTGTTGTAAATAGGCCCGTCGCTCCGCCACAGGTTCACTCACAATCACGTCTGCTGGCAAGTAAATTTGTTCCTTGAGGAGCCGCGCCAGGAGTGCTTCTCCCATAACACCACCGCCAATCATGCCGAATTTTGCCGCCATTTTAATTCTTCACATTCATCCCTGAAATGACGCATTCATCTTGACTGATTTTTTCCCAGAAGGCAAATGCAGCGCACCAAAAAGGGGACAGAAAATCTATCCCCAAAATTTGGCGATCGCCTTGGACCTTACAGCGTTTTTGTTGGGCCAATTCTTATTGGGCCTGGGCCATCGGTGTCATTTCATCACTCCAAGCGGGAGCAGGGGCCGCTGGGCGAGCCGGGGCAGCCGGGGTTTCTTCGCGGCTTAAGCTATTTGTGACTTGTACACAATTCGGTGTAAAGAGAAAAATACTGTCGCCAATCCGTTCTTGGTGGCCATCAATGGCAAAGGTACCACCGGCAACAAAATCCACTGCCCGCTGTGCTTCGTCGGGATCCATCATGTTGAGATTGAGCACAATGGAACGTCGATCCCTGAGGGCTTGAATGATTTGGGGCATTTCTTCGAAGGAATGGGGCTCACAAACTACTACTTCAGCAGGAGAGTTACTGACGCCAGGGAGACCAATGACATTGTTACGAGCGGGGGCAGTGTTAGAGTTCATGGCAAAGTTGGAAGCAACGGTAGGGTTTTCAGGTAGACGACGGGGGGCAGGGGCACTCTCTTCAGGCAAAGGAGCGGGCATTTCAGCAGGGTAGAGGGCGTGATAATCGTTGTTATCAATTTCCCCTTCATAGTATTCTTCGTATTCTTCTGATTCGTTGAAGCCTAGGAAGTTACGTATGCTGTTGAACATGGGGCTAAATATCCTTGGTTATAGGGTTTTCAATATTTTGATAATGATATGCTTCGCTATTTTGGTGGATGGTGGGCGACATCTCCCAAAATCGTTTGTCCAGGATATAAGGCTCGAAGGGTGAAGAGACTTGACCAAGACTTTAGGTGATTTTGAGCATATTCTAAGGGATGAATTATCTGGGGCTCCGCCAATTTAAATTTCTTAAGCTTAGCGATCGCCTTAGGACATATGGCTTATTTTGCCCTAAAAGTGGAGTTTTGGAGAATCGACATTGATAAGATTTTGTGAATCGAACATTTTAAATTCTAGATATTTTTCATCAATGGATTTGTTGCAAGAGGATCAATTTCGAAATTTTTTATGGGATTGTGGCGGGTCACTGGGATGATCGAGGTCGTTTTCAGCACTCAGATGTGCTTATTCCCGTGCCCCAAAGATCCCCTGGCCGACGCGAACCATTGTTGCCCCAGCCTCAATCGCCAGGGGATAATCGCCGGACATTCCCATGGATAATTCTGTTAATTGTTCCGGCAAGATTGCCATCTGATTCAGCTGTTCCTTGAGAGAAAAGACCTGCCCAAAAGCCGCTTGGGTCGCTGCGCGGGAAAGTCCTAGGGGCAGAATTGTCATTAAACCCTGAACCTTGAGGTGTTGACAGGTGGCGAGGTGCGGTAAATCAGTCAGGAGTTGAGGAATTTCCCAGCCAAATTTATTCGGGTCAGGCAATGGTTTGATTTGTAAACAGCAGCGGGCTGGATTTTCTAAGTCGGTGGCATATTGATCCAGTTTTTGGGCGAGGGCCAGACTATCGACTGTATGAATCCAATTGAAATGGGCGATCGCCTTTTTCGCTTTATTTTTTTGCAGATGACCAATGAAATGCCACCGGATATCCGGCAAGTCTTCTAATTCCGCTTGTTTTTGCTGGGCTTCCTGGAACCGATTTTCGCCAAAATCTCGAATTCCCGCCGCGTAGGCCAGGCGAATTTTTGCCGCAGGGTGGGTTTTGCTAACAGCGATCAGGCGCACCTCCGGGGGGATTTCTTCCCGGAGTCGGGCAATATTTTCGGCGATCGCATCTGACATTACTAAAAAAATAACCCGTAAATTAGACTCACTAACTAGCTTATTGGAACGTCCGTTTGTAGAGCGCCTGCAACATCTGAAACTCAGCCATGGCACCAGATCGGCGCACCTGACGCAGGCGATTTTCCATTTTCAACCGTGCATCCATCCGGGTGACCGACTCGAAACTCATGCCGTTGGTATCTTGGTTCACAATAAAAAATAACCGCTGGGCATAGAGCGTCGTAAATAACTCCTGCTTGTCTTCCAGTTCACAGATTCGGAAGAGCATCCCAAATGTCGGGTGATTAAAATAAGATTCCGTGTTCATTCAAATTTTAGCGAGTTCACCAATAACCACAAAGCCCCCTTTCTTTTTCGGTTCACAACCACAGAAAATTAGGGGTGATCTTTGCTGTAATCAAAAATACATATCAAAAATATTAGACATAGTATATAGGCAAGGCTCCCTCTGGGATAGCGTAATCCAGAGTTTTCAAGGCTCACGCCGGGATTCTGGCGGATTCAGATCCCCATCTCCCACAAGAGAAACTTAAATTGGTAGAATAAAAAGCTGCTAATTTGCCCAGCCCATTATTTTTGAAACGACCATGACTAAGCCTCGTCAATATCACATTACCACTTTCGGTTGTCAGATGAACAAGGCCGACTCTGAACGTATGGCGGGCATTCTCGAAGGGATGGGCTATCACTTCACCGAAGATCCCTATGCTGCAGATCTCGTCCTCTACAACACCTGCACCATCCGGGATAACGCAGAACAAAAAGTTTATTCTTACCTCGGTCGCCAGGCCAAACGGAAACAAGAAAAACCCGACCTCACCCTGATCGTTGCCGGTTGCGTCGCCCAACAGGAAGGGGAAAGCCTCTTGCGCCGTGTCCCGGAACTTGATCTGATCATGGGGCCTCAACACGCGAACCGCCTCCAGGATTTGTTAGAGCAGGTCGAGGGGGGCAGCCAGGTGGTCGCAACAGAACCGATTCATATTGTTGAAGACATTACGAAACCCCGTCGGGATAGCACGGTCACGGCTTGGGTCAATGTGATCTATGGCTGCAATGAGCACTGTACCTATTGCGTTGTTCCTGGCGTGCGAGGCACGGAGCAATCGCGCTATCCAGAAGCGATCCGGGCAGAAATGGAAGAGCTGGGGCGACAAGGATTTAAAGAAGTGACGCTCCTCGGCCAAAATATTGATGCCTATGGCCGGGATCTACCAGGTACAACGGCAGAGGGTCGGAATAAATATACCCTCACGGATCTCTTATATTATGTCCATGATGTGCCGGGGATTGAACGGATTCGCTTTGCCACCAGCCATCCCCGCTACTTTACGGAACGCTTAATTAAGGCTTGCCAGGAACTACCCAAGGTTTGTGAGCATTTTCATATTCCCTTCCAATCTGGGGACAACGAGGTACTCAAGGCAATGCGGCGCGGTTATACCCACGAGAAATATCGCCGCATTATTGATACCATTCGGAGCTATATGCCCGATGCTTCCATTAGTGCCGATGCGATTGTGGCGTTCCCTGGAGAAACAGAGGCACAATTTGAAAATACTTTAAAACTTGTTGATGAGATTGGCTTTGATCAGTTAAATACGGCTGCCTATTCACCCCGACCCGGCACCCCCGCAGCCACTTGGGATAATCAATTGTCAGAAGAGGTAAAAGGCGATCGCCTCCAACGCCTCAATCACTTGGTCGCTCAAAAAGCAGCAGAACGTTCCCAACGCTATGCCGGACGGATCGAAGAAGTGCTTGTCGAAGACCAAAACCCGAAAAATCCGAGCCAAGTTATGGGACGCACCCGGGGCAACCGTCTGACTTTCTTTGAGGGAGACATCAACGAACTCAAAGGAAAAATTATTGCGGTCAAAATCACCGAAGCGCGGGCCTTTAGCCTAACTGGAAAAGCCGTTGAAGCCTTCGTAACTGCCTAGATACTATGACCACTCAACCTTGGCTCACCCCAGCGGCGATCGCCCAAGTGCAGCTTATTTTAGATAGTTATCGCCATTGGTTTGGGGTGGATTTGATTGATCGCAGTACATCCCCCCAAAGCCAGGCAGCAATTTTATTTGACGCGCCGCTGGTGGTGTTTTCCCATGGCACGGAGGCCGACCCAATTTATAACTATGGTTCTCGGCTAGGTTTAGAACTTTGGGAACGATCTTGGGAGGAGTTGTTACAGATGCCCTCCCGACAGTCGGCGGAACCCTCGGCACAGATACAAGCGGAGCGCAATCAATTGTTGGCCAGTAGCCGTAGCTATGGGTTTAAAACGGGTTTCTCCGGGGTGCGCATTACCAAGAGCGGGAAACGGGTACGGATTGAGGATGTTAAGCTTTGGGATTTACTCGACCCGGCGGGGAATTACCGGGGGCAGGCTGCCGTATATTCTAAATGGACAGATTTAGATTAGGACATGAAAGAGCAATTTATCCTGTGGTTGGATCGGCTGTTGGTCGCGGATGTATTTGTGGTGTTATTCGCCTTTTTTTGGTTTGCGATCGCCTTAATTGGCCGCTCATCAGGGGTTAATCTGGGCTGGGATTTGTGGTATTCCCTCTGGGAGCCTGTGTTTACCCCGGCCATCGGTATTTTGATGTTGGGGGCAATCCTCAGTTGGGTGGTGAAAAAACTGGGCCTTTGGTTTGGTGATAAATCCGATGAACTGTCCTAATCTTCCTCTGCATTAATGAAGCGCAACGATGCTTGATGCATTGGTTAGGATGGGTGCAAATGGAGCCAAGGCCTTAATTTGATGCAACTCTCTGACAAATTTTCTGAAGCGCTAGTTTTTGCGGAAAAATTGCACCGTCAGCAAGTGCGCAAAGGTTCTGGCGTTCCCTATGTGGCCCATCTCCTGGGGGTTGCGAGTTTAGTGCTCGAAGCCGGGGGCGATGAAGACGAGGCGATCGCCGCCCTGCTCCACGATGCCATCGAAGACTAAGGAGGACGGGAAACCAGGGATTTAATCTGCGAAAAATTTGGCGAGCGGGTGACAATTATTGTCGAGGGCTGTTCCGATAGTTTTGACGGCGAAAAAAAGAAGCCTTGGCGAGAACGCAAAGACGCTTATCTTCAGCACCTTAAAACCGCTTCAGCCTCAGTACATCTCGTTGCCATGGCCGATAAACTCTACAATGCCCAATCTATTTTGCGAGATTACCAACGGATGGGTGAAGGGCTCTGGGCACGCTTTAAAGGCAAAAAAGAAGGCACCCTTTGGTATTACAACTCACTTTTGGCAATTTTCGACCCAGCCCATCCCCTCGCCCAAGAATTAGGCCATACTATTAATACATTGGAAAAAATCATACGAGCAAATTGAACATTACTTGATTCGGATTAGTTGCCAAGATTTAAAGCTAGCGATCACTTCGTAATCTAATGTTTTTTTCGTTAACTTTTCAGTGTCAATCCAAACATACTGATTCTTATTGAGATGTTTAACATCTTGGATTTTTTCGTTGAAGTTTAGAAAATAAAATTTAATTAAAACCTTAGTTTTTCCACCACCAATAGCCGCAACTTGCTGAGTTTGAGCAACCCTTTGAACCCTCTCCACTTGAACCGCTTCTTTAAAATCAGGGCTAATATCTGTAATCAACCCAGAAGCCATCAATAAACAGAAAGCAATCCAGTGACCCAACAATAAACTGACAAGTGAATATTGACTAAAGTTTTTTTGCCAAGTAAACAGAGCAGCACAAGACCAACCGATGCCCAGAGATAAAATAATTAGAGAATACTGCCTGAAAACTTCTGACACATCTGGAGAAATAAATCGTAGACCAAAAAGTTGTGAGCTATAGAAACCAGCGCAAACTCCCAGGATTAGAATTCCTAAAGTACCTAGCAAGAAGATAGTATAATCAAATGCCTTTTGGCATAGTGGCTGTTTTTGAACATTGTTTAGGCTACTGTTGATAGAAACCGCCGCAAAAATCGCAATAAAGGGATAAAGAGATAAAGAGTAATGGGATAAACGTGTTGAATATATAGTGATTGCGATAAAAATAAGTGCTGGAGGCACTAAAACCAAAGAATAAGCCCATGGTCGCTTAGAAAGCGTCTGATAATAGCCAAGAACTGCAAAAATAATCCAGGGAAAGCAAAGACCAATCGTTGTCCACAAATAATAAAAATACCCATTGCCTCGGCGTTCTTCTTGGGAGAGAGACCAAAACAAATTGATTAAGCTTGCGATTGAATCATAACCAAATCTTTGACTACTAAGAAACAACCAAAGTATCAAAGGAAGGCTTCCAACTATGAAACCAAAATAAAGCAAAGGCTTCTTCCAGTATTTTTTTTGAACTAAATAAGGAAGTAGGCTAAATATTAGCATAAATGCCAAAAATCCTCTGAAGACAACCATTAAGGAGAGACATGATCCTATGCCAAAAAGCAAAGCACTCGATTTTTGAATGTTTGGTTTTTGGCCTAAGCTTAATTCACATAAAAGAGCGATCGCCAACAGAAAAAGAAAGATTGTCACATGATCAGGATTGGCAAGGTAGCTATATCGTACCCAAAGGAATTCTAAACATAGAATCCCTCCTGCCAGTAAAGCGACCTGTTTATTCAGAAGAGATTCAGTGATTTTATAAACAAGAAGAACGCATCCTAAGGCAAGAAAGAGATTGGGAAGTCTCAGGGCAATTTCATTCACGCCTAATAGACAATAACTTAGGG
Source organism: Sphingobacterium thalpophilum (assembly GCA_943371005.1). GTDB lineage: Bacteria > Cyanobacteriota > Cyanobacteriia > Cyanobacteriales > MRBY01 > MRBY01. The sequence goes on from CALRTB020000002.1 coordinate 120,997, forward strand.
CGATAATCCAGTAGATGCCAGGGGGTTTATGGTGGGGTTCTTGCCAAGGGTTAATCCAATCACCAGTATCAAACATCAACTTCGCTCGAGTGGCGTACAGTCCCTCATCATGGGCCATGATGCTTTGGTCTGCCAATAATCCAATGCTGAGAATTGGTATAGCCCATAAACAGAGCCATAGGTAAGGATTCTGGAGAAGTTTTTGATAGCTAGGCATCAATATTTATTTTGTGATTGAAACTTTGGACAAAATAAAAAGACAGGCATTGTAAGTACCTGTCTCCGATTGATTCTGGAACTCTAGTAGAATCTAATAGTCGAGTTGGCCAGCGGCTTGAACCCGTTCTACCTGTTTCTTCTTCAGCACCAGGAAGATTTGGGTCAACATAATCCCAGCAACAAAGGCCATGTAGCCATAGATGCGAGCGGGATTCTGGAGCACGACTTCGGTATCTTTTTGGCCAAAACCACCAACGTTGGGGTTGTTCGTGAGGGCTTCACCGGCGGCGATCGCCTGACCTTCAGAAACAATCACTTCAGGGCCAGCCGGGATCGTATCGATCACTTCGCCCGCTTCGGTGGAGATGGTGATATCAGTACCCGCAGCCTCATTCACCGCAATATTGGTGATGGTGCCGGTAGCAGAGGCTTTAAATTGATTGTTATTGCTTAGTTCACCAGTGGGATAAACCTGGCCACGGCCACGGTTTGCACCGAGGTGGACTGCATATTTACCGTAGTTGATATTTTTATCGGTTTTCGGATCAGGGGAGAGCACCGGGAAAACGATCTCTTCATATTGGTCACCGGAGATCGGCCCAATGATCACCACGTTTTCTTGATCCGGAGCGTAGGACTGGAAGTAGAGACCTTCAGTTTTTTCCTTCAGTTCGTCGGAGAGACGATCAGCCGGCGCAATTTTAAAGCCTTCAGGAAGCATCAAAACAGCGCCAACGTTGAGGCCACCCTTCGAACCGTCCCCTAAAATTTGTTGTTGGCTGTGGTCGTAGGGAACTTTGACAACGGCTTCAAAAACTTGGTCAGGTAAGACAGACTGGGGAATTTCCACCTCTGCTTCTTTGGCAGCGAGGTGACAGTTGGCACAGACGATCCGGCCTGTTGCTTCACGGGGCGTTTCTGGGGCGGTTTGCTGGGCCCAAAAGGGGTAGGCAGCAGCGGCTTGGGGGAAAAGGGCGTCACTGGCGAAAAATAAACCAAAGGTGGCGATCGCCACGAGGCAGGCGGTCTTTAGCCGTTGCCAGATTGCCATCAGTTCAGGTGTTTTCATCGTAAATTTTTACAAGCGTTTTCTCTAATGGATGAACCCGTATGGGGGTCTTTAGGCCCACCAAGGAGCTTCGTCAGTACGGAAATCGGTTTCTGTCCAATCGGTGAAGGAGATCTTGTCATCTTCAGTCACTTCCGCATGGACAAGGGCCAAGGACAACGGTGCCGGGCCGCGGACAACTTTCCCGGTTTCGTCATACTGAGAACCGTGGCAAGGACACATGAATTTATTTTCAGCGGTATTCCAAGGGACGACACAGCCAAGGTGCGTACAGATGGCATTGATCCCATAGCTGGAGATGGTGTTATCCCCTTCGACAACCACATAGGTCGGATCCCCTTTGAGGCCTTGGGCCAAGGAGCGATCGCCTGCGGTGTGGGTTTGGAGATAGTCACTCACGATAATGTCATTACCGAGGGCATCTTTAGCAATCACGCCACCACCAGCGCCACCACTAGAAGGAGGAATAAAATATTTAATAACGGGATATAAACCACCGAGAGCCGTTCCCGCCGCCGTCCCCACCCAGAGGAGGTTCAAAAATTGGCGACGACCTAGATCTGGAACATCGGAGGAACCTGATAATTGAGTCATAATCAGAGCCTTTTTGTATAGTTATGTAAGCGTTTCTACAATACTTCCTATGAAGAATATCATCCAAATGGCGAGCAAAGATGGCGTTTTACCTGAGCTTGAGCCTTAGTAGGTTGCCGGATAGCCTTTAAAAAGGTTAACAAAGTTTTGTAGATAAATTATTACAGATCGGCTGAGATTAAGCTTTTGGCCACAGAAATGTCAATGGGCTGCAGGAGGACTGGGCGATGAATGGTGTGGAACTACGGGAACTTTTGTGGCGTAAATGGGGACGTTCCTATGACATCCAGCTGCGACAAATTAAGGGGGAATGGTATCTCCAGGTGATGTGGAAATATTTGGAACAGGTTTCTTTTCCCCTTTCGGAGGCGCAATATGAAGAACATCTCCAGGCGATCGCCACTTACCTGGGTGAATGGGGCGTGAGTCAACAAGTTTACACTTACCTCGAAGAAACCACAGAACGCCCTAGGGTCGGCAAAGCAATTAGTATCCGCTTGGAATTGGGAGAACGGGCCTCGGAATGGCTATTGAGTTAGGCCAAAAATATTTTAGGAGTCTATGCACAGCGCTGGTGTTGGTGGTCGGACTGAGCCACGGCCCCAAGGCGATCGCCGATCCAGCACCAGAGTTGCCTGCCCTCCAGGACTGGGCCTTTAACCCCCAAACTCAGCAACTCCGCCTCCAAACCGTCCCAATGACGATTCCTCAATATTCTCGCCTCAATAATCCAACCCGTCTGATCATTGACCTCACGAATACCCGTTGGCCTGATGCGACCTTGACCCAGGCTTACAACAGCACTATTCGCCAACTGCGCATTGGTCAGTTTAATGAGCGCACCACTCGAATTGTTTTAACTTGGGCTGGGGAAATTCCTCCCACTTGGTCGCCCACCTTCCAACGCTTGCCCCAAGCCGATGGCTCTGTGGTGTGGAACTTTGAATTCCAAGGGGCGATCGCCAGTGCAGATCTAGTTGAAACCTTGCCTTTCACCTTTCCCCCTGCCCTACTGCCCCCCACCCAGACAATCCCGATCCAAGTGCCCCCATTGCCAGAACTTCCTTAACGGTTTGTGGCGATCGCCACTATCTTTAGACAGAAAAATATCCTCCTTGGGCTACACTCAGGGATGAATATCTGCCTAAGATGCTGATTTGCCATTTCCGCCGCGAAAAGTCCCCTATCACTTTTGGACTTCTGCGGAGAACATTGCCCTTTCGTAAATTTCCACTGGTTTAGATTTCGCAATTTTTTCTCCCGGCCACCGGCACGCATTACTCCCCGTGAAACTCCTATGACCGACCTGCAACTCCGCATCCAAGCTGAGGGCTACCCAGAACGTATCGTGGTGGTCGATCAAGGAGAGTTTGTGATTGGCCGCTTGCCTGAATGTAGTCTCACGCTACAGATGACCCAAATTTCTCGCTACCACGCTCGGATCAAACGGCAGCAACAGGCTTGGGTTTTAGAGGATTTAGGCAGCACGAATGGCACATATCTTAATCACGTCCGGATCACCGAGCCTCAAACGATCCGCCAAGGAGATTTAATCCGCCTCGGTCATGCCTCAATTTTGGTGACGTTTCAGAATGTGACTCTCGACGAAACCACAGATCTGCATTCCGACCAATGGGGATCGGGGCGAACTATCCTACGCAATGCTGAAGATCTCAAGGAGCAATGGCTACAGGGGGAAGAAGGCTATGGTCATCAGCCCCACACGGAAACGGCGATCGCCCGCCTCAAGGAATTGGTAGACATTGCCAAACAACTCAGTTCTGCCGAATCCATCGAAGCCATTTTTCGCTTGACCCGGAACGTCATTTTTCAGGAATTGCCAGGCTTAGAACGGCTGGCGCTGCTCATTGATATTCGGGGCAATGGCAAATTGGAACTCCTTAGTGCTGCGGCCCAGAGTCTTCCGGATAATCATCCGGCCATTCGCACCAGTGCCTGGATCAGTCAATCGGTCTGCCAAAAGGTTTTCAAAGAAAGGGTTGCCCTCAAATCCGTAGATGCCCAGAGTGACCAGCGCTTTGCAGGAGAAGATAGTATTTTGACGAAGGGCATTCGGGGGGTGTTGGCGGTGCCCCTGTGGGATCAGGCCGAAGTGGTGGGGGTTTTGTATGGTGATGCCCACTTGAAGTTAGATGAATCAGAACCGCTCACCGATGATGATTTAAGTTTTTTCTCGACCATTGGTCATCTGCTGGCGGCCAGTGTGCAGCGGTGGTTGTTGAGCCGTCGTCTCCAGGAACAGGCTCAAATTCGCCAAAAATTAGAACGTTACCATTCTCCTGCGGTGGTGCATCAACTTATTTCGGTGGGAGCGCTACAAAATGGGCGGTTACCGCCTAGGGAAGCGGAAATCAGTATTTTATTTGCGGATATTGTCGATTTTACGCCCATTGCTGAGCAGTCTTCTCCCAGTGCCATTGCGGATTTACTGAATGTTTTTTTTGAGGAGATGCTCCACTCAGTGTTTGCCCAGGGAGGGACCCTCGATAAGTTCATTGGCGACTGCATCATGGCGTTTTTTGGGGCACCAGAACCCCAGATCGACCACGCTGAACGGGCGATCGCCGCTGCCATGGGAATGCTTAACCGCTTGGATCAATTAAATTTACAGAACGCCTGGCCTCAACCGATTCAACTACGGGTTGCGGTAAATAGCGGCAAAGCCTTTGTGGGGGATGTGGGTAGTTCCCAGCGGGTGGACTATACGGTTCTGGGGGGAACGGTGAATCTGGCGGCCCGCCTTGAGACTATTTGTCCACCGGGGGAATGTGTGATCACCGATGCGACCTACCAGGCGATTGGCGATCGCCACCAAGATTTATTTCTGCCCATGGGGGAAGGACGCTTTAAAGGCATTGACCGGCCAATCTCGGTGTACCGCACCCAACGACACCGCCACCCCAAACTCTCAACGCTACACAGTGCCGAAACCCATAGCTCCTAAAGTTCTGGGGCGCCATCACGACACTGCAAAATAAATTCGGCGATCGTCAAGTCCCCCGGCGTCGTAATTTTGAGATTGGTTTCTTCCCCTGGCACAACCTTGACGGGGAGCCCACAACGCTCAAACAAAGCCGCATCATCTGTCACTTCCCAACCCAGGGTTTTTCCTTTTTCGTGGCAATCTTTGAGACGCTGCACCGTAAACCCCTGGGGGGTCTGGGCGGCCCAGAGATTAGCCCGCGCCGGCGTCTCTTTGATCCAGCCTTGGCCATCCACCACCTTAATGGTGTCTTTTACAGGGATCGCCGCAATCAAGCCCTCACAGGTTTCTAGGGCCGCTGCACAGCGATTAAATAACTCTGGAGTAGCCAAACACCTTGCCCCATCGTGGATCAGCACCTGGGTTGCCTCTGGGGGCAGCGCCTGGAGGCCGTTATACACTGATTCTTGGCGGGTTTTGCCACCTCGAATGAGCTGGACAGGCTTAGAAAGCTTTAAATCGGCCAAAATTGCCTCAAAATCCGGGAAGTCTAACAGTTGTCCCATAATGCCAATCCAGGCCACCGAATCCGCCGCCGCCGCCGCTTGAATCGTCCAACTAAAGAGCGGTTTGTCCCGTAGCGTCATCAGCAGTTTATTGCGATCGCCGCCCATCCGTTTACCGACGCCCGCCGCAGGCAATAACAAGTGCACCATGGCTTTTCCCTAAGTTACTAAACGTTTCCGCCTATTCTCTTCTAAAATGATGCTGGATACGTAAGTTTATACCCCCAAGATGCGCATACTAGCCCTAGTTCCCGGAGGAGTTGGCGACCAAATCCTCTTTTTCCCGACCCTCGCTGATCTCAAGGAACGTTATCCCGAAGCCATGATTGACGTTCTGGTCGAACCCCGTGCCAAGGCAGCCTATCGCGTCTGTCCCCAGGTTCATGAAGTGCTGACCTTCGACTTTAAAGATCGTAATGGCCCGGCTGACTATCTCAATATTCTCGGCACAATCCGCGATCGCGAATATGAAATTGCCCTCTCCCTCGGCAAAAATTGGGCTGTGGGTTTCCTGCTTTGGCTGAATGGAATTCCCACCCGCGTGGGCTACAAAACCCCAACATCTTGGTTTATCTCTAATCCAGCCCCCCTCAACGAAAACCAATACGCAGCGGCCCTCTACCACGATCTCCTGAAGGGATTAGGCATTGACACAGACTGTCCGCCCCCCAGCATCACCGTACCCAATGCGGATATTCAATGGGCTGAAGGGGAACAAAAACGCCTGGGCTTAACCGAGGGTTACATTCTGATCCACGGCGGTGCCAGTCAACTATCCCAAGCGAAGGGCCTTAAAAAACTCTATCCAGTGGAAAATTGGCAACCCATCATTGAAGATATCCAAAACAAGCAGCCGAACCTCCCCATTGTTCTACTCCAAGGCCCCGATGATGCCCCTTGGGTTGCTGAACTGATTGCGCTTTATCCAGCCCTGAAGGTGACACGACCTGAGGATATTGGCAAAGCAGCCGCAATGATTGCCGGAGCCAACTTGATGGTGTGTACAGATAGCGCGCCGATGCACCTGGCCGCTGCGGTGGGTACTTACACCATTGCCCTCTTTGGTTCGACCCACGCCGAAAAGCTCTTACCGCCAAAGAATGATAAATTGATTGGCATCCAGTCTCCCACTGGACAAATGGCAGATATTAAACCCCAAGACGTATTGGCTCAAATTTGGCGTGGCTAAACCAGCAGTTTTCCTTGATCGTGATGGTGTCCTTAACATCGAAGCAGGATATATTCACACCCTCGAAGACCTGAATCTGATTCCAGGGGTGGCGGCGGCTGTGCGATCGCTCAACGATCAAGGAGTTTTTTGCTGTTTGGTTTCTAATCAATCGGGGCCAGCGCGGGACTATTACGGCATTGACCACGTGGAGGCTCTCCACACCAGATTGTGCACCCTCCTAAGCCAGGAAGCGGGTGCCCACCTAGATGCGCTGTACTATTGCCCCTATTTAAGCCAGTCAGCCGGAGGCACTCACCCGGACTTTACCCGGTGGGGCACTTGGCGCAAACCGAATACGGGAATGTTGGTAGCGGCGGCCTGGGAACATGATTTAGATTTGCGCCGTAGTTTTATGGTGGGGGACAAGGCGACGGATATTGACCTCGCCCACAACGCTGGCCTCCGGGGGATTTTGGTGCAAACAGGCTACGGGAAACAAGTCCCCAGCAGCAAATATCAGCACCACACCAAGCCAGATTATGTGGCCAAGGATCTTCAAGATGGGGTGAGCTGGCTCTTAAAGCAACTCCAAGAAAAGCCATAGACAATTGAGAAAATACGGGAATCCGCATCTAGGGATGGGGGCGATCGCCTAATTCTCAGCAACTCATCTTCCGGCAAAATAGAGGATGAATCCTTAGATCAAGTTGGAAGCATACGACCTATGGCAGTCCTCGAAAAAGGCAATATTACAATCCATACCGAGAATATTTTCCCGATCATTAAAAAATCTCTGTATACCGACCACGAGATCTTTTTACGGGAACTCATCTCCAATGCCGCCGATGCGATCACCAAGCGCAAAATGGCAAAAATGGCCGGTGAAAGTAGCGTTGATGTGCCCGATGGAGAAATCATCATTGACGTTAACAAGGAGAAAAAACAACTCTCCATCACCGATAACGGCATTGGGATGACCGCCGAAGAAATCAAAAAATATATTAACCAAGTTGCCTTTTCGAGTGCCGAAGAATTTATTCAAAAATACGGCAAAGATGCCAATGATTTAATCGGGCATTTTGGTTTGGGGTTTTATTCTGCCTTTATGGTGGCAACCCAAGTCGAAATCAATACCCTTTCTTGCAAAGATGGCGCTGAAGCAGTCCATTGGAGTTGTGATGGTTCCCCCGAATTTGAGTTGTCTGCCAGTGACAAAACGAGCATCGGCACAACTATTACCCTCACGATGATGGATGAGGAAACAGAATATTTAGAATCCCAACGGATTCGTCAATTGGTCAAAACCTATTCTGATTTCATGCCCGTTTCAATCCGCTTTGAAGGCGAGCAAATCAACAAACAGCGGGCTATTTGGAAGGAATCTCCCCAGAATTTAACGGACGAAGATTACCTCGAATTTTATCGCTATCTCTACCCTTTCCAAGAAGACCCATTACTGTGGGTTCACTTGAATACAGACTATCCTTTCTTGCTTAACGGCATTCTCTATTTCCCGAAACTGCGCCCGGACATTGACGTTACTAAAGGACAAATTAAGCTGTTCTGTAATCAAGTTTTCGTCAGTGACCATTGTGAAGAAGTCATTCCTGAATTTTTGATGCCCCTACGCGGCGTGGTCGATAGCACAGACATTCCCCTCAACGTTTCCCGCAGCGCCTTAACCAATCACCGGACAGTGCGCCGCATCTCCGATTACATTGCCAAAAAAGTTGGCGATCGCCTCAAGTCCCTCTACAACGAAAGCTATAGTGACTACGTTAAAAGTTGGGAAGATGTCGGCACCTTTGTTAAATACGGCAGTATCCGCGACGAGAAGTTTAAAAAACAAGTCGAAGACATTCTCATTTACCGCACGACCCACCAACCAGAAACAGCGGCAACAACCCCCAAAGTGGAGGTGCAGGGCAATGACGGCGATGTGTGGGAAGATGTCAAATCTGAAGACACCCAGGCAACATCTACGGCCCCCTACACAACCCTAAAAGATTATTTAGAACGCAATAAAGAGAAGCACGAAAATCGCGTTTTTTATTGCACCGATCCCAGCACCCAGGGTACTTACATTGAACTGTACAAAAACCAGGGCTTGGAAGTTCTTTATATGGACTCTTTTATTGATACCAACTACTTCATTCCTTTCCTGGAACAGGAATACAGCGATGTGAAGTTTTCACGGGTGGATTCGGAGTTGGATCAAAGCCTTGTAGAAGACGATAAAGCCAGTGAAATTGTTGATCCAAATACCAACAAAACCCGTGGCGATGTAATTAAAGAGTTGTTTGAAAAGGCCATTGGTAAACCGAAGGTCAACATTAAAACCCAATCCATTAAATCCGCAGAAACAACGGCAACTCCCCCGGCAATGGTCCTCCTACCAGAGGCGATGCGACGTCTGCAAGAGATGACAGCGATGATGCAGCAGACGGCCATGCAATTCCCAGAAGATCATGTGTTGATGATTAATTTGTCACACCCCTTGATCGAAAATATCTACCAACTCAGCCAGGGTTCAATCATTCAAGCAGATGGTAAGTCTTCTAACCAGGAAACCATCGATATGATGTGTCAGCACGTCTATGATCTGGCATTAATGGCCCAAAAAGCCTTTGATGCGGAGGGCATGAAAGCATTTGTGGAACGTTCTAACCAAGTGTTGACCCGTTTAACCCAGAAGTAAGCCTTCATTGAATCTGCCTTTTGATCTCCCCTCGGTGGGGAGATTTTTTTTGGTAAACACAATTAACGGACGAGCATTGCGCTATGCTCAGTAGCTGTCCCTCTGCGTAACATTTGGCTATGGCTCGCCTTTCCCAAGAATTGCACCGTTATTTTTTTGAAGAAGACCGTGGTGAAACCGTTAGTTTAGCCCAGGCGATCGCCCTCGCAGAGGAAAAAGTCTTCGGGGTCATTTTACTCCTGCTGGCCTTTCCGTCGGCCCTGCCAATTCCAGCCCCGGGCTATTCGACGCCCTTTGGTATTTTGATTTTTGCGATCGCTCTCCAGTTGATTTTTGGTCGGAAAAAACTCTGGCTCCCGGTGGCTTGGCAACGAAAAACCGTCAAAACGGCCATGGCCCAGGGCATCCTCAAAAAAGGTCTCCCTTGGCTCAAAAGAATTGAGGCGATCGCCCATCCCCGGTTCCCGATTGTTTGTCAGAGTCGCCTGGGCCGCACCGTTATGGGCTGCACCATTGCCCTGATGGCCACCTCGATGATGATCCCCATTCCCGGCACCAATACCCTCCCAGCTATGGCAATCTTCCTCACTGCCTTTGGCCTCCAAGAAGACGATGGCTTGATCAGTGGTGCTGGGGTTATTTTCTCCCTTGTCATCGCCGTGCTGATGGTGTCCGTGATTTATGTGTTCTTCAACGGTGGTCTCAGCTTATTGGATCTGCTCAAAGACTGGGTCACGGTACGATTAGGAGGCTAGTCGTTTTCGTTTTGTTGCTGCCATGTCCCAGTTCCCATCCCTAGAAGCCGCCCTCAAACACTTCTTCGGATATGACAATTTCCGCCATGGCCAAAAAGCTGTCATTACCGCCGCCCTACAAAACCGTGATGTCCTCGCCCTGATGCCAACGGGGGCCGGAAAGTCCCTTTGTTTTCAACTGCCCGCCCTGCTGAAACCGGGATTAACGGTGGTGATTTCTCCTTTAATTGCCTTGATGCAGGATCAAGTGGATGCCCTGACGGATAACGGCATCGGGGCGACATTTCTAAACAGTACCCTCAATCTCGATCAGGCGCGATCGCGGATTCAGGCGATTTTTAACGGCAACATTCAACTCCTCTACGTCGCCCCAGAACGGCTCTTTAACGAAGGCTTTCAACAACTGCTCACAGATGTGGATCAGACCATCGGCCTCGCTGGCTTTGTGGTGGATGAGGCCCACTGTGTTTCAGAATGGGGCCATGATTTTCGTCCCGAATATCGTCAACTCAGTCGCATCCGGAGGCGCTATCCTCAGACTCCCTGCCATGCCTTTACCGCCACTGCTACTCAACGTGTCCGTGACGATATTATTGATCAGCTCGCGTTACAAAACCCCAGCTTTCACTGCACCAGCTTTAATCGTCCCAACCTTTACTATGAAGTTCTCCCCAAAGACCAGAAGAGTTATACACAACTGCTGCGCTATGTTCGTCAAAGGCGCGGGCAACCAGGAATCATTTACTGTTCTAGTCGCAAAAAAGTAGACGAGTTGGCCAATCACCTCAAACAAGATGGCGTTAAAGCGTTGCCCTACCATGCAGGACTGGCCGATCGTTTACGGGCTGACTACCAAGAGCAATTTATCCGGGATGATGTGCCTGTGATGGTCGCCACCGTTGCCTTTGGCATGGGCATTAACAAACCCGATGTGCGCTTTGTGGTGCATTATGATTTGCCGACCAATTTAGAACGCTATTACCAGGAGTCGGGTCGCGCAGGCCGGGATGGGGAAGCCGCCCACTGTACTCTGTTTTATCGGGCAGGAGATATTAAAAGGGCCGAATATTTCATTGAGCTCAAAGAAGATGAACAAGAAAAGCGCATCGCCTACCAACAACTCCAGAAAATGATCGACTATGCCGAGGGGATCGATTGTCGGCGGACGATTCAACTGAGCTATTTTGGAGAGCAATTTCCGGGGGACTGTGGCGGCTGTGACAATTGCCAGAATCCGCGCCCGGTCGAAGATTGGACCATTGAGGCCCAGAAGTTTTTATCTTGTGTTGCCCGCTGTCGAGAACGCTATGGCATGACCTACATTATCGATGTGTTGCGGGGTTCAAAAAAAGAAAAAATTATTCAGAACGGGCACCATCAACTATCCACCTATGGCATTGGCCTCGACCACACCAAGGAAGAATGGAAAAATTTGGGGCGATCGCTTTTGCATCAGGGCTTAGTAGCAGAAACGAGTGATGGCTATCGGGTACTGAAGCTCAACGACCACAGTTGGGGAGTTTTACGCAAACAGCGGGAAGTGAAAATCGCGGTAGAACGGCGGCAAACAACCCAAGAACTTTTGGGGATTTCTGAGAGTCGCCTTGATGCGGAAATTCTCTTTGGGCAACTACGACAACTGCGGAAACAATTGGCCGATGCAAATTGGGTTGCCCCCTACATGGTTTTTTCCGATGCGACCCTCCGGCAAATGGCCAAGCGGCGACCCCGCACCCAAGCGGATTTTTGTCTAATTTCCGGGGTAACAAGTGCGAAATATCAGCGTTACGGGGAGCCTTTCCTCGCGGCGATTCAGGAATTTTGTGCCAGCCAAGGGCCACCGAAACCCCAGGTCCATAGCACCCAGTTACTTACCCTCCAGCTTTATCAACAGGGCCTTTCGGTTACAGAAATTGCTAAGCAGCGCAATCTAACGGCGGGGACGATCAATGAACATCTGGCAACGTTATTGCAGAGTGGCGAGATTACCGATCTAGACCGCCTCGTTAAACCAGAAGCCCAGGTGGAAATCGAAAAGGCGATCGCCACGGTAGGGCCAGAGTCTTTAACACAGTTGCGGGAGCACCTCCAGGAAAAATACAGCTACGATGCAATTAAACTGGTGCGAGCCAAACTGCTACAAACCGCACAATCAGCCTAGAATTTGCAGATTTACTGGAGATTGAGGAAATTATCTAGGTCTTGGAGAACTTTCGGCGGAAAGCGACGAATATTTTCTAACCACTCTAAATCCCGGTAACGCTCATCTAAACCCGCTGCTGCCACCCAGTTACTTTCAGCCTCGCCGAATTGGTGGTTCCCCCAGAGCATCGCTGTCAGGGCCACCCGCGCATCGGCAAACATGGGGTATTTACGCACCAGGGCTTTCATTCGCTTGATCGCTTGGTTCTCTTCGCCAACTTGATACAGGGCGAGGGCATAGCTTTCGGCGGCCCAGGCAAAGCGGGGATCAAGTTCCGTTGCTTTTTGGTAGTCCTGCCTAGCCTGTTCCCAATTGTCCAAACTGCCGTAGGCATTGCCGCGATTGTGGTAGGCGATCGCCTCTTGGGGATCGAGTTCAATGGCTTTGTCATAATCGGCGATCGCTTCGGTAAACCGCTGTTGTTGTTCGAGGATCGCACCGCGATTAAAGTAAGGTTCGACTTGGTCGGGGGCAAGGCGGATCGCTTCATTGAGATCTTCTAGGGCCGCATCAAACTGATTTAAACCCGCCCTAGTATTGCCCCGATTGCTCCAGAGAGCCGGATTTTGGGGAAATGCTTCAATTAAATCAGACCAAATTTTTTCGGCGGTAAACAGATCGCCTTTTTTCGCCGCCTGGATCGCGGTTTGAGTGAGGCGCACCGCGGAGCGGATCTCTGCGAGATCGCCTTCAGAGATTTGGGCATTGGTGAGGGCAACACTGGGCCAACAGAGGCTCACCCACAGCAGCAGACTACACAGAAGACTCAAAATGGGGCGCATAGAATAAACAGCTTGATGACTTAGATGAAAAAGGCTATGGGTACTATAACGCGTCTCTACCAGGTGACTTTTCCGGCGAGGTCGGCGGCCTTTTTTTCGCCAATGCCCGATACCCGTTGTAGATCCATCAGACCAGAATAAGGGCGGCCCTCAATAATCCCTTGGGCGAGGCTGGGGCCAATGCCAGGGAGGGTTTCAAGTTCAGCGGCACTAGCGGTATTGAGGTTTACGGGGCCATCGGTGGCGGCAACGGTACAGTCAGCGGGAATTGGTTTTTGTTTGCTGGCGATAAAGGGCGGAATTCCCAGGTAAGCCGTGGTATAGAACTGCTCGAATTCGGCTTGAAATTGTTGGGCGATCGCCTCGTTCTGGATAATTAACAGGGTCTCGTCGTTCTGGTTATTCGCGGACGCTGACCAATTATGGGAGCCAGTAATGACGGTTTTGCCATCGATGACGGCGAATTTGTGGTGAAATTTATCCCCCTTGGGTAATTTCGGCGTACCGACGGTTTGGATGGGGCTGGCCCAGGGCCGATTAAAGGGGTCACATTTTTCCTTGAGATTAACTCCCAGCAGATCCAGCCCATCGCTGTATTCTCGAAAGGCAAAACTCGGATCGATCAACGCCCGAATTGCAGTGCCTTCTTGGTCTTCTTTTTCTAAAATATTGGCGATTTTTTGCTCGGAAAAAACAAATAGGGCCAGGCTAATCGATTCTTGGGCTTGGGCGAGGGTGCTGCCAATGAGACCATTGCTCGTATTTTCCCAGGGCTGGGAACTGGAGAAAGGTGAAAACTGAACCGTGATGCGACTATTGCCCACCGTAAAGGTTTGGGGCGGTTCTTGCAGTTTCTGAACCCCAAACTTGCGTCCTGTCCACATCTCCTCAAATTCTGCTGTAAAAACCTGGGCGATCGCCGCATCTTGGATCCGCATTAGGTGGTTCACATTGCCCCTGGTTTCCGGGTTGGCGAAATCCCCGTGGATGCCGCTCAATGTCCAGTTTGCCGAGCCGGTGATCACCGTTTCCCCATCGACCACCATAAATTTGTGGTGCATTAGGCCGCTACCCTTGGAACCGTCGGCGGTATCGTCCAAAATTGGGATCTCCGCCCTTTCTAAAATGGCGATCGCATCATATTTCGCAGTTTCTGTCGCATCTAAAAAGCCATCTTGGTTTTCATCGGCGAGGGCGACAAATTCTTGATATTTTCCCTGATCCCGTTCATCAAGTTCTAAAATTTCTGCTGAATCAGGCTCAGCCCAGGGTTGCCGGTAATTATTTTCGACGATCACGCGAATTTTGATCCCCGCAGCGGCTTGGGCAGCAAGGGCTTCGGCTACCAGGGGCAAATTCAATTCCTGGATCGCAACATTGATGGTGCTTTGGGCGCTGTTAATGCCCTCGATCAAAATTTCTTCGAGGTTATCCCCTGGGCGTTTCAGTTGGCGGTAGGGTTCGGTGTAACCCACGCGCCGACCTTGACGCTGGTTGAAATACACCTGAATGGATTCATCCTGGGGCGATCGCCCCCTTTCTCCCTGGCAACCCAGCAGACCAACAGCCAAAAGACCCCAGAGGGCAAAAAACGGGCGGCGAACGAGGGGATTAGCCATCGAAACTTTAAGAGTGCAACAACCCCCTTATACCTAATAATCGTAAGGATTTCTGGGGGTGGGAATCGGCTCGACGGCACTGGCCTGGATCACCAACTGGCGCTGGGGCAAACCATTATTATTTTCGTCTTCTGTGTTGAGTTGGAGATCCTCAGTGATCATTTCCCCCGTCACTTCTACCCAAGAGTCCGGGGCAAATTCTTGGCGATCGCCTTCGAGTTTTACGGGCAATCCTACTGGATAGGCATCCACCGCACAACAGGTCAGTACAAACCGCGACACCATCATATAGTTGTCCGGTAATTGGGGCAGATGGGTCACAAATCCGTTTACTTTCACCGGATCCCCTGTATAAGCATCGGGTTCTGGATAAACATTCAACGTCCGAATCCAATCTAATAACGTCCGCTCCTCTGGGGACGTGCCGACCCGAAAACTTTCCGGTTGACTCCGGGTGAGGGGCAATTCTTCCGTTAAACCCCGTTGAATCGCTGTTTGGCTCGACAAAATGGTGGGAGGAATCAAAAATCCGGCGATCGCCACCAAAATTAATAGGGCACTCCCCACATTCTGGGGCAAGAGCGTAATATGTTGCACCGACTCGCCGCCACTGACTTGGGGACGCACCTGTTGCAGCAATTTCACTAACCCAAGCAGGAGAAGAATGATGCCCGCCGCCACACATAAACCAAAATAATTGGGGTGGATCAACAGCGCCAACTGACCCATAATCGCGTACTTGAGCAACAAAGCCCCCCACAACAACAGGGCCGTAATATCAAACCAAGGGGCCAAACCAGCCGCTTTCGGAGCAGAAAAATTAACCATTGCCTTCCTGGAAAAAACACCTCAAACAACTATCACTCGTTTCTATTAAAGCCACCCTGAAACAAACGAGTTGCCTCTTCATCCACCGCCAATTCTAGATCCTCTGCCAACATTGCGGGATCAATGAGCGTAATGTCAAAGGGATCTTCTTCCCCTGGCTGAGTGCGCTTTGAAGAACGCGGCGATCGCTTTTCATAACGACCCAAAATTTGGGGGCCAAACGTCACGATATCTCCATCTTGGAGTGTCACCGCATTCACTTTGTTCCCATTGACCAAAATGCCATTCGCACTTGCTGTCTGGAGACCATCCCCATCAACAATGCGATAGTAAACATGATCATCCGTCAGATGCCGCACCAAGGTCGCATGGAGCCGAGAGACAAACTGGGATTGGAGATGAATCGCGCAGCTACTACGACGCCCAATCGAATAGCGGGCATCCGTCAAAATATATTCCCGTTGTCCAGTGTCATCTTGAACGAGGAAAACATGTTGAGGTTGATTCATTGTGACTGTAGGAGCAACGGCCATGGATTCCAAATCAGTGCAGAATAAAAATTATAGCTAAACAAAGACAATCCTAAATCTCCACATTTTAAACATATCAGCTCAACATTCGAGCGCGATATCGGTCAAAAAGCCCAAGTCATCTCAGGCCCCTGGGACTGTCTGATCCTATCGAAGCACTACCTTTTTTGGGCCAACCCGTAACAAATTCAATCACAAATAAAAAACCCATTACCTGCGACAGCGGGCATGGGCTATGGCTGAGACAAAAATTTAGTGTGGCGTTACGAGAAAAACAGATCCTAAAGTCACTCCCTCGAATTAACCGAAACGGCCACTGACATATTCTTGGGTGGCCTGTTCCCGGGGGTTTTGGAAAATAACCTCTGTGCGATCGCATTCTCCCAGATAGCCCTGGCGGGTGCCATCGTCATTTGTTTTCACGTTGAAAAATGCTGTCATATCAGCGACCCGCGAAGCTTGTTGCATATTATGAGTCACGATAACAATTGTGTATTGTTCCTTAAGCTGGTGGATCAACTCTTCAATTTTGAGGGTTGAAATCGGGTCTAAAGCAGAACAAGGTTCATCCATTAATACAACCTCTGGCTGAATGGCGATTGTTCGGGCAATGCAAAGGCGTTGCTGTTGTCCCCCAGAGAGAGCGAGACCACTTTGGCGCAGCTTATCTTTAACCTCGTCCCAGAGAGCGGCCTGGCGCAGCGAACGTTCTACCAGTTCGTCCATGTCACCCTTATAGCCATTGATCCGCGCCCCATAGGCGATATTGTCATAGATCGATTTTGGGAAGGGGTTTGGCTTCTGGAAAACCATGCCGATGCGGCGACGTACTTCCACTGGATCTACACCGGATCCATAGAGACTACTGCCATGGTAAGCAATATCACCATCTAAGCGAAAAGTGGGAATGAGATCATTGAGACGGTTGTAGCAACGCAACAGGGTACTTTTACCGCAACCAGAAGGGCCAATAAATGCTGTTACTTGATTTTTGGGAATGTTGAGGTAAACGCCTTTGATCGCCAGAAAGCTACCGTAATAGACACTGACATTTTCTGTCTGCAGAACGTAGTCTGTCGCGTTTGCATTGTCGAGATCAATCATTGGAAAAACAGCTTATCTAGGCCGGATGCAGGGAGTCAGGAAAATAATCAATAACTTGCCGAATGACTTGATTGGGCTAATGCTGAGGCTTGTTTAAATCTGAGAAGAGCTTAACGATGGAGAGGGTTTCCGCGTTTGCCAGCTTTATCAGTTTTGCCTAGACCATTAGAATACAAAACCTTCGGCTCCAGTATATTATCAGTCCTGCGACATCTTGACTTTAAGAACAGGTAAACCTTTTGACTGGCGCTAGATAGGGTCGTTCTTTGTCGGTTGTTGTTAGGTTGAACTAAAGCGAAAAGCTTGATCTTTCAAAGATTTCTGGTTGACAATTGGAGTCTTTTTTATTGGCGTGGTGGGGCCATGTCTAATTGGGGCAAATCTAAATCATTAGGATCAATGTCATCGGCTTTGACTTCTTGGATCGGACTGACTTGAAAAATAATTTTAAAAACTTGGCGATTACGCTTACGTAAGAATTCTTCAACGAGGAGGGCTTGTCTAGGGGTAATTTCTTTTTTCGCCTGGAGGTTGACATAGATAATCGGTGGAGAAGATGTCCAGTCAACCCGCACCCGAACATTCTCGACGTCTTGACCGACAGTAACGGTTTTGGTGGTGAGCTGACTGGTGATGGTTTGTTGCAGGCGGAGCTGTTGTACCAGTTGAATAAATCTTGCCCCCAGGGGTACCAACAAAATCAAGGTTAAAGCCATCGTCCAGCCGAGGGCGTGGTTGATCTCCGCATAACCGGCCAAAATATAGACCACCATACAAGCGAGGGTAATGCCAAGGAGGTTTGTTAGATAGAGCAAAAAAGCGCCACGGGAGTAGTTGAAGTAGCCTTGGGAAAAGGATAGGCCCACTACGCAGAGGGGAGGCATCAGAGCCACGGCGATCGCCGTTCCGGCGAGGGCATCACTAATCCCCCGACGCACCTTCGCAAAGCCACTAATCCCGCCAGCGGCCACCGCAATACCAAGGTCGATTAAGTTCGGTTGGGTGCGGGCCGTCAGTTCTGAGCCAAAATCAGGGATGCCAATGATGACGCCGATCATCCAGGACAAACCAAGGGAAAGGGCTGTTGCTCCCGTAATCGAATACAGCGATCGCCAAAACAATTTCAACTCTCCCTCTAGGGCCGCAAAGGCCAAGCCCCGCAACGGCAACATCAGGGGGGCTACCAGCATCGCCCCAATAATCACAGCAGTGCTATTACTAATCAGCCCAAAGGTGGCGATAATGCAAGAGCTGACAGTCAACATCACAAAATTAAGACGCCAACTCGCCTCGATCAAAAGCTGCCGATATAAACGCCGCGTCTTTTTTCCCGTCACCGGGCGCGGAATAAACCACTGCACAAAATCGACCCAACCCAACCACCACTCCATCATCACCCCGTAGGCTTGGGGGTTACGGTATACTCGTCGTCGATACCACACCATTGCTGTTAAGACTCCTAGACAGATAGACACACCAACGCGATTCCGATTGTAAGAGCTTGATTCCTCCCTGGTCGGATTTGCATGGATTTCTTTACCGGCGCTAAACCTTGCCTGGGCTCAGCCCCTTGACTCAAGAGATTCTGACGGAGGGCTTACTTTTTGGGAAAGAAGATTTTATAATGGTAATTCTGTAAAAATCTGTAGTTAATCCCATGGCAGTTCCAAAGAAGAAAACCTCAAAGGCAAAGCGTGACCAACGCCGCGCCCACTGGAAGCGTAAGGCAACCATCGAAGCCCAAAAGGCCCTTTCCCTTGGCAAGTCTGTACTCACCGGTCGTTCTAGCTTTGTTTATCCTTCCCCCGAAGACGACGAAGAGTAAATTCAGTATTTTTCTGGCCCCAGTGCCCCCTAAATCTCTTATTAAAAATAAATATAGTTCTGATGCAGTAAGGTGGAAAATTTTCCGCCTTTTTTTGTGACGAATATCTCCCCCTACCCAAAATCGTCACCGCAGCATTGCCGCTAATTTCCCCTGCCAATCCCTAGAGAAATAAAGGTAGACTATGTAACAGTCAAAATTTAGCCTACCTTGCGAGCCTCACCGTTTATGACCGCCAAAACTGCCATTTCTGCTCCCCAGTACGATGTGATTGTCATTGGTTCCGGTATCGGGGGCCTCGTTACGGCGACCCAATTGGCGGCCAAGGGAATTAAGGTACTCGTGCTAGAGCGCTACGTGATCCCCGGTGGTAGTGCGGGGTATTTTGAGCGGCAGGGCTATCGGTTTGATGTGGGCGCTTCGATGATTTTTGGCTTTGGCGATCGCGGCACCACCAATCTCCTCACCCGGGCCCTCGCCGCAGTGGATATGTCGATTCCGACCATCCCAGATCCAGTCCAGATTCATTATCATCTGCCTAATGATCTAGAGGTCAAAGTACACCGTGACTACGAAGAATTTTTAACAGGGTTAACGACGCGCTTTCCCCATGAAGCAAAGGGCATTCGTAAATTTTATGATGAGTGCTGGAAGGTGTTTAATTGCCTTAACAGCATCGAACTACTTTCCCTCGAAGAAATCCGCTATCTGTTGCGGGTCTTTATGCAAAAGCCCTTTGCTTGTCTAGGGTTGCTCAAATATTTACCCAAAAATGCAGGAGATCTTGCCCGTCAATACATTAAAGACCCCGAACTGCTTAAGTTTATCGATATGGAATGTTACTGCTGGTCGGTGGTGCCGGCGGAGCTAACTCCCATGATTAATGCGGGTATGGTATTTAGCGATCGCCATTATGGTGGCATCAACTATCCAGAAGGGGGGGTGGGCCAAATTGCCCTCAAACTGGTTGAAGGTTTAGAGCAACATGGCGGTGAAATTCAATACGGCGCGAATGTCTACGAAATTATCACCGACCAAGGTCAGGCTGTCGGCGTACGCTTGGCTAATGGCACCGAGTATTTCGCGAAAAAGATTATCTCCAATGCCACCCGTTGGGACACCTTCGAAAAACTCCTTCCCAGCGAAAATAAACCCTTTTTTGAAGAAAAGTGGACGGAGAAGTACCAAAAGTCCCCCAGCTTTCTCAGCGTTCACCTCGGTGTTAAAGCCGATGTGCTTCCCCCTGGGACGGAATGCCACCACATTTTGCTTGAAAATTGGGACAACATGGAGGCCGAGCAGGGTACTATTTTTGTCTCTATTCCAACGCTCCTCGATCCGAGCCTGGCCCCTGAGGGGTATCACATTATCCACACCTTTACCCCCAGTTGGCTGAGCGAATGGCAAGGCCTTTCTCCCCAGGAATATGAAGCCAAAAAAGAAGCCGCCGCCTGGCAACTCGTGGATCGCCTTGAAGCGATTTTTCCGGGTTTAGATGCTGGGTTGGATTACATGGAGGTAGGGACACCACGCACCCACCGTAAATTCCTCGGACGAGTGGATGGCTCCTATGGGCCAATTCCCCAACGCAAGCTCCCGGGGTTACTGGGAATGTTTAATTTTGCAGGTTTTCCCCCTCGAGTTAATAAAACAGAAGTCCCTGGACTTTATTGTGTTGGTGATAGTACTTTCCCCGGACAGGGTTTAAATGCCGTAGCTTTTTCTGGTTTCGCCTGTGCCCACAAGGTCGCGACAGATCTTGGCTTTTAAACGAAAGGCGATCGCCTCTGGGGAAGACAAAAAAGAGGGGTGAAATTCCCCTCCTGCAATCTTGTATTTTCTTACGCCGAAAACTGACCGTTACCGGGGTGTCAGCTTAGCAATGGTGGCATTTTGGTAATAGTGACGCAGAATCTGTTGATAGTCGATGCCCTGGGCCGCTAAGCCATTGGCGCCCCATTGACTCATACCAACGCCATGGCCAAAGCCTTTACCGTAGATATAAACGTCGCCCTGTTGAATTCTGGCATTGATCAAGGTGCTACGCAGTTCTAAAAGACTGCGCAATTGATCGCCGCTGATATTTTTTGTGCCGCGATCGCCAATCACTTTCATCGTAATGACCCGACCCTGGGGAGTGGCCCGTTGGGGAATTAATTGCTTCACGGTACCAACACCACCAACCAGTTGACCTAACTGAGCTGCTGAAATGGTTTTACTCCACTGGTAGACCGGCGAGGATTGATCATAATCCACAACCCCCCGTAGATAGGGCAGAGGTTGGCTCCAGACATCCTCAACGTTTTCGGTATGACCACCCGAAGAAGAATGAAATACTGCCAAAATAACACTACCGTTATAGGTCATTACCTGACTTTCCGTAGCATTGACGGCAGCATGGGTTGTGCTGTATTCGCTATTCAGACCCTTGTAGACTTGAGTTGCCGTCGTGGTGTCGAGGTCGTAGGGCTTCCCGGCATTTTCTGAACGTTTTTTTAAAGCATAGGTGCGGGCTGCGACGGCCTGGGCTTTGAGGGCTTCCTGGGGCCAACTGGGAATTGCTTCAGCACCGACGACACTGTAGAGATAGTCTTCGAGATCGACGTGATTAATGGCGAGAATTCCGTTGCCACTCTGCCGGAGTTGGGTACGGCCCCGGTACCAGCGATCGCCAATCCACACATAGCCATCTCCCTTGGGTTCAATCCAGACCTCAGTCGCCCGCCAACGGTCAAACGCCAATTGATTCCCCTGGCGTCCCACCGCAAAGGAACTCATGCCAGCAATTTCACCGAGGACTTGGCCTTGGCCATTTTTGATTAGAGCATTAGTGGAACTGCCTACCTGGAGGTTGGCCGTCGTCTGTCGTACAGCGACCCGGAGATCAACCGCTGCCTGTGCAGGTGCAAGGGTTGCGAGCCATACAAGCCCCGGAAGAACCCAGGAATGTCCGATTAATCTACGTAAGGGTCTAAGCATAAACACATTAGAAATCTACAACAAGTATCAATGGCATAGAGTGGTGTGGTCGATCACTATATAGCTTTACTCTAGAATCGCTTTTGATGTGGTTTGTTCCATTACAATTTCACGACTCAATCTAGCACGAAAATTAGGCGATCGCCGTACCATCATCCGGAAAAACATCCTGTAAACGTTGGGGACCAACCGCCTTCACCGCCTCGGCCAAATTAATATCCCCGGTATAAATCGCCCGGCCCACAATCGCCCCTGTGACCCCAATCCCTTCGAGGGCCACGAGATTGACCAGATCAGCCAAAGAACTTACGCCTCCCGACGCAATCACCGGAATTTCAATGGTGGCTGCCAACTCCCGGAGCGCCTCTAAATTAGGGCCAGCCATGGTGCCATCCCGATGGATATCCGTGTAAATGATGGCAGCGACGCCCTGGGTGGCCATCTGTTTCGCCAAATCCGTCGCCAAAACCGCCGATGTTTCCAACCATCCCTTAGTCGCCACTTTGCCATTGCGTGCATCAATCCCCACCGCAATCCGACCGGGATATTTTGCACAGAGTTCCATCACGAGATCCGGATTTTCTACCGCTGCCGTACCAATGATTGCTCGCTCTACACCCACATCAAACAATTGCGTCACACTGGCGACAGTCCGGAGACCACCGCCCACCTGCACAGGAATATCAATCGCTGCTGCAATTTTGGCGATCGCCCCTAAATTGACAGATTCCCCCTGTTTTGCCCCGTCTAAATCCACCACATGAAGTCGGGTCGCCCCCTGCTCGGCCCACGTCCGTGCCACCTGCACTGGGTCATCATTAAACACCTGCGCCTGTTGATAATCACCCTGATAGAGGCGCACACATTGGCCACCAAGTAGATCAATAGCGGGAATAACTTCCATAACGAAAAAAATGTTGTGATGTGAACAAAAGCCCTGTTATAATAGCGAACTGTTGACCCGGTGGTATAGCCAAGTGGTAAGGCAGAGGTCTGCAAAACCTCCACTCCCCAGTTCGAATCTGGGTACCACCTTATTTTTCAAAAAAAATCAATCTTAAGCTCTCTCTATCGCAAGGGTTTTTATCTATATTTTTGGGATATTTAGTTCAACTGAGACTGAGCAAAGCACGTCTTTTAGAACAACTCTAGGAGACGACAAATCACTGAAGAAAGCGACATAAATTTGTACCCAATTTTTCTTTAACCCAACAAAAAAAGGCCTGGAGACAAATTCCCAGACCCTGTAAAGATAGCTAAACAGCTAACGACAAAATTTTATTTTTTATACTTCGCCGGATAGAGCCTTTGCTTTATCCGCTTGTTTTTGAGCGAGCATTGCGGCTGTTTTCTCTCGGTCAATTTTCAGGACGACCACGCCGAGGGGCGGCAAACATAGATCAACGGAATAGGGAAGATTGTGGAAACTCCAGTCTTCAGTCCAGACGCCACTGAAGTTGAGCAAATTACTCCCCCCAAAGATTTCGGCATCACTATTCAAAATTTCTTGATAGTAGCCTTCTTCTGGAATGCCAATGCGATAGTGGCTATGGGGTTGCGGCGTAAAATTACAGACCACAACGAGAAAATCGTTGGGATCTTTTGCCCGTCTAATAAAGGAAAGAACACTGTTTTGATTGTCAGAGCAGTCGATCCATTGGAATCCTTCTTCTTCAAAATCCCGTTCGTAAAGGGCCGGTTCTTGTCGATAGAGACTATTTAATGCGGCAAAGAAACCTTTGAGTTTAGCGTGGGGTTCATGTTGTAGCAAATCCCAACTCAAGTCACTCCAAACATTCCACTCATTCCATTGGCCAAATTCCATACTCATAAACATGGTTTTTTTGCCAGGATGGGCGAACATATAGGCAAATAAGGCCCGCACATTGGCAAATTTCTGCCATTCATCCCCCGGCATTTTCCCAATAATCGAGCTCTTACCATGGACGACTTCATCATGGGAAAGGGCCAGCATGTAGTTCTCGCTATGGTGATACCACATACTGAAGGTGATGCTGTTTTGGTGGTGCTGCCGGAACCAGGGATCCATACTGAAGTATTTGAGATTGTCATGCATCCAGCCCATATTCCACTTGAGGTTGAAGCCGAGGCCGCCGAGATAGGTGGGGCGAGAAACCATGGGCCAAGCGGTGGACTCTTCGGCAACGGAGATAATCCCTGGATAGTACTTGAAGATGAGATTGTTGGTTTGGCGGAGAAATTCCACGGCTTCGAGGTGTTCATTACCGCCGTAATCATTGGGGAGCCACTCACCCTCTTCGCGGTCATAGTCAAGGTAGAGCATTGAAGCTACTGCATCGACCCGAATGCCATCGATATGATACTTATCAAACCAGAATAGGGCATTGGCAATCAGGAAGTTACGAACCTCATTGCGATTGTAGTTAAAGATGAGGGTACCCCAGCCTTTGTGCTCACCTTTGCGGGGATCGGCATGTTCATAGAGATGGGTGCCATCAAAATAGGCAAGACCGTGGGCATCCTTAGGAAAATGCCCAGGTACCCAGTCAACAATCACCCCGATACCATTGGCATGACATTGATCGATGAAGTACATCAGGTCTTCGGGATTACCAAAGCGGGAAGTTGGGGAATAGTAGCCAGTCACTTGGTAGCCCCAGGATCCGTCAAAGGGATGTTCAGCGACGGGCAGGAGCTCGATGTGGGTGTAGCCCATTTCCTTAACGTAGGGAATGAGCTTATCTACCAGTTCGTAATAGCTGAGGAAGCGGGCACCAGGTTTTTGATCGCCCACGGGAATGGGAGCGACTTCACCGGAAAGGAGTCGCATTTTTTCGGTGGCGGAACCATGGAGCCAGGAACCGAGATGAAGTTCGTAGATGGAAACGGGATTTTTGAGGGGGTCTTGTTTGGCGCGCTGTTCTAGCCAGTCATGGTCTTGCCACTGGTACTGGTCGAGGTCGGCAACGATAGAAGCGGTGTCGGGACGTACTTCCCGGAGGAAGCCGTAGGGGTCTGATTTTTCGTAGATGTGGCCGTGTTGGTTTTTGATTTCGTATTTGTATTTGGTATTTGGGCCAAGATCGGGAATGAAGATTCCCCAGATCCCCACGTTTAAACGGCGCATTTGGTGTTTACGGCCATCCCAGTTGTTGAAATCGCCTAGAACAGAGACATTGCGGGCATTGGGCGCCCAAACGGCAAAGTAAACGCCTTTGATGCCATCGACTTCAACGAGGTGCGCTCCCAGTTTGTTGTAGATGCGGTGGTGATTCCCTTCAGCAAAGAGGTGGAGATCGAGATCGCTAATGTGGGGCGCTTCGGCGAAGGCATAGGGATCGTTAATAATCTGTTGGCGATCGCCTTCCTGGAGCTTGAGTTGATATTTCGGTGTGGTTTCACTCTTGAGGGTGCATTCAAAAAAATGGGGGTGATGCACCGTCGCCATGGGATATTCCGTTTGGGATGACGTATCAACGACCCAAGCTTGACTTGCGGAGGGCAAATAGGCACGGACTGACCAGGTTTTTGGTGCAGTGTCATCTTCATTTACAGGGTGACAACCAAGGATCCCGTGGGGATTATCGTGCTGGTTAGAAACAATTTGATTGACCTGGTCTGGGGTGAGGAGAGTAGGCATTATGGCAATTACCGAAAATCGATTAAAGGTTTATTAAAGAAATTTTTTGTTTAGGGATCTGGGACAAGGCTGGCTCAAGATAGGGCGATCCGAGGGAGAGTTATGACGCGGTGTGCATTTGGGAATGATTGTGACAAAGAGGATAGGGGGGAAATGTTGTGTGTGATACCTTGCTCCTGATCGCAGGCCCTAGGGTTTGCTTTTCAGGAAAAAAGAAGAGAAAACTATAAATTGAGCCCCATTTTAGGAGATTGATCCTCACTGTAAACGGTTTTAGCAAATCCGCAATCGTTCCCCTGGGGTATGGTTGAATTTTTTTATGGAAGTCGCTGTTACCAGTTTAAACTTCAAAAGAGATCCCGTTTGCCGCGCAACTTGATGAACGTCCGGAGGGGATTCGTTGTGTTTAAGTTAGCTTGCAGTTGGCGATCGCCACAGCGCAAAAAAGGATTTGTCTGTTTTTCTAAACCTAACACCGTTGGAATGGTCGGTTCCTGGCGTTGCCGTTGGGTCTGAACTTGCTGAAAACGCCTCTGGAGAGCCTCATTTTCTGGATTGACCGTCAAGGAAAATTTAATATTCTTGACGGTGTACTCATGGGCACACCAGATGTTGGTGTTATCTGGCAAATCACAAATTTGCTGGAGCGAGGCAAAAAGTTGCTCTGGCGTTCCTTCCAAAAGCCGACCGCAGCCATTAGCAAACAGCGTATCGCCACAAAACAAGTCACCATTTTCTTCGGGCTGAATCGGGGGAAAATAGTAAGCGATGTGGCCTTGGGTATGGCCTGGTACAAATAAAATTTCGACGGTGCGATTAAATAAGTTGAGGCAATTACCAGCTTTAAGGCCCACCGTTTGTCCTGGAATACGTCCTTTCTGTAAATCTATCGCACTGCCATACACCGCCGCTGTAGGGAAATGACTTAATAATTGACGATTACCACCCACATGGTCAGAGTGATGATGCGTAATCAGGATGGTCTTAAGCGTTAAATGTTCTGTGTTTAGGTAATCCAGCACCACCTTACCGTCGCCTGGATCAACCACTGCACAGTCTCCCGTAGATCGATCAACCAAGAGAAAAATATAGTTATCGTTAAAGGCCGGTAAGCGAATAATTTTCATACTGAGATTCCCCCCATAAGTCACTGATATTGATCATAACAAGGGGGATCTTGTACGAAAAAACGAGTAGTTAATTGAGGGGAATTTTGTAAACCCAATCTGCAAACTCCGGATCACGATTTTCTGTGATCGCTGTTAGTTTTTCTCGTAATTTCTCGGTGATGGGCCGTTCCGTCGGTAAAGTGTAGTTTTCGACTCGCTTTACTGGGGTGACTTTGGCCGCCGTCCCACTTAAAAAGACTTCATCGGCGATCAATAATTCCGACTTATCGATGGGACGTTCTACCACTTCGATGCCGAGGTGTTTCGCGAGGGTGACAATACTGTCGCGGGTAATCCCTTCGAGGATGTCTTGGTCAGAGCCAGGAGTGATCAACTTGCCATTCCGGACGATGAAGACGTTCATCCCAGAGGCTTCACAAACTTTACCCTGGGAATTCATTAGCAAGGCTTCGTCGAATCCAGAGGCGACGGCTTCGGTTTTGGCTAGGGCTGAGGCAATGTAAGCGCCGCTAATTTTGCCCCGGAGTGGGAAACTACGGTCTTCTTGGCGAGACCAAGAACTGATCCGGCAGGCGATCCCGTCGGGAGAAAGGTAGTCACCCAGTTCTAAGCCATAGACAAAGAAGTCTTTTTCGATGTTGTGGAGACGGGGAGCAATGCCTAGATCAGAAGTGTAGACAAAGGGGCGAATGTAAAAGGATTTCGTGGGCCGATTTTGTTTCACAAAGTCAACGATGACGTGCTCAATTTTGTCAGCCGGGAGATCGAAATGGAGAAATTTTGCGCTGTTGCTGAGGCGACGGCAGTGGCGTTCGAGACGGAAAAGAAGAATTTGCCCAGGATTATTCGGATCAGGGATGCCCCGTAAGCCCCCGAATGCCCCTGTGCCGTAGTGGAGTGCGTGGGTTGCAATGGAAATATTTGCGTCAATGAAGGGAACAAATTTTCCTTGGAAATAGGCAGTGGGGAGGAAATTATGCATGGGTTGGGGGCAAACGGTAGGGTGCGAAATGGGTTACAGAAAGAATAATGAAGCAAAAAATTTATCTTACCGCACCTGAATCTTTGGGATTCAGCCAGCCCTTGAGGTTTTGCAACTGCTTGGCAGAGGCTTGGGGATTTTTCACGATTTGATAACTGCTCGGTTGGGGGGCAGCGAGGGTGACGGCAAGGGTTTTCAGTTGGTCTTGGTGAAAAATCGTGATCGAAATTGTATCACCTGCTTGGTAGTTCTGAAGGCGATGGTTGAGTTGTTCGGCATTGGTGCGATAGTTGGCGATCGCCAGGAGTTCGTCTTCTGGATCAATGCCGGCTTGGTGGGCGGGGGAGTCAACATTCACCGTTTGCACCAGGGTGCGATTGTTTTGGTCGGTGACAGTGAGACCCAGGTAAGGCAGATCTTTGTTGGTATAGACGGGTTTGATTCGTAGACCGAAGGTTTCGAGGGTTTCGCTGAGGGGAAGTTCTGCCGTGGTGTGGAGAGACTCGTGGAAAAAGTCACTCAGGTCAAAGCCCGCCACTTCACTAATCACCTGCTCCACCTGGGCTGGGGTGAAGCCAATTTCTGTTTTGCCAAATTTTTCCCACATGATCCGCAGCACGTCGTCTAAGGATTTTTGGTTTTGGTGGCGATCGCGAATTTTGAGATCGAGCAACATCGCCACCAGAGCCCCCTTGAGATAGTAGGACATCTGGTTATTGTTGCTGTGGGCCTCGCGGCGGTAGAGCTTAATCCAGGCGTCAAAACTCGACTCCGCTAGGGGTTGCACCAAACGCCCTGGAGTCAGGAGGTAGCGGGTGATATCTTTGCTGAGGCTTTCAAGGAAAAATGCTTTGTCGTAGATGCCAGCCCACAAAGGAATGAGCAAATCGTAGTAACTGGTCACTCCTTCAGCAAACCAAAGGGAAGGGGTGTAATTTTCTGTCTCGTAGTCAAAGGTTTCGAGTTCCTTAGGGCGAATGCGTTTCACATTCCAGAGGTGGAAAAATTCGTGGGCCACCAGCTGCATAAAGCGGTTGTATTGGTCAGATTTTTGGAAGCCAAACCGAGGATAGTTGAGGGAGCAACTTTCTTTATGTTCGAGGCCACCATAGCCACTGCCGGACAGGTGCAACAAAAACATATATTCGTCGTAGGGCAACTCGCCCCCGAAAATTTTGGCTTCGGTCTGGATGATTTTTTTGGTGTCGGCGATCGCCTTTTCCGCTTCAAAATTGCCTTCTCCCCAAACGACCCAACGGTGGGGCTTCCCTTCACAGAGGAATTCATAATTTTCGTGGAGACCCACTTCCACGGGACTATCTACCAACACATCAAAATTTTCGACCCAGAAACAATTTTCTTGATCTTCGATCAGGGGCAGAGTGGTATTTACTTCCCAGGCGATGTGGGGCGGTTCGACGGTCAAGGTGCAGGCTTGGTCTTGGTGCCCTGGAATAAAGCAGAACAAAGCCGCACCGTTGAAATAACCATGGGTACTATCAAGGTGGTTGGTGCGGACGGTGAGGTCATTGGCAAAAACCCGATAGTGGACTTGGATCTCTGAGACGTCGGCAGTTTCAATTTGCCAGTGGTTTTTCGTCACTTTGCGCCAACTGAGGTCAACACCTGCCGCTGTCGTGGCCCGGAAATCTTGGAGATGCCGGGAATATTCCCGCACCATGTAGGAGCCAGGCGTCCATACGGGCATCTTGAGATCGAGGACAGCAGCTTTCCATTGACTAATCTCGATCGTCACCTCAAACAGGTGGGTTTGGGGCTGGGGCATTGCCACTCGATAGGCGATCGCCACCGTATTTTGCGTAGTTGAGGCTGGTGTTGCCATGGAAGTTGCCGTATGAACCATCAGAAAAAAACTTACTCCTATGCTCGGTTGGCTAAATTTGTCAGTTGCTTAAAGTTGACTAAATGAATGCGACCTTCACCAATTTCGATCCACCCTTTCCCTTCCAGTTTAGACAGAATCATCTCGACTTCCTTGGTGGTGACATCAGCCACATCGGCCAAGTCAGACACCGACAATTGAATAATTTCTACGCCCTGATCCGTAGGTTGACCATAGTTTTCCGCCAGAAGGAGGAGAGTTTTGACTAACTTGAGGGCGGGGGGCTGCTTGCGCCAGGAAAACCGGGCATTGGCATTACGGAGACGACGCACCATGAGTTGCAGCATTTTGTGGTGCAATTGGGGGTCTTTAAACAGTAGCTGGATAAAACGTTGGGCCGAAACACTGAATAGTTTGACTGGAGAAAGGGCGACCACATCTGTGGAACGGGGCGATTCGTCTAATACTGACATTTCCCCAAAAAAATCGCCTTTACCCATAATCGCTAGGGTCACAGTTTCATCGTCCCCTGTGAGGCGGCGCACCTTGACCCAGCCGGATTCGATAAAGTAAACGGCGTTGCCCCAGGAGTCTTCCATTAAGACGGTTCGTTCTGCGGGATAGTCATGCTCGGTGGTGACAGACAGGAGCCATTCGATGGTTTCGGGGTTTGCGGTGCTAAAGAGGGGAAAAAGCTCGCTAAAAGCTTCAATGTCCATGAAATCTTGCCAGGATGTGCAGAATGAAACAATACAACGAATACAAGGCGATTGGCTGTTAGGCGCTATTTTCGCACGTTTTCTTTTCAGAATAGCTCACTTTCTGGCCAGGGCTAAATGGGGCGATCGCCTTGGGGGAAAAGTCAGCCCTTTCACATTACAGTTTTTGTCACGATAACCATGGTAGGAGGTGTCCTTATCCATAATTTGTAGTGAAGCACTCTTGGAATACAAAAGGCGCGTGTTAAATACCCTTGATCTAAAGCGAACCCTGGCAAAGGACACCTACAAAGAGCAATTAGAGGAGCTGATGCAGCAGTTGCGGTCTCTACAAAATGCCTGTTGGCAGCACCAGTTACCCGTGACGGTTGTCCTAGAAGGCTGGGCAGCGGCAGGTAAGGGCGCTTTGGTCAAAAAAATGACCAACTACATGGATCCCCGGGGGTTTTCGGTGTTACCGATCTTCGAACCCTCAGCCCGCGAAAAACAATATCCATTGCTCTGGCGATTTTGGCATAAGCTCCCGGCGAAGGGCAGTATTGCTTTTTTCTACCACAGTTGGTACACCCATGTGCTCGAAGATCGCCTGTTTGAGCGGGTTAATCCGGTGGACGTGCCCCTGGTGATGCGAGAAATTAATGCCTTTGAGCGGCAGTTGGTGGATGATGGCATGGCGATCGCCAAATTTTGGATTCATCTGTCGCAAAAAGAATTAAAAAAACGCCTCAAAACTGCCGAAGCTGACGAATTAGAAGCCTGGCGAGTGCGTCCTGAAGATTGGCAACAAGCGAAAAACTACAAAGAATATCGGCACCTCGCAGAGGAAATGTTGATCTACACCAGTACCGGGGCCGCTCCCTGGATCCTCGTCGAGGGCAATGATTACCGTTGGTCGGAAATAAAGGTGCTGTCCCAACTGGTGGCAACCATTGTCGAAGCCCTAGATCGTCGCAAAATCACCATCCCTGAGGCGGTTCATATCCGTCCCCAAGCCCAACTTTTACCCACAGAACCGGACTTTCTCGCCAAGGTGGATTTAAGCCTAGAACTAGACGACAAAGACTACAAAAAACGTCTCCGGGCAGCCCAAATTAAATTACGGCAACTGCAACTCAAGATCCACCAAGAAAAATTACCGGTGCTGCTGCTGTTTGAAGGCTGGGATGCCGCTGGAAAAGGGGGCGCCATTAAACGGTTAACCGATGTCCTCGATCCCCGCAGTTATAAAGTCGATGCCTTTGGTGCCCCCACTGAAGAGGAAAACCGTTACCATTACCTCTGGCGTTTTTCCCGTCATTTACCTGGTATGGGGACGATTGGAATTTTCGACCGCAGTTGGTATGGGCGGGTTTTGGTCGAACGGGTTGAAGGCTTTGCGACGGAAGCAGAATGGAAGCGGGCCTACCGCGAAATTAATGAGTTTGAAGCTCAGCTGATCCACAAGGGTTATGTGCTCGTAAAATTTTGGCTCCACATTGACCCAGATGAACAGTTAAAACGCTTTGAGCAACGGCAGGACAATATTTTCAAAAAATATAAGTTAACCGACGAAGATTGGCGCAACCGAGAAAAATGGGGTCAATATGCGGTGGCCATTAATCAGGCGATCGCCCGCACCAGCACCCCTGCCGCCCCCTGGACGATCGTCCCAGCCAACGACAAACTTTATGCCCGTGTTTTCGTGATTGAGACCGTGATCGAAGCCATTGAGTACAAGCTCAAACGTCTAAAAAATGGTGAGGCCATTGTCTAAATAATTAATAAAGCCGTCCCCGAGGAACGGCCTTGTGTTGACTTGAGATGGATGATCACCAAGCGAAAAATAAGATTGCCTAGATCAATTCCTAGAATTGGATATCAGTGAAGGTAAACACTTTGTTGTCAACTTCTTGTTCGTTCTCTAGGTAGGTAATTTCTCGGCGGGTGAGGACATAGTAACCGCCAATTTTTTCAAAGCTATCCCGGAAAAGGCTCTTGCCTGCTTTGGGTTCTTTGGTGGCTGCATCAAAATAGACGGAGTCGTAGCCCAAAGAAAGATAACCTTCATCGGTATTGAGCACGTCAAAGGTATTGATATTGACGATGATGTCGCGAATTTTGCGGTTTACAAAGGTAACGACATTATTTTTGATTTTGTAGGAATTCCCCATGGAAGCGCCAGTTACTTGGATTTCCTGGGCACCATCGGCAAACTTTTCGCCAAATTCAAAGCTATTTTTGCCGTGGCTGTCTTCAAAGGAACGTCGCACCCGGTGGACAGTAATTTCCCACAGTTGACCTTCGATTTCTTTTTTCGCCGCTTCAGCCTCGATTCCCGTGACCTCAAAGGACATATCGGCTTTGATGGCTACTTTGCCGGTGTAGCTCTGGTCGCCGTGGGTAAAGGTGACGGTGGCAGTAAAGCCGGGAAAATCTTGATCCCAGGTGTAACGGTTTTCGTAGGCGGCCCGAAAGGCATCTTGGGCGGTGAGAGTCTGTGTCATAGTGTGCTCCAGCGCTTGTATGTGATCACTGTTACTTAAACCTTTCTAAGATAACAGGTTCGTCTAATCACAGTAAATTAATAGTAAGTTTTTTCAATATTATTGAGAATTTTGTCAGGTATTTTTGGGTAGCTATATCGTCTTTGATTTTGTCGGGGACTAGCGCGAGGGGTTTTCGGGGGTTAACTTACATAGGTTGGTCTCTATGGCCTATTTTTTATATCGTCTAAAAAACTTCGATGAGTCCTGTACTGCAATTGGCGAT
The DNA here is from genome assembly GCA_943371005.1 of Sphingobacterium thalpophilum. Lineage (GTDB taxonomy): Bacteria > Cyanobacteriota > Cyanobacteriia > Cyanobacteriales > MRBY01 > MRBY01. Next base: position 153,927 of record CALRTB020000002.1, read on the forward strand.
CGCCACCCTGATTTTGGGAACCTCCGGCGTCTTTATCAAACTAGCCGCTTTGTCTCCCCTCGTGATGACCTTTTTCCGGGCGGGCATTCCCCTAATCTTCGTCTCAGGCTTATTCCTCTACCGCCGGGAGCCACTCTTTTGGGGGGCAACTCCCTTTCTCTTCCTAATCTCCTTTCTCGATGCCGTGCGGGGGCTATGCTACATCATTGGTTTTAGCTATGCCGACCTCAGCAGTGCCGTCGTGATTCTCTACACCTGGCCCCTCTTTACAACCCTATTGAGTTGGATTTTTCTCAAAGAAACAATTCCCCGTCGCAACCTTTGGCTTTTGCCCTGCTTCATTTTAGGAATCGTCGTGATCTACGCTGATAGTGAAATTAGCCTATCAAGTCGAAGCTTTTTGGGCCTGACCAGCGTGCTCATTGCTGCTATTTTGGTTGCCTCTACCGTGGTGATGTACAAAGTTAAAGCCGCTGATTTTTCGGTGTATCGCCTGATTTTTTACCAAAATCTTGTGGCTGGCGTCGTTTCTTTTCCGTTTCTGCTGGGGACTCAACCTTGGCCCAACCTGTTTCAGCTCACCATGGGAGGAATTTACGGCATTTCCATCGGGATTGTTGGCTTTATGCTGTTTTTCTCTGCCCTCAGTAAACTCAAAGCTTCGACCACAGCTCTCCTCTGCTATCTGGAAATTTTAAGCACCATTATTTGTGGCATTGTCTTTTTCCAGGAAGAACTTTCGGCCAATATCCTCCTGGGAGCCTCTCTAATTCTGGGAGGCAGTTTCTGTTTGAAAAAAACCAGTGATGTTGCTCCCTAGGTAAGTACGTCAGCCCCCAGCAATTTTTGGTATTTGCGTTGGAGTTCCTGTTGCATCAGAGGATATTGCTCTAGGAGAGGATCGACTTTAAGGAGTTGTTCTGCCGCTTGTCGAGCAACTAAGAGCACTTCTTGGTCTTCTGTGAGGCTGGCTAGGGCAAAATCCGGTAGACCCGATTGTTTCGTCCCGAGCACTTCCCCTGGCCCCCGCAGGCGTAGATCCATTTCTGAGATAAAAAAACCGTCGGTGGATTGTTCTAAAACCCGCAGACGGGTTTGGGAATCAGGATTTTTACTATTGGTGACGAGCAAACAGTGGGACTGGTGAGAACCCCGACCGACGCGGCCCCGCAATTGGTGCAACTGGGAGAGGCCAAAGCGTTCGGCATTTTCGATTAGCATCACCGTCGCATTGGGCACATCAACCCCCACTTCGATCACGGTGGTGGAGACAATGATGTGGTCTTGGTTGTCGCGGAAAGCGTTGAGGGCGGCATCTTTTTCCTCAGATTTCATTCGTCCATGCAGTAGGCCCACGTTAAAGCTTTTGAAAACTTGCTCAGAAAGCCTTTGGTGTTCGGCGACGGCGGCCTTGGCTTCGAGTTTTTCGGATTCTTCGATCAGCGGGAAAATCACGTAGGCTTGGCGACCCTGAGCCACTTCTCGCTTGATCAACTCATAGGCTTTGTGGCGATCGCCTCCTTTAATCACCCGCGTATCGATGGGTTGGCGACCGGGGGGCAACTCATCAATTTGACTCACATCCAAATCTCCGTGGAGGGTGAGGGCCAAGCTGCGGGGAATTGGTGTCGCAGTCATGGTCAGGACGTGGGGCGCTTTCCCCTTGGCGAGGAGTCTCCCCCGCTGTTGGACGCCGAAGCGGTGCTGTTCATCGATCACCACCAAACCGAGATTTTGGAACTGTACCGGATCTTCAATCAGGGCGTGGGTGCCGACAAGGACTTTAAGTTCTCCCGTTTGCAGTTGGCTGTGGATCTCCCGGCGTTTTTTCGTTTTCGTCGAACCCGTGAGCAGTTCAACAGGCAGATGGAGCAGGTTAAACCAGCCCACCAATTTCCGGTAATGCTGTTCGGCGAGGACTTCAGTGGGGGCCATCAGGGCTGCTTGGTAGCCGGACTGGATCGCGGCGAGGATCGCAAAGACGGCCACCACAGTTTTTCCGGCCCCTACATCCCCCTGGACGAGGCGATTCATCGGCGTTGACTGGGCCAGATCGGCGAGGATTTCGTTGATCACCCGTTGCTGGGCGTTGGTGAGTTGGAAGGGCAGGAGTTTTTCAAACCGCTCGATCAGTTCCCCTTGGGGAATAAACACAGCGCTTTTTTGGCTGGCTTTCTCTTGTTGCCGCCGTTGGAGGAAACCCAGTTGCAAGTAGAAAAATTCATCGAACACCAACCGTTGCCGCGCCCGCTGGAGAATCTCCGCATTTTCTGGGAAATGAATATTGGCGATCGCCTGTTGGAGTTTCATCAAGTTGTGTTGCTCCCGAAAGGCTGTGGGCAAAGCATCTTTTAGTTGGTCAATGGCGGGCATGGAGTTGATTACCACTTTCCGAATTAGATCAGCCGGAACCCCTTCGGTGAGGGGATAAACTGGGAGAACGCGCCCAATTTTTAATGATTTAATGTCTGCGCCACTGCTGTCGAGCACCTCAATTTCTGGATTATCAAGAGTCAAGCCATATTTATTTTTTTTCACAAGACCCGACGCGGCGATCGCCACCCCCTGGGGATATTGCCGTTTCATTTTTTCTTGCCAACCCCGATTACTGTAACGGGTGCCAGCATAGAAACGACTGAGCTTAATGCGGCCGCTACTATCCCGCAACCAAAGCTCAAAAATACTCAATTTCTGATTTTTCGGGCTGGTAAAGATATTACAACGCACCACATAACCCACCAGGGTCACTGTTTCTCCCGCTTCTAAGTCGGCGATTTTGACCTGCTTGGCATAGTCGATGTGCTGTCGGGGGTAGTAAAACAACGCATCTCGCACTGTTTCCAAACCGAGCTTTGCCAATTGATTGCTGCGTTTCGGCCCAACGCCAGGCAAATACATCAACGGTTGATCTAGGGTAAGGCCTCGGCCATAGGTCGAACGACTGGCTTTTTTCTCACAGACCGATTGGGTGCGGGGCACTTTCGCTTTGGGGGCACTCTGGCTTGGTTGTTCTAGGTCTTGTTTAAGTTGCTGCAAAAAACTTCTCGCCCCAGCCACCAAAAGACGGCGATCGCCCAAGGTTGCCATGGGGTAATCGGCAAATTTCTGGGCAAATGCCTGCCACCGTCGCCGCTGATCCGGATCAATCCCCGCCGGAGGGACGGCCCCAAAACTAAGGCAGAGAAATTCGCTAAACCGATGCTGATGGCCCTGGAGATCCTGGAAACCCCGTTCTGCTTCGATGGATAAGGCTTTTTGTAATCGCAAAAAATCCGGCTGATTCATAGCACCATAGACAAAAAACGAAGGCCAACCCCTCTAGGAAACATTAAACCTTATCTGCTAATAAGCTTGTACCGCAACAGGAACGCTAACGGCGATCGCCTGCCTAAATTTTGCCTACTACAATGGGGCTATCAGATTTACATCATCAGCAATGATCGCCAACGTCAACTTACTACCCAAGATGACTCCAGAGGAATACCTCGACTGGGAAGCCACCCAGGAGCTCCGGTATGAGTACATTGATGGCGAAATTATTGCGATGACTGGCGGTAGTGTTAATCACGGTAGGATTTATCTAAATTTATACGCGGCATTACGCTCCCATCTTGAAAAACGGGGCTGTGAGGCCTTTGTCGCCGATGTCAAAGTGCAGGATCAGAAAAATCAGCGGTACTTTTATCCGGATCTGATAGTGACCTGCCATCCTGACGACCGTCGCAACAATCAGTTTATTCAACATCCCACAGTGATTGTAGAAGTCCTTTCTCCGAGCACAGCCAACTATGACCAAAGCCGTAAGCTGAAGCTCTATCGGCAAATCCCCAGCCTCCAGGAATACATCTTGATTGATAGTCAACAAATTTCCGTTGCCCTTTACCAACGACAATCGGGGCGGATGTGGGGTTACAGCGACTACGGCCCCGACGAAACCTTTTGGCTCCCTAGCATCGAATTTGAATGTGCCGTGGCTGATGTTTATGAGAATGCGATCTTCGAGACCCTTGATGATGAGTAGAAAGGCGATCGCCTCCACCCAAAAAAACCAAAATATTAGATGATGGTCTGTGCTGTCTGTTTCCTTGGCCGATGACTCGCACCCTCTATCTCCACGGCTTTGCTTCTAGTCCCCAATCCCGCAAAGCCCAGTATTTCGCCGCAAATATCCCTGATCTCATCATTCCCGACCTCAACCAAGAGGATTTTGGCAGCCTAACCATTTCCCGACAACTGGCGCAGCTTAAACCCCTGCTCACAGAACCCAGTTACATCATCGGCTCTAGCCTGGGAGGACTGACAGCGGCTATTTTGGCGGAACAATGCCCAGAACAGGTCAAAAAAATTGTTTTACTGGCCCCAGCTTTCCAATTCACCAGCAATTGGCGTCGCCGTTTAGGAGAAACCACCATTACCCAATGGCAACAGGAAATCTATCTCCCAGTTTTTCACTATAGTTATCAAAAAGAAATCCCTCTCCACTACAACTTTTTTCAAGATGCGGAAACTTACGCCAATTATGCATTCAAAAACAAAACGTCAACGCTAATTCTCCATGGGATTCATGATGAAACAGTCCCTATCCAAGTCAGCGAAAATTATTCTCATAATCGACCCTGGACAAAGCTGATTTACCTCGACAGTGACCACAGCTTAGGCAATTGTTTAGAAACTCTTTTACAAGAAACAAAACAGTTTTTATTTGAGGGTTAACGGATGCGAATTCTATGTCTCAGCAATGGCCATGGGGAAGATGCGATCGCCGTTCAAATCCTCAGTGCCATCCAAACCCAAAACCCGGAAACAAGCCTTGCTGCACTGCCTATCGTTGGTACAGGCCATGCCTACCAAAAATTAGATATTCCAATCATTGGCCGCACCCAACAAATGCCATCTGGGGGGTTTGTTTATATGGACAATCGTCAATTAATGCGGGATCTCAAAGGGGGTTTACTGCAGCTCACTTGGCAACAATATCAGGCTGTGAAACGCTGGAAAAATCAAGGAAAAGAAAAGTCCTTAATTCTTGCGGTGGGTGATATTGTCCCCCTTATTTTTGCCTGGCTCAGTGGGTGTCAATATGCTTTTGTGGGGACAGCAAAGTCAGAATATTATTTGCGCGATCGCCAGGGAAATTGGCTCCCGAAAACCTCTGCCCTCGAAAAGTGGTTTGGGTCAGTTTATTTGCCTTGGGAACGGTGGCTGCTCAGTCGAAAAAATTGTGTCGCTGTCTATCCGCGCGATCGCCTCACCACTGATGTTTTAACAACCTACAAGATTCCCGCCGTAAATTTAGGCAACCCAATGATGGATGGCCTCGAACCTCCTGAAAATTTGCCCCAGAAGGAAACAAAACAAACTTTGACCTTTGTCTTGCTGCCCGGTTCGCGCCCCCCGGAAGCCCTGCACAATTGGCAAAAAATTCTCCAAGCCGCACAATTATTTGTGGAAAAGTACCAGGCGGTGAATTTTATTGCGGCGATCGCCCCTAGTCTCGACCCAGGAGAATTCTTCGACTGTTTGTCCTCTTTAGGTTGGCAAAAACTCGATTCCCAGCCCACTGAACTCACGTTTGGTGATCCTGAAGCCCAGGTTTTCCAGCAAAATAAAGCTCAGCTTGTCTTCACCCAACATCGCTATGCCGAAAGTTTGCACTGTGCTGATTTGGCGATCGCCATGGCGGGTACGGCCACCGAACAATTTGTTGGCCTTGGAAAGCCTGCTTTGACCATCGTCGGTGCTGGCCCTCAATTTACCCCGGCCTTCGCTGAGGCCCAAACCCGGCTCCTGGGAGAATCCGTGCTTCTTTGTTCTCGCCCCAAAGCCGTTCCTGACAAAGTGGATTTTCTGCTGAGTCATCCTGATTTACTCCAGGCGATCGCCATCAACGGCCAGGAACGCATGGGTACGGCTGGTGCAGCGAACCGTATCGCTAGTCATCTTTTGGCACTTTAATATTTAGAAAAGAAACAACCTAAACGGGATTGAGGCGTGGGAAACGATTTTCTGCTTGGAGCGCCTGATAAAAAGCTGTCACCTCTGCCATGGGCAACTGTTGCAAACTGGCGAGCAGCACCTCTCCCTGCTGAATAAAGTCCACGAGATTCAGGCCACCATAAACTTCTTCTTCCGTCTGGCGGAGGCGGCGCAGTCCTTCTCCCATGAGAATTGTCGCGCCCCTGAGATTATCATTACTGAGGTGATAACAAGCCACGGCAATTTGCAAAATACCTTGGTAAAGAGACTTTTCTGGCTCCATAGCCTCAAACCACAGAGCCTCAAGGGTATCGTGGCACGCATAAAACTGTTGAGTGTTTAGTTGCTCTACCCCCACGAAAAAAGTCTCTGGAATCGTCATCGGCTCTATCCTTTCATGCTCGCCGCTACTTCTTTGACGTAATCCAGTTCGATCTCTTGTTTATCACCAGCGAAGTCATTATCTTCGGTGATAAAAAGCATACAATGGCAGTCATTGCGCTCCCGCATGGGGACACAGGGGCAGTTCCAGAAAGCGTTGTCAACTTCCGCCTTTTTGTCTTCGTAATGGCGACAGGGACAGAGTGGTGCGCCCAATTCTTCTTTATGCCTGGCGAGGCCCTCGATTACAACTGCAGTTACCGAAGGATCGACACAAAAGTAAGTACCTGTGCGCTGGGCATATTTTTCGGCAAAGTTTTTCATCAACTCTAAAGCCTTATCGGAAGCATTGTTCTCAGCAGTCATCGCGGTATTTTCTGGTGTATGGGACTGTTTATACGATAGTACGCTTTCGTGAATTTCCTCAACTGCTTGGGGTCTGTGCCCTGGAAACTTCGCTAGCATTTAAGGAGTCATATTATTCAACGGGCGATCGCCTGGGGGGCATTCCTCGCCGACGGTCTCCTCGTCCAGCGTCTAGCAATAAATATTGGCGAAAACCCTTGATTTCCGGCCGAAATCACGAGATTTGTCTGCTGAAGCGTTTGTATGAATATTGACTTTTGCTGTAGTGAGGTTTGAGCAATGACTGGTTTAATTATTTTTGCGGTCTATTCCCTAGCCCTGGGTTCTGTATTTTATTATCTCAACCAACCCTATAACCGTGATTGGTGGCTCAAAGTAACCACGATGAATCCATTTTGTGTCTACTACTTTGGCCCTTTTTCCAGTGAAAAAATAGCCCGCTGTCATCTAGCAGGTTACCAAGAAGATTTGGAACGAGAACAGGCCAAAATCACCCAAGTTGTTTTAAATCAAACGATGCCACCGGCACAATTGACCATTTGTCCGGAAGAAGCGTAAATCTTGAAACATTAAGATCAACAGTAATCACCCGTTGATCTCCCTGCTAGTCAAGCAATTCAGGGGTTTCTACCCTTTATCTGAATCTATTGACCGTAACCGCGCCAGACTCCGACTAAAACCCCTTGTAAATCAACATTGAGCGCATCGGTTTTGATTTCGTCATACCTGGGGTTTGCAGGTTTGAGAACGACCTTTTTTCCTTCTCGATAAAAGTGTTTTAGGGTTGTGCCATCCCCTGTTACACGCGCCGCAACAATGGTGCCATTTTTAACACGGTCTGGGTCAAATACTTTTTGCATAATGGCATAGTCCCCTTCGGCAATGAGAGCCTCGATCATGCTATCGCCGGTAACTTTGAGAGCATAACAATTGGGTTGATTGACAACTTGATTTAAAACGAGGGTTTCACTTTGATCATCGGTAAAGGGTTCAACCAGGCCGCCAGCGGTAATTGTCCCAAGAATCGGCAGGCCTTCTCGTTGCTCTTGGGGCCGCAAAATCTTGAGAGTACGGGCTTTGCCATCGATCCAATCGATGTACTTTTTCTTTCGCAGTCGTTCTAAGCGGCTTTGGATGGGGGCTGGCGATCGCAAATTCATTGCGACCATCATCTGGCGAATGGATGGGGCATGTTGGTTTGTCTGGATGTAGTAAACAAGCCAATCGTAGAGTTCCCGTTGGGCCGTTGTCAGTTTTTCCATAGTCAAAAAATTGCGCCAGTGCCACAAGCCCATCGCTTCAATAGATAGGACACGAGCATGGGAGCGTTGAATGTTTACGGTGCCATGGTGCAGTTAAAAACACATGATCTTAAGATGATTTGTACTAAACTATGTTCCCAATGGCAACAACTTCGTGGGCAATCTGTAATATTTTTTGAGCTTTATCGTGTTTGATCTCCCTCGCAACCCTGGCCTGAATCCGCCAGAAACAAGCCACAATGTCAGAAAAAGGGTAGATTAAGTGCGTTAGATTGTTGAACAGGCATATTTTGGGTGAAAAGAAGGGTATGACGGAATATATCCATGGCTATGATCCAGAGGAACAGCAACGTCTCGTTGATCAAGCACGCTACTGGGGCGATCGCCTATTGTTGAAAGATCTCGAATTTGACCCTCAAGCCAAAATTTTAGATATTGGTTGCGGCGTCGGCGCTGTCCTTGGGATCATCGGTGAAAAGTTTCCCACCCTAACCTTTGCTGGCCTTGACCACCAACCCCGTCAAATTGCCTATGCCACAGAATATTTACGTCGTCTGGGATTAACTACCGACCTCCAGTTGGGAGATGCCTACGCTTTGCCCTGGGCAGACAATACTTTTGATTTTGCCTTGACGGTTTGGTTGCTAGAGCACGTTCCCAATCCGGCGGGAATTATCGCTGAAGTGTTGCGGGTTTTACGACCAGGGGGAAAAATTTGCCTGACGGAAACCGATTACCAGAGCCTCCTGATTTATCCGCCCCATCCTGATTTTGACTATTTTCAGCAGGCCCTTTGCGAATTATTTCAAGTCGCAGACGGCAATCCCTATGTTGGTCGCAGTTTAGGGGGATATTTAGAACAGGCGGGCTTTACTGGGGTTAAAAATGAGGCGATCGCCGTTCACCATTGGCACAGTCCCCAAAATCAAGACCTAAAAGGCTTAGTCGATCATCTCGACACCTGGATCAAACTGATGATTCCCCAGATGGTAGAGAAATTAGGCAAAAATCAAGACCGCCTCGAAAACGGCTTGATTCACTTCCGCCAAGTGCCGCAACATCCCCACGGCGCAATTACCCTGACCATTTATCGCGCCATAGGTTACAAACCCTAACCACAAAAAATCCTCCTAGGAATAGGAGGACGGTCAATCATTCGCAACAGAAAAAAATCTAAGCTGGATTTGTAGCCGAAGGACTTCTCTCAATCACTTGGTCAATGAGGCCATAATCCTTGGCCTCCGCCGCAGACATGAAGAAATCACGGTCTGTATCAATCTCAATCTTTTCTAAAGGTTGCCCAGTGTGGTCAGCCAGGTGTTGATTGAGCTTGCCCTTGAGATAAAGAATTTCCTTGGCTTGGATTTCAATATCCGTCGCCTGACCCTGGGCACCACCTAGGGGTTGGTGGATCATAATCCGAGAGTTGGGTAAGCTCATACGCTTCCCTTTGGCCCCAGCACTCAGCAGAAACGCCCCCATACTGGCCGCTAGACCAATACAGATCGTACAAACATCCGGACGCACTTGGTTCATCGTATCGAAGATCCCCATGCCGGCTGAGACAGAACCCCCCGGAGAATTGATGTAGAGGTAAATATCCTTTTCGGGATCATCGGCTTCGAGGAATAACAACTGTGCCACGATGAGATTGGCAATTTCGTCATTGACTTGGGTTCCAAGGAACACAATGCGCTCCCGGAGTAGACGAGAGTAAATATCAAAGGCACGTTCGCCCCGACCAGAACTTTCGATAACGGTTGGAATCATGGGGTCTGTAAGCTCGTTGTTGTTTTTGTCTTATTTGTTTGATTGTAATGGATTCAGTTTGCAGCGGTGGCGTTTTGGCTAGCTGAAAATTACTTTTTCGAGTTCTGTTAAGGCTGTTTCTAGGTCGTCATTGACAATTTCATGGTCAAACTCGTGGCTCATGGCCAATTCTTCTTTTGCCCGGACGAGCCGTTTGGCGATCGCCGCTTCTGGATCATTACCTCGCCCCCGTAGCCGCTGTTCTAATTCTTCAAAGGACGGTGGCAAAATAAAGATTCTGAGGGCATTTGCATATATTTCTTTAACTTGGTTGGCCCCAATGACCTCGATTTCGAGGATGACAAAGTTTCCCTGTTGAATTTGTGTTTTCACCGGAGGCAGAGGGGTGCCATAGTAATTTCCCGCATACTCGGCCCATTCGAGGAGCTCCCCCGCAGCGATCATCGTCTCAAATTGTTCACGGGTTTTGAAAAAATAGTCTTGCCCATCCACTTCTCCAGGGCGGGGCTGACGGGTTGTTGCTGAGATCGAGAGAAATAAATTTTGGTGGCGCGGCAGTAAAGAACGAACTAAGGTTCCTTTACCAACACCACTGGGCCCTGTGAGGACAATTAATTTTCCGGGGGTGGTCATGGATTCGGCGGCGACGGGAGATGATAACTCAACCGTTAAACTTTGGTCATCGCCATGGCGGGATCTTTTTGCACAACAAAGCGATGGGCCACTGTCTCTGGTTGGATCGCTGATAGTACCACATGGCTGGAATCTGTAATAATCACTGCTCGGGTACGTCTACCATAGGTGGCATCAATTAATTGGCCGCGATCGCGCGCATCGCTAATGATCCGTTTGATCGGTGCAGACTCAGGACTCACAATCGCAATGACACGATTGGCAGAGACAATATTACCGAAACCGATATTAATTAATTGTATTTCCATAGGTCGCTTGAGCTTTCACTAGCAGCAGCCAGTTAAGATTACAGATGGTTGATCGAGCACTTATAACTCAAGTCCAATGGTAGCGAGAAAAAATCGGAGATACAACGATTTAAGGGCAAAAATAATATAAATTTCTTGATTTTTACAGTTGTTTACCCATGGGACGAAAAATCTCGCCTATCTTAAAGCAAAAGCACCATTCTTGCCCTACATTGCATAGATTTATTACGGAGGTTCACCTCGATGGCACACCCATTTAATCGGGTGGCGACTCGATCGCTAAAAATACCCAACAAAAGACAGTGTTAGAACGGCCTTGATCTCCATAGAGCAGTTAGGGCCACAAACCAGCATTATTGCTGAGAATTAGGGGTTAATTGGTGAGGAAATGAGACAAAAATTCCCATGGCCCAAAGAACCCACCAAGCCTTTTGTCGGAATTGTGTTGTCGTACTCGATAAAAGCAAAACTGAATTGACTACAATAGAGGGCAACCGCACAAGATTCGGTCAAGTCAAGCTTCCCGTTGAGCTGATCCAAAAGCACTCGAGACTCGCAAATTTTTCGCTCGTGGTGTTTTTGAGGTCAAGCGCAGGGGTTTCCAAAGCGTCTTTCCCAGCAGTTTTTCCGGTGGGGAAGGCAGTTGAGAAAAACAGGTTGTTGACTTTGATCTGATCCCAATGGGTTGATTTTCGCCATTCCTCCCCGCTTTTTCTTTCGCCTTCAGATCTCCATGAAAAAGATTGCTCTGTCTTTACCTCGTTGCCCAGATACTTTTGTGAAGGGTGCTCTCAGAACGTTATCGGTTTTGGTTTTGTTGACTGTGCCCAGTTTGTCTCGTCCGGCGATCGCCGCGATGGAAGATAGTCCGAAGGCCATCGTTGATGAGATGTGGCAGATTATCTATGCAGAATCTGTTGCCAAAAACTTTGAGCCGGAATCTTGGCTAAAACTCCGCGAAGATTTATTAAGCCAGAACTACGATACCTATGACACGGCCTATCGTCAAATTCGTGGCGCCCTTAGAACCTTGGGAGATCCCTACACTCGATTCCTCGATCCAGAGGAGTTTGAATCCTTAACCAGCCAAACCACAGGGGAACTATCTGGCATTGGCATCCGCATGGAAATTAATGCGGAAACCGGGATCTTGACGGTGGTCGATGTCCTCCCGGATTCTCCGGCAGAGGCGGCGGGAGTCCAAGCGGAAGATCAGATTATGCAGATCGATGGTCAGGTGACCGCTCTTTTGAGCCTAGAGCAGTCTTCGGAACTGATTCGGGGCCTAGAAGGGACTGAAGTGAATTTAAAAATTCGTCGCCGCGACCAGTCTTCCCTAGATCTTGCGATTACGCGGGCAAAAATTGAATTGGCCACGGTGAACTACGGGGTACAAACCATCGGGGACGAAAAAGTTGGCTACATTCGCCTTGACGAGTTTAGTTCCCATGCCGCTGAGCAAATGTATAACGCGATCCAAGACCTAAAGGCGGAAACGGTTACGGGTTTTGTGCTGGATCTCCGGGGAAATCCTGGGGGCTTACTCTACTCCAGCGTTGATATTGCCCGGATGTGGATGGAAGAAGGGGCAATCGTTCGCACAGTGGATCGCAAAGGGGGCGATCGCCAATTTAGCGCCAACCAAACAGCGATTACCGATTTACCCCTCGTGGTGCTTGTGGATGAAAACTCTGCCAGTGCCAGCGAAATCTTAGCGGCGGCCCTCAAGGACAACCAACGGGCAACCCTGGTGGGGACTCGCACCTACGGCAAGGGCACCGTCCAATCAGTCCATGAATTATCCAACGGTGCGGGCCTGGCAGTCACAATCTCCCGGTACTATCCCCCCAGTGGCATGAGTATCAATATGAATGGGGTTAGTCCTGACATTACCGTAGAACTAGATAATGAACAGTTCACGCAACTGCGTCTCGATCCGAGTTTGATCGGGACGAGTGCTGATCCCCAGTTTCTCAAGGCAGTCAATATTCTCCAGAACCAGCGCCTTAGTGAAACTCCAGGCAAACAAGCCCCCCTCAGCGCCCGCTCGTCTGGTGCCATCTCCAATTAAGCACCTCCCGCTGCTTTGATCGTCTGCAGTTCCCGTAGATGAGTAACCCAGAAACATTTGTTACAATCATTTACAATGCAACCCATTCAACTGTAGGCGATCGCATCGGATAAACTATGCCATACCAGACCCGTACCCCCGCGACCCCGGTCAATTCGGTTATCGAACAGCCCGCCCAGGAGTCCGAGCTGTGGCGTTACAATCCAGAGGCGATCGAAGCCAAATACCGCAATCGTCCCTTTGCTGTTCTGGGACGCCTCCTCACCATTATTTCCAGCTTTAGTGGCCTGCTACTCAGAATTTGGTGGGCTAAGGCCACTGGAAACAACAACAATCCAAAAGCCCAACAAAAACAAGCCGATCACCTCAAGGCAGTTCTGACGAAATTAGGCCCCACCTACATCAAAATTGGCCAAGCCCTTTCTACCCGTCCTGACCTCGTCCCTCCCGTATATCTGACGGAATTGACCAGCCTCCAGGATCAACTCCCTTCCTTTCCCAATGAAATTGCCTTTCGCTTCATCGAAGAAGAATTGGGAGAACCCCCCGAAAAAATCTATGCCGAGATCTCAGATCATCCCCTTGCCGCTGCTTCTCTCGGCCAAGTCTATCAAGCCCGCCTCAAAACCGGTGAAAAAGTCGCTGTTAAAGTCCAACGACCCGACCTGCAGCAGCGCATCAACCTCGATATTTTTATCATGCGGCGCATTGCCCGCTGGCTGCAAAATAACGTTAAACAAGTCCGCTCCGACCTAATTGGTATCACCGACGAATTTGCGGCGCGTATTTTTGAAGAAATGAACTATGCCCAGGAAGGGCGTAACGCTGAAAAATTCAAAAAACTCTACGGCGGCATGGCAGAAATCTATGTGCCGAAAATTTACTGGAAATATACTGGCAAGCGCGTTCTGACCATGGAGTGGCTCGATGGGACGAAGCTAACTAACCTCAAAGAAGTCGCGGCTAAAGGGATCGATGCCACCCATTTAGTCGAAGTCGGGGTGGAATGTTCCCTGCGCCAACTCCTAGAGTTTGGGTTTTTCCATGCCGATCCTCACCCTGGCAATCTCTTGGCCCTTGATGATGGTCGCCTTGCCTATCTGGACTTTGGCATGATGAGCATGATCGAACCCTACCAGCGCTATGGGTTGATTGAAGCTGTGGTACACCTCGTCAATCGAGATTTTGAAGCCCTGGCCCATGACTATGTCAAATTAGATTTTCTTAAGTCCGACACGGATCTCGCCCCGATTATTCCAGCTTTGAGTACCGTTTTTAATAATGCCTTAGGGGCTAGTGTGGCGGAACTTAATTTCAAGAGCATCACGGATCAAATGTCGGGCATTATGTACGAATTTCCGTTTAAGGTGCCGGCCTACTATGCCTTGATCATTCGTTCGATGGTGACTCTCGAAGGCATTGCCATTGGCGTTGATCCAGAATTTAAGGTCTTGAGCAAAGCTTATCCCTATGTTGCGAAGCGCCTGTTAACTGATAATTCCCCAGAATTACGTCATTCCCTTAAGGATTTGTTGTTTAAAGAAGGAAGTTTTCGCTGGAATCGCCTAGAAAATTTGCTGAATAACGCGAAGGATTCTAACGATTACGATCTCAAAGGGGCGGTCAACCAAGCCATCGACTATATTTTTTCGGAACGGGGTGAATTTATCCGGGAACGTCTTGCCGAAGAAATTATTCAATCGGTGGATATTCTTGGACGAAATACCTTCCAAAACATTACCAGTTTGGTGCAGGAGCAGTTGGGTCAAAAGCCGACCCACAATCGGGCTGGGGGCATGAGCGCAGAAGACCGGGCGAATTTGGTACATATTCAAAATATTTGGCGCATTCTCCAGGAAACCCCGGATTTTGACCCGATGTTTATTTTGCCTTTGATCCCGAAGGTGCTCATTAAGCCAGAAACGCAACAGTTGGGTCAGAAAATCGCGGAGGGTCTCTTGCAACGCATTGCGGCCCGTTTCATTCGTAATGTTTTGTTGGCAGATCCCAACAGCGATAATCATCGTCAGCGGGAAGTTATCCGTTACCCTGGATCTCTGCCGTTGCCAAAGTCTGCCTTACGGTAAAGTCTTAGGGAAAACAGTTGCTTTTTTGCATAAAATTGAGCAAACATTAGCAATCCAAAAGATATCGTGGAGCTATGGCACAATCTAAACCGTATCAACCTATTTTGCTGCGTTTGCTCCATGGTTTAACGGCAATTTTAGTATTGTTGGCTTTAGATACGGGGTTTTGGGTTTACGACATTTATGATGGCCGTTGGGGTCGCTTGGGTTTGCCACGAATCGAAGCGATGCAGGGCATCCATGGAACGATCGCCTTAACGTTTTTCCTGTTGTTGCCATTTTTTGCGGTGTATAGTTTTCGTCTGGGCGATCGCCGTTTGTTGCAACCCAATTCTCTTGTGCAACTCAGGCAAGTAGGGAAGTCCATCTGGTGGGTTTCGGCCCATTGGCTGATTAATACAAGTATGCTGCTGGCAGGAACATTAGCCGTCGTTACAGGCCGGATGATGAAGGAAGAATGGCTACCGGCAGGAGAATTAAATCATTTCGCCTACTTTGGTCATCTGTTGGCCTGGGTGGTGATGTTGGGGGCGCTGGCTCTGCACCTACTGTTGGGCATTAAGGTGGGTGGTGTACCGCTGTTGGCTTCGATGATCAGTTTTCAGCAACGGGAAGGCGATCGCCCCCAAAACTGGTTACAGGGATTCCAGCGGCAACAGAGCTTGTTACTGAAATCCCTAGAAGTCATTGTGGGTTTAGGGGTGCTTTTTGCCTTAGTTGTTCCCTTGTTTAGTCTTTAGAAATAGGGATTTTCCCAGGTTTCAGTAAAGACAATTTCCGTGAGGGGTTTGCGGCTACGGGGGCTTTGTTCCCGTTCCTGGAGGGCTTCTGGTGCTGTGGAAATTTCACCAGGATAGCCAATGGCTACGGCAGCGGCCGGGTCAAATCCAGTGGGAATTTTGTAGAGGTCACGGGCCTTTTCTTTATCGAAACCGCCCATTTGGTGCACCTGCAGACCGAGGGCTTCAGCTTGGATCGTTAAACTGGTCAAGGCCTGGCCCACATCGTACATTCCGTAGGGATTCGGGTTATCATTGCGGGTAAATCGCTGTTTTCCGACAGAAATCATCAGAATATATGCGTTTTTTGCCCAGGTCTGGTTTGTTTCCATCAGACAGTCCAACATTTTGCCATAGGCAGTGGCATCAGCTTTTGTGGCCACCAAAAACCGCCAAGGCTGTTCATTAAAACAAGAAGAAGCCCACCGGGCAGCTTCCAGTAAGCTCCCAATTTTTTCTGCTTCTACGGGGCGATCGCCATCAAAAATGACCGTACTAAACCGTTGACGCAGTAGGGGGTGAATTGGATATTGAGTTTGGGCGGGTTTTTCCATGGAACTTACGACAGAATAATGGGCAATAGAAAGAAAACTAAATTCCAGCTTTAGGATAACGACTTTTGGGTTGGATGTTTGGTGGATTATTGATGGATTAACTTTTATCTGGGCTAGTTATGGTTGCCTCTTCCCCTAGAACAGCGGGTCAAAATGTACGTCGCTTAGCCTTTAGACGTCGCCTCCAGTCTTGGCGGGCTTTCATTGCGGCGGCGGGACTCCCGGTCTTGGTGGTTTTTATGTTTCCGGTCTTGGCGATTGGTCTGGGGTTTATTGCGGCCATCGTGATTGTGGCGATCGCCGCTTTTGGGGCCTTGGGTTTTATTTTTCGGGGTTTAGATCTTTGGCAGGCCGCAAACCGCGCTGTCCAGGGGGCAAGGGCTGAGGAAAATGTCGCTAAAACGCTCCAGGAACTAGAACCCCAGGGGTGGTCTTTTGAATATGGAATGCGCCTTGATGAGGGTCTGGGGGATGCCGATGTAATTTGCTTTTCGCCCCAGAAAAAAACCTATGTCATTGATGTCAAATCCCACAAAGGTACGGTGATTTTCCAGGATCATCGTCTCCAGCGCCGCATGGGCCGCACCATCTATGGCTTTAAGAAGGATTTTTTACAAATCGTGATGAAGCAGGCGCTCCAGGTACGCGATAAAAAAAAGCTTGATTTTGTCACGCCACTGCTGGTGTTCACCCGTGCCCAGTTGGCTGTTTCTCACAAAAAAATTCGGGGGGTTTATGTGATTGGTCAGGCGGATTTGGTGGCGAAGTTGCAGGAATTAGGTTGAATGTCAGGGAGGCGATCATCGTTCAAGATTATTGCAGATCACGCCATTTCCCAAAAAATTTGATCGAGAAACAATTCAGACTCGCTTACGATCAGAGTAATAGAATCTCCCTGGACACGACAGATTTTTTATGCTCCATGATTTTCAATTGTCCATCTTGGCCCTGGGTAACGACCGATATCAACTGCGTTTAAGTTCGGCGATCGCCCCTGGTGCGGAACCCATCGTTGAAGTGGTCACTTGGCAACCGGAAGCTTGGCTAGCAACCTGGGCCGACTATCCCCTAGAGACCTGGGGGAAAATGCTATTTACGGCCCTTTTTGTGGGAGAGATTTGCGAGCATTGGCAGGACATGGTGGCGATCGCCCAAGTGGATAATTTGCCGATTCACATCTATTTGGGCTTACCAGATGGAATTTTGTGGTTTTTGCCGTGGGAAGCGATGTTTATCGAACCGCAGAGTTATACGGTGAATTTTTCTCGGCAACGGGACAGGGCCATTGGGGCCGACAATTCTGAAAATTTAGATACAGCAGTTGATTTGTCTTGGTTGGGGGAGACAGAAACCGAGGAGGATGTTGCCTTTATCCAAGATATTTTTGCGAATATGCCGGAACAATCCGAGATGGAAATGGAGGCGGAGGATTCTCGTCGAGGGATGCTTCTGATCCCATCCTGGCGCTCTCTGTTGACTTTTCCCCAAAGCCTTTTGGGATTGGGGTTGATCGCCGTGCTTACCCTGGGGGGGATTTTGCTGGGTCGACATTTACAAAACATTTCTGTTACGCCCAGCACCACGGAGGGGATCACACGCCTCACAGAAAACGAATTAGAAAAGCTTGATGACGCGGACTTAACACAATTGGCCCAGGCAGATATTGACCAAAACAATTGGGGCAATGCTGAAATGATCCTCAGTGAACTTCTCGATCGCCAAGCCTTTAGTGCTGTGAAACCGTTACTGTTTGATCCGGCGATCGCCCCGGAAAATGGCACCATCGCTTTTTTACGGGGGCGTTACATTTGGCAAACAACCCTGGCAGCATCTCCACCATCACCAACCCAGGCAACGGCGATCGCCACTGTGCAAGAAAATTGGGATATGGCCCTGGCCCAACAGCCCAATGATCCCGAAATTTTAATGGCCCTAGGCTTTGTCCATTACATTAATGAAGATTACGAAGCCGCCAATGATCGTTGGTATGAAGCCCTAGCAGCGGCAACAACCCAGGCTTTTCCCCCAGCCCCCCAAGCGGAGATTTATGCGGGCCTCGCAATCAGTATGTACGATTTGGCCCAAGGACAATCCACCGACATTGACCAAGAGATTCTTGTGGGGAAAGCGGAAAAACTCCGGGCGATCGCCTTAGATCTTGATCGTTCTCACCTCAACCCTCGCCGCCTTGAACAAAGTTGGCTGTGGTTTCCTGAGGCGATCGCCACTTGGCAAACCCTGCTCGCCTCAGAACAATCTCCCTAAGCTACATCTGTGGAACATATTCGATTAACTGAGTAGTAAAAATCTTGCAAACCATTACGGCTTAAGCACGAGACCCCCTGATGGGACGGACTTGGGGGACAATGGGGTGAAATAAATCCCACGATAATAACCCGATTATGTCCGAACAAAACATTGAATCCATCCTCCAGGAGCAGCGCCTTTTTTCCCCTGCACCGGACTTTTCCGCCGAGGCCCAGATCAAAAGCTTAGACCAGTACCAGGCCCTTTATGACCGGGCCAAAAGTGATCCTGAAGGCTTTTGGGGTGAACTGGCGGAACAAGAACTGGAATGGTTTGAAAAATGGGATCAGGTGCTCGATTGGCAACCGCCCTTCGCAAAATGGTTTGTCAACGGCAAGATCAACATTTCCCATAACTGCCTCGATCGCCACCTGAAAACTTGGCGCAAAAATAAAGCCGCCCTCATCTGGGAAGGGGAACCTGGTGACTCTCGTACCCTCACCTACGCCCAACTGCACCATGAGGTTTGTCAGTTCGCCAACGCCATGAAAAAACTGGGGGTCAAAAAAGGCGATCGCGTTGGGATTTATATGCCAATGATCCCCGAAGCCGTCGTTGCCCTCCTCGCCTGTGCCCGCATTGGTGCCCCCCACACTGTGGTCTTTGGCGGCTTTAGTGCCGAAGCCCTCCGCAGTCGCCTCGAAGATGCCGAAGCAAAACTGGTGATCACTGCTGATGGGGGGTTCCGAAAAGATAAAGCAGTGCCCCTCAAGGATCAAGTTGATGCGGCGATCGCCGATCACCATGCCCCCAGCGTTGAGAATGTATTAGTTGTTCAACGCACCAAAGAACCCGTCCACATGGAAGCCGGGCGTGATCACTGGTGGCATGAGCTGCAAAAAGAAGTCTCCGCTGACTGCCCTGCCGAGCCGATGGATGCTGAAGATATGCTCTTTATCCTCTATACCAGCGGCACCACGGGTAAACCCAAGGGCGTTGTCCACACTACGGGCGGTTATAATCTCTACACCCACATGACCACCAAATGGATCTTTGATCTCAAAGACGACGATGTGTATTGGTGTGGTGCCGATGTGGGCTGGATCACAGGCCACAGTTACATTACCTATGGCCCTCTATCTAACGGCGCAACGGTCTTGATGTACGAAGGCGCGCCCCGTCCGTCTAATCCCGGTTGCTATTGGGAAATTATCCAGAAATATGGCGTCACCATTTTCTACACAGCTCCCACGGCGATCCGGGCCTTTATCAAAATGGGCGAAGATATCCCCAACCAATACGATATGAGCTCCCTGCGTCTCTTGGGGACTGTGGGTGAACCGATTAACCCGGAAGCTTGGATGTGGTACCACCGAGTGATTGGGGGCGAGCGTTGTCCCATTGTCGATACTTGGTGGCAAACGGAAACTGGCGGCGTGATGATTACCCCCCTCCCCGGTGCAACCCCTACCAAACCGGGCTCTGCAACCTTCCCCTTCCCCGGGATCGTGGCGGAAGTGGTCGATCTCGATGGTAACCCCGTTGGTGATAACGAAGGCGGCTATTTGGTGGTGAAACAACCTTGGCCAGGGATGATGCGTACCGTTTATGGCAACCCCGAACGCTTCCGATCTACCTATTGGGAACACATTGCCCCGAAAGATGGACAATACCTGTATTTTGCGGGGGACGGCGCGCGCCGTGATCAGGATGGCTATTTCTGGATTATGGGGCGTGTCGATGATGTGTTGAATGTGTCCGGTCACCGTCTCGGCACGATGGAAGTGGAATCAGCCCTTGTGTCTCACCCTGCCGTCGCGGAAGCTGCGGTCGTGGGTAAACCAGATCCGATTAAAGGGGAAGAGGTGTTTGCCTTTGTCACCCTTGAGGGAACCTTCAGCCCTAGTGATGACTTGGTGGCAGAGCTAAAAGCTCATGTGGTCAAAGAAATTGGGGCGATCGCCCGTCCAGGAGAAATTCGTTTTGCTGATGTGATGCCCAAGACCCGTTCTGGGAAGATCATGCGGCGTTTGTTGCGAAACCTCGCCGCAGGCCAGGAAATTGTGGGTGATACCTCCACCCTCGAAGACCGCAGCGTCCTCGACCAACTCCGGGGCTAAAACCCTACCCATTCTCCCTTGAGGGAGATGTCCGGCGGAAAAAGGGTGCCTCCCCTAGGGAAGGTTGCTGGAGGCCGGAGGGGGATCAGTAAGTTCCAAAGACAGAACTGATTCCCCCTTTTTACGACAGGTCTGGGTTTGACTTTAGTTCGTTTCAATGAAAGCAAAACGGCCCTGTTGACCCGATTCATCCATTTCAATTTGGGCCACAAAAAATTCCTTCTGGATAATTTCCCCTTCCTCTGTGAAAGAAATTTCACCCAAAGGCGTGACATAGGTACCAGCAAAAATCTCGTCCCGGAGTTGTCGTCGCAAGTCCGGCAGAGCGAGAGTTTCTAGGGGTGTTTTTTGATCGAGGCTTCTGAGGGCTTCAACAAAAACTTGGATCGCCGTGAACGCCTGGGCACTAAATTGGGGTGGCTCCTTTTGGTTTTGCTGGAAATAGGCATCCCGAAAGGCGCGGTTGACCTCATTATCTAATTCAGCACTGTAGGCCTGAGCCACCAATACCCCATCACATTTCGCTTGGCAAACAGGAAAAATATTAGAGGTATTTAAACCATTGCCTCCAACAATAATGCCGTTGTAACCCAACTCTCGCAGTTGCTTCACAAGGTTGCCCGCATCAGCCGCCAACCCAGAGATAATCACTAAATCCGGTTGAACATTGAGGGCGGCGGTAACCTGAGCTTGAAAATCGGTGTCGGTGGTTTGGAACCTTTGTACCGTGACTAATTCCAACCCCAAATCTTGCACAGCCGCCTGGAACGTTTCTGTTTCTGATTTACTAAAGGCGTCATTTTGGGCAAAGAAAACGGCGACCCGCTGTAGTTCTGGGTTGAGCTTGAGCGCTTGGGCCACAGCATTGGGGGCAACCACCGAGACAGGAGCAGAAACCCGGCCAATAAATTCGCCAATTTGCGGGATGCCTTCTGCGGTATTGGAAGGGCCAAGGACAGGCACTTGGGCACGGTTGGCGATCGGATCGGCGGCAAAGGCTTGTTGAGAAAGAGTCGGGCCAACGATACCGACAACTTTATCCTGGTTGATCAGAGTATTGAAAGCGTTGATCGCGCCCTGTTCGTCAGCAGCTACATCCTGGAGAATAATTTTCAGGGATTTACCGTTAATCCCACCGTTTTCATTAAAATAGGTTTCCGCAATTTGGGTGCCGAGAATTTGCTCTTGGCCAAACAGAGCAACATTACTGGTCTGGGCAACGGCAACACCAAGGGGAATTTCTGTCAGGGTGCCACTACCGCTGTTGTCCGTAGGGGGAGACGGGGCGTTACAGGCAATCACCACTACCGCCGTCAAAAAGGCGATCGCCCCCTGGAGCAAGCGTCGATATTTAAACATAAAAATTTCTATAGAGCTTTTGATAT
This sequence comes from Sphingobacterium thalpophilum, assembly GCA_943371005.1. Taxonomy (GTDB): domain Bacteria; phylum Cyanobacteriota; class Cyanobacteriia; order Cyanobacteriales; family MRBY01; genus MRBY01. The sequence goes on from CALRTB020000002.1 coordinate 175,866, forward strand.
AACAGACATCCAGAATACTGCGAAGCTCTATATTCCTTCAACTGCTTGCTTCTTGGCTGGGACTAGGCCAGTTTCTACTAATCTTCACAAGCAGACGAGGGCCGTAAAAAAGCTAGACACCAATAACGCTAACCCCGAAATAATCCCGATTTCTTGAATTTCTTTTTTGAGTTCCATGGTTTGACAGCTCCACTAGCAAAATTATGAGACGAAAAAAGATAGATTTTGCTTGTTTTTAAGTATAAATACTCAAGTGCTGTTTGCCCACCTTTGTCCCCCAAGGAAAATCACTGGAAGCAACGATTCGACCCGTTAAATGTCATCAAAACCAAATAATCAGGCCAGAGAATGCCGTCAATTCGCCTCGGACCTGATTAGATTCATTCTTACTTAGGGGAAGGTATAAGATAGGACTTTTTCCCAGATAGGCGCAAAGCTTAATTTAAGGTGCTAAGATCATTAAAGAACTATTAACCTATATTTTTTTCTTATCCATAATCCGAAAAAATTCTTAAGAATTGCTTTTATCGCTGATTTTGCAACGAACAAGCCTTGATTTCAGCTTGGCCCATTCGTCAAAATAGCCCCCATTATTTCCTTATCGTCTGTTCTTCCCCCAAAACCATGTCCCAAGCCTTTAGTGCCACAGAAATTCGTAACACGATGAAGCAAGAGGGTTTGCGCATCACGCCCCAGCGGTTTGCGGTCTATGCCAATTTACTCGGTCGGCAAGATCACCCCACGGTAGAACAGATCCTAGAGGATGTGAATGCGGATTTGCCCATTGCCTCTAAAGCTAGTGTTTACAGTGCCCTGACGGTCTTGCGGGAAGTAAATCTTGTGCGGGAGGTACTCCTAGATGAAGGGGTGACTCGATACGATGCCAATGTCAATCCTCACCACCATTTCGTGTGTCGAGACTGCGGAGCGATCCAGGATCTGCCTTGGCAAGCCTTTAGTTGTTTTGATTTGGGCCAGTTTGCGACGCAAGTTACCGCCGAGAGCTATGAAGTGACTGTTAAGGGACTCTGTGCGGACTGCCGTGCTTAAGTTGTCCAAATAATCTAAAATTTTGGCGATCGCCACACCAAACCAAGACTTAGGATTAACTCTTCTAGGGACATAATTCAGACCTAGCCACTATTTTTCACCGAGCCAGGATACAACTCGTTAAGATGTGGAAAGTTTTCTGCTGACTGTGAGAAATTACCGTGTCCCTCTCCCGCCGCAATTTTTTATCTCTCTTGGGGGCCAGTGCCACTGGAACTGTGCTCCTTTCGCCGTTGCAAACGTTTTACCGTAAAGCCGCTGCGGGAACACCGCCCTATGGCCTCGGTTTTGGTGAACTCGTCCCCGATCCGAAAGGGATTTTTGATTTACCACCGGGCTTTCAGTACAAAATTTTAGCCTACAGTGGCGGCAAATTAAGTGATGGTAAACCGGTGCCCCTCTATCCCGATGGCATGGCGGCATTTCCCGTTGCTGGAGGAAAAATAGCTTTGATTTGCAACCATGAACTGGGTGCGGGTCAAACGCCTGGGGTGACGGCGGCAGCCGCGGACACCTACGATCCAGTCGCCTCTGGGGGAACAACAACTTTGATCCTCAACCAAAAGCGAGAAGTGGAGCAGCATTATGTTTCGTTGGCGGGCACGATGCGCAACTGTGCCGGAGGGGTAACGCCATGGGGCACTTGGATCAGTTGCGAAGAAAATACCATGACGCCCCAAATTGACGCGGCTTTCCAGCAAAAACATGGGTATAACTTTGAGGTGAAGCCGACGGGTTTAAGTCAGCCGATTCCCCTCAAAGCGATGGGGCGGTTTAACCATGAGGCGATCGCCGTTGATCCAGCTACGGGGTATGTGTACCAAACCGAAGACCGTAACGATAGCTGTATTTACCGTTTTCGCCCCTACCAACGGGGAAATTTGGCCGCTGGGGGACAATTAGAAGCCCTGGCGATCGCCGGCCAGAAAACCCTAGACACCACCAAAACCTTCCCCGTCAACAAAGCCTTTCCCGTTACTTGGATTCCCCTCGACAACGTCGACCCCGAAGCCGATACCCTCCGGTACGCGGCCCAGGAGCAAGGCGCAGCAATCTTTAAACGGGGTGAAGGGATGATCTACGGCCAAGGCAAAGTGTATTGGACTTGCACCAGTGGCGGCGATCGCAACCGGGGCCAGATTTTTGAATATGAGCCGGCCACCAACCAGTTAAAACTCTTTGTAGAAGCAGCCAAAAGTGGCATTTTAGAATATCCCGATAACCTCACCATTGCCCCCTTCGGCGATCTGATGGTTTGTGAAGATGGGTCCCCTGATCAGTTTCTCTTTGGGGTCAATCCTGCCGGAGAATGCTATCGATTTGCTCGCAATGCGGTCAGTCCGGGGGAATTAGCGGGGGTTTGTTTCTCGCCAGATGGTCAAACGATGTTTGTCAATATTTACCAGCCTGGCCTGATTCTCGCCGTTTGGGGGCCTTGGCAACGACCATTAACGTCATAAAGGTTTTGTTCGGGGCGATCGCCAAATCAGGTATTTTGGAATTTAGACTGGATTGTTAGGAAGGATTTTATTGCGTGAAACTTTTTGTGTATCACACGCCTGAGGCGACGCCACCGGATCAACTCCCCGATTGTGCAGTGGTTATCGACGTACTGCGGGCCACCACGACCATCGCCACGGCGCTCCATGCTGGGGCAGAAGCAGTACAAACCTTTGCAGACCTCGATGAACTATTTCAATTTAGTGAAACCTGGCAGCAAACCCCCTTTCTCCGGGCTGGGGAACGGGGCGGGCAACAGGTAGAAGGTTGTGAGCTTGGCAATTCTCCGCGCAGTTGCACCCCAGAAATGGTAGCCGGGAAGCGCCTCTTTTTAACAACCACCAACGGCACGAGGGCCCTCAAGCGTGTCGAACAAGCGCCCACCGTGATTACCGCCGCCCAAGTGAATCGCCAGAGCGTTGTGAAATTTCTCCAGACAGAACAGCCAGAAACCGTTTGGTTTGTCGGCTCCGGTTGGCAGGGGGACTATTCCCTCGAAGATACGGTCTGTGCCGGGGCGATCGCCAAGGCCCTGTGGGATAGGAACAGTGACCAGTTGGGTAATGATGAAGTGATTGGGGCGATTTCCCTTTACCAACAATGGCAGCAAGATTTATTTAGCCTCTTCAAGCTCGCGAGCCATGGCCAGCGTCTCCTGCGCTTAGACAATGAAATTGATATTCACTACTGTGCCCAAAGTGACACCCTCGCGGTTTTACCGATCCAAACGGAACCGGGTGTCCTCAAAGCCTATAAGCATTAGGACATCAAAACTATTCATCAAAAAAGGGTTCCAGACGGAACCCCTAAATCTGCTTTTGTAGCAGGCAAGAAAAATTTACTTATAAAGCTCAGTGGAAAGCCGGAAAGCCAAAACACCAGGAATAAGGGCAATGGCGAGGGCCACCAACACTTGGGTATCAGAAATTCCCATAATTTTAAAAACTCCGAATATAAACTGAGGTTTATCCCTTAATTTGCGATATTGCCTCTGGTTTACCCAAGGTTTTGTAACAAGACGCAACATATCACCCCAACCCTGGCCCATACCACCGAGAATTCGTCGCTGCAACTCTGATTCTGGGAAGTTTCTGCCGTTGGCTGGATAGTTTGTTTACAATGGCTTTTAAGGTGACCCATTTGCCGCCACAGCAACCCGACGGGCGGTCTTTTTTTGTCTTGAATTGTTCTCAAAAGTTTACTGTGTCGAATTTTTCCCATGCTCGAGCAAATTCTTCATCCCCAGTTAGATTTCAGCTTAGAAACGTCTCTCATTCTCGTGATTCTGGTGGCCCTAGAAGCAGTTCTTTCGGCCGATAATGCCATTGCCCTCGCGGCGATCGCCCAGGGGTTAGCCAGTCCGACTCAACAACGCAAAGCCCTCAACATTGGTTTGATGGTGGCTTACATTCTCAGAATCACCCTCATTTTCACAGCAACCTGGGTGATCCACTACTGGCAAGTAGAACTTTTGGGAGCATTGTATTTGTTGTGGTTGGTTTTTCGCTACTTTACGTCTCCTGAAGATGATAAAAATCACCACCATAGCCTAGAGTTCAAGTCCCTCTGGCAGGCGATCCCGATGATTGCGGTCACGGATTTAGCCTTTTCTCTCGATAGCGTCACAACGGCGATCGCCGTCGCGGAAGACATTTGGTTGATTGTGATTGGGGGTACCATCGGCGTGCTCACTCTCCGGTTTTTGGCGGGGTTGTTTATCCGCTGGCTTGATGAATTTACCAACTTAGAAGATGCCGGCTTTGTGACCGTGGGCTTTGTGGGGGTTCGTCTTCTCCTCAAGGCGGTTTATCCCAGTTTTGTGGTGCCTGAGTGGCTGATGATTACGGCGATCGCCGCCATGTTTATTTGGGGATTTTCCAAACGCAACCCTGATTATTTACCCCAAGAGGACTCGCCATCGCCCTAATTTCTGCCTGAATCCCTTAGTCTGCCGTAGTTTCCCTACAGCCCATTTCCTATTCTCAGTAACTTTACATTTATTAAATAAACTTAATAAAACTCTAATTTTTTGGTAAAATAAATTCATAAATAAAAGTTAAGCATTTCGATTTTCATTTTTTCACCAAGGTTAAATCGCTGTTCCGTCGGTGTACACCTTGCCCATTTCCTTTAGTGGACAACTCACTTCTTCCGCAACCCTGACGAATCCAGTCTAGGGAGTAGCTTCTTATTTTCATTTTTTAAATTTCGTCCTTTCTAGCCGAGTTGACCTATGAAAACTGCCAAATACTCCGCCGATCCTGTCCGTACCTACCTCAAAGAAATTGGAAGAGTTCCCCTTTTAACCCACGAGGAGGAAGTCCTTTATTCTCGCCGTGTCCAGAAAATGGTCAACCTAGAGAAGCTTAAAACCGAATTAGCAGAGAAACAGGAGCAAGAGCCGAGCCTCAAGGAATGGGCCCAGGCGGCAAACATTTCCCAGCGGGAGTTAAAAAAGCAACTACTCCTAGGGAAGCAGGCAAAGCAAAAAATGGTCGAAGCGAATCTTCGTCTTGTGGTGTCTGTCGCTAAAAAATACATTAAGCGCAATATGGATCTCCTCGATCTGATCCAAGAGGGCACCATTGGGATGCAGCGAGGAGTAGAAAAGTTCGACCCGACAAAAGGTTATCGTTTCTCGACCTATGCCTACTGGTGGATTCGGCAGGCCATTACCCGGGCGATCGCCGAAAAAAGTCGCACCATCCGCCTACCAATTCACATTACCGAAAAGCTCAATAAAATTAAAAAAGCCCAACGCCAACTTGCCCAGGCCAACGGACGTTCTGCCTCAATCCCAGAACTCGCTGATGAACTAGGCTTAACCACCAAACAAGTCAGAGACTACCTCGAAAAATCCCGTCAACCTCTCTCCTTGGATCTGCGGGTTGGCGATAACAACGACACAGAACTGATCGAACTCCTCGAAGATGACGGTTTAACCCCTGATGATTATGCGACCCATGCTGCTTTAAAACGGGATTTGGCGCGGATGTTAAATGACTTGACCGCCCAACAACAGGAAGTCTTAACTCTACGTTTTGGTCTCCGGGATGGGACGCCCCATACCTTAGCAAAAATTGGTGAACACCTGAGTATTAGCCGGGAGCGGGTACGCCAAATTGAACGGGAAGCCCTCGCCAAACTCCGCAAACGGAAAGCGGAAATGGGCGAATATCTAGCGAGTTGATTTTCTAATCAAAACATAATTCGGCGATCGCCTGGGGGGAGAAAATCGTAAAAATGCCACCGCAAAAGTTCGGTTACACTCCCCTCTGGGTTGTCAATAAGTTGTTACATTAGCCTTAGTTAGTATTGCATCAAAACATAGTGATTCAACGCATCACTCCCATTGAGCATCTAGGAGGAAAGACTGGTGAATAACGAAGCCCAAAGTTTTTATGGTCTCACAGGCAACAAACAACAAGGTTCAGACGAGCTTTGGCATTATGTCCAGTCTTTGTCTCCAGAAATGATTGCCCACATGTCAAAGCCCCAATCTCCGGCCGTTAACCAAGTTATCGAACGCAATATTGTCGGGTTATTGGGTGTTTTATCCAGCGCCGATGGATTTAATATATCGGTCAATATGAGCCGCGAACAGCTTGGTCACTTGTTGGCCTCAGCAATGATGGGGGGCTACTTTATTCGCAATGCCGAGCAACGGTTCAACATCGAAAAATCCCTCCAGGAGCAAGACCTTGATTTGCCCGATTAAAGTCCATTTTCTAGCAATGATCTAGTTAGCAGAATTCAGAAAATTTTAAGGGGAAAAGCTCCCCTTTTTTATTGTCTATTTGTATTGTCCAAGTTCCCTAAACTCTGGCTCTGTGAGCATAGCTAATATAGCCATACAGACCTGTTCCTAAGAGGAATAAACCTTGGCCTTTAACCAGCCAATTTCCCCAGCGGACATAGGGCGTTTTTTCATCGCTTAAATATATTTGTGCGCTGTGGGTGACAAATTCATTGAGGGAAGATAACCACAGGGTTTTGCCGGTGGGATCAATCACACCTGAATGACCCGTATTGTTAGCCCGAATTAACCAGCGGCCATTGGCGATCGCCTGCATCACATCGAGGGCATGGTGTTGGGCTGGCATTGTTTCACTGTAGTGGGCATCGTTAGAAGCCACAATGATAAATTCTCCCCCGGCGGCGGTTTGGCGACGAAAATGTTCTGGATAGGCGGACTCATAGCAGATGGCAACGGTGGCTGGGCCGAGGGGCGTCTGCATCACTGTCGGGTTTTGGCCCCGCACCAGGTGGGCATCAAGGGGCGACAGGCGATTAATGACCTTGCCTAGGACAGCTTCAAAGGGAATATATTCCCCCAGGGGCACGAGACGCTGTTTGTTGTAGCGGCTTAACACGTAGCCTTGGCGATCGAGGGTAAATAGGCTGTTGGTAAAATTATTTGCCTCACTACCAAAAGCCCCCAGGACGAGGGGGATCTTTTCTGTGCGGATTAGCCGTGGCCAAAAGGTTGCTTGGAGAATTTGCTCAATGCGGAAAGGTAAGGCCGTCTCCGGAGTAATAATCAAGTCTAGGGGCTGTTGGGCCAGGGTTTCATAGCCAGCGCGATAATTGGCGATCGCCAACTGATTGCCATCTTGATAGAGTTTAATTTCGTTGGGAATATTCCCCTGGATAATGCCGATTTGGGCCGGGGTATCACTGGTGACGGGCGTCGTCTGCAGCAGCAACCAACCGATCAAGTGGGCAACCCCCAAAAGAATCAGGCTAAGTCCCCCTAGCAGGCCACTACAACGGTGGAGGCGCACAGTCCCAGTCACATCGAAACAAGCCTCCGCAAGGCAGCCATTCACCAACACAATTAACCAAGAAATGGTGGTAAATCCCGACAGTTGGGCCAATTGCAAGATCGCTAAATTGTGGGGACTCTGGCTAAAGGCGAGAAAATGCCAAAAAAGATCACTCTGGCTCCAGAGATATTCGATCACACACCACAAGGACGCTCCGTAAATAATCCGGTAAAGTCGTCCGGCAAAGCTCAAAGGCCCGAAGGTGGATCGAAATGCCTCGAAGCAAACCATCCCCAACATCCAGAGCACCGGGATGCCAGCCCCCCACAGGGTGATAATGATCCAGCAAACAATGGCGATCGCCAAACTCCACAGCCAAGGAACCCCCATCCAGGTCATCGGGTGAATCCCCGTAATCCAAAACAGCGTAAAGCCCTGGTATCCCAAACCCCAATAAAAACTCAACCAGAGGGGCTGTTTGTATTTCTGGTAAAAATGACGAACAGACCGCAATTTCTTTTGATCCTGACCGGACTGGGGCCGCTCAATCCTTTGGGGCGATCGCCCAAGATAGATCCAGAGGGGAATTAGGGCGATCCAGGCTAGATACCAAGCTTCGACGGGGGCCGAGGCCATGCCCATGAGTACCCCTGCCCCGAACACCAGAAATCTAGGAGCCCACATGGGGCGGAAACTGCTGCGTACGAACATCATCGCTATAGCGTTGGACTGCGTCGGTAATAAGGTTGCCTAAGTCTAAATATTGTTTCGCAAAGGGCGGCGCTTTTTCACTGAGGCCCAAAAGATCCGCCGTGACCAGCACTTGACCATCGCAATGGCGTCCTGCCCCGATGCCAATGGTGGGAATTGTCAGTTTTTCGGTAATCGTTTTTGCCAGGGTCGCCGGAATATGCTCTAAGACCACCGCAAAGGCTCCGGCTTGTTCCAGGGCGATCGCCTCTTGGATCACCTGTGTCGCTTCTATTTCTGTATTGCCCTGTTGCCGATAACCCAGGGTATGTACCGATTGGGGCGTTAAGCCCACATGACCCATCACCGGTACCCCTAATCGGGTGAGACGTTCCACCGTTTCGGCCATCGCTGGGTGTCCCCCTTCTAATTTGATCGCCTGGGCTGTGGTTTCTTTGAGAATTCGGCCCGCCGTATGGATCGCCTGGGAGAGGCTTTCTTGGTAGGTTAAAAAAGGTAGATCACTGACCACGAGGGCATTTTTAACCCCCCGACAAACGGCCTGGGTATGGTGAATCATCGCCTCTAGGGTCACAGGCAAGGTATTTTCATAGCCGAGGGCCACCATTGCGAGGGAGTCCCCCACCAGGATGACATCGACCCCGGCTTGATCAACTAAGCGGGCGATCGCATAGTCCCAAGCTGTCAGGGTCACGATGGGTCGCGCTGTTTTTTTATAGTTTTGTAGTGTTCTCGGTGTAACCCGCATCAATCGTTCTCTAGGGCACAATAAAATCGACCGGGCAGTGGTGAGCAACACCCCAAAGCGGCTTGAATTGCCACCGCTGGTGTTGGACTTTTCCGGTAATACCTGAGCTATTATGCCCCAAATCAAAATTCTGGGGAAATTCCGGCGTCCATGGCCCCAGATTTTCCCCGGCGATCGCTTCAATTTTCGCCTTAGATCTTTTTATCAGAGATCTTATTTACGCTTGCCAGTTGGCCCAGTCTTGGGGCTTGAGGAACCGTTCATAGAGTTCGGCCTCTGGGGTACCAGGCTCCGGGCTATAGCTGTATTCCCAACGCACCAAGGGCGGCAAAGACATCAAAATCGATTCAGTGCGGCCATTGGTTTGCAAGCCGAAAATGGTGCCCCGGTCATAGACGAGGTTAAATTCTACGTAGCGGCCCCGGCGGTAGAGCTGGAATTGCCGCTCGCGATCGCCATATTCTGTATCGCGTCGCCGCTCAATGATCGGCACATAGGAATCAAGGAACGAACCACCACAGTCTTGCACGAAAGCAAAAAGATCTTCCCAACTGCGCTGGGGTTGTTCCCCCAAATCCTTACTGTAAGCAGCGGCTGCCTTGTCGGGATGAGGGCCTTTGTATAGTTCTCCAGTGCCATCTTGATAGTCAAAAAATAACCCGCCAACCCCACGGGTTTCGTCCCGGTGCTTCAGGTAGAAATATTCATCACACCAGCGCTTAAAGACGTTGTAATACTCTTTATGGTGGCGATCGCAGGCGGCTTGGTAAGTTTTATGGAAGTGGGCCGCATCCTCGGCAAAGGGATAATAGGGCGTTAAATCTGCCCCACCACCAAACCACCAGACGGGGCCAGCTTCAAAGTAACGGTAATTGAGGTGAACCGTTGGAATATATGGATTGCGGGGATGCAAAACCATTGATGTGCCTGTGGCATAAAACCCATGGCCTGCCGCTTCAGGGCGCTGCTTCAAAATCGAAGGTGGCAGTTGATCACCCCATACCTCAGAGAAGTTGACGCCCCCCTGTTCTAGGACATTCCCCTCACGCATTACCCGAGAACGACCGCCGCCGCCCTCCTGTCGCTGCCAAGAATCTTCCTGAAATTTTCCTTTTCCGTCAGCCGCCTCCAATCCCTGACAAATTTTGTCCTGGATTTGCTGCATAAACTGGCTCACCCGTTCCTTGGAATCACTGGGGGGCACAGGCTTAGAGGGGCTGGCATTGGTGGATTCTGTTTGCAAAGCTGTCATGGTTGCGTGGGAAGAAGTTTTATCTGTTTATTAAAAGGGTTTACCTGATGGCCCAAAGGCTTATTTTACAAGGATTCTTTAGGTTGGCACAGGTCAAACTAGTATTCCAGACTAACCTGAATTGGGGCGTTTTCAGCCTTGGCAAATGTGATTTTTCATGAAGTTTGTAACGAATAATTAAAAAGCGGCTTCCCCTGGATTCATCGTCTAATGCCACCCCCAGATGCAAGGCGATCGCCCCCAATCCCGCTCAAGGTTAAGAATAGATTAACTATATCTCTACAAGCTTTTCCGTTTTAAAACGCTGATATACAGGAAATTCTCAAAAAGCTTCGGTGTATACTAAAACCAAGGTTAAGAAAAAGTAAATTATGACTTAATCCTTTCATTACCTATTGGCGTGTCCAGGAGATTTGAACGATGCATCATGTTGCTAATCCAAGCACTACCCAAACTTCGATCCCTTTTCCCCTCAAAACGGATCGCAATGTCCCTACCCGCCTTGTGGCCCACTGGTTAAAAGATGCGAATGGCAAACTTTATCGAATCTGGGTCAGCGAAAAAATTTAGTCTTTCTGTCTCAACGCACTCCGCCCAGCAAAAAACCCACAGAATCACTGCGAATTCTGTGGGTTAGCTTTTGAGACTAAAGATGTAAGCAAGCAAAATTAGGAAGACTTCAGTCTACTCAGACTTCGGTGTTGCCCCAAACTGTTCAATCAAAATGTTCTTCACGGTTGCTTTGAGGGTATCCCCACAGGGAACTTTCTGAGCGACCGGTGCACCGAGGCTGGCATGCTTGCCGACTGTCCCCCCAGTGAGCACATTGACCGCTTCGACAATCGCTCCATCAACTTTCGCCTTAGACCCGATAAAGCCGATATCACCCACCTGGGCCTGACCACAGGAATTCGGGCAGCCAGTCCAATGCATCCGTACCCGTTGGGGAATCTCTAATTCAGCATCCAGTTCACGGGCCAGCGCTAACCCCTGTTCCTTTGTTTCCACAAGGGCAAAGTTGCAGTAGCGATTTCCTGTACAAGACACAAAAGAACGTACCAGGGTTGAAGGATTCACCGAGAATTTTTCTAGTAACGGTTCCTGGAGCAGAGCATCAATGTTTTCGCTTTTAACGTAGGGAATAATAAAATTCTCTTCCACTGTGGCCCGAATTTCGCCATTGCCATAGGTCTCCGCCAGGCGTGCCACCTCAAACATATCCTCTGCGGTCAGGCGTCCGGCAGGGACATGCAAGCCTACATAGTGGTAACCTGCCTGTTTTTGGGCATAGACACCGATGTGGTCCCGCTTATCCATGGTTAAGGCGTGTTCTGGGGCTGCTGGTTCTAAAGATTGACCAATTTCTGCTTCTAATCTCGCCCGGAAAGCATCGACACCCCAAGCTTCGACGAGCCATAACACCCGGGCTTTCGCGCGATTACCCCGTAGACCTTCCTCAGCACTGTGGCGAGTATATAGCGCTAAGATGCCACGACTAACCGCAAGGACAGCTTCGTTGGGGGGAACCCAAACATTAATCGCAATCCCTTCGGCTTGACGTTGGGCGGAAAAATATCCACCAATAAGCACATTAAAGCCAAATTGCCCATCCTTAAAAGCCGGCACAAAGCCAATGTCATTGATTTCTACGTGGGAAGAATTATCGGGAGCTCCTTCTAGGCAGATATTAAACTTCCGGGGGAGGTCACTAAATTCGAGACTGCCTTCACCATAATTGGTGATCATATTTTGAAGTTGGGCGGCGAGTTCGCGGGTATCAAAATATTCTTCAGGATCAATACCTGCGACGGGAGACCCTGTAATGTTGCGCACATTATCGTGGCCAGACTGCACCGTTGTGAGGCCCACTTGCTTTAATTTCGTCAAAATCTCTGGGGTATCTTCCAGACGAATGCCGCGCAGTTGGATGTTCTGGCGGGTTGTGATATCGGCACTCCCATCTTCGCCGTAGCGCTGCACAATTTCTGCGAGGACTCGCACTTGGGCACTGTTGAGGATGCCATGGGGAGTCCGCAGACGCAACATAAATTTGCCTGGGGTTACCGGTCGGTGGAAGAGTCCCAGAAATTTAAGACGAATGATTAAGTCATCTTGATCCATGGCTTCCCAGCCAGCCTGGGCCAGGGTTGCCAACTCATCTTTAATCGCTAAGCCGGGTTTGGCTTGCTTTGCTTGTTCGATTTTTGTGAGTTTGATTTTTTGGATTGTGGCGGCGTCAGTCATGGAGTTAATCCTGATTTCAATACTGATGTTGCTATGGGCGTCGGCTGGATATCCAGGGTGATTTGACCAAGGTAAACATTCAGCTACAGAGATTTTGTAGTGTTAACTACGGGCCTGCCTAGCTTTTGCGAAATCAGAATATTGGTGATGCGATCGCCGCATTAAATCAACGGGAAGGACTTAGGTACTAACGAGTCCAGTTTGGGGAGAACTGGCACTGGCAATATGTTGAACCGGAATGCGCCCGGCCAGGTGAGCGAGGCGGCCGGCAGTGGTGGCTAACCCCATGGCTCGACCCATTTGTACGGGATCTTTAGCGAGGGCGATCGCCGAATTGACCAGTAGCGCATCGGCGCCTAATTCCATCCCATAGGCCGCCTCACTAGGGGAGCCAATCCCTGCATCAATCACCACAGGAACCTTGCTCTGTTCGATAATAATTTTGATGTTGGCTTCATTTTGAATCCCTTGACCAGACCCAATGGGAGAACCGAGGGGCATCACCGTGGCACAGCCCACTTCCTCTAACCGTTTCGCCAGGAGGGGGTCGGCATTAATATAGGGCAGCACCGCAAAGCCTTCTTTGACTAATTGTTCTGCGGCTTCAAGGGTACCGATGGGATCCGGCAGCAAGTAGCGGGCATCGGGGATCACTTCTAATTTGACAAAGTTGTTATCCTCTTGGCCTAATAAGCGGGCCATTTCCCGACCTAAACGGGCCACCCGAATCGCTTCTTCGGCCGTTTTACACCCTGCGGTATTGGGGAGCATCCAAATTTTTTGCCAGTCGAGGGCTTCGGCAAGTCCTTCGTGGCCTGGGGCTTTGGTTTGGACGCGACGCACTGCCACCGTGACAATTTCGCAACCGCTGGCTTCAACACTTTGTTGCATTGCGGGAATCGAAGGATATTTCCCCGTCCCTGTCATTAAACGAGACGTAAAGCGACGACCGGCAATGACCAGCTGATCAGGGGTTTCTGTGGGGTTTGGCGTTGCAGTTGTGGTTTTGGGGCTGATAAAAAAGCTCGGCATTGAACCGTTTTGACCATTTTGACTGTTGTGACCGTTTTGCATGGGTTGATGGGTTTGGTTGTCTAAAAAGCGTTGGTAAGAAAAATGTTGGAGGAGGGGATCTTCCTGGTTGCGGATCAGGCGATCGCCAATGAGTTTTGCTGTGATCGGAGCCAGTAAAATACCGTTGCGGTAATGGCCCGTAGCGTAGGTGAGATTTTCACAGGGAGACGCCCCCAGAATTGGTTTTTCATCGGGGGTTGCAGGACGAAAGCCCCACCAGAGTTCTGTGATTTCCCAATCTTTGAGTTTTGGCAGCAGTTGAATGGCTTTATTGAGGAGGGTTTGGACCCCTTGGGGGGTGTTGTTGGGTTGCCACTTCACCGTTTCTGCGGTGGCCCCAATAATCAGGGTGCCATTGGTGCGCGGCACGAGGTACAGATTATCACCAAAAATCACCCGCCGGAGGGCCTCAGGGTTCGGCATCCTCAGGGACATCATTTCCCCTTTGATCGGGTAAACGGGCAGGGGCGTAATCTGACTCGACCAGGAACCTGCGGCTAAAACATAATGGCTCGCTTGGAAGAGCCCTTGATCGGTCTGCACTACCTGTACTCGCCCTTGGATTTGTTGGAGACCCAAAACAGTGACGCCTTCTTTAATCACCACCCCTAGACCCCGTGCCGCTTGGAGTAGGGCTTGGCTGAGACGGCGATTGTCTACCTGGCCATCTTCGGGGTGCCACCAGGCTCCCATCACTTCATGCCCAAAGCCTGGTTCATGGTGGGCCAGTTGAGCACGATCTAGCCAAACAGAAGCACTATCGGTCGTGGTTTGGCTCGGGGCAACGGATTTGGGAGCAAAGATACCGCAGGGCAAGTAACCCACATCGACGCCGCTGAGTTGTTCAATTTTGCGGCACCAGTCGGCATACATATTGCGCGATCGCCGGCCCAGTTCGAGCATCGTTCCCGTGAGCCCTTCGGCCTCTGGGGCGAGCATTCCAGCAGCGGCATGGCAGGCAGCCTCGGTAAAGTTTCGACTCAGGATTGTCACGGCACAACCCTGTTGTTGCAATTCGACGGCGATCGCCAAGCCAATGATCCCGCCTCCCAAAATTAAAACGTCCGCTTGCTGTGCCATTTTTTCCATCACCTTAAATTTCTTCCGGTGCCTTCCTTTAAGCTACAACGGCCAAGATTTTTGCGGCAACCTTGACTTGTGAATAAAAAATCCCCACTCCAAGTAGCAGGGATATCACGTTAGGGTACTGACATTAACCAGCCATCACAGGGGTCTTAAACCGTTGCCAATTCCTTTTGGCCACGTCCCGTTAATTTTTCGACCTCTGCCAATTCCTTCATCACCTGATCGAAAGCGTCTGGGGTGAGGGATTGAGGGCCATCAGAAAGGGCCTTCTTCGGATTAGGGTGGACTTCGATCATCAGCGAATCCGTGCCAATGGCGATCGCCCCCTTAGCCAGCGAGAGGACAAATTCCGACTTACCCGTACCGTGGCTCGGATCGATCATCATCGGTAAGTGAGTCAAACTACGTAGCACCGGAATCACCGATAGATCCAAAACATTGCGCGTGTACTTACTGTCGAAGGTCCGGATACCCCGTTCACAGAGGATCACCTGGGAGTTCCCTTCAGCCAGAATATATTCTGCAGCCATTAACCAATCGTCAATGGTGGCAGCCATCCCACGCTTCAATAACACAGGCTTGTTTTGGGCCCCCACTTTTTTCAGAAGCGCAAAGTTTTGCATGTTGCGCGCCCCGATCTGGAGCACATCGGCAACTTCAGCAATTTTTTCGACATCCGCCGTGTCCATCACTTCCGTGATAATCCCTAAACCGGAGGCTTCCCGCGCTGCTGCCAACAATTCCAAAGCGCTTTCGCCGTGGCCCTGGAATGCGTAAGGTGAAGTTCTCGGCTTGTACGCCCCACCCCGGAGGAATTTTGCCCCTGCCGCTTTAACCCGGAGAGCAGTTTCAACGATCATTTCTTCGTTTTCGACGGAGCAAGGGCCAGCGACGACAACCACAGGATGATTGGGGCCGAAGGTGACATCCCCGTTCGGAGTGGGGACAATGACCTCGCTGTATTGACCATGACGGTACTCAAGACTGACCCGCTTAAAGGGCTTTTCGACCCGGAGTACGCTTTCGATCCAGGGGCTCATTTCTTGGATCAGTTCAATGTTAAAAGTGGCAGTATCTCCCACTAGACCGATGACCACTTTGTGGGCCCCAACAATTTTTTCGGGGGTCAGGCCTAATTCTTTAAGCTCACTCCCTAAACGGTTGATTTCGGCTTCAGGAGTGCCAACTTTCATGACTACGATCATGGTATTTCCTCGAAGATTACGATAGGTAAAAGAAATTTTATTTATGGAATAACGATGTAATAGGGCGTTTTTTTATGGATAACGTTCTTAAAAACTAAGTTGTCGGCGATCGCCACCCTCCCAGTCTTATCTTGACACATTCACCTGAGAAAATTTTGATAACCGACAAGGCTGCATACGTGATATTTAAGCTCGGAAACCCTGAAAAACCAAGGGTCGAAACTTTAAGATTTGCTGCGGGCTTCCCGGCGACTAGCACGCCAGGCTTGAACCATCCGACCAAGGTTAAGACTAAATTCTTCCCAACCAAAGAGACTTCCGGGACGATTTTCATCCCAGGAAGTGGAGAGAATGCCGTAGCTCAGCCCCACAACCCCCAAACCGAAACAGCCTAGGCTCACCAGCAGCACGGCAATGGTGGGCAACTCCAGAAGTTCGCGGGAAACAATATAGTAGGACACCACGAAGGAAGTGATCCCCAAGGCCGTGGGAATCCCAGAAAATAAGGCCATTCGACGAATCATCCGTTTGCTCACCGCATCGGGGATCGCCGATAAACTGGCCTCATCCTTTGGCGATCGCCTAGGCGAATTTGATCCTGAACTAGACTGGGTTGTTGCCGTTGCTGGGGGCTTTTTGGGAGCCTTTTGCTTCGTTTGCTTGGGCTCGAAGGGGAGCCGATCTCGCTTCGGTTTAGAGGACATGGGTTCGGTAAAAACTTAACGACGAATTCCGAGGCGACCAATCAAGGTTTGATAACGTTCTTGGTCGTTAGATTTAATAAATTGTAAAAGGCGCTTCCGTTTCCCAATCATTTTTAACAAACCACGCCGGGAGGAATGGTCTTTTTTGTTGACCTTGAGGTGTTCGGTCAGTTGGTTAATGCGCTCCGTGAGGAAGGCCACTTGGAGATCCGCAGACCCAGTATCAGTTTCGTGTACCTGATACTCGCCCATGAGTTCCTGTTTACGCTCTTGCGTTAAAGCCATAATCTGTTTTTGTAGAAAATAAAATACAAATATTGCAGTCTATTATGCTAACACTGTTTGCCCCGAAAGCCTACGGACAGGCGGAATCTTTTTAACTGCGGCAACACGGACGTTATTGTGACGAAAAATGACTGGGAATTGACCCACTACCAACCGCTAATGGCATAAAGGGGACTGGCCTCTGGAGTAGCAGTCGCCGTTGCCGGGGAGGTTTGGATGCGTTCTTCCATACAAAAAGTCGTTGTATTAAAGCCCCCAAAACGTTTTACGGTGCTGGTACGCAGGCGTAGATCCGGGTTGGCGAACCAAAACCGTTCGTAGATCGTCATGGTTTCGTATTCGGTGGTCAAAACAAGGCCCTCTTCATGATCGAGGTGATATTCACCAGCGACGGGGACAATTTCCGCATAGCCGCGTTCCCGTAGTAATTTTCCTTGGCGAGGATTATCGGCATCGGGGATTAGGGCAAAAACAGTGCTGCCTTCGTGGTTTTCATTATCTTTGTCCCACTGCATCGTTCCGGCCCAGGTGACATAGGAACCACCGACACTAAGGCTGGCGTCCATATCGTGCATCTGGCAAATTTCAATGATCCGGGGGTCGTCTTTTTCGAGGGTTTCGACTTGGATATTAGAGCCACCGGATTCGGCTCGTCGGAAGGGGAGGTGGTGGGTAACGCGTCGAGACTGCCATTGTCCGGCACTGAATTGAAAAAATTCCTTGGCATCTGCAAAGCTTTGCATATCGAAAAATTGTCCTCTGGGTCTTAGCTGATTACAAAAATATCGTTTTATCGGTATCTGTTAAAAACATCTTTCAGCTTAACGAATTTCGGGCTGCTCCTTAGGAAATGGGCGATCGCCTCATTGTTTCAGTTTGTTTCAATTTTGACAGAACGATTGACAGAGGTTAGATTAAATGCAGTAGAGACATTCGCAATATTCGCCAGAACTATTGGCAAGGAGCTGCCCATGTCCCCGGAAACAAATCTGACCCTCGAACAAAGGCTACAGGTGCAAATCTTTGAAACCCGTACCCAAGACCTGAGCCTGGAGCAAGCCCAAGAATTTTTAATGGAAATGTTTCGGCAAATGCTGGTGAAAGATAACCTGTTCACCAAGTTGACGGAAAGCTAGACCTAGATTCTCAGTGTCTAGAAAGTAAAACTAAAAAAATTGTCGGCGATCGCCCTTCTCCTATTCCTCTCAGGTGGCGATCGCTTTTTATTGGGGCAAATTCACATTAATAGCTAGGCTTTCAGGAGCCAAAGGGCCGTGTGGGTCACATCGGAATCGTCGGGTTGTACTAAAAGGAAATGTAAACCTTGGGCCTGCTGGAGCCGTTGTTGGTAGCGTTGGCCGGCGCTGGCGATCGCCTCGTCGTGGAAGGTCATGATCACCCACCGTTGGGTATCTGCTCCGGTTAACACAAGTCCCCCCGCTAGGTTCGCCTCCGTTTCTTGATAAAAAACCGTCTGGGGTTGCTGTTCCTGAAGCCACAGGGCTAACTGCATCGATTGCCTGCCGCCATAAATAATCGTCCCCGGAATCAGCACATTAGAGGCCAACCCCAATTTTACAGGCTGTAACTCCTCCGGTAGCGACAAAATCGGGATCGGGCGATCGCCAAACAGATCCCAAAAGTCCCCAGCGGGAATACTGCCAAAACGCCAATTTTCGCCCCAAAGTTCATCGGGCAAAGGTTGGGGGGGAGCCGGTAAATTTTGCGCCATAATCAATTCGCCTCAGGGATTTTCTTAAATACAAACTAATACAGACTTTGAATCCAATCCCATTCTCGCCGCAAGCCCTCGCTGAGTTGCACCTGGGGGTTATACCCTAAAATCGTTTTCGCCTTGGTCACATCGGCGCTGGTATGTCTAGCATCCCCCCGGGCGTGATCGCCATAGTTCCGGGGAATCGGCTGACCAACGATTTGATCAATTTCATCGAGCACATCATTTAAAATTACCCGACTGCCCCCACCAATATTAAAAATTTCGCCAATGGCCTTTGGTTCCTGGGCTGCCAGGAGATTCGCCTGTACCGCATCGCTGATATAGGTAAAGTCACGGGTCTGTTTGCCATCGCCATAGATACCAATGGTTTCCCCTAGGATTGCCGCCCGGAAAAACTTATGGAACGCCATATCGGGCCGTTGCCGGGGGCCATACACCGTGAAATAACGCAGGGATGTAACCGGAACATCATAATTTTTCAGATAGAGCCAACAAAGCCGTTCCGCCGCCAATTTTGTGATGCCATAGGGAGAAACAGGCTGGGGACAAATGGTTTCTGGGGTGGGCATGGTTTCCGCATCGCCATAAACTGAGGAAGTTCCCGCATAGACAAAGCGCTCCAGGGTGCCGACTTTTTTCGCCGCCTCAAGCATCACCTGGGTGGAATTAATATTTCGTTCGGTGTAATCTCGAAAGCCGATGCCCCAACTGGCCCGTACCCCCGCTTGGGCTGCCTGATGGTAAACCACACTCACACCTTGAAGAAGGTCTTCCCAATCGAGGTGCTGGATATCTGCTTCGATCAGTTGGAAGTTTTGGTACTGGGCGAGGGCCGCTAAATTTTTGCGCTTGAGGGTGGTTTCGTAATAGTCATTCACTTGGTCAATGCCTACCACCGTGATCCCTTGCTGGAGTAGGGTTTCCGCGAGGCTAGAGCCAATAAATCCCGCAGTGCCTGTGACAATAACCTTCGACATGATGATGTTCGGGGGAAAAAATTTGATGTTTCCAAAATAGAGGATGGGGTTAGGCGATCGCAAAGTTTTTTCAGTCATTAGCATTCCTCCAATTTTGTTGTACTACAATATGCAATACGATAGCGGTGTTGTTAATGATTACCCTAAGACTTGATCCAGACCTAGACGAAATAGTTAGTAATACAGCCAAAAACCTAGGCATCACAAAATCCGAACTCATCCGCAAAAGTTTGGTTGAATACATTCATAATCTCGACCAACAAAATGCGTGGGAAACTGGCAAAGATTTGTTTGGTAAATACAGCAGCGGTAGGGATGATTTATCTTCCCGTCGAAAAATGCTCCTCAAGGAAAAGATCAAAGCGAAGCGAGGATGAAAAAGATTCTGATTGACTCTGGGCCGCTAATTGCCCTTTTTGATGCATCGGACAAATATCACACAAAAGCACGAGAATTCGTCAGAAACAACAATTTTCCGCTAATCACAACAATTGCCTCAATCACAGAAACCCTCCATCTTCTAGATTTCAATCGCAATGCGCAAATCGATTTTCTAGAATGGATTAGTAGAGGTGGTATAGAAATTTATCAAATTGAAAACCATGATTTTCAACGGCTACGGGAGCTTACGGAAAAATACCGTGATTTACCCATGGATTTTGCAGATTCTTGCTTAGTACTTCTCGCAGAAAAATTAAATTTAGATACTGTCGCCACCATTGACCGCGATTTTTCCATTTATCGGATTAAGGGCAGAAAAAAATTCAAAATCATTCTTTCCTAAATCATGCCGAGTTTATTCTTCAGTGGCATCATCTTCGTCAAAGTTGCTCCGTCCCTAAAAAACTGCTTCAATCTGCAAAGGCAATAGTAAGTCAGGGGAATCTATGCCAGAACTACCAGAGGTGGAAACCGTTCGTCGCGGTTTAATGCAAATTAGTTTAAATCAGCAGTTTACAGGGGCAGAAATTCTCCTCCGGAAGACTCTGGCCTATCCCACAGATCCCGATCACTTTCTCGGGGCGATCCAAGGCCTGGTCATTCGAGACTGGCAACGGCGCGGCAAGTATTTGCTTGGAAAATTGTCAGATGGCTCAACCCTTGGGATTCACCTGCGAATGACGGGGAAATTTCTTTGGACAACCCCAGATGTACCTATGCAAAAACACACTCGGATGCGGTTTTTCTTAGCAGGCGATCGCGAATTGAGATTTGTCGATTTGCGTACCTTTGGACAAATTTGGTGGGTACCAGCGGGAACCATTGTGGAATCTGTAATTACGGGATTGACACGCTTGGGTGTGGAACCGCTTTCCCCAGATTTTACGACGGATGTGCTGGCCAATTTCTGCAACAAGCGGCAGCGGCCAATGAAAACATTTTTGCTCGACCAAAGCATCGTAACGGGCTTAGGCAATATTTATGCTGACGAAGCACTGTTTAAATCGGGCATTCACCCCACCCGCAAGGCCAGCAGCTTAAAGATGTCAGAAATCGAGAGGCTACATAAAGCAATTGTTGAAGTCCTAGAAACCTCTATTTCCCAGGGGGGAACGACCTTTAGTGATTTCGTGAGCACCACGGGCACCAACGGCAACTATGGCGGCATGGCCCTCACCTACGGACGCACGGGGGAACCCTGTCGCGTTTGTAGCCATCCCATCGAACGAATCAAGCTTGGCGGGCGATCAACCCACTTTTGCCCCCAGTGCCAAGGCTAATGTTTTTGTTGAGTTAAGCTTTGGCTTGGATGATGTAGCCGCACTGGTGTTCCCCTTCGTTGATCCACTGGGTACGGGTCACAGTACAGTCAGGCAAAACTTCCTCGAACATTTCTAATTCGTTACCACACACCATCGGAAAGGATTCTGCCACATCGGCGATCGCACAATGGTGTTCCGTCAATAAAAAACCATCGTGACCATGGTCTGTCGCGGGAATCACCTCCGCCATGTAGCCTTCTTCTTTGCGCAAATTGACCAAACGGGCTAGACGCTCTGGTAAAGAACCATCCCCAAGGCGATCGCGGTAACTGTGGGCCTTCTTTTGCCACTGTTTGCGGAGCACTTCTTTGACCTGTTCTTCCCCCGCAGTCTCTGCCAAAGTATCCAAAAAAGACACCGCAAAATCGTTATAGCGGTTCGGAAAGCGATCGCGGCCCGCCCGACTCAGACCATAAAAATAATTAGGACGGCCCAAACCCTCCTGCTTCGCCCGGTGTTCAATGAGGCCTTCTTCCTCTAAATCTTTTAGGTGACGCCGCACCGCCTGGGGGCTAATTTGTAAAGATTTTGCCAACTGCACGGCCTTAACTTGACCATGTTTCAATAAATATTCCAAAATGTCATGCTTCGTTGAACGGGTTTCGGTGCGGGTGTCAGAAAGGGTCATGGATAAGCCGTCAGACAAGATCTACCACAAATATTTGACAACTTTTTTGTTGTTAAAGTACCTTGAATAGAAACTAAAACAACCAAACAGTTGTTAAACTAATCATATCGCGTTTTCTCAATCCGACAACGCCAAACCCAGAAAGCATTACCCATTCTGTAGAGAGACTGACCCCAGCATGAGTGCGACCGTCAAAACCCTTGTCAATCAGCCCTATAAATATGGTTTCGTCACAGATATCGAGACGGAAAAAATTCCCCGTGGCCTCAGCGAAGATGTCGTTCGCTTAATTTCCGCGAAGAAAAACGAACCGGACTTTATGCTGGAGTTTCGTCTCAAGGCTTACCACCAGTGGCTCAAAATGTCCGAACCGGCATGGGCTCACGTTAAATATCCCCCCATCGACTACCAGGACATCGTTTACTACGCAGCCCCCAAAAAAGAAACCAAAAAGATCGAGAGCCTAGACGAAATTGATCCGGCCCTCCTAGAAACATTTGAGAAATTGGGCATTCCCCTTTCCGAACAAAAGCGTCTATCTAATGTCGCTGTGGATGCTGTGTTTGATAGCGTTTCCATCGCCACCACCTTCAAAAAAGACCTCGCCAAGCACGGCGTCATTTTCTGCTCCATCTCCGAAGCACTGCAAGAGTACCCAGACCTGGTCAAAAAATATCTCGGCACCGTTGTTCCCACTTCCGATAACTACTTTGCGGCCCTAAACTCCGCCGTATTTAGTGATGGTTCCTTTGTCTTCATTCCCAAAGGCGTGAAATGCCCGATGGAATTGTCCACTTATTTCCGGATCAATGACGGGGAAACTGGTCAATTTGAGCGGACGCTGATCATCGCTGAAGAAGGTGCCTCTGTGAGCTACCTAGAAGGTTGTACCGCGCCAATGTTCGATACCAATCAGCTCCATGCTGCTGTGGTCGAGTTGGTCGCCCTCGATGACGCTGACATCAAATATTCCACCGTCCAAAACTGGTTTGCGGGTGACGAAAACGGCAAAGGCGGTATCTATAACTTCGTCACGAAGCGGGGCCTCTGTAAGGGCGTTAACTCAAAAATTTCCTGGACTCAAGTAGAAACTGGTTCAGCAATCACCTGGAAATACCCCAGTTGTGTGCTCCTTGGGGACAATTCTGTGGGGGAATTTTATTCCATTGCTCTGACGAATAATCACCAACAGGCCGACACAGGCACCAAAATGATCCACATCGGTAAAAACAGCCGTAGCACGATCATCTCCAAGGGAATTTCTGCGGGCAAATCGAAAAACAGCTACCGAGGCTTGGTAAAAATGCACCCCAAAGCTGACGGGGCGCGCAACTACTCCCAGTGTGATTCGATGCTCATTGGCGATACGGCGGAGGCTAATACTTTCCCCTATATCCAAGTGGATAACCAAAATGCCAAGGTGGAACATGAAGCCTCCACCGCAAAAATTGGGGAAGAGCAGCTCTTTTACTTTGCCCAACGAGGCATCGCCGAAGAGGATGCCATTTCGATGCTCGTTAGTGGCTTCTGTAAGGATGTACTCAGTGAGTTGCCGATGGAATTTGCCGCCGAAGCGGACAAACTTCTCAGTCTCAAACTAGAAGGCACCGTTGGCTAGTGTCAGACATCAAGCATTAACAGAAAGTAAGTATTCGTTTTTTACACAAATAAGCAATCGAAGGCAATGAGCGACGTTATTTTAGCGATTAAAGATTTGACTGCGACCGTTGATGGTCAGCCGATCCTAAAGGGAGTCAACCTAGAGATCAAAGCGGGAGAAATCCACGCGATTATGGGCCGGAACGGTTCAGGGAAAAGCACCCTATCAAAAATCATTGCGGGCCATCCTGAGTATGAAGTCACTGGTGGCGAAATTATCTACAAAGGCGAAAATCTTCTGGAAAAAGAAGCAGAAGAACGGGCTTTAGATGGTATTTTCCTTGCATTTCAGTATCCGCTCGAAATTCCTGGGGTGAGCAACCTTGATTTCCTGCGGGTTGCCTACAATGCCAAGCTCAAGCATCAGGGCAAAGAAGAGATTGATGCCTTTGATTTTGAGGATTTGATCGAAGAAAAACTCGAAGTGGTCAAAATGAATCCCAGTTTCCTCGAAAGAAGCTTGAATGAGGGCTTCTCTGGGGGCGAGAAAAAACGTAATGAAATTCTCCAGATGGCTCTACTAGAACCGAGTTTAGGCATTTTAGACGAGATTGATTCTGGCCTCGACATTGATGCGCTACGGATTGTGGCGGAAGGGGTTAATCACTTGGCAAACCCGGATAATGCGTTTCTCTTAATCACCCACTACCAACGGTTACTGGATTACATCACGCCCCAGTTCGTCCATGTGATGTACGATGGCCGAATTGTGAAAAGTGGTGGTAAGGAACTCGCCCTGGAACTAGAAGCAACGGGCTATGATTTCCTCGATCAAGAAATGGCTGCGGGGGTTGTGTAACGATGTCTAGCGGTACTATGACAGCGGCGATCGCCTTTTCCCAGAGCCAACCGACAGAAGTCGATCCCAATCTTGAAAAGTTTCTCGAATTGCGCGACCAAAACAAAGCAGCAGAATTTCAAGCCGTCCGTGACAAAGGCGTTGAACGGGCTCGCCAAGGGAAATTCCCAACTCGACGGGATGAAGCCTGGCGCGTAACGGATTTATCGGTGCTTAAGCACACGACGTTCCAAGCAGCCCAACCGACAACCCTAACTTCGGCAGATTTAGATGTTTTTGCCCTGCCGGAAACAGCCAACAGTCGTTTGGTATTTGTGAATGGCCACTACGCGCCCGATCAGTCCCGTGTTTCGGGATTACCTGATGGTGTTTTTGTCGGTAATCTCACGGCATTAACGGCAGATAAAAAAGCGGCGATCGCCCAATATCTCGGCCAGCAGACCGAGCAGCTGGATGTGTTTGCCGCCCTGAATGATGCGGGTCTTGATGATCTTGCCATTGTTTGGGTGCCGAAAAATACCATCGTTGAGCAGCCAATTCAACTGTTATTTGTGGGCAACGGTGGCGATCAACCGACGGCGATGCAATCCCGCTGTTTAGTCATTGCAGAAACAGGATCTCAAGCCAATGTGGTGGAATATTACGGGGCGATCGCCCAGGGTTGCACCGACCAGGATACCCACCGCTATTTCAACAATGCCCTGACGGAAGTCTGGGTGCAGGCCAATGCCCGGGTGAACCATGTGCGGGTACAACGGGAAGCTGGGGGCGCGATTCATCTCGGCAATACGGCGATCGCCCAAGCCCAGGACAGCCATTACCAGCTCACGGAAGTTAATTTCGGTGCCCAACTGAGTCGCCATACCCTCACCCTGACCCAAAATGGCCCCCAAACGGAAACTGTGCTGAAAGGATTAACCATGGTTGGTGCAGAGCAACTCAGCGACACCCATACCGCCGTTTATCTCCAGCATCCCCACGGCACCGTCGATCAACTCCATAAATGCATCATTGACGATGCGGCTCGGTCTGTTTTCAATGGCCAAATCCACGTGCCCCAGAAAGCGCAAATGACCAATGCGGCCCAATTGAATCGTAATTTGCTGCTGTCTCCCAAGGCCAAAGTCGATACCAAACCAGAGCTACAGATCACCGCTGACAACGTGAAATGTGCCCATGGCGCCACCGTCAGTCAATTGGAAGCCGAGGAAATTTTCTACCTCCGCAGCCGGGGTCTTAACGATTACGACGCGCGCCATTTGTTGATTGATGCCTTTGCCGCTGAAATTCTCGATACCGTGGCGATCGCCCATTTGCAACATGCCCTTACAGGTTGTGTCGCCTGTCGCACCGTTGACTAACCGATAACCATTGACAGCCCCAATCGTTCCAGCCCACCCATCCGACTCAGTGAATCCCCTATGATCACAACCCAACCTAAACCCCTTGCCGAACAGGTTCGTGACGACTTTCCCATTCTGCACCAGACTGTGCACGGGAAACCGCTGATCTACTTCGATAATGCTGCCACTTCCCAAAAGCCCAAGGCCGTCCTCGATGCATTGCTGCACTATTATCAGCAAGATAATGCCAATGTCCACCGGGGGATCCATAGCCTTAGTGCGCGGGCAACAGATGGCTACGAAGGGGCGCGGGATAAAGTCGCCCGGTTTATCAATGCGGCCAGTCGTGATGAAATCGTTTACACCCGCAATGCCAGTGAAGCGATTAATCTCGTCGCCTACAGTTGGGGGTTGAGCAATCTGGGGCCGGGGGATGAAATTATCCTGTCGGTGATGGAACACCACAGCAATATTGTGCCTTGGCAAATGATCGCGGCGAAGACTGGGGCTGTCCTGAAATATGTGCCGCTAACCCAGGATGAGACCTTTGATTTTGAGCAATACCAAGCACTACTGAGCGACAAAACTAAGCTAGTGACGGTGGTTCATGTCTCCAATACCCTGGGCAATGTCAATCCGGTGACCGAGATCATTCAAGCAGCCCGTAAATACGGCGCGAAAATCCTTATTGATGCCTGCCAGAGTTTGCCCCACATGCCCGTTGATGTGCAGCAAATGGACTGTGACTGGCTTGTCGGCTCTGGTCACAAAATGTGTGCACCGACGGGAATTGGTTTTCTCTATGGGAAACGGGCAATTCTCGAAGCGATGCCCCCTTTCTTGGGCGGTGGAGAAATGATCGCCGAAGTCTTCTTTGACCATTCCACCTATGGTGAACTGCCCCATAAATTTGAAGCGGGAACCCCAGCCATCGGTGAGGCGATCGCCCTTGGGGCGGCGGTAGATTATCTATCTCAAATTGGGATGGATCGCATCCACGCCTACGAAGCCGAACTCACTGCCTATCTCTTTGAGCGACTCCGGGAAATCCCCAACCTAAAAATCTATGGCAAGCAACCCAACGCTAAAGGGGAAGGTCGTGCAGCCCTCGCTGCCTTTAATGTTGCCGGTGTCCATGCCAACGATCTCGCTACCCTGCTTGATCACGAAGGAGTCGCGATCCGTTCCGGCCACCACTGCACCCAACCGCTTCATCGCCTGTTTGAGGCTTCTGGTAGTGCCCGTGCGAGCCTCTATTTCTACAACACCACCGCTGAAATCGATCAATTTATTGTTGCCCTTAAGGACACTATTGACTTCTTCACCAGCATGGGCAGTTAATGGCGGACATCCCCAAGCATCCGCTAATTGTCCCTAATTTGTAGCGATCATCAGGCAATACTCCGAAAACTCACATTGTCTCCTTCTTCAGACTGTTTAAAGAGGAGTAGCGGTGTGGGTTTTGCTTTTTGATCCCATTCGATGGTGACGACACGCCCTTGTACTGTGGGTTGCCAATAATCAGGTGCTTCACCGGGATTGAGAAATTTTTCGAGACAATCAATAATTTGCTCAACGGTAATGCTGCTGGCTTGGGCGGGAAGTTTCGTAAGGCTAATATTGACGCGAAATAAGACCCCTTCCTGGCGTTGGCCTTCTCGATTAATTGTGTCGTAATAAACGTCAAAAATTTCGTCTACGGGGCGGCCGCTCGTGGCAATACCGACAGTCGCCACATCGGCAGTGCTGGGACGCAGGGCAACGCTGATAATGAGACGCACCTTAATTTTGAGCTGGTTCACAATCACGTAGTGGAACTGATCTTCTTCCATCCGCATCCGGAGGTAATCGAGGTTAAATTCCCGGGAGTGCACCAAGTCCGGGTTGCTTTCCATTTTCTTGATTGTGTTCAGGGCTAACTTGAGTTTTTTCCTGAGATCGTTGATTTTGTAACGATTGAGCTTGGCTTCTTTTTTGTGCTTTTGATTGATGCTCCGAATGTAGAACAGAAGCCCTAGGGTGCTACAGAAAAAGGCTGAGGCGAGAATAATCCATGGGGCAATGCCACCAAAGATCGGTTGATCTGAGGTTGTAATCGATGTGGGTTGTTGCGCGATGATTGGCTGTGTGGAAAGGAGGGTTGGCGGCATATGCAGGGATAAACGGAAAACTTGAGGGTGAAGGCGCGGCAAGAAGTTACTAACAGATTAGCAAGGGTCGGTAGGGTCTGTTTCCAGAAGTATAGAAAAAATTTAGAACGATGGAGAGTTCACGGGTCACAATTGACAGAAAGGCGATCGCCGAATATTTTTCCAACATTTGCAAAAAAACATTGTGGATGATGAGGTGTCTCTGGGAAAATAAAGGGGTGGCAATTTTTGGGAATTGTCCAGACCCAGCAAAAATTTAATGAAGTAGGTTGCAAACCCACGATGAACAAAGCCCTTGGTTGTTTGGAGCAGTCAGTTGATACCCGTTGGACAGTGGCGGATAGCGAGACGTTATACCAAGTGGCAGGGTGGGGGGAACCATATTTTTCGATTAATAACCAGGGTCATGTGCAGGTGTCTCCCCTTGGGGACGCAGGGACGAGTATTGATCTATTTGAGCTGGTAGAATCCCTCAAACAGCGGAACATTGGTTTACCCTTCTTGATTCGTTTTCCGGATATTCTCCGCGATCGCATTGAACGGCTCCAGGACTGTTTTGCGACGGCGATCGCCCGTTATGACTACCCGAACCATTACCGGGGCGTATATCCGGTCAAATGTAATCAGCAGCGCCACTTGGTTGAAGATCTCGTGGATTTGGGGCGTACCCATCACCTGGGCCTAGAAGCTGGCTCCAAGCCAGAACTTATGATTGCGATCGCCATGTTAGAACCGGACATGGATCAAGACCGACTCCTGATTTGCAATGGTTATAAAGACCAGCATTACATCGAAACAGCTCTCCTCGCCACCCAACTGGGGCACCAAGCCTTGATCGTCATTGAACAACCGGAAGAATTAGATCTTGTGATCCGGGCCAGCCAAAGTCTCGGTATTCGCCCCATGCTCGGTATTCGGGCAAAATTGGCCAGTCGGGGCATTGGCCGCTGGGGAGGGTCCTCTGGCGATCGTGCCAAATTTGGCCTGACCATTCCGCAAATTCTCCGCCTTGTCGAAAAACTGCAGGCGGTGGAAATGCTCGATTGCCTACAGCTGTTGCACTACCATATCGGTTCGCAGCTCTCTTCGATCAGTGTCGTGAAGGCCGCCATTCGGGAAGCTTCACAAATTTACGTAGAACTGGTGAAACTCGGCGCCCCCATGGGCTTTTTGGATGTGGGAGGTGGTCTGGCGGTGGACTACAGCGGCTCAAAAAATAATTTCCCCTCCTCGAAAAACTACAACATGCAGAACTACGCTAACGACGTGGTGGCGACGGTGCAGGATACCTGTGATGAAACCAATATTCTCGTCCCTGTCCTCGTGAGCGAAAGTGGCCGGGCGATCGCCTCCCACCAGGCAGTATTGATTTTTGATGTCCTCGGCAGTAGTGAAGTAGACCCGATTTTGCCCCCGAAGCCCGATTACAAAGAGCATTTAGTGCTGCGTAATTTGCGGGAAACCTACGACACCATTACCCCAGAAAATTACCAAGAAAATTATCACGATGCCGTGCAATTTAAAGACGAAGCCATCAGTCTATTTAATTTGGGCTATCTCAGTTTAGGCGATCGCGCCAATGCCGAAGAATTGTACTGGTCCTGTTGCCAAAAGATTTTTTCGATCATCCAAGGACAAGCCAGTATCCCTGAGGACTTTGAAGAACTCTGGCAAAATATGGCCACCCTCTACTACATGAATTTGTCTGTGTTCCAATCGGTGCCGGACAGTTGGGCCATTGATCAACTTTTTCCGATTATGCCAATTCACCGACTCCACGAAGAACCCACCAAAAAAGGCATCCTGGCAGATTTAACCTGTGATAGTGACGGGCGCATCAACCGTTTCATTGA
This sequence comes from Sphingobacterium thalpophilum, assembly GCA_943371005.1. GTDB lineage: Bacteria > Cyanobacteriota > Cyanobacteriia > Cyanobacteriales > MRBY01 > MRBY01. Next base: position 205,401 of record CALRTB020000002.1, read on the forward strand.
TACCAAGGCCGAAAGTAAAAATCTCCTGGAATTGCACCCTCCAAATGGGGAACCCTACTACCTGGGCCTCTTTTTGATGGGAGCCTACCAAGAAATCATGGGCAACCTCCACAACCTGTTTGGTGATACCCATGTGGTGCACGTGCGCCTGACCGATGATGGTTACCACCTCGAACACCTCGTGGAAGGGGACACCATCAAAGAAGTCTTGCAATATGTACAGTATGACGTGGCCGATCTCCTTGAAACAATGCGTTGCCGCACGGAAAAAGCCCTCAGCGAAAAACGTCTCACCTTACAGCAGTCACAGCTTTTGATTAACCACTATCGTCAAAGCTTAGAAAGCTACACCTATCTCCACTAATTATCCGATCAGCGCACGCTTGCAAGGGGCTTGTGTTTACTCCAAGCCCAAACATTGACTTGTTTTTCTATAGGACAAAATCAGCAACAGTTCTTTTTAGGCTTGGCCATTGACCGCTTTAATTTGAGAACTTAAGAGGCGGTCCATCCAATGTTCAAAAAATTCACGGTTTGCCTGTTGCTCGGCGAGGGTTTTGGGTTCTAATCCGTGGGGAGCGAGGCCCATCAAGGCCGCACTGGTCACACAGAACATCGATTTTTGGAAGGTTTGGCAAATTTTGACCCGCAGATCCTGCTCTTTTCGCAGGGTTCCCATGTAGTAATCCCAGAGATAATCTGGCAAAAAGTGGCGCATATCTTGCATCAACAAGGTCGGCGGAATCCCCGATCCCCCAATGGGTAAGGGGTCGGCATAGAGAGCGCCGTAGGTAAAAACACCTTGTTCGGCAGGAACTTGGGCAGCCTGGGCATTGTAGGAGATGGTGCCAGCAAAGGGGGTACCCCGGAAGAAAATAGCTTCTACATAGGGGACAGCGGTATCCATGAGGAAGGTTAAACCAGCAGATTCTGGAATCAACTCATACACTTCCCCTTTGATTTCCACTTTGTAGGTGATGGGACGGCTGGCATCGGCCACTAATCCGGCCAGGACGTGGTTGGTGACGTCAGCGGTAGTTTTAATTTCACCGGCATCGTAGCGATCGCTCAGGTCAAGGAACATATCGCTCATGACGCGCCAGAACTGACCCAAGCCCGTGTAGTAGGCCATTTGGCGGGTTTGCTCCAGAAGAAAATCTGGGAAGAGTTTATTCAGCCCTAACATGAAGGGATTATTTTTCCAGCGGGCGGCGATCGCCTTTTTCGCAGCAGCAATAAATTCTGGGGTGTCGAGGTAGGCATCTAAACCACCACCACCATGCCAGAACATCGACTTCATGCAATATTCCGCATATTCAAAATTAATCCGATTGTGCCACCAGTGTTTCAGGAGGCGATCGCCCGTTAACTGGCCGTTGAAATACTTAAAAAAGGGAAAAACATTGAGAAATTGCGATTCGGCCACATAGTTCAGATTATTCGAGTAGGCATCTAACACCACCCCATAACTCTTGAGGATGCCCACCACTTCCATCACATTTTGATCGCTATTTTCCAGCATCGGTAAACCTTGCTCAAGGCGATGAATGAAAGGGGCAAGGGGATGCCGCGAAGGCTCTAAAACAGCAGTGACCATATTCATATCCACAATTCTTAAACGTTTACTTTAAAGAAATTTCAACAGCCGTTGGGGATGACACGAGGGCGGCGGTATCGATCTCACTCCAGCGCACCAACCACTGGGGCTGCAACCCAAAAACAAACAGCAATATCACTAACATAACCGCCGGAAACTGATCCGCCCAATTGACTGGGGACATATTGGTTAGTTCTGGGGTCAGACGACCAAAAAAGACTTTATTAATCATCAGCAGAAAATACACCGCCGTTAGGCCCGTCCCCACCATACAGAGGAGAGTTGCCACCGGGTATACCGGAAAGCTGCCCCGAAAAATAAGGAATTCAGCAATAAAGCCTGCCATTCCCGGCAAACCCGCACTGGCCATGACCCCCAGGATCATTAAACTACCCGTCAAAGGCAGACCCCGTTCCGGCGTGAGGAGTCCCCGCAGATAATCGACATCCCGACTGCCCGTTTTTTTGTAGACAATGCCCACTAATAAAAAGAGCAAACCAGAAATTAAACCATGGCTCACCATTTGAATTTCTGCTGCCGCCAAACTTAAGGGGGTCGCCGCCGCTGCCGCCAGCAAAATAAACGCCATGTGGGCAATGGAGGAATAGGCCACTACTTTTTTCATGTCTTTTTGGGCGATCGCACAGGAAGCCCCATACAACGCACTGATCGCCGCCCAGATCGCCAACCAAGGCGCAACGACAGCCCAAGCCATGGGAAATAGGCCAATCCCAAACTTCAACAGGCCGTAGGTCCCAAGCTTAAGGAGCACCCCCGCTAAAATTACCGACACAGGGGTAGATGCTTCAACGTGGGCATCTGGGAGCCAAGTATGGAAAGGAAGAAACGGAATTTTAATCCCAAATCCCATCAGAATGCCGCCGAGGAGAATGAGTTGGGTCGTCAAGGGCAGGAGATCACTTTGGAGGGCACTGTAGGCGAAGGTATTAGATTCTGTAAGGAAAGCCAGACCCAGAAAAGAAGCCAGAATCAAAATCCCGGAAACTGCCGTGTAGAGCAAAAACTTAATGGCGGCGTAGCCCCGGTTTTTTCCACCCCAAATCGCAATAAGGAAATATAGGGGGATAATCTCAATTTCGTAGAACAGAAAAAAGAGGAGCACATCCTGGGCTAGAAACGCGCCATTGACACTCGCCTGCAAGATCAAAAAGAGAGCGTAATAAAAGCGGGGACGGTGCAAATCCTTCGGGCTAATCCAGAGAGCCACCAGAGTTAGCAAGGCATTGAGGGCAAGGAGGGGCAACGATAGACCGTCAACGCCGAGATCGTAGTTCAGGCCCAACCACTCGATCCAAGGGTAATGTTCGACAAATTGGAGGCCGGCGATCGCCACATCATAATGAAGCCCCACCCAAGCTGTCCAGACAAAAACCAAGGCTGCCGCTCCCAGGGCCATCGTCCGGGAAAACTGACTTTTTTCTCCCTGGGGGAGTACCGCCACCAACAGGGCCCCAACCAAGGGCAGCCAAATTAAGGCACTCAGCATTCTTTCCTCCAAAATTCACAAAAAAGCAGATTTAACAACAAAGGGGGACACTCCTTAGGCCAACTGATCCGACCAAAAATCCGTAATAATCGTCCATTGACCCGTGGCCATAAACCAGACCAAGCCGAGGATCATCCCTAAAACAATCGTCAAAACATAGAATTGCGACTGTCCCGAAACGTTGTAGCGCAAGGCACTGCCACTAAAAAGCGTTGCTAGACCTGTTAAGTTAACGAAGCCATCCACAATGTAGCGATCAAACCAGGCAGCAAGTTTTGAAAGGGTTGTGACCAGCCAAACCACCGTCACGTTGTAAATACGGTCAATGTAAAAATCGTAGGCCAGCAAATCTTGTATGAAGCGCAAATAAAACTGACGGGGACGGCTCAGGGAAGGGGTCAAAGTAATCGTTAAACCGGCCACAGCCCCAAGTCCCCCCGCGATCATCAGTGCAGGCATCGCTAGGGTGACAATTAGCGGTCGTTCGGCAAGGGTCGGTAGGGATGGGTTAAAGAGCAATTGCCATTGATGCAAAAAGAAGGGCACCATCAGGGTCATCAGGATCAAACTCACCATGGGCACAGCCATTTGCCAGACCACTTCAGGCGATCGCCGCGTTTTTGGCTTGGGGGCCCCCAGGAAAACAGAACGAAAAACCCTAGTCAAATTAAAGCTAGAGCAGAAGTTCACCCCCACAAGGAGCAGCACTAACCACGGAGGCGTGTCCCAAAAACCATCGACCCAACGGCGCATCGTCCAAAAAGTCCCCAGGGGAAAGAGGCACACAAGGCCCGCTGACCCCACCACAAAGGCACTGGTGGTTGCCGGCATCCGCGACCAAAGCCCGCCCATTTCCGTAATGTTTTGACCATGGGTATTGAGAATGACTGCGCCAATGCTCATAAATAGTAAGGCTTTGGCGATCGCATGGGTCAGCAAGAGCAACAGGGCAATGTCAACCTGATCTAGCCCTACCGCAATAAATACCAAACCGAGGTAAGCACTGGTGGAATGGGATAAAGCCCGCTTAATATCAATTTGGGCCAGGGCCACCAACGAAGCTCCCACCGTGGTTAGAGTACCGACAATGATCAAAGCATCGGAGGTGATCGGCGTAATCGTGAAGACCGGCTCCATTTTGAGCAGTACATAGGCCCCCGCAGAAACCACCACCGAGTTACGAATAATTCCCGCTGGATTTGGCCCTTCCATCGCTTCATCAAGCCAGAGATTCAACGGAAATTGGGCACATTTACCAATCGGCCCAGCAATGAGCGCGAGGCCCACAAGACTCGCTTCCCAGGGGGGTAGGGGAGGATTTGCTGCCCAGGTTTCTAGTTCACTAAAAGTTAGCCCTGTACCATAACTAGATAAGGCGACAATGCCCATTAGGAGCAAAATATCGCCGACCCGTTTGGTCAAAAAAGCGTCCCTAGCCGCTGTCACGACGAGGGGTTGGGCATACCAAAAACCAACTAATAAATAAGTAGAAAGGGTCAGCACTTCCAACAGGCCATAGCTCAAAAGCAGCGAGTCACTAATGGCAAGCCCCGATAGGGCCGCCTCAAAAAAGCCCATCAAGCCATAGAAGCGAGCAATAGACCAATCCTTTTCTAGGTACCCTAGGCCGTAGAGTTGAGCCATGAAACAGATGCCGGTGACCAGTTCCATTGCGCCGAGGTTAACCGGAGAAATTTCAATGACAAGGGAAAGGTTTAGATCCGCAACCTGGAGCCACTCCAGTGATAGTTGTTGGGGAGGCATGTTCCAAAGGGAAGCGAAAGCGAAGGAACCATGCAAAAGACCCAAAAAGGTCATGATCAGGTTGAGATAGGCGGCAGGTCGAGGCCCGGTGCGCCGAATTAACCCGAGGGACCAAGGTAAGGTCAAGAGCGCCCCCGTAATTCCGTAGACTGGGATCAGCCATACGCTTTGTAGAAGAAATTCACTCATGGAGGGTGTCTAGAAAATCACAACAGAAGGTTGGTTGGCATTGGGTGGCTTGGCCAGAAAATATCTTATCTTGTCAGTCTGCAGTCTTTGTAAGAGAGTGTAATCGATTAGATGGCCATTTCCCAAAGGTTTGAGGCTTTTTTGTGGTGATGGCGATGCTCAATTGACATAGCGTTAAGAAATAATAATTTGGCGATGGCCTTCATGATTCCATTAATTATTAAGTCGAAATGTCAGCCTTTGCCGACCCTTTGATGTTTCTTAAAACTCATCCGAGGGGAACCGCTCCTATGATTGGCGTAGTGGCTGTTGACCGTCAATTTGAAATTCTAAGAAGATGACTTTGAGTTGATGCCCAGCGGGCCGCTTCCCCGTAACCAACTCACTCGTTGGAGTAAACCTCTCCATGGCATCAATCGCAAACATCGGGCACTGGATCTCCCTCCCAACCTTTAGACATTGGCGTGGTGATTTTTTTGGGGGGCTAACGGCGGCCATTGTCGCTTTGCCCCTTGCCCTTGCCTTTGGGGTTTCTTCGGGGGCCGGGGCGATCGCCGGGATGTATGGAGCCATTTGCACCGGATTTTTTGCCGCGTTATTTGGGGGGACTCCGGCCCAGATTACAGGGCCAACGGGGCCGATGACGGTGGTGATGGCAACAGTTTTTACGGCCGCCGCGAAGACCGCTGATGATCCGATCACGGGTCTGGCGATCGCTTTCACAGTTGTCATGCTGGGGGGCCTCTTTCAGATCCTTCTAGGCATTCTGCGTTTAGGCAAATACATCACCCTGATCCCCTACACCGTCATTTCTGGGTTTATGTCTGGGATTGGCGTAATCATTATTGTGCTTCAGTTTGGCCCCCTGCTTGGTTATCCCGGCGGCGCCAATATTTTGGGAGCCGTTCAAGAAATTCCCTACGATCTGACCCATCCTTATCTAGGGGCAACGGCCCTGGGTCTTTTGACGTTGGTGATTGTCTTTGCCTCACCGGCCCGGCTCAATCGTCTGGTTCCTTCCCCTCTCCTGGCTTTGGTCATCTGCACGATCTTGTCTTTGTTGATTCCCAATCCTGACTTGGCGCGCATTGGTGATATTCCCCAGGGCTTCCCGACCCTTCATTGGCCCTATTTCAGCCTGCCTCTATTGCGACAAATGCTTGGTTATGGCGTTATTCTCGGCACCCTAGGCGCCATTGATTCGCTTCTGACCTCTTTAGTTGCAGACAATATCACCCGTACCCAGCATGATTCTGATCAAGAATTAATCGGTCAAGGTATTGGTAACTTTCTTTCAGGCTTTGTGGGAGGACTACCGGGGGCTGGGGCAACGATGCGAACGGTGATTAATGTGCGTTCCGGGGGCAAAAGTAATCTCGCTGGCATGCTCCATGCTGTGGTGTTATTGGTAATTCTGCTTGGGGCGGCCCCCCTCACGGCGCCCATTCCCCATGCGGTTTTGGCAGGCATTTTGATCAAAGTGGGCATTGACATTATTGATTGGAGTTTCTTGAAACGGGCCCACAAAATTTCCTGGAAAGCGACGGGACTGATGTATGGTGTCCTATTATTAACTGTTTTTGTGGATTTGATCACGGCGGTGGCGGCAGGGGTTTTTGTGGCGAATCTTTTAACGGTCAAAAACCTCACGGATTTGCAAATGCAGCGGCTAGAAACGATTACCGCTGGAGCTGATACAAGCACGTTGAATGACCGCGAACGGGAACTTTTACACCAGGCCCAAGGACAAATCATTCTCTTTTGTTTAAGTGGTCCAATGAGTTTTGGGGCGGCGAAGGGCATCGCTCAACGGATGGCCATTGTTGAAAAGTACGAGGTTTTAATTTTAGACCTCAGTGAAGTTCCCCGAATGGGGGTCACAGCTTCCCTGGCGGTGGAGACGATGATCCGGGATGCCCATGGTCGGGGGCGGGAAGTGTTTTTAGTGGGGGCGATGGGTCAGGTGCGCGATCGCCTGAGGAAATTAGAAGTGTTAAAGTTGCTACCACCCCGTAACCGTGTAACAAATCGTTTAGATGCACTCCAACAGGCGATCGCCTTCATTCAGCAGCGAAAAGCTTAGTCTTCTGACCTTTGGGCAACTTTCTTTGAAAACCACTGCTTATTTTAACGATGAAGCATTGACTCTACTTAACCTTGGTATTACGAAATATCATTGCAGTTTATGTTGTCAAAGGTGCCATTGTTGCTTATGCTCTTCATAGCTTGCCAAAATCAAAATTAGTAGCAAACGCGATTCCTGGCGATCGCCTTGTCCACTATAAAAGCCTGTAAAGGACCCTAACCCCTGCGCAGAGGCAAGTGGTCGGTCTTATGCCGCTTCCGTTGTCCCAACTAGAAGCAGACCAAATTCCCAGGGGGACGCCTGTTCCTTAGTATTTTTAAGACATTAAGCTTGATAAGCGAGGATAAATTAGATGCCTATTGCAGTTGGAATGATTGAAACCCGCGGTTTTCCCGCAGTTGTAGAAGCTGCTGACGCGATGGTAAAAGCCGCCCGTGTCACCCTCGTTGGTTACGAAAAAATCGGTAGTGGCCGCGTTACTGTGATTGTCCGTGGTGATGTTTCTGAAGTCCAAGCCTCCGTTTCCGCTGGCATTGAGAGCGCCAACCGTGTCAATGGTGGTGAAGTGCTTTCGACCCACATCATCGCCCGTCCCCACGAGAACCTCGAATACGTCTTGCCGATTCGCTACACCGAAGAAGTAGAGCAATTCAGAACCTATTAACCCTGGGACAGAGGGGCGATCGCCATTTTTTTAGGGTCACGCATCCTCTGTTGTTTCCAAAGCCTATTTAATTAAAAGCAAGAGGAGAAAAACTCAATGTCTATTGCAGTCGGAATGGTAGAAACCCTTGGTTTCCCCGCAGTTGTAGAAGCTGCTGACGCGATGGTAAAAGCCGCCCGCGTTACCCTCGTTGGTTATGAAAAAATCGGTAGTGGCCGCGTCACTGTGATTGTCCGTGGTGATGTTTCTGAAGTTCAAGCTTCTGTTTCTGCGGGTACTGAAAACGTCAGCCGCGTTAACGGTGGTCAAGTGCTTTCGACCCACATCATCGCTCGTCCCCACGAGAACCTCGAATACGTTCTGCCGATCCGGTACACCGAAGCCGTAGAACAGTTTCGTGAAAGCGTGAATCCCCAACCTCTGAGAAGAGTGTAATTTTTTAATAAAAAAATTTTTAGTTATAAATTTTCATGCAAATTGCCAAAGTACGTGGCACTGTCGTCAGCACCTACAAAGCAGAAACCCTCCGGGGGATTAAATTCTTGCTCGTTCAATTTATCGATGAACAGGGTCAGCCCCTTCCTAAATACGAAGTGGCGGGAGACCTCGTGGGTGCCGGCGTCAATGAATGGGTTTTGGTCAGTCGTGGCGGTGCTGCCCGTACGGAGACGGGAATGGAAAAAAGACCCTTGGATGCGATGGTCATTGGCATCATTGACACAGTCAACGTCGATAATCGTTCCCTTTACAGCAAGAAAGATGCAGGCTAATCAGTCTGAACACTTTCCAGCCGGACTACCCAAAGTCAATGCGTGGCTCGTTTGGTAATCTCAAGCAATTTATGGCGGATGGTTAAAAGCTAGCGAGAGAAGCAATCAATGACATTGAGAGGAGGGATTAATCCATGGTAGTCCGCAGTGCCGCGGCTCCCCCAACACCTTGGTCTAAGGACTTAGCAGAACCAAAGATTCACGAAAGTGCCTATGTGCATTCTTTCTCGAATTTGATTGGTGATGTCACAGTTTGCGAACATGTGCTCATTTCTCCGGGAACGTCTATTCGGGCAGATGAGGGCGCACCTTTCCATATCGGGGCAGCAACTAATATTCAAGATGGCGTTGTGATCCATGGTTTGGAGCAGGGACGTGTCGTTGGGGCAGATGGCCATGACTATTCTGTCTGGATTGGCGATCGCAGCTGTATCACCCACATGGCCCTTGTCCATGGTCCCGCCTACATTGGCAACGATTGCTTCATTGGTTTTCGTTCCACAGTGTTCAATGCTCGCATCGGCGACGGTTGTGTGATCATGATGCACGCCCTCGTTCAAGATGTGGAAATTCCCCCTGGCAAATATGTGCCTTCGGGGGCTGTGATTACGAACCAGCAGCAGGTGGAGCGCCTCTCCAATGTGACCGAGGCAGATCGCGCCTTTGCCAAACAGGTGGTGGAAATCAACGAAGCATTACGGGAAGACTCCCCAGGAGCGACCAATAATGGTTCACGGATTGCCTCAAACCAGCAACCAACCCCCTCTTCTTCTACAAATACAAGCGGTACTAGCGAACATCAATCGGTGGGAAATATGAGTTTAAACGGAGACCTTTACAACCAGGTGCGTGGCCTTGCCGCCCAAGGATGCACCTTCACCGCAGAATATGCCAACAAGCGGCGCTTCAAGACTAAGTCTTGGTTGAGCGCTGGTTTTGTTGAAGGCCATTCTGCCGATCAAATCATTGGCAACTTAAATCGGGTTCTGGCTGACCACGCCGGGGAATATGTCCAGTTAATTGCTGTGGCTCCCAATAGCAAATCAAGGGCCGCAGCAATTATTGTGCAGCGTCCAGGAGATAGTACGCCAGTCCAAACATCGGCAGCGACTAGCTACAGCAGCAACGGCAATCGCAGTAACGGCACCAGTGCAGGAAGCCAAGCAGCGGCTGTGGCGGGCGATCTCACGTCTCAGATTCATGCACTAGCTTCCCAGGGCTGCAGCTTTACGGCAGAACACGCCAGTGCCCGTCGTTTTAAGACGCAATCTTGGTTGAGCGCTGGTTTTGTCGAAGGCCATTCTGCGGAACAAATCATTGCGAATGTCAATGGCTTGTTGGGTCAGTATCCCAATGAGTACGTGCAGGTCATTGCTGTTGACCCCAATAGTAAGTCTCGAGTGGCGGAATTAATCGTCCAGCGTCCGGGAGAAACGGGAACTTTATCCACTAAGGCAACAGCCTCTGTCCGTCGCAGTGGAAACAAGGTGGTTAATACGGCCTCTGGTGGTGATGTGGCAGGACAAATTGCGGCTCTGGCTTCCCAGGGTTGTAGTTTTACGGCGGAACATGCCAGCACTCGCCGCTTTAAAACCCAGTCTTGGCTAGGGGCAGGCTTTGTCGAAGGCCATTCTGCAAATCAGATTTTGGCAAATATCCAGGCGATCGCCGCCCAGTTCCCCAACGAATATGTGCAGCTAATTGCCGTTGATCCCAACTCCAAGACACGGGCCGCCGAGATCATCATCCAACGCCCTGGTAACAATGCCCCTGTACAGACGGCAACTGCAACCAGTAGTTTTTCTGGAAGCGTCAAGGCCGCTCCGAGCAGCAATAGTTTCGGAGGTCACAGTAGCAGTAGTCTCAGTGGAGAAGTGGTTTCTAAAGTCCGCTCTCTTTTGATGCAAGGCTACAAAATCGGGACGGAGCACGCCGATAAGCGCCGTTTCCGAGTCAAGTCCTGGAGTAGCTGCGGCACCATCGACAGTACCCAAGAGGCAGAAGTTTTACGTCACCTCGAAGGTTGCCTCCAAGAGCACAGTGGCGAATACGTCCGCATGATTGGTGTGGATGAAGCGGCTAAACGACGGGTGCTTGAGGAAATCATCCAGCGCCCCTAGGTTGTGTAACGCGACCATTTCGTGATGGGGGAGAAACATGATGTCTATCCCCCAACCTTTACTCCACCTGTGATTAATTGAATCACCGTTGACAAAATCATTGTGACTTTCCAGGCAATTACCCATCCAGATATTCAAATTAGTGGCGATGTAAGAATCCATCCCCGTGCGGTTATTGCCCCCGGTGTTATTCTGCAGGCAACCGAAGGTAGCTATTTGGCGATCGCCGCTGGTGCTTGTATTGGTGCAGGTGCGATTATCCAAGCCCATGGCGGTAACATCGAGATCCATGGTGGCGCGATTATTGGGGCAGGCTGCCTGATCATTGGCCAATGTTCAGTGGGAGAAAATGCCTGCTTAGGCTATGGCTCTACCCTTTTCCAAGCGGCGATCGCCGCAGCAGCAATTTTTCCGCCCCAAAGCCTTATTGGCGATCCGTCCCGCCAGGCAACCACAGCTCCCCACCAGGCTCAACCGCCCAAGCCCGCGAGCAAACCGACGACCCAACCCCGCGATCCTTGGCAAGCAGAGGATACTGCCGACCAGACCGCTACAGCGTTTTCTCCACCAGGGCGATCGCCCACTAGCTCTGGCCCCCATCGCCCCAATGTCCAGCCCCCACCAGAAGACGTACCGCCCCAAACCGAAGCCCCAAATACCGAAGTGATGCCGACGGTTCCGGAATCTAACGCTCCCGTAGAATCGGGCGAAAAAACACCAGTTGTTGGGCAAGTTTATATTAATCAACTATTAATGACCCTGTTCCCCCACCAAAATTCTCTCAACTCCCCAAACCAGCCAGATAAGTCCTAGCTCCACAAAACTCTGATGATTTCTTGAGTAAAAATTAAATGTTTAAAGTTCTTAAAGGAGATTGTTGAGAAACATAAATACTTAATCTATCTCGCCTGAACTCGTTCCCTCCCTAAAGATCCCGACAGAAAACGGTTTTAGCCCAATGCTTCATTAGGTAACACGGCTGAATTCGAGCGGGATTTCATGGCTTTTTTCGGTATTTTTCTAAGGGTAAAATAGGCCCATCAAACAGCATTAGAAATGCTAATCATCCCAAAAAACAAAAGCAATCTTTTTTTGTTGCCAAAAGATAAAAATAAGTCGAGGCTGTGGTAACATATCCCACAGATTAAAGAAAGTCATAAGACTTGAATCTTCAGAATTTTAAAAAGCAGTTTTGCCAACGTAAGATTTTTGAAGTTTTCGACCAACAATACCGTCACTGGTATTCGTCTGTTAAAGATAAGCATTTTTGCTGGAGGAAAACCGCATGGTTCAGACCAAATCTGCTGGGTTTAAGGCTGGGGTACAGGATTATCGCCTGACCTACTACATGCCTGATTACACACCCAAGGATACCGATTTACTCGCTTGTTTCCGGATGACTCCCCAACCCGGAGTTCCCCCTGAGGAGTGTGCTGCTGCTGTTGCGGCTGAGTCTTCTACTGGTACTTGGACCACTGTATGGACTGATGGTCTAACTGACCTTGACCGCTACAAGGGTCGTTGCTACAACGTTGAGCCTGTACCTGGTGAAGATAATCAGTATTTCTGTTTTGTTGCTTATCCTCTTGATTTGTTTGAGGAAGGCTCCATCACTAATGTTCTGACTTCTTTGGTTGGTAACGTTTTTGGCTTTAAAGCGCTTCGTGCTCTTCGCCTCGAAGACATCCGTTTCCCTGTTGCCTTCATTAAGACTTGTCCTGGTAACCCCCACGGGATCACCGTAGAGCGTGACCTCCTCAACAAGTATGGTCGTCCTCTCCTCGGTTGTACGATTAAGCCGAAGCTCGGTCTTTCTGCAAAGAACTACGGTCGTGCGGTTTATGAGTGTCTCCGTGGTGGTCTTGACTTCACCAAAGATGACGAAAACATCAACTCTCAGCCTTTCATGCGTTGGCGCGATCGCTTCCTGTTCGTTCAAGAAGCGATTGAGAAAGCCCAAGCTGAAACCAACGAAGTTAAGGGTCACTACCTCAACGTCACTGCTGGTACTTGTGAAGAAATGCTTGAGCGTGCTGAGTTTGCCAAGGAAATTGGTACTCCCATCATCATGCACGACTTCATCACCGGTGGTTTCACGGCGAACACTACCCTGTCTAAGTGGTGTCGTAAGAATGGTCTTCTCCTGCACATTCACCGGGCAATGCACGCGGTAATTGACCGTCAGAAGAACCACGGGATTCACTTCCGGGTTCTCGCCAAGTGTCTCCGTCTTTCTGGTGGTGACCACCTCCACTCCGGTACTGTCGTCGGTAAACTCGAAGGCGATCGCGCAGCAACCCTCGGTTTCGTTGACCTGATGCGTGAAGACTATGTAGAAGAAGATCGTTCTCGCGGTGTATTCTTCACCCAAGACTACGCTTCTCTCCCCGGTACCATGCCTGTGGCTTCCGGTGGTATCCACGTATGGCACATGCCTGCCCTGGTTGAAATCTTCGGTGATGATTCCTGCCTCCAGTTTGGTGGTGGTACCCTCGGTCACCCCTGGGGTAACGCACCTGGTGCAACTGCAAACCGTGTTGCTCTTGAGGCTTGTGTTCAAGCCCGTAACGAAGGTCGTAGCCTGGCCCGTGAAGGTAATGATGTCCTCCGTGAAGCAGGTAAGTGGTCTCCTGAATTGGCAGCAGCCCTCGACCTGTGGAAGGAAATCAAGTTCGAATTCGATACCGTTGACACTCTCTAAGCTCCTGATGAGCATCAGTGAATGGGGAAGTTTGTCACAATCTACCTATTCACTGATGATTGCCTCCCATGGAGTTTAAAAAAGTTGCGAAGGAAACGGCTATCACTTTGCAGAGCTATTTGACCTACCAAGCGGTGCGTCTGATTAGTCAGCAGCTTAGTGAAACCAATCCTGGACAGGCGATTTGGCTAGGAGAGTTCTCTAAACGTCATCCGATTCAGGAAAGTGATCTTTACCTCGAAGCGATGATGGTAGAAAACAAAGAACTTGTCCTCAGAATTCTGACGGTGCGAGAAAACCTTGCAGAAGGCGTTCTGGAGTTTTTACCAGAAATGGTACTCAGTCAAATCAAGCAGTCCAATGGAAACCATCGCCGTTCTTTACTAGAGCGTTTAACTCAAGTTGATTCTTCATCAACTGATCAGATTGAACCTGACCCTGGTGAGTCTGATACTTCAGAAGATTCTGAATAAACTTTGATCCGATAAAGAGGACATAAATCAATGAAAACTTTACCTAAAGAAAAGCGTTACGAAACTCTTTCTTACCTCCCGCCCCTCAGTGACCAACAGATCACTCGCCAAGTTCAATTCATGATTGACCAAGGCTTTATCCCTGGTGTTGAGTTTGAAAAAGATCCGACCCCCGCTCTCCACCACTGGACGCTTTGGAAGCTTCCTTTGTTTAGCGCAACTAACGCTCAGGAAGTACTCAACGAAGTACGTGAGTGCCGTAGTGAGTATTCTGACTGCTACATCCGTGTTGTGGGTTTCGACAATATTCGTCAGTGTCAGACTGTAAGCTTTATCGTTTACAAGCCTAACCAAACTCGTTACTAAAGCATTTTTCGGTTTTTTTAAGGCCGATTTAGTTTGAATCATGCGGAATGCGATCGCCTTAGGCGATCGCATTTTTTGTTTAAGCTTAAAATTCTGAGAATATCCCCATAAAAGCCATGGTAATGACCTTATGATGCTGAAACTAATTAAATCTTTCTGGAGTCCAGTGGCGATCGCCTTAGCCATTAGTTTGAATCCAGGTTTTGTCTCTGCCGAAACGGAACCCCCAAGCGAAACCAAAACTGCCCTCATCAATGAGCTCCGCGTCCTAACCTTCCGCGATGAAAATGCCACCCAGATGTTGGACCTGATGATTCAGCAGATCCAAGATCAATCCACTAGTCTGGGCAGTGGTTTTTTCGGTGAAGAAACAGATCCTGAAGAGTTGGCTCTAATTCAGGAAAGCGTTACCCGCATCACCGATCGCCTTTATACTCTGATGCAAGAAAAAATCGATTTTGTTGCCCTCCAGCGAGAGATTGATTTTATGCTTTACAACGAATATTTTACCGAGGCCGAACTGCAAGATTTAATTGCTTTTTACAAAACACCCACCGGACAAAAAACCGCTGCAATTTTTCCAGAACTGACTGAGCGTTCCACAGCATTATTTAGCGCGCAATTGACACCTGCCATGATGGAAATTACCCAGCAGGTGATGTTTGAAGAATTTGCCTCTTCATTTGAAATGCTCGATGACCTAGACACTTGGGATCCTGAAAATTTGGAAGCAGTTGAAGAAACAGAATAAATAAAATTACTACTCGAGTCGCTATTCACCGAAAAGCTTTCACAAATTCTGCATTTTACCTAGCGTCATGGTCGAATTTTTCACCATGGCAACAGGTTTGTTTGCTTTGATCACTATTGACTTTGTTATGGGAAATAAAATTCTCACTTAAAGTCATCAACTGAATCTTTTGCCAAACTTGAGCCTTGATTGCCCTAGCACACAAGATTGATAAACCCCAACTAGAATGATCATAAGAGAAATAAGATGCAAGGGGAATTTTTAGAATGAAAAAACGTGTGACTCTGACATTTCCCCAAGACACAGTGCAAATGCCTGTTACCTATCGCTTGGCAAAGGATTTTAATATTGCGGCAAATATTATCCGCGCCCAGGTGGCCCCCAATCAGGTAGGGAAGTTAGTGGTGGAGCTCCAGGGGGACATTGATGCCATTGAGATGGCCCTGGAATGGATGAAAGGCAAAGGAATTTTAGTTTCCCTCGCGAGCAAAGAAATTGTGATTAATGAGGATATTTGTGTTGATTGTGGTCTCTGTACAGGGGTTTGTCCGACGGGAGCATTATCGCTAGACCCCCAGACGTTTCGACTAAAGTTCACCCGACAAAAGTGTGTGGTTTGTGAGCAATGTTTACCAGCTTGTCCCGTGCAGGCGATCGCCACTAATTTTTAAAGGATTTTTCCTCAAGAAAATGCGGTTAGCGGTGATGGAATCAGACTGCAGATTGCAATTTCTAATGAGAGTGATTATAAATCCTGTTGTAAGTTGTACTTAAAGGCTGAAACCTTTGTGCTGTGAGCTTTTTGGGCCTGTTTGACGCCATTAAGCAAATAATTCTAAGCCAAAGCATCTCTTAGGATATTGTTAGGAATCCTTAACTTTTATTCTTCATGAAAAAACAGGCCAGTGTTCAGCGTCACACAGAGCCCGCAGATCAGAATTTGCGGCTAAAAAACCATGGCAATTTATTTTATTTGTTGGCTGTGGCGGCGGGCTTGATTTTTCTACAGGGTTATATGATCGCGCCCTTAATTCCGCGCTTATCGGAGATTTTTGGCGTTTCTGTCCAAGAAATTGGCTTTATTGTGCCGATTTATATGCTTTCCTACGCCTTGATGGCGCTTTTTTACGGTATTCTCTCGGATCGTTTTGGTCGCTGGGCAATTATTCAAGTCGCGCTAATTATCTTTGTGATTTGTACAGGGTTAACCGCAACGTCCCAAAATCTGTCCCAATTGGCCACCTGGCGTCTATTAACGGGGATTGGAGCCAGTGGCATTATTCCGATGACCTTTGCCTTGATTGGTGATTTGTTCCCCTTTGAGCGCCGGGGCGCAATGTTGGGGTTAATCTTTGCGGCAATGGAAGGGGGCATGGCGGCAGGTTCTGCTGGAGGCGCGATTTTAGAACCATTTATTGGTTGGCGGACTTTGTTTATCGGCACGGCGATCGCCGCCGGTTTGGTGCTGTGGCGACTACAACCCTATGGTGCGCTGTTTGATGAAGCCCAACAGCAAAATCCCCCGTCAATCCAGCAAATCTTTCGGGGTTACTGGCAAGTGCTTCGTAGTTTTCGGGGCCAGCGTACCTATGCCTATGTCCTGTGGAATGGCATTTACCATGCAGGGGTCTTTACTTGGTTGGGCCTTTATCTCTCGGAACGCTTCACCATGAGTCCTTTGAATATTGGTTTGACCATTTTGGGTTATGGGGTACCGGGTCTGTTGCTCAGTGCTTGGATTGGCAAAGCGGTGGATCATTGGGGACGACGGTGGCTAGTGCCGGCAGGTCTAGTGATGGCGGCCCTTTCCGGCTTGGTGATGATTTTACCGATTACCCCTTGGATGACAACGGTAGCCGTGGTTATTTTGTCCATTGGCTATGATTTGACACAACCGCTTTTTGTGGGCATTGTCACGGATTTGGGGGACGACGACAACCTCGGCCAAACCATGGGTCTCAAGGTCTTTACCCTCTTTACGGGGTTCGGGATCGGTAGTTTGCTGTTTGGGAAACTGCTCACCTGGGGATTTGCTTGGGCCTTGGGGATCTTCGGTGTGCTCCAGTTGTTAGCGGGGATCTTTGCCTTGACGCTTTTTTGGTGGGAAGTGCCTTGGCGGCGATCGCCCCAGTAAGGCAACAACCTCGTGCCTTGAATTGTGCTTTGAAGAGATTATGTTTATCTGATTTTCTAGTTCAGGCGATTAGCTTTAATTTTTCACAAGTTGCCGAATTTATTCCAAGAGCCACATAAAAATATCGTCAACTGTTAATTGGATTGCCTGGGCAAAAGATGGCGTGGCAACTTGTTGAGTTGGTACATCAAAAACTAATGTTTGCTGTTTTGGTTGATATACAAAAATTGTTCTTTCGGCAGGATCGATTAACCACCCCATTTCAGTACCATGATCAAGACAATGTAAGATATTTTTCGTGACTTTAGTTTGACTTTGATCGGGTGATAAAATTTCAATTGTCCAGTCGGGGGAAAGCTGAAAAGAGTTGGCAATCTCACCATTCTCATCCCGGACAATTCTTGTCCAAGTAAACACAGCGATATCAGGGACAGTGGAGCGATCGCCAAAAGTACAACGCAGTTTAGAAAAAGCCCTGGCCACCTTTGCCGATCTCAACTTTAAATTAATTGTTGAGGCTAACTCCGTTTGAATGGAACTATGTTTTCCTTGAGGCATCGGTTTTTGGATGATTTTTCCGTTAATATACTCTCCCGCTGGTTTTGTTTCGGGTAATGAGAGAAATTCTGAGAGAGTCAATTGTTTTAAGGGAGTTTGAACCATCTCAATATCTCCTGAAAAATATAGGCCAAACGAAGTTAAATTGTATCTGTTAGAAATTATGCTTTTGCTTTTGTGGCCTGGAGTAGACCATAGCGGATTAAACCCCGACGAAAACCGCTTTTCATCAAATCTAAGGCTAATGCTCCTTGCAGAGTTTGCCAGCCTGCTTTGAGAATCCCAACAACGGCTTCCGGTGTGAGGGCAGAATCGATCACTTGATCCCAGAAGGGAGCCACGGCGGTAGACCAATCCGCTGTCTCGATATTTTCTAAACCACATTCGGTGGCGATCGCCTGATAATCTGGCAACGAAATCACGTAGGGCAAACAATACACCCGATACAGATCTTCGAGGTGCTTTTGCTCTGCAGGGGTGAGGGTTCCCGCCACCGAATCCGTTGGTCGATGACACCAAGTCGCCATCAATAACTTACCGCCCGGCTTAAGCACCCGCGTACATTCCTGGAGAAATTGCCGCTTATTGGGCATATGCTCGCCACTTTCGAGGGTCCAAACGAGGTCAAATTCCCCGTCCCGAAAGGGCATATTCAACGCATCCGCCACTTTAAACTCAACTTGATCCTGTAAATCCTGTGCCGCTGCCCTGGCGATCGCCCGATTGGCCTGTACCGGAGAGAGGGTAATCCCAACGCCCTTGGCGTTAAATTTTTCAGCTAAATAAAGGGTACTGCCACCAATGCCACAGCCCACATCGACAAAGTTTTCAACTTGCTCTACCTTGCCCCAGGCCAAAAATTCTTCAATTAATTCAATTTGTGCCTGCCGCCGATTGAGCCGTTCTGTGCCCCCGAGTCCATAGAAACCATGATGCATATGCTCCCCCCAGATCGATTCCCAGAGGGGACTAGACGCATCATAAAATTCTCGGATTTGCTGATACAGTTGCGCTCCCATAAACCTTAAGCCTATTCTTCGTACTCAATTAACACCTGAACCCAGTGGGGAGGACGCGGAATCGAATTTCCTAAACGATCCAGCATCAACAATGCCACCAGATGCACCACGAATAGGTATAACACACTATTAATAGTCAGCATGACCAGGGCTAAAAGCTGGATCACCAGTAAACTCGGTTGCGTTAACAGGCCCAGCTTGAGAAAGAGCCAATCCGCCATCTCCGAAATTTGCGAGATCACATAGACCCAAAGGTCTTCGCCGAGCAACAGTGACAAGAGCCACACCCGAAAGAAAAAGCCAAGGGTGCCCAAGATCGTCCCCAGGGCGACCGACCAATACCAAGACACCTGGCGTCGCCACATCCAACCCAATTGCACACCAATGAGGCCATAGGGAATGGTGTAAATAATGCTGCGGGTCGGCCCCATCAGAATAGATAGCAACAAACTAGAGACGAGGGTTGACATCCACGCCGCCCGGGAACCCCAGCGTAAATAAACCAAGGCAATGGGCAACGGAAAAAACAACCGCAGCAGTGGCCCAATGGGAAAGTAATAGTTAATCAGCCAAATTAAACTGGCGGTGCTGGCTAAAAAAGCGGTTTCGACCACCACCAAGGTTTTGCGGTGTTTTGTCGGTGAGGTGGGAGCGGGTGGGGCAATAATTTCTGGGTTATTGACCTGGGCGAGAGGGGAAGTTGGGGGTTGGGATGCTTGGGGATCTAAATCTACCCAATTCATGTCCTCTGGAGAATTCTTTGGATCAGAAAAATGCTCAGTCACAGCGATCGCCTAATGGATGATGTCGTCGAGGGCACGCAGATTCGGGATAAACACAGCATCCGGGGTGCGCCTAATTAAACCTTTCTTTTCTAACTTAGTCAAAACCCGCGTTACTGTCTCCCGCGCCAGACCACTTAAACTACTCAGTTCCCGATGGGGCAGACTCGGAATGCGGATCTCCCCTTGGTCTGTGGATTGCCCTTGACTTTCAGCTAAAAAGACCAGGATATCAGCGACCCGCGCCAGACTATTGGTTTCGCGCACCTGGAGGCGACGGTTCACTTGGCGGAGGCGTTTGGCCATCAGTTGGGCGAGGCGAACCCCCACCAGGGGTTCTGTATGTACTAATTCGACAAAGTCAGCGGCGGGAATACTGCTAATGGTGGTGGCGGTCAGGGTGATCACATCGGTGGAACGGGTGGCTTCTTCAAGGGCCGCCATTTCGCCAAACAATTCTCCGGCGCCGAGGATATTAAGGGTGATTTCCTTGCCATCAAGATTGTAGGTGCGAATTTTAACCCAGCCTGTTTGGATAAAGTAGACGGAACCGCCCCAGTCTTTTTCTAAGAGGATAATTTGGTTGGCCGGGAAGGGCCGCGTCACCAGATGGGCGATCGCCTTTTGTAGATTTGCTTCCGATAGCCCCTGGAAAAAAGGCAACGCTTTGAGGAAGGCGCGGGATGCGTCATCACTCACTGGATTCGTGGGGGATTCGGCCATAATTCTGGGGGCAAAGGGCAGAAAATACTGGCTGCTGATGAGAGATAAACCAATCAAACGGCAGGGTCAGTAGCGCCGCACTGGGCTTAGATGTCTCTCCATTATGCAATGCCTCCGGGAGATTGATAGCTCTCAAAAATTTTTATTCCAAAGCAGATGGCACGCAGGGGTTGACAGGGGGCACCGTAAAATCAGGGTTTAATTGTCCCTCTAGGTCAGCGACGGCGACCCAGGCATTATTCCCTTCAGTCAGGAGTTTGCGGCTGGGGGGAGTGCTTTGATCGCCTTTCTGACAGAGTTTGAGCATCACTTGATTTTCTCCATTGATTTGTTCAACCCGTAGAATACTCCCGCCCAAAATCAACAACGGATCGGTGGTGGAGGCGATCGCCTCTGGTGTGTCATAGGCCGTGAGGGAACGATTTCCCTGGATCTGAAAAATTTGGTTTTTGCTGAGGGGTAAAGTTGTTACCTCTGGTTCCCCCTCGGGCACATTTACCGTCGGCGGATCTTCGGTGACATCCGTAATCGGGACAGGATTAATCGTTGGTGGCCTCGTCGTCGGGGAACTACCTAAGGGTTCTCGCTGCCAACGTTGCCACAGTAAACTGCCGACCCCCAGCAAACACAGACCCCCTGCCAAGATCAGCAATAGACGATTGGGGGACATTGTCGTTTTGCGCCCCCGGAGCCGAGACATTTGGGTTGCCGCAGGGGGCTGGGCCTTGGGTTGAACAAAGGTCGGTTGTAGTTGGGTGAGTTTTGGGTAGGGGATGGGTGTTTCGGGAACTTCTCCTTGCACCTTGACCTGGAGCAGCGCGATAGTGCTGTTGTCGTGGCCATTTTTGGTATTGGCAATTTCAATGAGACGATCGCCCACTTGGGTCAAATCTTTTTTACCTTGGATAAGAGGGGCAATTTCCGCGGCCCAATGGGCTTCTACTTGGCCATCATCACTGAGACCATCGGAACACAGGAGATAAATCGCATCTTGATCCAGCACTAGGGAAGTTACGGTGGGGTGGAGGGAGTGGGACGGATTCATCCCCAAAGCTTGCACCAAAGCTCCAGATCCCGGATAGGCCAGGGCGTCTTTATAGAGGGCATAGCCGAGGCGAACTTCCCGGGAGCCGAGGTCATCGTCATAGGTAAGCTGGTGGCAACTGGTTGTAGTGATGCGATAAATGCGGGAGTCCCCCACGTGGGTCAGGTAGAGTTCCGGGTCATGAACCCAGGCCATGACAACGGTGGTGCCCATGCGGTTTCGGTCTTGGCGATTTTCTTGGTCGTTGCGATCGCAAATCACATCATTGGCCTGGAGCACGGCGGCGGCTAATTTTTCTTGGATCTGGGCGGCCTGCTCCGGTGGGTGATCCGTGAGATTTGCCAATTGGGTTTCTAGTTGCTCAATGGCGATCGCCGAGGCCACTTCCCCCTGTTCATGGCCGCCAATGCCATCACAGACAATTGCCAGGGGCGCATCGGGATAAACTTTGCCGGGGAGCGGAAAACAAGCATCCTCATTGTGATCACGACTGGGGCCAGCATCGGTTTGGGTATACAGGCGGTAATGATATTCCATGGGCGATCGCCCCAATTCCAACACCCCCTGGCGCAAAATCCCATAGAGCTGTTGGGGATCTTGGATTTGGCCTTGGCTTAACCCCTGCTGGAGACGATGACAAAAAGGTTGAATTACAGGGGCCACGGTTTCAAGTAACTCGGCCCACAAATTCCCCAGGCGCACCAAATTTAAAGGCTGGTTGGGTTCAAAGCGCAGTTTTTGCACCTGAATAATTCCCCCATGGACAGCCCAATCCACCAGATAATAAACGCTCGGAACCACTCCATGCTCTACAAAATCCGGTAACAGCGCCGCGATTTGCATGAGCCAGTTGAGTTGTTGCAGGGGAGTTGCGGTCTGCCAGGCCTCCGTGAGGGGCATAAATAAATTTGGCCAACGCGGATAACCTGTTTCGTCAAGGGCCACCGACGGATATTCCAGTAGCCACCCTTCCTGGGGCGTCAAGAGGCCAAATACTTTGGGAATGTGGAGCAGATGGGGCGAGAGCCGCAAATAACTTTCGATGGCTGGGGGGAGGGTTTCGGTCAGTACCGGGGGCAATGCCGGTTTCATATCCAGGACGATATCTGGGGTTGCTGTCACCCAATAGCGATCGCCTTCTCCTGCTAGGGTTTTGGGCGTGAGGTTCAACTGGGGTGCCCCCACAACCCGAAGATAGCGCTTAACCACTGGCGCTTGACAGAGGGGGCAATGGGCTTGGGCCAACGAAGCTACCCCTGGGCAGTCGTTTTTCCCGCAAGAAATCGTTACCTTAGAAATATCCATACATCTGTGCCTGAGGGGCAGATCAACTGGGGGCTTCCCCGCATGATCACTAATTTAACGTATTCTTTGCTTTGCATTTTCTATGATTCTTTCCCCTAGCCAACGGCAGAAGCTCGATTTTAGCGATGATCAGCTTTTCTATGATTACCCCCGGTTTGTGACCCACGTCGATGATGGCTTTATTGACCAATTAACCCAACTCTATGGCACTTTGTTGCAGCCCAATGACCGCATCTTGGACTTGATGAGCAGTTGGGTCTCTCATTTGCCCGATTTCGCATTTCGGGAAGTAGTGGGCCACGGAATGAACGCGGCAGAACTGGCGAAAAATCGTCGTCTGGATCGGTATTTTGTTCAAAACCTCAACACAGATCCCAAATTGCCCTTGGCAGACCAAAGCTTTGAAGCCATTTTGGTGGCGGTCTCAGTGCAATATCTCCAATATCCGGAGGCGGTATTTGCAGAAATTCAGCGGGTACTGACCCCAGGGGGGATTTGTATTGTTAGTTTTTCGAATCGGATGTTTTACCAAAAGGCGATCGCCGCTTGGCGAGACAGTACCGACGCGGAACACCTCCAGCTTGTGCAGCATTACTTCCGGCAGACCCCAGGCTTTAACAAACCCACCGTGGTCGCACAACGTAGCGATCAGCCTCTCCTGTTACAGATGTTGGGTCTAGGCCACCGGGATCCGTTTTATGCGGTGTATGCCCGAAAATAATCCCCCGGAGCCAGTGTAGAGGAACCGCAACAATTGTTAACTTAATCTGGGTCTTCGGGGAAGGCAAACTATAGTATTAAGTGGGTACCTTAAAGAAAAAGTGTTTTTCGCCCTTGTTTTCGCCAAAACCTGCAGTCTTTGCTAAAAAATTCCCCGTTGCTCTACAGGGGCCATTGTTATGAATCAGCCATCTATACCCTCACCAGGAAAGGGTAATCGCCGTGCTTACCAGAATATTATGGAAAACCTGGTGCACAAGGAAATCCATCGACAACTCAAGCGCCTGCCACAAAAATTGGCAGAGTATATTGATGTGGTGGAGGTGGCAACCTATGCTTTGAACCGGGTGCCCCCCCTCTATGCTTCTAGCGAACGGGGTAAAGAGCGCCAAGAAGAAAAAGGTGTCCTTGATCTCAAGCAACAAATCAGTATTGCCGTTCGCCAGGCGATCGCCGCTGTACAACGGGACCCCCTACGCTCCTCAACGCCCCTAGCACCGGCCCAATATGCCCAGTATGAAATCGCCGAAACCTGCCTGCGCGACCTCGAAAAACTCCTGCGGGATTCCTATCTCATCGAATCAGACGCCCCAGATATGGATTGGGACACCCTAAAAATCATTGTGGCTAAAGCCCTCAAAAAAGCAGCAACCCAGGGCATTGTGCACCGCCGCATTGAAGATGTGATTACAGAATGGGAATATCAAACCTATGTTCCCCCTGTCTTTGATTGGCAAGATCCCCATTACAAATTTTAGGGGCGATCGCCATTTTGATTTCTGCTGCTATGACTGTCCCTGAATCACCTTTTGTTTATCGTTATCCTGAATTGATCCCTGGCAGCCTGCGGAAACGCTACAAACGTTTTTTGGCCGAT
Organism: Sphingobacterium thalpophilum; assembly: GCA_943371005.1. GTDB lineage: Bacteria > Cyanobacteriota > Cyanobacteriia > Cyanobacteriales > MRBY01 > MRBY01. The sequence continues at coordinate 229,552 of CALRTB020000002.1, forward strand.
GTTGAATTGGACTCCGGGGAAATCGTTACGGCCCATTGTCCGAATACGGGACCGATGACTGGGGTTTGTGAATTGGGGGCGCCGGTGATGCTCTCAAAAAGTGATAATCCGAAGCGAAAACTGGCCTACACCTGGGAGATGATCCAGCTACACACCCCAGAACCAACCTGGGTCGGGGTCAACACAGCGTTACCCAACCGGGTGATCAAAGCGATGCTTTTGGCGAAGCAAATTCCTGAATTGGCCAACCACTACGACACGGTGCGGCCAGAGGTGCGCTACGGCACCGCAAATAAAAGTCGCATTGATTTTCTCCTGACGGGGGAAGGGCGATCGCCCCTTTATGTGGAAGTTAAAAATACCACCTGGACAAAGGGAGACTTGGCGCTTTTTCCTGATACGGAGACCACCAGGGGCCAAAAGCATCTCCAAGAACTAATTGACATTGTGCCCGCAGCAAAAGCCGTGATGCTCTATTTCATCAATCGAGGCGATTGCACCCGGTTTGCCCCTGGGGATAGTAAAGATCCAAAATATGGTGAACTGTTCCGTCAGGCGATCGCCGCCGGCATCCAAATTCTTCCCTGTCGGTTTGCGGTGAGTCCAGAGGGTATTCGTTACTTGGGCTTGGCTCCCTGGGAAGCGACGGAAGTTTCTGAAGCTTGTTGATGTTTCGACCCTAATTTACCAGCGGCAGGCAATGGGCATCCGCCAGCCGGTGCCAAAGGCGCGATCGGTGATTTTTAATCCTGGGGCAGCCTGACGACGCTTAAATTCAGCGCGATGAAGGAGTTTAAAGACTTGGGCCACAGTATCGCGGTCATAACCGGCGGCATGGAGCTCTGGAGCTGATTGATTGCGGTGGATCACCCGTTTGAGAATTTCATCTAACACCGGATAGGGGGGCAGAGAATCTTGATCGAATTGATCGGGGCGCAGTTCCGCACTGGGGGGTTTGGTGATAATGGCCGGGGGAATCATTTCTTGGTCACGGTTCAACCATTGACAAAGGCTAAACACACGCATTTTCGGCACGTCGGCGATTACTGCTAGGCCACCATTCATATCGCCATAGAGGGTGCAATAACCCACTGCCATTTCGGATTTGTTGCCCGTTGACACCAGCAAATAACCAAACTTGTTGGCGATCGCCATCAGCAGATTACCCCGGATACGGGACTGGAGATTTTCTTCGGCCACCCCAAATTCTGTGCCTGCAAATAAATCACCGAGCATCGTCTCAAAGGCAGTCATGGCCGGCTCAATGGGAATAATTTCGTGGCGAATCTGGAGATTTTTTACGAGGGCGATCGCATCGCTAAGGGAATGTTCGGAACTGTAGGGAGAAGGCATCAGCACCCCCAACACATTTTCTGCCCCCACCGCTGCAACGGCGATCGCCGCCACCAAGGCTGAGTCGATGCCACCACTTAAACCCAAGACAATTTTCGAAAAGCCGCATTTACGGGCATAGTCCCGGAGACCCAATACCAGGGCCGCAAAAATTTCCGCCTCATCGGCATCGTATTCAGGGCTAACGGTTTGCTGAAAAGCAGCGGGTAAACCCTGGGGCAGAGATAAAGTTTGTTGGTCGGGGCTAAATTCCACCGCTAACAGGGACTCTTGAAAGCTTGGCGATCGCCCCAGCAGTTGTCCCTCTCGATCAAAGGCAACACTCCCGCCATCAAAAATCAAATCATCGTTCCCCCCCACCTGATTCGCGTAGAGAATGGGTGTTCGATACCGTTGGGCCCCGTGGTGCAGCATCCCTTCCCGCAGGCGTTGTTTGCCGACGGTGTAAGGAGAAGCCGACAAATTGACGATCAAATCGACCCCGGCCTCGGCCAATTGTTCGAGGGGATTAATTTCGTACTGGCGCTTGCCCCAAAAGGCTTGGTCGTTCCAGAGATCTTCGCAGATGGTGACGCCAATTTTTAGGGGAGCCACCGTCGGGCTTGGGTGGAGGAAAAACCAGTTAGACTGCTTGCCCGGTTCGAAATAGCGATCTTCGTCGAACACATCGTAGGTGGGCAACAGTTGCTTATGGAAAATGTGCTGGACTTTCCTTTGGTCAATGAGGGCAATGCTGTTGTGGAGGGCTTTTTCCCCCTTGGCGATCGCCTCTGGATTGGGGGTCGCTAAACCGACTAACACAGCGAGGGTCGGCGGAATTTTTGCTGCTAGGGCCGCGAGTTGGGCCTGCATCCGGTCAATAAAATCCGCATGGAGCAAGAGATCCCGGGGCGGATACCCACAGAGGGACAGTTCCGGCGTGAGCAATAACCGGACATTGGCGATCGCCGCTTGTTCTGCTGCAACCAGGATCCGCTCGGCATTACCAGTCAAGTCCCCGATGGTGGGGTTTAGTTGGGCGATCGCAATTTTCATTCGGCAAACATTTGGCAAACAATTAAAAGGGCTTGTGGGCAATGATCGTGCGGTGGCGCGGATCACTGGCGACGGTGGTGCAGTAATCAAAGCCGACTTCTTTTAGTGTTGATTCTACATCAAAAGTATAGTATTCGTCGCTCCAAGGCTCTGTACTCTTCATCAACACAAACAAGGCTGGCGGCAGACCCTGAATTACCGGAGATTTTGGATTGTTATCCACAATTGCCAGACAACCACCGGGCCGCAAAATGCGTCGGCATTCCTGGAAAATTTCGCGGGTGGCCTGGTTGGGCAGTTCATGGAGGACAAATTGCAAGGTAATCAGATCAAATCGATCATCCGTAAACCCCGTCGCTTCCGCCTTGCCATGGCACCATTGCACCGCTTGATGTTTATCCTGAACCTTGGCCACCGCGAGCATATGGGGCGAAAGATCGAGGCCCGTCACCTTAACTGTTGGATTTTTGGACTGGAGTCGTTCCAGGAGCGCAAAAGTTGAAATACCCACGGAACAACCGATATCCAGAGCCTCATTCACATCCTGGGGTAAATGTTGTTCGAGGACATCCAAAAAGCTATTGCGGAGTCGAGCTTGGGCCATTTCTGGGGTGAGGGGTTCCGTTTTCCAGACCCGCAGGGCCATGGCTGCCGTCGCTGGGGCCGCTTCAAAGGCTGCTTGCCAACACAAATTTCCTTCGTTGTAGGCATGGAAGGGGACTTGGTAATAGTCGGGGTAGTCCAGGTGGGGATCGGCGATGTCTTGGAAATATTGTTTGGCAGGGGATTGCTCCAACTCCTTCACGGTCTGTCGCCAGGGCACACCATTTTTTTCGGCGGTTTTAATCAAAACGCGCCGGGCCTGTTGTTTCATCAGGGTGTAGAGGGGCTTTGTTTGGATCAGACGGTTGACGAGGCGGGATAACCAGTCTTCCCCAGCCCAATCGGGTTTTTCTTTGGCGATCGCAGTGTGGGTCATGGATAACGTTGGGGGCTTTTGCTAGCGGATGTAAAACACAGAAACTGGGTTTATTTTACCGCCATTACTGAAACCCTTTGTTTTCCGTAACGGAAGGCTAGAAGAATGCTGGGGGCATGAGCCAGGATTTTCGGCCCAAAGGAATTTTTGCTGGAATAATAGAAAAATTCACCTAGCCATAAAGTCTTCTATGCCCCAAACCATCGTCGTTAAAATTGGCACCTCTAGCCTCACGGATCCCAATACAGGCATGTTGGCTTTGGCAACCATTGGTACCCTCGTGGAAACCTTGACTCGCCTCAAACAAAAGGGCCACCGGGTAATCCTCGTCTCCTCTGGGGCCGTGGGCGTGGGCTGTGGTGTGTTAAAACGCTCAGAACGACCGAAAAAAATTGCCGAAAAACAGGCGATCGCCGCCGTGGGTCAGGGCCGTTTAATCCGACTTTATGATGATCTCTTTACCAGTCTGCAACAGGCGATCGCCCAGGTATTGCTCACCCGTCGGGATTTAGTGGATCGCACCTCCTACCTGACTGTCCAGGAAGCCCTCAACGCGATGCTAGATCTCGGCGTGATCCCGATTGTGAACGAAAACGATACCGTTGCCGTCGATGAACTGAAATTTGGCGATAACGATACCCTCTCTGCCCTGGTCGCCAGCTTGGTGAATGCTGACTGGTTGGTGCTGCTCACCGATGTGGATCGCCTCTATTCCGCTGACCCCAGACAAAACCCCGATGCACGGCCCATTCCCCTGGTCAGCTCTAGTGAACTGTTTAACCTCCAAGTCGATGCCGGATCTAGCGGCTCCCAGTGGGGGACAGGGGGCATGCAAACGAAACTCACCGCCGCCCGCATTGCCACCAGTGCTGGCGTCCGCACTGTGATTACCCAGGGCAAAACCCCCCAAAATCTCCTAAAAATTGTTGCTGGAGAAGATATCGGCACCCACTTTGAGGCCCAGCCCCAGGCTGATAATGCCCGTAAACGTTGGATTGCCTATGGCCTCGTCCCCCAGGGAATTTTAACCCTTGATGATGGGGCAACCCAGGCCCTCCTGAAAAATGGCAGATCTCTTCTGGCGGCGGGCATCATTGCCGTTGAAGGCGAATTTACCATTAATGACCCCGTAGAATTGAGAACCCAAACAGGCCAGGCGATCGCCAGGGGATTAGTGAACTATAGCCACCAAGATATCGAAAAAATTCAAGGGCAACATTCGACCCAAATTCGGCAAATTCTTGGCTATGGCGGGGCCGACACGGTGATCCACCGGGATAACTTGGCACTGCTGATCGCCGCCGAGGGGATATGAGAAAATAATCTATGGCCTAAATTCCCTTAGATCTGCGCTGACCACTGCTCACCTTTCCATGAATCTAAAAACGAACCTCCTCGAAACCATCGCCGGAAAAAATCGTGGTCTGATCGCCACTGAAGTAGACCGCGCCAATATCCTCACCATCGTCGATCGCCTCGAAGACCAAAACCCAACCCCCAAGCCCCTAGAAGCGACGACGTTACTCGAAGGGGATTGGCGACTGATTTATACCACCAGTAAAGGCATTCTGGGGATCAATCGCTTTCCCCTCGTGCAGCTCGGGCAGGTTTACCAATGTGTTCGACCTGTCCAACAAAAAATCTACAATATCGCCGAACTAGAGGGGATTCCTTTCCTCGAAGGCTTAGTGCTTGTGGAAGCCTCTTTCACCCCCGTCTCTGATCAGCGGGTAAATGTTTTCTTTAATCGCTATGTGATCGGCTCCCAGCGTCTGATGAACTATCGTTTTCCTAAAGGACTGGTTGAGCAAATGTTAGCCGGAAAAAAATTTTTTCCCGTTGATGTGGGGATTAACAGCAAAAATAACAATGGCTGGCTTGATATTACCTATCTCGATGAAGACCTACGCATCGGCCGGGGCAATGAGGGCAGCGTGTTTGTCCTGAGTCGTGAAAAGTACTGATGACGCCCCAAAAAACCAAAAGACCCGGAGCCTACGCCTACCACGAGCATCCCGTATTGCTGCTACCTTCCGGTCCTGACAAGGTTTGGGCGTCGAGATCGCATAGATCCGAGTCGTTTAAAAATATAACACAGAAGCCTTCCCCTTGGGAATTAGTACCTAGTTTGACGCTTAGACAGATTCGAGGCCCTAGGGAGGGTCTGGGAGCGAGAAAAATCTTCCCTCACAGAATCGGGTTTACTGCCAATCATCAAAATTAAACTCAGACCCCCCAAAACCATCGCCACCAGCGCTGTCGTCGTGATCATCCAGCGATTGGGTTGATAATTTCCCTGCTCAATTTGTCGAAAATGCTGGTGATAGTTCCACAAAGCTAAGGCAATGATCACGATACCGGCGATCGCAAAAGCCCGACCAAGTGTTTCGGAGGAAGCAAAGTTCGGAAAGGGTAAATTACCTTGGGGAACGAGGGTTTCTTCGATTTGACGTACAAAAAAACCAAAACGGGCGATCGCAAAGCCAAAGCCAATTAAGGCGATCGAGGTACGCAACCAAGCCAGAAAAGTGCGTTCGTTGGCCTGGTGTTCCCGCTGTCGGTCAATTTTTAGGGGTTGGGGCATAGCGATTTCAGCAGTTTCCCGTATTGTATGGGGATTGGCCAGATTCCATCGTAATTCGACTTTCTGTAGTTATTTTCAGAAAAAATCTTGACAATCGCAATTATGCTAGTTATTATTGTTTACGGTTTTGGCTCGGTAGCTCAGTTGGTTAGAGCAGGGGACTCATAAGCCCAAGGTCGGCAGTTCAAATCTGCCTCGAGCCATATAAAGAAATACGAATTTGCCTGTTGTTGGGCCGATTTTATATCTGGGTGAGTACCCAACGCCTTACGGTATCAATGGTTTAAACGCCGCGCGTTTTAGAACTTAGTCTGAGTAAGACTTGCTGGAAGCTTTTGGAAGCTCCTACATAAACAATAGCAAATTTGAAGAATTTGACGAAAACAAGAATCGGCCGAGACTCGTGAAATTCTGACAGGATAGAGGTTTTCAAGAAAAACAAGAATCTCGACTACCATTAATTTTGGGCAAAAGCTCACCAGGCAAGACTTTCATGTATGTTGCGAAGGCGATCGCCCCTAAAAGTCCCTAGAGCTTGCATAATTTTACTGACTTCAGGCTCTGCTAAATAGACGATAAGAAAGGGGATACAGGGCGATCAACACGCCTCCCCGAAAAAGTATTAGACTACGAGGTTGATGAGCATGATTGTTTGAATCAATCAATGAGTAAAAAAAATGAGGCGACCTACAGTGCAACAAACATTGTTAATTATTATGCTCAACTAGAGTTGTTGCAGCCAGCAGAGCAAACAATCCTTGACCAGCTCCGTGAAAAACTCCCCACGATGAAAATGCTTGATATTGGAATCGGTGGTGGTCGCACTACAAAACATTTTGCGCCTCTAGTAAATTCCTATACAGGTATTGATTATTCCAGCAGAATGATTGAAGCTTGCAAAAAACGCTTTCATAACTTACCCCACTCGGTAAAGCTGCAAGTGAGCGATGCGAGAGATATGTCGGAATTTGTAGATAATTCTTTCGATTTTATTTTGTTTAGTTTTAACGGCATTGATTATGTTTCCCACGGCGATCGCCTTAAGATTTTGCAGGAGATTAGTCGCGTCGGGAAAACAGGTTGTTATGTCTTTTTTTCTAGTCATAATCTTCAGGCCATGGCTAGAGAATTCGACTGGAAATCTAAACTAAGTTTCAATCCGATTACGATCTATACAAATTTAATAATGCTGGCAATATTGAGGATCTGCAACTTGTCTGTGACACGCCAGAAACTTACCAATTCGCCATACCTGATTCTCCGAGATGAATCTCATAATTTCAGATTGCAGACCTATTATATTCAGGCGGCAGAACAGATTAAACAATTAGAAAAGGATTTTACGGATATTAAAGTTTATTCTTGGCAAAGTGGACTGCAAATATCCAGTGGTGCAGAGTTAGTCAGTCATCCCGATCTGTGGTTTTACTACCTATGTCGCATTAAATAAATTTGAGGACAAGATTTTGCGCATAACCTAGAGATAACTGAGGAAGACGCAAGATATCACTCCCATCACTCAAGGCGGAAACTACTCTCTTGATTGGAGTTTTATTTACAGCGAGTACCCGTGCTTCAGCGATCGCCATTGCCCGAACCCTTTAATGTTTGGACTGATTTCAAGGAGCAATCATCTGCAAGATTTGCAAATGTTGACCCAGGGGACTGAGGGTATTGGCGGCGATCATCCCGGAACCCGCCACCGCCGGAATGCCAATCCCAGGAAAGGTTGAATCCCCACAGCAAAACAACTGAGCGATGGGCGTTGTACAGCCCGGGAACTGTTCTTTGCCCGCTTTCAGTTCGGGGCCATAGGTGCCGCGATCGCGCCTGAGGAAACGGCTATGGGTTAGAGGGGTACCAACAAGGGTTAATTCTGTGCGTTGACGAATATCGGGAATCACTTTTTCCAGGGCCTGCCATAAAACCTGGGAGCGTTCTTCTTTCAAAGCCGCATATTCCGGGGAACGACGGTCTAGGTTTGCCCAGGGGGCATAATTTTCGGTAGCGGGCAAGTAAACGTGAATACTGTGTTTTCCTGGGGGGGCTAGGCTCGGATCGAGGAGCGAAGGAATCGATACAGCGACCACATTTTGAGGCGCATCAACTCCTTTTTCCCAGTCATTAACAATTAAATAATGACACTCCAAATCTTCGGGTAAATTGTTGCCGTCAATGCCTAAATGAAGGTGCATAAAACTGCGACAGGGTTGCATTTTGTTGGCCCGTTTCTGCAACTTTTGAGGAATATTTTGCGGCTCAATTAACTTGAGGGTATCCCAAATAGAAGCGTTGGACACCACAGCACGACGGGCTTGAATGATTTCACCATTGCGGAGTTGAACCCCTGTAGCCTTGCCATTTTCGGTGAGGATTTTTTCTACGTGGCTATTCAGGCGCAGCTTGCCCCCAAATTTTTCGAGGCCCCGCACCAGAGCCGCCACAATTGCCCCGCTACCTCCCTGGGGGTAATCCAGCAAAACTTGGGGACGGTACCAGTCGGCGAACATAAAGGCCATTTCTGCGCAAATCGTGCCGTTGGCTGGCAACCCAGACAGCATAAAGCAGAGCAAATCCAACCAGTTACGGATAAAGGGGTCGGTAATCACGCGGTCCATTACTCGACTAAAGGGAGCGTTCAGTTGAGGAGTATAGGGGAGATAGGGCAAGAGGGTTTTGGCATATTTCCCGACGGTACGGACAACGCCCAGATCGTTCCGAAAAGCAGCTAGGGGGAGTTTGGTGGCGGCTTCACCGAGGGGACGCATGGTTTCTTGGAGTTTGCGCCATTGGGCGATCGCCTCAGCCTTGCCGATCTGGGTCAACATTTCACAGAAGCCATCGGCCCCCACCGCCGCCCGGAAATAACCTTCGGGCAAATGGACGCCCCAGGCATCGTAGGTGAGCCATTGGCAATCTTCTTCGAGGAGATCGAGGACTTGCCGCAAGGGATTAGGGGAAGGGCTGTAGGAAAGGCCAGAATACAGAGATGGCCCAGAGTCGAAATGGTAGCCTTGGTGCGTAAAACTGTGGGCCGCGCCACCGGCGATCGCATGGCTTTCTAAAACCAAAACATCGTAACCATAGCGAGCGAGTAAACCCGCACAACAAAGGCCGCCGATGCCGCTACCAATGACGATTACCTCTGGATTTGCACTCATCTTTAACATTGCCCCTAATACTGCTTCGACGTATGGTAAACGCCTTTAGGTGAATTTTTCGATGAGAAGCGGTGCAAAACGATTCAGGATGTAAAAAAAGACGAGGAACAGAATAATTTTATTGACCACCATGTCCCAACGTTTTTTCGGAAGGGTGTGTTCGGGATAGGTGAGTTTCCAGCGGCGCTTAGTGGCCGCTTTTAGCAAAATCTCTGGGGTAATGGGAATGCGTTCAACCCGCTCGTAGGGGGGCTTAATTAAAAATCCACCAAGGTTAAGGCCCGCTTCGCCGTGGTGAAAATACCAAAGATAGCCATCTAGATCGACTTTAAATTTCTGGGCAAATTTTTCCATAAAAGTGGCACAGTCATCGGCTTGAATATCGAAGGTGCCGAAAAGATCCGTTGCTGCGCCCAGGCGATCGCCTTCTGCTTTGGGAATTTCCGCTTGGATGAACTGGTAAATATCGTCGAGGGTGGGCATGGGGTTTCCTCTACTGGTGGCTTAGGATCTGGTCATCAAGGCTGAAGTCAATAGCGGCCTTGTCTCGTTCGTTGGCAAGATAGTCATTCTGGAAAGAATCTTTTAAGCCAGCCACCAGATCATATTTCGGTTGCCAATCCAGATCGTTCAGGGCTTTGTTAATCTCCGCCATGAAGTGCTGCGCCCGAATCGGGAACGCCTTCCGTTTGCCAAGGTCGAATTTTTTCGGGTCATAGTAAACCAGATCCACAGCGTCGGGATCTTTACCTGCCGCTACCGCACAGGCTTTGGCAAGTCCGGTGAAAGTAACAAAGCGATCGCCAGAAATATTATAAATTTGCCCAATCGCTTTCGGGTTGTCCAGCACCGCTGCCATGGCCGTTGCCAGATCATAAACATGGCCAAACTGGGTGATCAACTGCCCATCCCCAGGGATCGGGATCGGGCGATCGCGGACGATGCGGTCAAAGAACCAGGCTTCCAGGTCATTATAATTTTTCGCGCCGTAAATGTAGGTGGGACGAATCGATGTCCAAGGCAGATCACTCTGGGCCAGATAGACTTCGGTTTCGTGTTTACCCTTGTGGCGACTGTTGGGATCGACGGGATCAGCTTCCCGGTGGGGCGGTTGGTCGGTGGGGAGATAAACGCCAGCGGAACTGACATAGACAAAATGCTTGACCTTTCCGGCAAAAATTTCGGCGAGGGGCTGGGTGTGGGCCAATTCCCGGCCGTTATTATCAAAGATGGCGTCAAAGGTTTCTCCAGCAAGCTTTTCCTTCAGTTGGGCGGGATCCTGGCGATCGCCAATAATTTGCCCCACTCCTGTCGGCGCTGGATGATTACCTCGGTTAAACAGCACCACCTCATGGCCTGCCGCCAAAAGCACTTGGGTGAGATAAACCCCAATAAACCGGGTGCCACCAATGATTAAAATGCGCATAATTTTTTCCCAAACAGCGATCGCCTTAAGCATTCAGTGTATCGGATGGGGTTCCAGAACTGGATCGGCATATTTTAAAAACTCGTCCCCAGGGGCGAGCTCTGCCTGTCTCTATTCTTCGCAACAAACTGTTACATTAGAAAGACATTTTTAAAGCAAATACTTTTTCAAGAATTCTGACCCGTTGCCGTAAATTCTTCAGCCCGAACCATGTCTGAATCCCAAACCTCCCTTGACCAGGCCCCAGAAGCCACCGAACCCAAGCCCAGCTATGTCAAGCTCGCCATGCGGAATATGGTGCGCAAGGGGGGCAAATCCCTCTGGCATTTTTTCCTCACGACCGCTGGCCTGTTGGGGTTTTTCGTCACCATGGCCTACCTCACTCGCTAGATGGGGATGCAGCCCGTGCTTGAGTGTGAAATTTTTGTCGAAAATACCTCTGGTTTAGAACTGCCAGAATTGGCGATCGCCCCTTGGGAAAGCTATCTCCAGCGGTGGCTCCCGGAATTCACCACGGATTTACCCCAGGCAGATGGGTACGAGTTAACCCTCCGCTTTACCAATGACGCAGAAGTTCACCACCTTAATCACCAGTATCGCCACAAAGACCAACCCACCGACGTCCTCTCCTTTGCGGCCCTAGAGGATGACTTTGCCAGTTCTTTACCCCCTGGAGAACCTCTCTACCTGGGGGACATCATTGTTTCGGTAGAAACAGCCCAACGCCAGGCCCAGGAACGGCAGCACAGCCTCCAGACTGAACTAGGTTGGCTGGTGAGCCATGGTTTATTGCACTTGCTGGGGTGGGATCATCCCGATGAAGTACGGTTGATTGAAATGCTCGATCGTCAAGCTGTACTCTTGCGAAACGTTCAACTTATTTCATAATGGGGTGATCCTACGAGGGAGAAGATGACACAACAAAAAAAAATCCTCTCACCCTCCAACCGTGAACGGCGATCGCTAGCCTGGAAAGTGGCCCCTGACCTCTTCGCTAGTTTCCGTTACGCTTGGCAGGGCATTGTGTATGCGACTCGCACCCAACGAAATTTTCGGATTCACTTGGCGATCGCCGTTTTCGTTTGGACAATGTGTTGGCTTTTGTCCCTCAACTATCTAGAAACAGCGATCCTGACGGCCATGGTCGCCCTGGTGCTTGTCCTAGAGTTGCTTAATACGGCCCTTGAATCGGTGGTAGATCTCACCGTACAACAGAGTTACCATGAGCTGGCGAAAATCGCTAAAGACTGTGCGGCGGCGGCAGTACTCATCGGGGCGATCGCCTCTGTCGCCATTGCTGGACTAATTGCCTGGCCCCACTTCCAAGCGCTCCTAGAGCCTGCTATCTTTACCCCTGTAAAATCCTATTTTTTACCGCAAAAAATTTCCCTGTTTCCCTAACCCAACCCCGCACAAATCCCCATCACTATCTAAAGGAGTGTGACCCCTTTGATCATCGTCATCGACAACTATGACAGTTTTACCTACAACCTTGTCCAGTACCTCGGCGAATTAGGCAAAGAGCTGCCCGTGGCCCAGGACATTGAGGTGTATCGGAACGACAAAATCACCCTCGCCGAAATTCGTGCCAAGCAACCCGCTGGTATCGTCATTTCTCCGGGGCCGGGCCGTCCAGAAGATGCAGGCATTTCCTTGGCGGTGATCAAAGAATTAGGCCAGGAACTTCCCATCCTTGGGGTTTGTCTGGGACACCAAAGCATCGGCCAGGTGTTTGGGGGCAAAATCATTGGTGCCGCGACCCTGATGCATGGCAAGATCTCCGCGATTCACCATGCCAACAAAGGGGTATTTGCTGGCTTAGACAATCCATTCCCCGCTACCCGCTACCATAGCTTGGTGATCGATAAAAATAATTGTCCTGATTGTTTAGAGGTCACCGCTTGGGTGGATGACGGTACGATTATGGGCGTACAACATCGGGACTATCCCCATATCCAAGGGGTACAATTCCATCCCGAGAGTATCTTGACCACGGCAGGTAAACAGCTTTTGCGGAATTTCCTCGCGACTCTGTCGCCTGTACCGATGCTTGTAACGAATTAGTGAGGGGTTCCCCGACATAACCATGAAACGTAGACAGTTTATTCAGACCGCAGGGATTAGTGCTTTTGGGGCGATCGCCGGCTTTTCTCTGCTGCAAAAAAACACCGTCCAAGCCCAAACCGGCAACCTTGATATCGAATGGCTGGGCCACACCTGTTTTTCCGTCAGTGGTGCGGGGACTAAAGTTCTCATTAATCCTTTCCGTGCCCTTAGTTGTACCGCCGGTTATCGAGACACATTTCCCCAGGCGGACATTGTCCTGTTGAGTAGCCAACTGTTCGACGAAGGCTACACCGATGGTTTACCTGGCGATCCCAGAATTCTGTTCCAAGCCGGGCAATATCCAGTGAATAACATCACCTTTGACGGCATTAGCCTCGCCCATGCCAACATTGACCGCTATCGGGGCTGGCGTTTCCCGCCCAACATTGCCTGGAGCTGGCGTCAGGGAGGCATTAGCATCCTGCACCTCGGCGGCGCTGGGGAAGAAGTCGATATTGATGATTTTATTTTGACCGGGGGCAGCCCAGATATCCTGATGATCCCCGTTGGGGGCACCGATGCCGACCCACAGAATATTCCCCCCAAAGGTTACACTCCGGCCCAAGCGCTCCAGGCCCTAGAGTTACTGCGTCCCAAAATTATTATCCCGACCCACTACAAAACTACGGCCGGAGACGACACCTGTGGGCTTCAGTCCATTGAATCTTTTTTAAACTTGGTAGACCGCAACGAAATTAAGGTGACCACGGTGGCTTCAAACCGTTTGCAAGTCAATCGCGCGGCCCTTTCCCAAGCCAATTCAGAGATTAAAGTTTTAAGCGATCGCCCCCTTTTGCGGGCCTAAGCGGATCGTCTTTACCCTTTGAGTAAACAACCTCCAGAATCCTTGGGGGTTTTTTGATCGCGATTGTAAAACCTGGAAAATATTTGCCGTTTATTGACCCCACACCTGGGTATAAAGGGCAATCAAGCCTATCATTTTGGACATTGATCTGCCCTAAATTCTCGCTTATGCAATATTTTTTTCTCACCGAAGGGTGGCACATTGGCCGCGTTTGGGAGCCCGGTGGCCCCTGGGATCTCCTTTCTTGGCGACGTCCCCCGAAGATTCAGCGCACCAACATCGCCATGGAAAACCAAGGGGAGCGACTCTGGCTCTATCAAGTGGACGACCCGATCCTGATGCTGGAAGTGACGCCCGATCCCACTAAAGTCAAAACCGAGAACATCGGTCAAGTGATGATCAAACGCTTGATCAGTCCCGAAGAGGCGATCGCCCAATTAAACCAAGCCAACACCCTCTACAAAGACCCAACTCCAGGCCATTAGCGCCATTACATTTCCTGCAATACGCTTGCCAAGCCCTCTAACAATAGTTACACTTCTTTAAACAATCTTCCCCCTAAACCCAGCACAAACCCTTTGTATCGTAGTTTAGAGAGAAGAAAAAAAACGCTTAAGTCCTTGGGACAACTAGCAATAACAAAACAACTTTCTTGAGGATGCTTTGTAAACTTTTGTAAATTTTTCCGAGGAAGCTTTTATTAAAGTCTACGAAGACATTGCCGTCAAAAAGCCGTTTCAACTCAAAATCTTTCTATAGATTTGAAGTTGTTTTTCTCGGTTCAGACCAATCCTCGTTAATAATGAGAAAATATTTGGTCATAGTAGACACGATTGTTTAGGAGGAGAGTAGTCAATGGGACTACCTTGGTACCGCGTACATACAGTCGTCCTTAACGACCCAGGTCGTCTGATTTCTGTACACCTCATGCACACTGCGCTTGTCGCAGGTTGGGCTGGCTCAATGGCCCTCTATGAGCTAGCAATTTTCGATCCCAGTGATCCCGTCCTCAATCCCATGTGGCGGCAGGGCATGTTCGTACTGCCGTTCATGGCACGGCTGGGCGTAACCGGCTCCTGGAATGGCTGGGATATCACTGGTGCCGTGGGCACTAACCCCGGTTTTTGGTCCTTTGAAGGCGTAGCCGCAGCACACATTGTTCTGTCTGGTCTTCTGTTCCTGGCTGCCGTATGGCACTGGGTTTATTGGGATCTCGATCTTTTTGTTGACTCCCGTACCGGTAAGCCAGCCCTGGACTTACCGAAAATGTTTGGGATTCACCTGTTCTTATCTGGTCTTCTCTGCTTCGGTTTCGGAGCCTTCCACCTCAGCGGCGTCTGGGGGCCTGGCATGTGGGTTTCTGACCCCTATGGCATAACGGGCCACGTCCAAGCCGTTGCTCCCGATTGGGGTCCCAGTGGGTTTAACCCCTTTAGCCCTGGCGGTGTCGTGGCGCACCACATTGCTGCTGGTATCGTTGGGATTATTGCTGGCCTCTTCCACCTCAGTGTACGTCCCCCTGAGCGTCTGTATAAGGCACTCCGGATGGGTAACATTGAGACGGTTTTGTCCAGTAGTATTGCAGCGGTCTTCTTTGCGGCATTCGTCGTCGCTGGCACCATGTGGTACGGCAACGCTACCACCCCCATCGAACTCTTTGGCCCGACCCGTTATCAGTGGGACCAAGGCTATTTCCAAAACGAAATTCAGCGCCGTGTAGATGCTGAAATTGCGTCAGGGGCAACGCCTGCGGAAGCTTGGAATACAATTCCTGAAAAACTCGCTTTCTATGACTATGTTGGTAACAGCCCCGCAAAAGGTGGTTTGTTCCGCACAGGGCCGATGGATCAAGGTGATGGGATTGCTCAGTCTTGGGCCGGTCACCCTGTCTTCAAAGATGCAGAAGGCCGTGAACTTTTTGTGCGCCGGATGCCCAACTTCTTTGAAACCTTCCCCGTTGTTATGACTGATGCGGATGGCGTCCTCCGGGCTGATATTCCGTTCCGTCGTTCTGAGTCTAAGTTCTCCGTTGAACAGGCTGGGGTTACGGTTTCTTTCTTGGGTGGTGAACTAAGTGGTCAAACCTTCACTGATGCTGCCACGGTTAGAAAATACGCTCGTCGTGCCCAGTTGGGTGAACCCTTTGAGTTTGATACTGAAACCCTTGGTTCTGACGGTGTATTCCGCACTAGCCCCCGTGGTTGGTTTACCTTCGGTCACGCTGTATTCGCACTGCTGTTCTTCTTCGGTCATATCTGGCATGGGTCGCGTACTCTGTACCGTGACGTATTTGCTGGGGTTGACCCTGAACTCGCTGAAGAGCAAGTGGAATGGGGCTTCTTCCAGAAGGTTGGTGACAAGAGTACCCGTACTAGCTAATTAAGCATAGGTACCCATTGCATCGATCGGAAAATTTTTTCCAATAGTTTATTTTGAGGAGGTTGGGCATTAAGCCTAGCCTCTTTTTTCTTGTCAAAATTGACTAGATTTGGGGGATGTGGTGGCGGTTTTCTACACTGGTTGCCAAAGAGGAAGATTCTGCAAAATTGAGGTATTCCTTGAATCAATTGAAGAAAATATCATTATGTCGCTTTCTCCCAAGGCTCTCTATGATTGGTACCGCAACACCCTACGCAATCCGAAATATCGATGGTGGATTATTTTAGGCACTTTGGCATATTTGATTAGTCCCATTGATATCTCACCGGATTTTTTTCCCATTGCCGGTCAGATCGATGACGTGATGCTGGCGACCTTGTTGATTGCGGAATTGTCCCAAATGGCCTTGGCCTTTTTCCAAGCTCGTCAACAAGATTCCCAAGGGAAAACGACAGCCCCGGGAGACACGGCGGCAACGGTGGATATTCCTTCGGTTTCAGTAGACGAGTCCTAGATCAAAGCTTGTACGAGTAGAAAGGCGATCGCCGCGCTGCCGACGGGCACGAGAAAATTATCAATGCCAAACTGGGCAATGCTTTCAAGCAAGGTGGCACTGAGGGAAACGATGAGGGCGATCGCCAACTTTTGCCAGAGCATGAGATCAAAACTGAGAAACAACAAACCGCAAATCAAGAGACCAACCCCAAACATTGTGGCGGTGCCTTCGATGCTTTTTTTGTTGCCGAGAATTTCGTAGGGATGTTGACCCAATTGACTACCCACCACGGCGGCCAGACCATCGCCCCAGGCCATCACCAAAATGCCGAGCACCGCAAACACAGGTTGCTGAATTGACCAAAACCACCAGATCAACACCCCCATACTAAGGGCATAAAAAAAAGTGCCGAGGCTTTGGCGACCGACGCTATTCACGCTGGGCAAAATGGGCAGGAAGTAGGAAATCAAAGCAATTAAGCCCGCAATAAAAGCCGCCGCAATGCCAATTTCCATCGGAATGTCAAACCACCAGGCCAAGAGAATGACGTTGCCACTGCCGATATGGACAATCTTACGGGTCAGTTCTGGAGTAAGGTGATTTTTGCGGCTCAAACCTTCGGCGATCGCCAACAGCGCCCCCAGATAAGTGATGACCGTTCCGAGGGGCATACGGAGGGCTGGGGAAAAAATTTCTGCAAAGAGATGATGGACATCCATAAAAAGTTAAGGGCGAGATTTGCTCCCACCCCTAAAGCGCAACTTAGAATTGACCGGCTAAGGCTGCATTACAGCGTTCACAAATGGTGGGATCGTCCGTAAATGTTCCCACTTGCGTTGAATAGTTCCAACAGCGATCACACTTGTGACCGTCCGCTTTCACCACTGCGACTTGGAGCTGACCAGCGGCTAACTCCAGGGTGTCTTGGTACTGCTGGTCATCAAGAGATTCTGTTACAAATTCCACCTGGGAAACAAGGAGCAAATAACGCAGTTCATCGACCCGCAGCGAATCACTCAAACTATTGCTGGGATTCAAGGCGGCAAGCCAGTCCGTTAAAGTCCCATCCACATCACGCATGAGAATTTTTGCTTCGAGGGAAGCACCAATTAACTTCTCAGTACGGGCTTTTTCGAGAACGAGGTTCACGCCGTTGCGGATTTTGCGCAGTTCTTCCCACCGTTGGAATAAGGCGGCATCGGCGGCCCACTGGGGATCGAGTTGATACCAGCCGGCACTAAATACCGATTGATGCTCCGTTTCGTAGGGCAAGTTCTGCCAAATATCCTCCGCCATGTGGCACAATACCGGGGCGATCGCCTTGGCCAAGGTTTCGAGGATAATCGCCATTACCGTTTGGCAACTGCGGCGACGGGGAGCATTGATATCAGAAATATAGAGGCGATCCTTGGCAATATCGAGATAGAAATTCGACAGATCAACTACACAGAAATTCTGTACCTTCTGGAAGAATTTAAAGAATTGAAACTCCTCAAAGGCCTCTGTTACTTCAGAGAAAACATGGTGAGTTTGGTGCAGAATATACTGGTCTAGTTCCGGCAAATCATCGTAAGCCACGGCATCTTTCGCCGGATCAAAATCATGGATATTTCCTAAGAGGAAACGGGCTGTGTTGCGAATTTTGCGATAAACATCGGCCAACTGCTTCAGGATCGTTTGTCCAATGGGGACATCCGAAGAATAATCCACCGAAGAAACCCACAACCGCAGCACATCCGCGCCATAGGGCGGTTCGGTTTTCTGATTCTTGCCACCGTTGATAATGATATTGGGATCAACAACATTGCCTAGGGATTTACTCATTTTGTAGCCCTTTTCATCGAGCACAAAACCGTGGGTCAATACCGTTTTATAGGGGGCAACTCCATTCACGGCCACACTGGTTAACAGACTGGATTGGAACCAACCCCGGTGTTGGTCAGAACCTTCTAAATACAGATCCACAGGGTAATTTAAACCGTCTCGCTGTTTGGCCACAGCCGCCCAAGAAGAACCCGAATCAAACCACACATCCATGGTATCTGTCCCCTTGCGGTAGGTGCGGCCATTGTCGCGATATTCTTCCGGTAAAAGCTCCTCGACCGAACGTTTCCACCAAGCATCAGAACCCTCTTTGGCGATAATTTCTTTGACGTGGTTAATGGTGGTTTCATTTAACAATGCTTCCCCGGTTTCTGCGTCATAAAAAACAGGAATCGGGACGCCCCAATTACGTTGCCGAGAAATACACCAGTCACTGCGATCGCCAACCATGGCCGTAATCCGATTTTCTCCCTGAGCGGGAATCCACCGCACCCCCTTAATTGCTTTGAGGGCTTCATCCCGGAACCCTTCCACAGAGGCGAACCACTGTTCTGTGGCCCGGAAAATCGTCGGTTTTTTGGTACGCCAATCGTAGGGATATTTGTGTTGGTAGGCTTCTTGTTTTAAAAGAGCGCGTTTTTCCGTTAAAGCCGCGATGATTGCGTTGTTTGCTCCGTCGAGAACATTTAAGCCCGCAAATTCGCCGGCTTCTTCGGTGAGGGTACCTTCTGCATCTACCGGGGAAAGGATCGGCAAACCATATTTCTGGCCCGTGATGTAGTCCTCCTGACCATGGCCTGGCGCAGTGTGAACGAGGCCCGTCCCGGATTCCGTTGTGATGTAATCACCACCAGCCACCACCGGACTTTGGCGATCGTAGAGGGGATGCTGATAGGTGCAATGTTCAAGGATTTCCCCTTTAAAGCTGGTTTTAACTGTTAAGGCAGCGTCAAAGGTTTTCGTTAAACTTTCTGCGAGATCCTTGGCGACGACGAGATATTTCTGAGCACACAGGTTGCCGTCGGTTTCCACCACAGCGTATTCCAGGGCCGGGTTGATCGCCACAGCTAAGTTACCGGGCAATGTCCAAGGGGTTGTTGTCCAGATCGCCACGCCTAAACTGTCGGCAAACTCGCCTAAAACAGCTACCGCTTCAGGACTTAGATCTGTGATCGGCAAAGAGACATAAATACTTTGGGAGGTGTGGCCTTCGGGATATTCGAGTTCTGCCTCGGCGAGGGCTGTTTGGGAACTGGGGCTCCAATGAACGGGCTTTAGGCCGCGATAGATATAGCCTTTAAGGGCCATGTCGCCAAATACGCCAATTTGAGCCGCTTCGTATTCTGGGGTGAGGGTGAGATAAGGATTTTCCCAATCGCCCCAAACGCCATACCGTTGAAATCCCGCTGCTTGGGCTTTTTGGGTTTTGAGGGCAAAGTCACGGGCCTTGTAGCGCAGTTTGAGGGGCGTGAGATTTTGTCGGGCATCGGCGCTGAGATTTTGCAGTACTTTTAATTCGATGGGTAAACCGTGACAATCCCAACCGGGGACATAGTGGGTTTTATAGCCTTTTAAGAGCTTGTACTTATTGATAATGTCCTTCAGTACCTTGTTTAGGGCGTGGCCCATGTGGAGGTCACCGTTGGCATAGGGGGGGCCATCATGCAGCGTAAAGAAGTCTTTGGGGTTATTCTGCGCTAGGTCTTCGTAAATGCGGTTTTCTTGCCAGAATTTTTGGATTTCTGGTTCTTTTTGGGGAGCATTCGCCCGCATATTAAAGGTGGTTTTTGGCAAATTAACGGTATCTTTGTAGCTCTTTGCGTCTGTCACGGTGGCTGTGGTGGCTGATGTTTACAAATGTTTGCTATGGCTGATTTTAACTTGCCATGGCTTTTCCCGTGAATCTTGCGACGGAAAGGCGATCGCCCCTGCCCCAGGGTTTACCAATAAAATGGAAGGCGATCAGTAACGGAGATCAAGGCGATGCTGACGAAACAACGGGCGGATCGGGTACTGCTGAGTAATATCAGTTGGCAGCAGTTTGAAAATATCCTGCACCAACGAAGTGTTGTACCGCTGTAAGTAAAGATGCTGAAAGATGCTTTACTAGCAATTCAAGGGGAAAGCAGCGATGATGAACAGTCTTTGCCAACTTACCCTTGACGCTTGAAGCTAGTACTTAAACAGCGGAATAATCCAGGCAGCAACGATACTCACCAAAATTGCAATTTCCAGGACGATCATCGCTGTTATTGGTTGGAACCATCTGATCCAAGCTCCTTGCTGAACCTGTGACCAACACTGAGAGATATGGGCTGGCCAGAGAGTGGGGCTATCTTTGTCACGAAACTTCCAGGTCAGCATAGAGAGTAGTAATGGGGAGCCGCCAACCTTGGCATTCATCAACAGGTGCAACGCGATCGCGCCCACCATCACCAACCACGAAACCAGATGAGCATAATACCAGAAATGATGTAACTCTCCTTCGGGCAACCAGGTCTCGTCCATCATCTTGCCGCTGAACAGGGCAAAGGTTAAGGCCAGCAGGGCCAGGGTGTTGGTCACACGATTCAAGGTGTACCACCAGATGGGTTTGCCTACCTGAGTCAACTTGCTCAGAGAATCAGACTGCATCAGCCGCTTCTGTCCCCGGTGAAAGGCATAGATCACAAAAGCCGGGAATACCAGCAAAGTCCATAATCCAAAGGTGCCGTGGATCCCCTCAATGTTCTGATAAGCGGGCAGGGGAATGCGTCCCCAGCGCCCGTCGTAGGTGTCGTAGGTCCAATAGGCCGTCAGAATTGCGGCAATCAGGCACAGTCCCGTCAGGCCATGCAAAACCCGCAGGAGGAACGGTTGATAGGGACGGGAGGGGGAAGTCTTCTTGATCATCGTTTTAGTGAATTGGATCTAAGGTTGAATCAAACGTCTCAAGCAATAACAGGTGATAATTAAGCGCTTTCTATGGCAGCAAGGATGCCAAAACCGATAAACAAGGCACCACCCAGAGCTGTCATCAGGCGCTCGGAAATGCTCCCAGCAATGAGTTTGCCGCAGGCTACTGCAATAGCGGCACAGATAGCATGTCCTAGGATGGCTCCCAACAGCACACCATAGGGATGGTGGGAAGAGGCCAGGGTAATGGTGGCTATTTGGGTGCGATCGCCCCATTCGGCAACAAAAGTGAGGGTAAAGGCCTCCATTAACACGGATCTAGCCGACCAAGTGGCGATGCTCAGCTCTCGCTGCTCAACCGCTTCCAGGGCTTCGGCCTGTTCCCCATCTAGAGTCTCTTTACGAGACATGCGGCTCGCATCATAAAGCAGTTTTAACCCGAAGCCAATAAACAGAGCTACGGCAATGCCTTGAACATAGTGTTTGGGAAAAAATGATGCTAGTTGACCAATCCAGACCGACAATAAGGTCATGGCCGCCAACGCCGTCGTTACACCCAGAAATACCCACCGCCGGGGATGGCGCATGGCTAAAATAGCGCCAATAAAAAAGGTTTTGTCGCCGAGTTCTGACAGCGTAATCAGTAACAACCCGGATGTAAATCCTGTCAAAAAGTTCATGCACTACTCCAGCTAGTAGCGAGTTGAGCAGGCATGACGGACATCTAAAAAGACCCCACCAAGCCCACTCTTCTCGTGGACTCAGTGAAGGTCTCGCTGACAAATTAGAAAGCTAATTTGCTACCTGAACCAGGCTCATCGCCAGTATGTTGATTCAGATAACGGGCTGATATAGCCCAAGCTACTCCCCTTCAACAATTTAGAAAATATCACAATCTGGGCAGAAATGGTAGAGGATGGAGAAAACCAGAACCTCCATCTCAAGCGGTACAACTAGTGATTATGCAGAAAAAGTCCACCTAAAATGCCTCACAGTACTTTTATTTGGAATAATTCCGCATAAAATCTCAATTAGGAATGTTATACGGACGACATCCATACAAGACAGTTATCCAGATACTGTACAGACTTCATTTCCATCACAAACAATAACCTCTGCATAAACTTCTGGATTTTTTCCGGGGAGTGATTAGCCTTAGCATAGTGACCCTGGCACTGGGCTTGATCAGAGCAAAAAGGCGTTAGGGTCATTCTTGAAAATAGACCATTGAGAGGTTGGGCGATCCGCTGCGCCCTTCGAGAGTGGGCGAAAACCCTCTAGGCCAAGCCAAAACTTGCGAATCATTGAGGACTGTTACGTTTCAGTTAAGGAATGGGGGCGATCGCCTAAACTATTCAGAAGCAATTTTTCATCTGAATTTTATTTTTGCCAACTATGTTCCCTTCTAGCCGCCCCCGTCGCCTTCGCCAAAGTGAGTCGCTTCGCCGCATGGTGCGGGAAAATACCTTTACGGCCAATGATTTGATCTATCCCCTCTTTGCAGTGCCCGGAGAGGCGATCGCCAACGAAGTAAAGTCGATGCCCGGCGTGTACCAATTGTCCATCGACAAAATTGTCACCGAGGCCAAGGAAGTTTGGGAACTGGGCATTCCGGCGGTGATTTTGTTTGGCATTCCCCCCGAAAAAGATAACGATGCAACGGGGGCCTGGCACGATTGCGGCATTGTCCAGAAGGCAACGACAGCGATCAAGGAAGCAATCCCGGAAATGACCGTGATTAATGACACTTGTCTCTGTGAATATACACCCCACGGTCACTGCGGCTACCTGCAAACCGGAGACTTAACCGGGCGAGTATTAAACGATCCGACCCTGGAACTGCTCAAAAAAACCGCTGTGTCTCAGGCGAAAGCTGGGGCTGATATTATTGCGCCTTCGGGAATGATGGATGGTTTCGTCGCGGCGATTCGTGAAGGTTTAGATGAAGCTGGGTTCACCGATATCCCGATCATGGGTTATTCCGCAAAATATGCCTCAGCTTACTATGGCCCCTTCCGGGATGTGGCCGAATCTGCCCCCCAATTTGGCGATCGCCGCACCTACCAGATGGATCCGGGCAATAGCCGCGAAGCCCTCAAGGAAGTGGAACTCGACATTCTCGAAGGGGTGGATTTCGTCATGGTAAAACCGGCCCTTGCTTACATGGACATCATTTGGCGGGTCAAGGAAATGACCAATCTCCCCGTAGCCGCCTATAACGTATCTGGGGAATATTCCATGGTGAAAGCTGGGGCTTTAAATGGTTGGATCGACGAGAAAAAAGTCGTTTTAGAAACCCTCACCAGCTTTAAGCGGGCGGGCGCAGATCTAATCCTCACCTACCACGCAAAAGACGCTGTGCGGTGGTTGGCAGAATAAACAGCATTTTGGCTTGGGGTATATTTCCTCCGAGAGAATAAACAATGAACCATGGGGACACTTTCGAGTTGTCCTCTTTTTTTGATCAAAAAAAAGCCCCATACATTGTACGGAGCCAAATTTTTTAGGGAACATTAACAACTATTTCACTTCGAAGCTACCGCCCCAAGGCCCATAACTAGCAGTCGCAATGCCGTTGCGTTCTGTGCCGACAAAATCCGTTTGGGAGCCCAGCACTTTGATCGTGACACTACCGCCGGTGCTTGGTTCTACCAGACCTGCGTGGGCGGCTGCCGTACAAATGGATGAGCCATCGCTGTAGATATCCGTCCCCCAAATTTTTTCCGTGGGTTGTCCCGCCGGACAAATCACACTTAAAGTCTGCCCTACCTGGTTCCGCAGACCCAGCATCCCTGGGGTTGTTTCCCAGTCAATGGCTCGGACTTTAGCCGTTTGGGTGCTCGGCTGGTGATGGCTGATCTGGGTACTGGGTTGGTGGTGGGCTACGGTTGGTGCAGGGTTATGGTGGGCACGGGTGGCAACGGGGGCGATCGCCAACCCCAAAAACACACAACTGCCAAAGGTCAAATACTTCATCGCAAACAATTATTCTAGAAAACACAGACAAACATCAGGCTTTGCCGCTAAAAAAACAGGACACTCTCCCTAAAAGTCTAAGTCCAAGCTTGATCCACTGCCATATTGGCTTCAGGGTGAATGTAGGCGGGCTTTTCCTTGCGGGGCAACTGGCCGGACAGAACGAGGTGAGCCATGGTGTCACAAATTACGCGGGTCGCCATCAGGGATGTAATATCACTAATGTCATAGGGCGGCGAAACCTCGACGATCTCCAAACCGCAGACGGGGGCATTCCGGACGATTTTTCCGAGGAGAGCCAGGGCTTCCCGGGGTAGCAGACCACCTGGTTCTGGCCAACCAGTACCAGGGACAAATCCCGCATCAATACAGTCAATGTCAAAACTGATGTACACGCAGTCCGTGCCATCTAGGGCGCGTTCTAGGGCAAACTCCGCCGCCGCATCGATGCCCATTTCTGTGATGTCTGTCACTGTGAGAATATTGGTGGCCCGTTCCCGACAAACCTTGACCCCTTGCCGTGGCACCTGCCAACCGCCAATCCCCAACTGCACCAAATTTTTGGCGGGAGCATTGGCCATGTTGGTGGCGTGGAACCAAGGACAGGTGTGCATCCGCTCGTCTAGGTCTGTTTCTTGAGTATCCACATGGCGGTCAAAGTGAATAATGCCCACTTTTTTATCGCCTAAATGTCGACAAACCCCCCGTACCGTGGGAAAGCCGATGGAATGATCGCCACCGAGAATAATCGGGAAGGCACCGGAACTGAATACATGGGCGACTCCTTTGGAAATTTGATCAAAGGATTTTTCATTATTAGCCGGAATCGTAAAGACATCCCCCACATCACAGAGGGTAATTTGCTCCCGGAGATCGATGCCCATCTCAAAGTTGTAGGGGGTATAGAGAGCCGAGATCCGTCGGATCCCCTGGGGGCCAAAGCGGGTGCCGGGGCGATAGGTGGTGCCAGAATCGTGGGGGACGCCAAGGATGGCCACGTCATATTCACCGACTTTACGGACATCTTCGAGATAAGGGGCCTTGAGGAAAGTATTGATCCCAGCGTAGTGGGGCAGTTCTCCCCGGGAAAAGGTGGGAATGCTGCGGTCTTTGATACTGGCGGCAGCCTCGAGGCCGTATTCCAGGCCCCGGTCTACTTCCTGTTGCCAACCGGTGAGGGGGAGGTGGGATTCTTTTTCGAGGGCCGCTTGGGCTTCACTGGGGGGACGAAAATTCGGTTGTTCACTCATGGTGATCGTGCCTTTCTTGGGACGAATGTAGTTAACGATAGCAGTAACCAGGCAAATTCTTGGTTTTTGGGTCAATTACGCAAGATAGCTTTGCATTTTATGGTGTCTGTACTGCTTCTATGGGAGTTTCACGCATTAGTTGCATCACATGGTATTTGTAATCGATAAATTCAGGCGATCGCTTAATTTCGTAGCCATGGTGGTGGGAAAAATCCACTTTTAATTCTTCTTTGACACGCCCAGGGTGGGCCGCCATGACATAAATCCGTTGACCGAGGAAAATCGCTTCTTCGACATCGTGGGTAATCAAGAGAATGCTGGTCTCGGTTTGCTCCCAAATTTCTAGGAGAAATTGCTGCATATTTTCTTTAGTTAAAACATCCAGGGCACCAAAGGGTTCATCCATTAATAAAATCTTTGGTTGGGAGGCAAGGGCGCGGGCGATCGCCACCCGTTGTTTCATCCCCCCAGAAAGCTGTTTTGGTAATGCTTCTTGGAAAGGCCCTAAACCGACCACATTGAGATAGTAATAGGCTCGTTCGTAACGCTCTTTTTTCGGCACCCCCTGCAATTTCAAGCCAAAGGTGACATTATCCAAAACAGAAAGCCAAGGATAGAGGGTGTAGCGTTGAAAAACCATGCCCCGGTCGGCCCCAGGCCCAATGATCTCCCGCTGGTCAACGGTGACTTTGCCGGTACTCTGGGTTTCGAGGCCTGCAATGATCCTCAAGAGGGTAGATTTTCCGGAACCCGATGCGCCAACCACACAGACAAATTCGCCCCCTTCTACGTGGAGACTAATATTTTGGAGAGCGGTGATTTTTCCGTGGCGGGTTTGGAAAAATTTATGGACTTGATCAACTTCTAAATGCATGATGTTTCTAGTCGAGAGACCAGCGGCAGAGGAATCTTTGGAGCCAAATAAAACAGAGGTCAATGAGGAGGCCAATTAAGCCAATCACAATTAAGCCAGCGAAAATTTGGTCGGTATTTAAAAATCTTTGGGCGACACTAATGCGCCTACCTAACCCTTCTGTGGCGGCCACTAATTCTGAGACGATGACCAGGTTCCAGGAGGCGGCGATATTCACCCGGCCAGCGTCAATAATTTTGGGCAAAATGTAGGGAAAAATCACTTTAATGACGATTTGGGGCCGATTCCCCCCCAGGGTGTAGGTGGCCTCGATGAGTTCTTTGGGCACAAATTTTACGGCATCCATAATCATCAAAGTATTGAAGAAGAGGGTGCCGATAAAAATCAATAAAACCTTGGGAATTTCCCCCACGCCAAAATACAAAACCAATAAGGGAATAAAGGCTGGGGCCGGCATATAGCGGACAATGCCGATGATCGGCTCGCACAACGCCCGGATACTGGCAAAGGCCCCCATCAAAATGCCCAGAGGGATGGAAATGATGACCGCGAGACTAAACCCCGTCAGCACCCGCAAAACACTATAAATAATGTCTTTTTGCAGGTCGCCGCTGGCCCATAAATTGGCGATCGCCTCCCAGACAGCCATGGGAGTGGGTAAAAAGAGCGGTTTAACCCATCCCTGACTGGAGATAACCCCCCATAAAATCAGGGGCAAAAGAATCGAGGCAGACATCAACAGCCAACGTAACTTTTGGGGAATCCCAGAGGTAATATCCCAAAATAAAGAAGGCTTGAGCATCCGGAAAGATGGCTTGATAACGGGCGCTTTAGTCATGGCGATCGCCAAAATAATGGATTAAAAAAATCCCCCCGACATTAGGAGACCGAGGGTTTCAAAAAGCTACTGTTTTTCTGCGTAGGCTTTGACAAAAGAAGGATCAAATAAACCACTGAGATCCGCTGGCGCTGCAATCAAACCCGCATCCACTAGGAAAGTATTAATTTCCTGGGCGGCATAATTCAGGGAGATCATGCTTTCTTCCGTAGATTCAAAAGCCGTTAGGTTATCTTCAAGACTAAAGATCGTCGTTCCCGCATCGTATTCTTGATATTCTTCGACGGAAACATTCGCTCGCGCCGCCATAATTTCCAGGGCTTCTTCTGGGTTTTCTTCGATGAAATCCAGCACCGCAAACCAGGTATCTACTAATCCTTGGACGGCTTCAGGATTGTTTTGAATCAACTCACGACTGACCACCAAATGATCAGGAATCGCCCCCGGAAAATCCGCTGAAGAAATGAGGGTTTTACTGCCTTCCCGCTCCAAAGCCTGGGTCGTAAAGGGCGCAAAGGCTCCCACTGCATCTACCTGACCCGCGACAAATGCAGCGGCGGCAGCCCCTGTCTCCAAGGGCTTAATAATCACATCATCGGGGCCAAGACCTGCTTCCTGGAGGGCCAGCAGTAACAAAAAGTGATCGACAGTGCCTTCTTCAATGGCGATGGTTTTTCCCTGCAAATCCTCGATGGTATTAATGCCTTCACTGACGATAATTTGGTCATTCCCCGTGGAGTTATCATTTACCAGAACAATAACTTGTTCAGAACCCGCTGCCACCGAACTAATTGTGTCATTTAGGGTTTGGGTATTGGCGTCCAACTGTCCTGCGGCAAAGGCATTGATCGAATCTAAATAGCCATCAAACCAAGTCAGGTTTACATCAACGCCATTCGCTTCAAACAAGCCTTTTTCTGCGGCAATTTGCCAAGGAAACCAGCCGGGCCACGCACTAAAACCGAGGGTAATTGTTTCCGTTTCCGCTGTTGGGGTTTCTGGTGCTTCACCCGTTGTTGTGGGGGGCGTACTTTGGCAACCGACGGTTAAGGCAAGACCCGCACAAAATAGCGCCGGTCGGATCAGAAGATTAGGCAGTTTTAGCATAGGAAAATGACAAGAATAAACGCAAGGGATCAATTCAAAGGCGATCGCACCTTGCCTGTTGTTTATCCTGTTTTCAGACAAATTATGCTGTAACTTTCATTACATCTTCTCGATGACAACTTTTTTTGACCCAATCGTACCAAGTTTCTAAACCTTCCCCAGTCTGGGCAGAAACGGGAATAATGCTCGCGTGGGGATTCATTTGTCGGACATTATCAATAATCCGTTGGACATCAATTTTTAGATAAGGGACCAGGTCAATTTTTGTAACCAATAAACAATCTGCTTCTTGGAACATGACGGGATATTTGAGGGGTTTATCTTCTCCTTCCGTCACACTAAGGAGGGCAATTTTGGCATGTTCGCCCACTTCAAATTCAGCAGGACAAACGAGATTGCCGACATTTTCTACAAGCAACAAATCAAAATCATTTGGGTCATATTCCTGCTCAAGGCGATGGAGTCCCCCGGAAACCATCTTGGCATCCAAATGACAGGAGCGACCGGTATTGATGGGGATCACAGGCACGCCGTACTGACGCAGTCGTTCTGCATCGAGTTCTGTGGTCATATCCCCTTCGATGACGGCCATTTTGAGGTCATCTTTCAAGGTAGCTAGGGTTTTTTCGAGTAAAACGGTTTTGCCAGCACCGGGACTACTCATCACGTTGAGACAAGTGAGACCCCAGGCATCAAAATGTTCACGGTTGTGGTCAGCGAGGTCTTGGTTGGCATGGAGGAGATTGACTCCCAGGGCAGCGTCAAAGGTCTGGTGCATGGTGATTGATTCCTAGGAATGGAGGGTTAAGGGGGCGTATTCAATGCGGTCGATTTTTAGCTCACGACCGGAGCGGATGTCATCCATGGGCTGGTGACAGTCTGGGCAAGAATATTGCAAACCGATGTTGGGGGCATATTCTTGTTGGCAAGTGTGGCAGTAGGCGATTAGAGGCGTTTCTTGGATTACCAGGGCAACCCCATCAAGAAAAGTGCCTTTTGTTTGGGCGGCAAAGGTGAATTCCAAGCTGACGGGTTCAACGCAGGTAAACTGCCCCACGATGAGATGGACTTTTTCGATCTTGACGGGTTCGGGATGGCTGTCCTGCCAATCTTTAATAGTCAAGATGAGGGCCTTGGTCATGTCCACTTCATGCATCGCCACAGGTTCCGGATTGAGGGGCTACTTTCGTCCACGATACAACAGGAATTGGGACGGAAATGTTTAGTTTATTGTTGACTGGAGGAATGTCTAAATGCTCAGTCGGGATTGTGCAGGATCGCTTTGATCTGGGCGATCGCCTCTGGGATATTTTCTACAACCGAAAATTGATCAGGGGCAAGTTCCGTAAAAAAGGCTTGGGCCGCCGAGCTGGGCTGCCAGAGAATGACGGGTTTACGGTTTTTCAGGGCGAGGGCAATTTCTGAGACGGTGCCCAAACCAAGGCCCACCGCCACCACCACATCGGCACTGAGAACATTCACGTTATTGCGCCCATTCCCTAAATCTGTGCAGATGGCAATGTCGATGCTGTCAGCCAACCCTTGATGATCTTTTTCCGGTAGAATGCCCACCGTCAGTCCGCCAGCCGCTTTTGCGCCCTGACTGGCCGCCGCCATCACCCCAGCCGCCCGCCCCCCGGTGAGCAGCACCCAACCCGCCTGGGCGATCGCCTTTCCTAGGTTGTAAGCAGCCGTTAAATTTTCTGGAGTGGCTCCAGCTCCCGGCCCCATCACCCCAACGATCAGTTTGCGCATCGTTAATCCAGTTCCCGGCGACCTTCTAAGGCCCTAGCTAAAGTCACTTCATCGGCATATTCTAAATCGCCGCCCATGGGCAACCCAAAGGCAATGCGGGTGACTTTCGTAAAGGGTCGCAGCAATTGCGCCAGATATAGAGTCGTCGTTTCCCCTTCTACGCTGGGATTGATCGCCAAAATTACTTCCTTCGTTTTCTCGGCGCTCACCCGTTGTACCAGGGCTTGGATGGTTAATTGTTCCGGGCCAACGCCGTCCATCGGCGAAATTACGCCTCCCAGGACGTGATATTTTCCCCGATATTCGCGGGTTTTTTCGAGGGCGATCACATCCCTTGAATCCGCCACCACGCAAATCACGTCCTGCTCCCGTTGAGGGTTCCGGCAAATATCACAGATGGACGTGGCTGAGAGATGAAAGCATTTTTGGCAAACGCCCACCTGTTTTTTCGCGTTCAATAGCGCCTGGGCAAAGGCTTCTACATCTTTTTCGGGGCGTTTGATAACGTATAGGGCAAGGCGTTGGGCGGTTTTCGGGCCGATGCCGGGTAAGCGCTGGAACTGTTCGATCAAGCGGGCGAGGGGGGGCGTATAAATGGCAGGTTCCTCCAGGGACGGTCAAAATTCTCCGAACCTTATTCTAAAAGGCGATCGCCTCAGCCTTAATAGTGGGTGCCCGATTTTCGGTGGTGGACTGCGGTCATACCATTATTTTGTAGCACTTGCCCCTTATCGGTGGTGGCATAGATGACCCAGTGATCGCCGCACTCCATCCGGTTGGCGACGGTACATTCGAGGTAGGCCAGGGCATCGGTGAGGATCTGACAGCCATTGTCCGCCGTTTCCGTTGCCACCCCAGCAAAGCGATCTTCCCCAGGGGCAAAGGGTTTAAGGAAATGTTTCATGAGCCCCAGATGGTTGCCTTCCTGGAGGACATTGATCACAAAATTTGTCCCCTTATGGAGGAGAGATTCAATTGCCCGCTCCTTGGCCACTGCTACCGTAAATCCAGGGGGCGCAAAGGTCGCTTGGGAAACCCAAGAAGCCAACATCGCCCCAGAAAGGTTGTCCTGTTGAGTCGTGACAATACAGAGGGAACCTACGAGTCGCCCCAGAGCCTGTTCCAAATTGTCCGATTGGGACGTGGAAGCGACGTTTTGTTTCGGTTGTCGCCGTTTCGCTGCTTTTTTGATCGCCTGGGCAAAATCCGTCCCGGTTTCTTCACAGGTTTTCAGGGTGATTTCGGTGGGTTTAAATTTAACGCGGATCGGTTCAAAGCCCATCTGGTAGCCGGCATCTTTAAATTTGCCTTCGAGGAGGTCGATCGCCTCGCCACTCCAACCAAAGGAACCGAAAACCCCTGCAAGTTTATTCTTATCGGCATTGTTGAGGACGATTCCCAAAGCTGTCTGGATCTGGGTCGGGGCATGGCCGCCGAGGGTCGGGGAACCCATGATAAAGCCGCTGCACCGGGAAATAGCCCCTTTAATTTCCTCCGGGTCAGCATGTTCAGCGTTAAAGGTTTCTACCATCACACCCGCTTTGGAAATGCCATGGGCGATCGCCTGGGCGACAGTGGCAGTATTGCCGTAGGCGGAGGCATAGATTAGGGCGACAGACAGCTCATTTTTCTGTTTTTCGACCCAAGCGCGATAGTTATTAAACAGTTCCTGACGACTGTAGCGGATCAGGGGGCCGTGACCAGGAGCATAAATTTTGGCAGGAACTGCTTCGATTTTGCTTAAACCAGCCAGGGTTTGGCGGATGGAACTAGCCATCACACAATCGAAATAATAGCGGCGGTCTTCATCGTAAAATTGCCAGCCTTCGTCAAAAACTTGGTTGCCACAGACGTGGGCCCCAAAAAATTTGTCCGTAAACAGAATTTCTTCCTGGGGATCGTAGGTGCAGAGATGACCGGGGAAGCGGGGAGTCGGCGTTGGGATGAATTCTAAAATGTGGCCTTTACCCAAATCGAGGGTGTCGCCACTTTTGACAACTTGCACCTTGGGCGTTTCATCCTTGAGTAAATCCTTGAGGGCGATCGCCGCTGGGTTAGAACAAACCAATGTCACTTGGGGCGCAAGCTTCAGTAGTTCCTTGAGGGTAAAACAGCGGTTGGGATTGGTGTGACCCAGGATAATGTAATCCAGTTGGCTCAGATCCGTGCGGTTTTGGATTTCTGCTAAAAACAGCTCAGAAAAAGATTCCCCAGGGGGATCGAGGAGGGCCGTTTTTTCCCCAGTAATGAGGTAGCTGTTGGCCGTTGTCCCTTTTTGTAGGCCGTACTCAATCTCGAATTTGAGGCGATCCCAGGTGCGCGATCGCAGCAGCAGAACGTCATCACTCACCAAATAGGGCTGGATATCTCTGGGGGGTGTTGCAACGGCCATAAAATTTTGGGAATCAAAATGTGCTTCAAATCCCAGTATCGCAAACTTCGGCGGGCGATCGCCATTCAGAGACAATGCGTAAAATTTATCGTCCCAATTGGCAAAATCAATCCCCCGATCCCTCAATCTGCCGCGAGGTAGGGGGCAATGGTGCGTTCGATTATTGTTAACAATTCCGCTTGGGTGGCACCGTAGGCCAAATGGGCGGCGATCGCCAATCCCCCCGCGCCAACACCCTCTTTGACGTAACCCTGTTCGTAGGCTTGCAATTGCGAATATTGGGAAGCTTGAAAACTTAATTGCGTCGCCAATAGGGGCACATCGCCAATTAAATTTGCCAAACCCACTGTATCCCCTGTCGGATCTTCCGCTACCCAACGGGTTGTGCCCACCACAATATTTTCAGGATTAAAACCAAGGCGATGAAATTCGCAAATCCCCCGGATCAAAGCATAAACCGCTAACATCTGTGTCCCTCCCGCCAACAAAGCCCCTTGGGTTCGACTCAAGGCGATCGCCATTCCCGCGATAAATGGTTGCATCGGATCGCCCACTGCGGCCACCACAGCAAAAGGATCAGGATTTGGGTTTAAATTTGCTTTTTCTAAACCGGTTTGCACGATTTGCCCCTTTAAATCGTGGTTACATTCGATATAACTACTATTAACTTTTTGATGGGCGTCATATCCCAAACCCGTTAACACGCCCAAAGCCGTTGTAGTGCCTGCCACCACACATTCTCCTAGCACAAACAAATGATTTGGATATTGGGTCGCTAAGGTTTCACCCCAGGTTAAACCTTGCTCGAAAAGTTTGTTCACCGTTGAAAGTTCGAGGGCTTTTCCCGTAGAAACACACCTTGCTTTTCGACCACCGAGATTAATATGATTCACGGCATTTTGGTCAGGTTTAAGCAATAATCCCGTATCAAATAGGGAGTAAGGAATTTGATAATGCTGCAAAATGGCACGGGATAAAATCGCCGGCGACGCCCCGATAATTAATGGCGGCAAGGGATAAAGGGCTTTTTCTCGGAAACCATGACAAATACATTCTGCATCGGCGATCGCCGTATATTTACGCGCCTCTGGGGTGGCTCCGGCAGCGGAAATATTAGGCATTAAAGCCGTATCTGTAAAGCCCAATCCACAGGCGAAAACAACCGATTTTTGTTGATGGTTTGTGAGCCAAGTTTGGCCCTGTGTCTGTTGTGTATAAATGCGGATCATCTTGCCTTTCGTTGCCCCCAGCCTAGCCAGAACTATATTTTCCCCTAAAAAAAATTAGGAGAATCAGCATGATCCCCCTAATCTTCCTACTTATTCGTGATATTTCCGAACATCAAGATTCAATAACCAAGACAGAAATTCTTTAGCGGAAACGCTTCTTCCGACGGGCCACAGCCTTACGCTTGCGCTTCTCGATGGGCGTTTCAAAGTGACGACGACGTTTGATATCAGCAAAAATACCAGCCTTAGAAACCTGGCGCTTAAAGCGACGTAATGCAGATTCGATATTTTCGTTTTGTCCGACAACCACTTGGGTCATAGGGTATCCTCCTTTGTTGGTGATGTTATCAATTGAAATGGATGGAGACGGGTGAATGATTGTTTAGATCATTCCCTCGAAAAACGTTTGGCAAACTGCCAGATATACGATCTTAGGATCTTTTTGGGGGGAGTTGCAAGGCGAGCCCTGTTAGGCATACGGAAAATTAAGCCTTACCTACAGTGACTTGGAACAAGTAACACCGGATCAAAAAGCTGCCGTAAGCGTCGTTTTTTCGAGATTCATCAGCCAATCAAGCTGATTTTTTATTTAAAGTCCCGTACACCACCTCCAAAGGGGGTATTCAAAAGGCTTGTGAATCTTGATGGGAAAAAATATTTCACTCAGACTGCTAACAATACCAAAAAACCGGCAATTAAACCACTGAACATAATGCTGCCGCACCAATAGGCGAGCTTGGGATTCCCAATTGTCCGCGTAAAGCCGACTTTAACGAGGGTATTGGCCGTTACTGCGAGCCAGATGCCATACATCGCCACCTGATCGGAGAGATCGCTCTGGACGGCATTGGCGAGGGATAAACTCACGGCATCGACATCGGCAAAGCCAGATAGGGCAGAGAGGAGATAAATGCCTTCTTCCCCAAATTTTTCCTGGGCCCACCGCACCAACAGCGATAAAACCACGAGGAGGGCCGTGTATTGGAGCGCAGAACCGAGTTCGACGGGATTATTTACGCTCACTTCGGTGGGAGGTCTGTCCTGGGGAGTAGACTTCCAGCGGGCGATCGCCACCGCCGCAATCACAGGAATCAGACCCAAAATTAACAAAGGAGCCGCTAACTTATAGGCCAAGGTTTGACTGACCACAGCAATCACTAACAGCAGACGGGGAGCCATAATCCCGTTGGCAAGAACAATACCGGCGGCGAGGGAAATGGTTTCGCTGGGTTGTTGTTTGGCCATGCGGGAAAAGGAAACCGTCAAGGCAGTGGAGGAGGCAATCCCCCCAAAAAAGCCCGTTAACATCAGCCCGACTTGACTACCCAGAATGCGAATCGCAAAGTAACCGATGTAGGAAATGCCCGCAATCAGCAGCACCAACCAACCAATTGCCCGTGGATTGAGCGCATCCCAAGGCCCCATGGCTTGGTTGGGCAGGAGGGGCAAAACGACCACCGCAATCAGCAGTAGTTGGAGGGTCGCAATTAATTCCTGCCGTTGCAGCCAATTGAGAGTTTTCGTAAGTTCCGGTTTTGCCCCTAGGATCCAGGCCACCACCACCGCCACGGCGATCGCCTCTTGGGTAAAGCCACTCAGGGCCAAGGCTCCCAAGCAAAAGGTGATCATCAAGGCTAGTTCTGTCGTGCTGCCATAATCACCGGATTTTTTCGCGGTGAGAACGTAGGAGGTGGCCACTAAGCCCGCCAAACCTAGGAAAATGCCGACAAGAATACCAAACCCCCAACTTTGCGCCAGGAGAGCGGAAATTCCTCCCAGTAAGCCACAAATCGAAAAATTGCGGAGGCCGCTATCGCCATAACCTTCATCGTCAGCCCGGTTACGCCAGCCCCGTTCTAGGCCAATGATCACTCCCAAGGCTAAGGCGATCGCCAACTCGACAATCACATCTAAATCCATCGCATCCCTCCAATGTTCAACCTCAGCTTAACCACATTTAGGGGTCACAAAAATTTAAAAAACGCCAGAAACGGCCGCTAATTTCGGTTAGCATAGCTCGTAATCTTGCCGCAATTTCCAGCAAATTTCGGGGTATGACAACGCCAGATTATTACAAAGTGCTCAACATTTCTCCGAAGGCCACCCAGCAGGAGATTAAAAACGCCTATCGTCGCCTCGCGAAGCAGTTCCACCCAGACACCTGCGATAAAAGTCAAACCGCCAACGGCGATCGCATTGTGGCCCTAAACCATGCCTACGAAATCTTGGGGGATGCCCACCAACGCAAGCAATATGATCTCAGTCGAGATGCGGCAAACTATCGGGGAATCCGTTCGGCCCACGGAACAACGGTACGCCCCCGCCAAACTACGGAAACGGATTTAGATCTGTGGTTACAACGTATTTATCGACCCTTAAACCAGGCAATTTTACAGATTATCAATCCCCTAGAAACCCAAATTGATGAGTTGGCAGCCGACCCCTTTGATGACGATCTGATGGCGACTTTTCAAACTTATTTAGAAGATTGCCAAGCCATTTTAGACCAGGCTCAAAAATTGTTTCAATCGTTGCCAAATCCAGCCAATGTAGCCAGGGCAGCGCGGGATTTATATTATTGCTTAAACCATCTAGGTGACGGCTTAGAACAATTGGAATGGTTTACCCTCAATTACAATGAAGAATATCTCCACAGCGGCCAGGAAATGTTTCGTCGCGCGGATCAGTTTTCTTGGCAAGCCCAGGAGGCGATCGCCCAATTATAGAAATCTCGATCTCAATTGAGTTTAAACTCTATGTTTCTAAAATTTTTTCAATGGTTGATTATAGCGAAATTCACTCGCAAAAATATTAAAGTCAAAGGAAAAGTATCAACGTGAATTGGCAGGTTTTAGCAACACCAGAAGTGCCGGACTCCTTTATGCGGCGGGTTAAAATCCTGACAGATGGCAAAGGCGATCACCATTTAGCCCAACTCCTGTGGCAACGGGGCTTTAATGATGAAAGTGCCTTGGCTGGCTTTCTCAATCCAGAAGCCTATGAACCCACTTCTGCCTTTGCCTTTGGCCAAGAAATGAAACGGGCTGTGCACCGATTAGTGCAGGCAAAGGAACGGGGCGAAAAAGTCGCAATTTGGGGTGACTTTGATGCTGATGGCGTCACGGCAACAAGTGTTTTATGGGAAGGGTTAGGGCATTTTTTCACCCAAGAAACCCAATTTATTTATTACATTCCCAATCGTTTAACGGAATCCCACGGTTTAAACAATCCAGGCATTGATCATCTTAAAAACTGGGGTGCAAGTTTAATTATTACCTGCGATACCGGCAGCACGAACCTCACAGAAATTGCCTACGCCAAAAGCCTTGGCCTAGATCTGATTATTACCGATCATCACACCTTACCGGAAACCAGACCCGACGTTTTATCGATTATTAATCCCCGTTACTTTGCCGAAAATCATCCCCTATTTCATCTGTCTGGGGTTGCTGTGGCCTATAAATTAGTTGAGGCGTTATTTGAAACTCTGCCAGATCCTGCGAGGCCGCCGGTTACTGATCTTTTAGACCTCGTGGCGATTGGGTTAATTGCAGATTTGGTGGCCCTCAAGGGAGATTGCCGTTATCTGGCCCAAGTGGGGATCGAAGCCCTCCAAAAACAAATGGATCTTAAAACTGTCGTCCATCCGGGCATTAAGGCGCTCCTCGAAAATTGTCGCAAAACTGGCGATCGCCCAACTGATATTTCCTTTGGCATTGGGCCACGGATTAACGCCGTGAGTCGCATTTATGGTGATGCTAGTTTTTGTGTCGAATTGCTCACCAGTCGTGAACGGGGCCGCTGTGGCTACCTCGCTCAACAGACAGAACTCGCTAATGCCCGCCGCAAAGAAATTCAACAAAAGGTTGTCCAGCAGGCCAAGGCCCAAATCGAAACCCTAGATTTATCAACCACCAACGTTTTGGTGCTGTGCGATGCCCAGTGGCAAGGAGGCGTACTGGGATTGGTGGCGAGTCAAATTGCCCAAACTTTTGGCCGCCCGACTATTCTTTTAACCTATGATTCGCAGCAGAACCTCTGGAAAGGGTCAGCCCGTTCGGCCCATGGCATCGATTTGTATGATTTGGTGCAAGCCCAAGGCCATCTACTGCATCGCTTTGGGGGGCATCCTTTCGCGGCGGGTTTGAGTATACGGCCCAAAAATTTGGCGATGTTTAAGACGGCGATTAATCAGCAAGCCCGGCAACAGTGGGGCGGCCACATTGAGATCCACCAGGGAGAAATTACCGTTGATCTTGTGGTGGCGATCGCCGACCTTGGCGAATCATTATTTCAATCCTTAGAATGCCTAGAACCCTTTGGAATGGGGAATCCAAAACCGAAATTATTGGTGAAAAACTGCGGCCTCACGGTCACTGGGTTTAAAAAATTGCGTGATAAATTCAACAACAAATTGAATTACTTCAAAACAAATTTTGAGCTTTGGGATGACACAAGTCAAATCAATGGGACTTGGTGGGGCGGCCATCCCGATGATTTAACCCAGGGCGCGGGACTGGATGTGGTGGTTGAGCTAGACCGTAAAGAGAACCAAACTCAAGGGCAATATTTTGTGCGCCTTGTGGCTGTGGCGCCGACTGCAAATATCGCCGCCGAACCAAGCTCACAAACATTGTTCGATTTTCGGGGTCAGTCTCTCCCTCAGGGGGATTTGGATCAGTATGTACTGCAACAGGATTGTCCGGTCACTTGGCAGGAGCTTTATGGGAATTATCAGCGGGCGATCGCCACAGGGAAACCCCTGGCCCTCCACTATGCTTCACCGACTGCCGACACTCCGGAACAGCGCTTTAAAACTCTGATTGGTATCGCCAAATATCTGCTGACACAGGATCAAACAGTTTCCCTGGCTGATCTAAAAGCGAAACTCCATTGTGGCGATCGCCCCTTGGATTTCGGTCTAAAGGCTCTCAATAATGTTGGCTTTGTCGCGGAGATCGAAGCAGGGCAAGTGCGTTTCCAGCAAGCGACCGTAACCCCTGATCCAGAAGCCTTTACCCAATTTAAACAGGCGATCCTCGAAGAACAGTTTCAAAGGCAGTATTTTGCCCAGGCGCCCCTCGCTGTCATCCGGGCCACCCTCGAAAAAATTGCGGTATAAATCGCACAGTTCACTCCGGCGTAGTCTGTAACTGTTGGTAAAAAGTTTGGGCCTGGTCAAAATTTGGGGCGATCGCCAGGGCTTGATTCACCTGGGACAATGCCTGGGTTGAGTCCCCTTGGCGACTATAAATAATGCCTAAGTTGTAATGGGCGAGGGCATGGATACTCGCCGGTTCTTCTGGGTGATCCGGCAATGTCAACACTGTCTGCAACAACGCTTCCGCGTCGTTCAACTGGCCCATGCCGATGTAGATCAAGCTCAAATTGATGTAGGGATCAACAAAATTCGGATCACTGGCGATCGCCCTTTTATAGGCGGCGATCGCTTGGTTAAAATCAGCCATGCCGTGGAACTCGACCCCCAACTGATAAGCCGCTTTCCCCTCGGCAGTTGGGGAAAATTCTAGACCCTGAGCTAGGGGCGAAACCACCTCTGAAACCACGGGGAATTGGGGCTCTGGAACCATTGCAAACACAATATTCAACATAAATTTTTCGACGACCCATTAGATATCGGCAACTATGGCCACTCTTTTAGCTTAACGACGGAGCACCCACGGGACGAATCCTAAAGAAACTTTACAAAAGCAGTTTTTGGCAGGGCAGACTTGGCAAATATGAAAGAAAAATGAGATAATTTTGCCATGGTCTTTTCATAATTGTTTCATGATTCGGATAAGTTTCCCGCGTCAAACCCTTAGTCTAGTGGGGATTGTCTGCGGCATTTGGTTAGTGGGTTGTACCCAACAAGCGGCTCCGCCAGTCAATAATGACGCTTCCACAGATAGTGAAGTGACAATTAATAATGCAGACGGGCGCAAAAAAGTCTTAACCACATTCACCGTAATCGCCGACATTGCCCAAAATGTGGCGGGCGACAAATTAATTGTTGAATCCATCACCAAAATTGGGGCAGAGATCCACGGCTACGAACCCACCCCTAGTGATCTCGTGCGGGCCCAAGATGCGGATTTATTGCTCTATAACGGTATGAATTTGGAACGGTGGTTTGAGCAATTTTTAGGCAATCTCAACGATGTCCCCGCTGTGATTGTGACCGAAGGCATTGAACCGATTCCCATCGCTGAAGGCCCCTACACCGACAAGCCCAACCCCCACGCTTGGATGTCGCCAAAAAATGCCCTGATTTACGTCGAAAATATCCGTAAGGCCTTTGTGGAACTCGATCCAGAAAATGCAGAAACCTACAATGCCAATGCTGCCGCCTACAGTGCCGAACTAGAGGCGATCGCCGCCGAATTTGAAGCCGATCTGAATCTCGTTCCCGAAGCACAACGAACTTTGGTCAGTTGTGAAGGCGCATTTTCTTACCTCGCCCGGGACTATGGCCTTGATGAAATCTATATTTGGCCCATCAACGCCGAACAACAATTTACCCCCAAGCAAGTCCAGAGCGTTATTGCCCAAGTTGAGGCTAACGACGTCCCCACCATTTTTTGCGAAAGTACCGTCAGCGACGAAGGCCAAAAAGAAGTGGCCAAGGCGACAGGAGCCCGCTTTGGGGGGAACCTCTACGTCGATTCCCTCTCAACCCCCGATGGCCCAGTGCCGACATTCCTCGATCTCCTCGAATATGACGTGCGCACGATCGCCAATGGTCTTCTTGCGGGAACGGCTCAGTAAAAGCCAACCCACTTAAATCAAACTTTCCCAAACCCACTACCCCTGTAAAATGCGATGACTTACCCAATCCCAGAAATCGCCGTTGAGAACATCAGCGTCACCTACAGCAACACTCGCCTCGCCCTGTACAACACCAGTTGTCACGTCAAGCCAGGTACCATTACTGCCCTGGTTGGCCCCAATGGTTGTGGCAAATCAACCCTGTTTAAATCGATCATGGGTTTTTTGAAACCGACCCAGGGGCATGTCACAATTGCCGGTCATTCAGTGCAGCAAGCCCAGAAAAAACAACTGATGGCCTATGTACCCCAAGCCGATGAAGTGGATTGGAACTTTCCGGTTAGCGTGTTTGATGTGGTGATGATGGGTCGTTATGGCTACATGAATCTGTTGCGGATTCCCAGTCAAAAAGATCGCCGTTTAGTGATGGAAAGTTTAGAGCGGGTAGATTTGGTGGAATTTCGTCACCGTCAAATTGGGGAACTCTCCGGCGGCCAAAAGAAACGTGCTTTCCTCGCGCGGGCCCTGGCCCAGGAAGGCAAAATTATTTTACTCGATGAACCCTTTACGGGAGTTGATATCAAAACAGAAAAAAGCATTATTGATCTGCTGGTGCAATTGCGGGATGAGGGGCACACGATTTTAATCTCAACCCATGACCTTGCTTCGATCTCAACGTTTTGCGATCGCACAATCTTACTGAATCGCACCGTCCTCGCCGAAGGTTATACCGCCGATACCTTCACAGAAGAAAACCTCGTGATGACTTTTGGGGGGTTACCGCTCACCAGTTTACAGGCGATCACTACCGAACAGAATGAAGAAGAAAAATCTAATTCCAATACACAAAGATCCTAAACATAAACTATTCGTATAGTCTTGCCATGAATTCGGAGATATTATCAATTTCTGAAATTTTAAAGCTACCATTTTCTCCATTGTTAATGGCATGGAGATTACCGGAAACCCCAGCTATTTATTTTGTAATCAAACCTCCTAATATAGTTCTATATGTAGGACAGTCAAAAAATTTACTAAATCGCTTCAAAAGCCACAATAAATCAAGAAAATTCGAAATGCACTGTGACTATAGCGATATAAAGAACGATCCTAAAATTTATTATTGGGCATGTCCTCATCTGTTAGAAGAAGAAAGAATCGAAATTGAATATGTTTATATTAACAAATTAGATCCTCTCTACAATATAAGCGGTACATTTAAGGATAATGTTCAAAACTATGCAAGAAAATTCTGGAAGATTTTTATAAATCTAGAGTCATTTTTGCCACGAGAAACCATTATTGAATATATAAACAAATACAGCTTTGGAGCAGAGAAAAAGCAGTTTTCAAGCTTAGGACTTTTGGGCCAGGTATTTTTTAGTGGGTATGACATTTTACATAAAGATGAATTGATTATTTATAATTTTTCTTTCGGTTTTTCAAAATGTATAAATCAAGATTTATTTAAAGATGTTTTTATTTCGACATTGTCGAAAAATTACTTGCTTCCAGAAGAGGTACTTCAAGTAGAGCGAATTGAGATTAAATTTGAAATCAAAACTTATATATTGAAATCTTAACTTATGAGTATTGTCTTAGATTGGATTATTGAACCCCTACAGTATGGATTTCTCGTCAAAGCCATTTGGGTAAGTGCCTTTGTCGGCCTTGTCTGTGCTGTATTGTCCTGCTATATCACCCTCAAGGGTTGGTCGCTCATGGGTGATGCCGTTTCCCATGCTGTGGTTCCAGGGGTCGTGGTGGCCTATGCCCTCAATATTCCCTTCGCCATTGGGGCCTTTATCTTTGGTTTTGGTGCGACCGTGGCCATTGGTTACGTGAAGTCAAAAACGAGGCTTAAAGAAGATGCTGTCATTGGGGTGATTTTCACAGGGTTCTTTGCCTTTGGCCTTGTCTTAATTACGAAAATCCCCAGCAATGTTGATCTTTTTCACATTCTGTTTGGCAACGTCCTGGGGATTTCTAACAGTGATATTGTACAAACGTTGATTGCTGGCACGATGACCTTGGTGGTTATCCTTATTCAACGGAAAGATCTCTTACTCTTTTGCTTTGATCCCAATCATGCCAAGGCCATTGGTCTGAATACTCAACTGATGTATTACACGCTTTTGTCTGTGCTGGCGTTGACCATCGTGACGGCTCTGCAAACGGCAGGCATTATTTTAGTGATTGCGATGCTCGTCACCCCCGGCTCCATTGCCTACCTACTGACAGACCGCTTCGATCATATGCTGTGGATCTCGGCGGCGAGTAGCATTTTTTCCTGCGTCTTCGGCACCTATTTGAGTTATCACTTTGATGTCTCTACGGGGGGGGCCATCGTCGTTCTACTCACTACTGTGTTTGTGTTGGCGATGTTTTTTGCGCCGAAATACGGCATTTTGAGTCAGGGCAAGTCCTCGATCCCCCTGGAATCTTCTTCGTAACAGGGAAAAATTATCGTCGATTGACTGATGTTAGATGGGCGATCGCCAGCCTGATCTAGGTGTCATTTAGATTTAATATGCGAAAAATTAAATGTATTAATGCAAAAAATGCATTATGCGGCAATTGCATCATTTAGGATAGAAAAAATATCTAGGTGCAATTACTATGGCAACATTTTTGCCCAAATCTCCCCAGGCGATCGCCCCCATTATCGAACAACTAGACCGTGGGCAAGTCGTCGCGATCCACACTGATGTAGTGTATCTGCTCATTGCCAATGCCCTGAATCCCCAGGCCACCAACCAGATCCATGAACTCAAAGGTTGGGATCCCCGCAAGCCCTTGACGCTTCTATTAACGCCCCCAAAGGTGCCTGAATATGGCATCCTCAGCGCCGAAGCCCAAACCCTCGTCAATCAATTTCCCTATCCCATTAGCGTCATTCTCCCCCACCGCAACAATTTGGCCGAAGGCGTAACCGCTGGTCACAGTGAGGTTTTTGTGTCTTGCCCTGACCAATTTATCTACGATTTGGCAGCCCAATCCCCTTTTCCCATTGCCGCCGGTACTGCCAGCTTAGGCAGTGAGATGCGCGCGAACGATGCAAAAACTGCCGAAGCCTTTTTCGGGCAGCAAGTTTCCCTAATTGTGGACGGGGGCAAGGCAAAAGAACGTATTCGCACCACCCTCATTGATTGTCACTTACCTTTGCCGACCATTTTAAATTTTGGCCTGGTGTCCTTTGATGATTTGCGGGAAATTGTTCCCCATATTGAATTGCCTTCTCACCTGCGTAAATAAACGCTCGTGTTCACAGTTGCTCGTCATCACTTATGAGCTCTGAGCCAGAACTACCTGTTAAAAACATAATATTGGCCCCTTTTAGTTTGCGGCGGAGATAGGTATAGGGATTACCATAATTCCCTTCCCAGGGATTTACCCAAACCTCCGCTTCAATTAGGGGAAAAATCCGCACAACTGCGCGCGTTAACTCGTAGATATTGTCGAATTTAAAATCTGGAAAGAGAATTTTTTCTCCTTTGCCTAAGAAACGAAGGGTGTCATATTGGGTAACGTGGAGTGCTTTGAGTTGGGGAATTTTGAGAGCGTAAACTTTTGGTTGGGGCAAAAATTGAAACCAAGGACGACCCCGTTTAAAAAGTTGCACTAAATAGGCTTCTAAATAAATAATTTGGTTCGCATCGGCATCTACTTTGAGATAGCGAGCATAGGGCATGAGGTAAAAAGGAAAAAAGATGAAGGTATAGATAAATAATCCCACGAGATAAACGGCGTAGCGATAGCCCAAAAAATCAGAAATGGGCCATAAAATAATCGCGA
The DNA here is from genome assembly GCA_943371005.1 of Sphingobacterium thalpophilum. Lineage (GTDB taxonomy): Bacteria > Cyanobacteriota > Cyanobacteriia > Cyanobacteriales > MRBY01 > MRBY01. The sequence goes on from CALRTB020000002.1 coordinate 273,579, forward strand.
GGGTTGGAACAAAGGCGAGAATAATCGCTGTGTTTTTATCGATGCCTTGTTTGAGCACGAGGTCAGAAGGACTAATGCTCTGGATTCTATAGACTCTTTTGTATAGGCCCATGGGGATTCATCTTTTATTAACGCCTGGCTAGGGATCGTGGGAGAGTTGGCCCTGGGCTAGCCAAGGGAGATGCTTTTATCATACGCAGTTTTTATACAGGAACCGATAGATCGTCCGGCTCTGATTTTACCGAGCAAGATGATCTAGGAGCGCTTGACGCATGGTACCCACAGGCACCGCTTGGCCGAGCCATTTTTCTAGGGCGATCGCCCCCTGCTGGACGAGCATCTCACTCCCGTCGATAATTTCCGCGCCCTGGGCCTGGGCTTGTTGGAGAAAGCGGGTGGGAGAAGGGGTATAGATCAGATCATAGGCGATCGCCCCTGGGGGAAGAGTAGCCATCAATTCCTCACTCACTGGGGAAGCATCCACTTTAGGAGCCATGCCGATGGGGGTAGCGTTAATGAGCAGTTGGGCCTGGGGAATCAGCCGTTGGCGATCGCCCCAGAGATGAGTCTGCACCTTGCCCGCGAGGGGGGGATTCTGCCAACTTTCACTAAATTGGGCAAGTTTTTCAGGATCACGACCCAACACATGGATCTGTGGACAACCCAATTGATGACAACCGACCACCACTGCCCGGGCCGCGCCGCCATTGCCGAGAATTACCGGAGTGACCTTCGACCAGTCCCGTTCTAATGCTTTCAAAGGAGCCACAAAGCCCGCCACATCGGTATTCGTCCCCTGCCAACCGGTTGCGGTGCGCCAAACGGTATTCACCGCGCCGACCAGTTCAGCCTCCGGGGCGATCGCCTCTAGGTGGGTCATAATCGCCTGTTTGTGGGGAATGGTAATGCTAAATCCTTGGAGATCAATCGCCCAAAACCCATCAAGGGCCGTTTTGAGATCCGCGCCTGTCACCGGAAACGCCAGGTAAACATAGTCCACTCCCAGTTCGGCGATCGCCGCATTATGCATGATCGGCGAAAAGGAATGTTTAACCGGATCACCAATCACACCGAGGAGTTTTGTTGTGCCAAGAATTTTCATAATTCACCTTAATTTTTAAAAGATCAAACTTACATTAAAGATCGTTCTGAAAAGTGTTTGAAATTCCTGATTTATCCAGAAATCTTCGTTAAATCTAAATGGTAATGGTAAAGGGCAACAGGCTTATTTTGGGCCTGAAAAAAGTCTGGGTCACTGGGAGATAAATAAATCGCTGTGACTTGATTGGCTGTAATCTGATCGGGAGCAAGCCGTTGATAGTCCGTCGTCGTTTCAACCCGATTGAGATAGACTTGTTCAGCGCTTTGAAATTGCTGTTGGGTAAGTTCACTGCTGAAAAACTGGTCGGGTTTAAGTTGATCCTGGGCGCGGCCCGTGACGGTGGAAATCAGACGGCGATCGCCTTTTAAAATCGTTAACTGACGATTGGGATTTTGGGGATCGACTTCTACTCTTTGTACAGTTTTTTCGCCTAGGTATGCTTGGGCAATTTCAGCACCATTAAAGGTGCGATCCGCCACAATTGCTGCCACTGAAGCCTGCTTCGGTAAAGATAAAGGTTTTACCGGAAAGTTCGTCCGGGGCTGGAACTTCACTCGAAACACAAAAGGCTGACCGATCAACTGTTCATTCGCAGCAAATCCAGGCGTGACCAAATCCGGCGCGAGGGGGGCTACCTGGTCAATCAGGGTACTCGTCACCTGCCAAGTCCCCGCAAACCAATCCGGATAGATCAGATCTTCTCCGGTTTGTACGGGATTGAGGATTGGTAAAGCTTGCCACTGAGGGTAACGCTCAAGGCGATCGCCTAGGGATTCGGCCCAGACCGGACTCAATCCCAGAAACCAGACCAACAAACCCAGAACAAGAACTTTTCCCCCAATCTTGACCATTGCCCTAGACATTGAAGCGGAACAACATCACATCCCCTTCCTGGACTAAGTATTCTTTCCCTTCTGCCCGCACTAGACCCTTTTCCTTGGCAGCAGTCATCGAACCACAGTCCACTAAGTCTTGGTAAGCAACCGTTTCGGCCCGGATAAAGCCCCGTTCAAAGTCAGTGTGGATCACCCCAGCGGCTTGGGGCGCCTTCATGCCGACGCGAATTGTCCAGGCGCGGGTTTCTTCAGGGCCAGTGGTCAGGTAAGTGCGCAGACCCAAGAGTTCGTAGGTGGCCCGGATCAAAGATTGCAAACCTCCTTCTTCTACGCCGAGGGATTCCAAGAAATCTTTCTTTTCAGCGGCGTCTAATTCCACCAGTTCCGCTTCCACCTGGGCCGAAACCACAACCACCTGGGCATTTTCCCGCTGGGCTACTTCGCGTACCTGCTCTACCCAAGCATTACCATCAGCGAGATCTTCTTCGGAAACATTTGTTGCATAGATCACGGGCTTACGGGTCAACAAACCGAGGGCCTTGATTGCCAGTTCTTCCTCTTCATCCAACTCCACTTCCCGGGCGGGACGAGCATCTTCGAGGACGGGCAAAATCTTTTCTAACACTGCGACTTCCAACAGGGCTTCCTTGGCGCGACCCTTGGCTTGTTTGCGGGCGCGGTCAAGACGTTTTTCTACCTGGGCTAGATCTGCCAAAATTAGCTCTAGGTTAATGACATCAATATCGCGGGTCGGGTCAACGGAACCGGATACATGGATAATGTCATCGTCGTCAAAACAGCGCACCACATGGACGATGGCATCTACTTCACGAATATTAGCGAGGAACTGGTTGCCTAAACCTTCCCCTTGACTTGCCCCTTTCACCAGGCCGGCAATGTCCACAAATTCCATGCGAGTGGGGACAATTTTGGCGGATTTGGAAATGTCGGCCAGGACGTCTAGGCGCGCATCAGGAACCGCCACCACCCCCACATTCGGTTCGATGGTACAGAAAGGAAAGTTTGCCGCGTCTGCTTTGGCATTTTCGCAGAGGGCATTAAAAAGGGTGGATTTTCCAACGTTGGGCAGTCCGACAATTCCGGCTCGTAGCATGGGGCTTTTTCTACAGATTCTTGTATTTTGCTAGGTGGTCATTGTATCCCGAATCGCCAGAGTTTAATGGTTTTATCGGCGGCGGCAGTGGCAATAACTTGACTGTCTGGGGCAATGGCGATCGCCTTGATTTCGGCAGTATGGGCGGCCAGTTGCACAAAGGGTTGCTCCTGACCCAGTTGCCAAAGGGAAAGGTTGCCTTGGCGATCGCCGCCGGCAAAAAAGCGTTGGTTTGGGGCGATCGCCAGCGTGGTCAGTGGCATTACAGCACGGAGGATTTTGGGCGCATTACCGGAAGAAAGGGGCCAAATTTTCAAGGTTTGATCAGTGGCGGTACTAATCAGAAATTGACTATCGGCGCTCACCTGAAAATCAAGAATTTCTCCCTGATGTTCTGGAAGCGTTTCCACAAGTTGACCCTTTTCATAGGCACTTAAACGATTTCCCTGGGCAAGCCACAGTTGAGTCTTTGCTTGGGATGCCCGGATGAGATGGGCGTCCGGTGCGGTGAAAGTGTAGAGAATATTTTGCTCCGTTAAATCCCAGACAACAATTTCCTGATCAGCCCCTAAAGCTGCCAATTGCCCTGTTTTTTCCCAGAAGACCAATCCTAGAATCCAAGTGGATTTTTCCTGGAGGCAAGCGGTTTGAGTTCCCTGGTGCCAATCCCAGAGGCGAATGCTGTAATCCCAACTGCTAGAAATTAGGCGATCGCCCCAAAACGCCAATCCAGAGATAATCCCCCGGTGGCCCCGCAGACAGCGGGCTTCCCGACGGCGCTCTAAATCCCAAAGGCGAATGGTTTGGTCAGCAGCAGCACTAGCAAAAAACTGACCATCCGGGGCAAACTGTAGGGCGGTGATATAGGCATGGTGGCCTGTAAAAGTGCGGAAACAATGCCACTGGGGCACGGGTTGAGATTCAACCAGGGAAATAATTTGAGGCGGTTCGGGATCAACTCGCGGTATGGGTTTTGGGGTCGCTGGTCTAGCGGTTGGGAAAAGTCGATCGAGGATCGCTTGAGCTGATTTGGGGCGATCGCCAACGGCCTCAGCGAGCATTTGATCGAGTAAATGGCCTAAATTTTGGCTAACGGGTGTGGTGAGATAATCCCGCCAGACCCAGCGATTTTCTCGCACACTGTAAAGATCAAAAGGGTGCATCACAGTGAGCAATTCCAGGCAGATCACCCCCAGGCTGTAAAGATCGCTCGCCGGATAACTTTGACCCCGCAGTTGCTCCGGGGCAGTGTAAATTCCCGAACCGATCAGGGTGCCGGGTTCGGCGCTGGCCATTTTCGAAGTCACTTTCGCCGCCGTAAAATCCACAATCGCCCAATGGTTTCCGGGGGTGAACAGCAAATTATCCGGATTTAAATCCCGGTGAATTAGCCCGTGGTCATGGACAATTTGCACCAAAGGGAGAATGTCCTGGAGAAACTCCCGTAATTTTGCCTCAGAAAATGGCCCCGTAAGGTCGAGCTGTTGCCGTAAACTTTCCCCAGCGATCTTCTCAAACACAAGGGTCGGTGGAATCGTGATCTGGTGCCAATGTTCCGGTAAAAATATCCCCAGAACCGTCGGGAACTCCGGGCGATCGCCTAGGGTTTTTAAACGTGCTGCATTGTCCTGGAACGTCGCCATAAACTGCTGGGCATTCACGCTCTGGGTGAGAAAAATCTGCTTCAGAATGCAATAACTCTCAGGGAAAGTGCCCCGGTCAATACCCAAGATGGTGCGCCCCTTTGTTCCCTGGTGCAGCACTTGTTGCGCCACGTAGCGATCGCCTAACATCAGCGGTTGACCACAGGCCGTGCAAAATCTTCCCTGGTCAGGGTTGCGGGGTTGGGAACAGGTGGGATTCAGACAAAGGATCATCAACAATGGCGATCGCACAGAAACCTTTCCATTGTGGCAGGAAGCTATCCTTTCGCTGAAAATTTCCCAGTAAACTAGCGGGGATAGTCGCCTGTCATTGTCAAAGTGAAAACCGATTCCCTATTCTTCCAGTTATTCCAGAAAATGCCCCAGTTATTTTTCGAGATTTTAGGGGAGCCTGCTGCCTGGGGTGATAACTATGAATTCTGCTCCGTAGAAATCAAACAAGCCGCCTATCGCATTGACGGTATATTTACGCCGAAGCCCCACACCGCAGCAAAAACGGTGATTTTCGTTGAATTTCAGTTCCAAAAAGATGAATTTCTCTACGAAAGACTGTTTAGCGAAATTATGCTCTATCTCGCCCAAAACCTAACAGCAGAAGATTGGCGGGCGATCGCCGTTTACCCTCGACGAAGCATTGAACAGGAAAATAAATATCGTCACCGCACCCTTTTGCAATCCGAGCAATTTCAGGCAGTTTACCTAGAGGACTTTTTGGGACAGCCCAGTGAACAACTCGGCATCCAACTCATGCAGTTAATCGTTGCCAAGGAAAAGGATACTCAGCCCTATTTAGATGGTTTGGTGCGGCAGTTGCAGGGCAAGACAGATCCAAAAACCCAGGCAATAATAGAAATGGTCAGCACAATCATGGTTTATAAATTTCCGCAGTTGAGCCGAAGTGAGATAGAAGCAATGTTTACCGTCAGCGATTTACAACAAACCAAGGTTTACCAAGAGGCATTAACACAGGGAGAAAAAACACTCATTATTCGACAATTAAACCGTAAACTCGGTCAGATTCCCCCTGAACAGCTCTCCGTGATTCAAAATCTTCCATTGATTACCCTCGAAGCCCTCGGAGAAGCTTTGCTAGATTTTCGTTCTCCAGCAGACCTGAAGGCTTGGCTAAAATCCCTGGATGAGTGATTGATTACAAAGCGTCGAGAAAATTGGCGATCGCCTGATTAAAGGCTTCCGGTTCGACCATGTGGGCCCAGTGATTGCCGGGGACTTTCTGCCACTGGAGATTGGTTAAATAGTGGCGGTAGGGCTTGAGCTGGAATTCAAGGCGATTTAAACCCCCTTCCGGTTGCACAAACAGGCTCGGCATGGTTAGAGGTTCTGTCAGACCATTCACCCGGAGAATATCCAGCAAAATTTCGTCACAGGCGCGCTTCACAAATTTGCTTGTCCAAGTGCCGTCAGGATTTTCCAGAAAGCTTTCTCGACAGATTGCCTGTTGCCACTCGTTCCAGCCGCGATATTGTTTGAGCTTTTTGGCGATCGCCTCGGCCTGGTGATAACTCTCGAACTGACCTAGGAGTTTTAAAAAGGGCAGCACCCGGTAGCCAATGGGGAAGGTGTAGCGCCACCAGAGGGGCAGTTGTCCCATAAAAAAGGGGTCAGCAAGAATCAAACTTTTTACCTTGTCAGGGTTTTGGGTCGCCCATACAGCCGCAACCTTTGCCCCCCAACTGTGGCCGAGGAGATGAACCTTTGACCAGCTGAAATGGTTACAAATCCCGTCCAGATCAGCGCTGTAGTCGGCGAAAGTATAGCCCGTTTCCGGTTTGCCACTGTCCCCATGACCCCGGAGATCCAAGGCCACCACATGGTATTTCTCCCCCAGACTTTCCCCCAGGCTGGCCCACACCAACCCATGATCAGCGAGGCCATGGAGCAGCACGACCGGTTCACCGCCCGGATGCCATTCGTAATAGCTCAGAGGGAGGCCGTTAATCTCGATTGTGTGTCGCGTTGGGGGAGTAAAAGTCATGGTTTAGAGAAAAAATCTAAGATTCTGTTTTATCGTCGCTGTTGTTGCGGGGGAAACCACCAATCAGGCCACTTTCGATCATCAGGCCCAGGCCAGCATTAACGACAATCAGGCTCACAGTGCCCCACCAAAACCAAGGTTCACCATTGATGCGGCGGGTGATCGATTCCCCCAGGAGGCAGAGGCCAAAGGGAAACATCAAAACCCCAATCTGGGCAGTAATGTACCAAGTCAGTTTGTTTTTTCTGAGATTCATGGGCGATCGCCTTTGCTACGGTAAATTTTGCTCCAAAAATTATAAAGAGTTGTGGCCGTTCTCGCAGGGGACTTGCTCCCGATGGCGGCCATTCTGCACCGGGCTTTGGGAAACTATATACTGTTGATTTGTCTGCCATCCCACCAAATCTATGACTACTGCAACGTTACCCCGGATTAAGTTTCTCCAGGAGCCGACCCGCCCGGAATGGATCGAACTCGCCCTCGATAATCTGGACACGATTTTGCTAGATCACTCCCACTGTGAACGGAAAGCGGCGGGGGTGGCTCTGAATATGATGTTTCGCTATCCGTCGGCGGTGGAATTGGTGAAAGCTCTAACGGCGATCGCCAAGGAAGAATTAGAGCATTTCGAGCTGGTGAACCAATGGCTAGAACGGAAAAATATTCCCCTCGCCCCGCTGAATGCGCCGCCCTATGGAGGTCAGTTGCGCAAGTTGATCCGGCCCCAGGAACCGGAACGGCTGTTGGATTCTTTGTTAATTTCAGCACTAATTGAAGCCCGTTCCCACGAACGCTTAGGGCTGTTGGGGGAACATTGCCCAGAGCCAGATTTAGCGAAATTTTATCGGGGGTTGATGGCTTCAGAGGCGCGACATTATGGGGCTTACTGGGTATTAGCAACGACTTATTACGACCAAGATTTGGTGAATCAACGGTTGGCAGAATTGGCGATCGCCGAAAGTGAAATTCTTGCCACCCTCCACCCGGAACCCCGGATCCATAGCTAGAATCAACGGCAACGGCATTTACCAAGGGAATTGTGCAGGATGGATCGGGATACCAAGTTTATTTTGTTAGTTTTAGGCTTACCCATTACGGGACTGCTGTACTGTGGCCTGATCATTGCCCTGATGGTCACTCAACCCTTTGTGCGGGCAAATTCCCTCTGGTTCGGCTTTTTATTTTTCTTGATCCCCTTTACCATTGCTGCTGTAACCTGGATCCGCGCTTCGGCGAAGGCCTACCGTAATTAAGCACTCCCAACCTATGACTTTTATTCCCGTAATTTTGGCTGGTGGTAAGGGCGAACGCTTTTGGCCCCTCAGTCGTCAAGACCGCCCGAAACAGTTCCTCAGCCTTGATGGGTCTGGGGTCAGTTTGCTCCAGGCGACGGCAAATCGTTTAGTTTCCCAGGAAAATTGGCTAGACCTCTGGGTCATCACGGCGGCACAAGTTGCAGATCTGGTGCGGGAACAACTGCCCCAACTGCCCCAACGCAATATTTTGGTGGAACCGGAACGGCGGGATACGGCAGCGGCGATCGCCTGGACTTGTTTAGAACTGGCGCAATATTACCCCGCAGATACGGTGGTGGCTTTTTTCCCCGCAGACCATTGGATTGGCGACCCAGACAAATTCCGGGCAACCCTCGACTATGCCGCGAATTTTGTGAAAGATAAATTGGCGATCGCCACCATTGGCATCAAACCGGACTATCCCGCTACGGGTTATGGCTACATCGAGCAGGGAGAAGCGGTCGAAACGGGCATTTTTAAGGTGAATCAGTTCTACGAAAAACCTGGTACGGCTGTGGCGAAATCCTTCTTGGAAACGGGCAAATTTAGCTGGAACAGTGGGATTTTCCTTTTTTCGATCCGCACGGTACTCCAAGAACTCACCAACTACGCCCCCGAAATCCTGGAGCCTTTGCAAAATCAGGGAATCGACGCCTACAACACGCTGCCAAAAATCAGCATTGACTACGCCCTCATGGAAAAAACAGAACACGCCTATGTGTTGCCTGCCGAGTTCGGTTGGGATGATCTGGGGGATTGGCGATCGCTCGAAAGATTATTGCCCCCTGATGCGGTAACGAATGTTTGTGTCGGCACACACCATGCCTTCGAGACGGAACGGGCAATTGTCTACAGTGACAATCCCGGTGAAACGGTGGTGACCCTCGGTGTTTCCGATGTGGTAGTGGTGCGCCAGGGGGATGTGACCTTGATTGTGGATAAACATCGCACCCAAGATATTAAAAAAATCCTCGGCTATCTCCCGAAAAATCTTCTGTAATGGCTGCAGTTTGGCATTATATTCCGCCCATCGAAGCGTCTGGGGAAACCCAAATGGCGATCGATGCTTGGCTTCTGGATCAACATCTCCAGGGCCAAATCCCCTCGGTGCTGCGGTTTTACACTTGGAAACCCGTCGCGATTTCCCTCGGCTACCATCAGCGAAAATACCCTGATTTTTGGGACAATTTGACCTACAAAGGCGAAAAAGTGGATCTGGTGCGGCGTCCAAGCGGTGGGCGAGCGGTACTCCACCAAGGAGATCTGACCTACGCAATTATTACGTCTGGGTTGAAGGGGAGTCGCCAGGAAAATTATGAAACTCTCTGCCAATTTCTCATTGCTGGGTTTGGGGAACTGGGGATTCCTTTAAGTTATGGCCACCAGCAACGCAATTATGGGCATTTTGATAGCTGTTTTCGTACCCATACCAAGGCGGATCTCGTGACGAAAACGGGTTATAAGCTGATTGGTTCAGCGCAATTACGTCGCCAAGGAGCAATTTTGCAACATGGCTCGATTCGCCTAAACCCCGACCCAGAATTATATGAAAAGGTTTTTGGTGAGCCTTTAATCCCTGAGGCAAACTTACAGTGCCATTCTCCAACAAAGATCATTGATATTCTTAATTACAGTTTGCAGGAGATATTCGAGGTCAAATTTTCCGAAAAAATGCCAATCAAAGCCAATGTTGTTTGATTTTTATTAAATGCTTTCTACTACACCTTGATTCGTGTGTTAGAAGGATTTCTTTAGTTCTTCTAATTTCTCCAAAACATGCTTGTCTAAACCTGTTGACCAACGATATTTATGACCTTTATGCTGATATCGACTAATTTTTTTCTTCAGACGATTGACAACTTCAATTAATACATCAATTTCCTGCGGTGTTTGAATTGTTTTAATAAACTCAGCCACCTTAAAATAATATCCAGCAATTACTTCAGCTTCCTCAGGGGAAGCATTGTGATCTTGATGATAGTGGCGTATTTTGGCTGGCATCTCCTCAAAATAATTCACCATCGCCTTTAAAGTTGCTAGATCAAGTTCATCTAAAAAATATAATGCTGTTTTCTGTTTAACTGGATTCTTAGAGAAAAGACCCAGCGTCCCTGACCCTTCTAAATGCTGTAAAACTTCTTCTGCATTCTGATATCGTCTGTTGAGGGCAGACTGGACTAATTTATCGAGGATATCACCAAGGTCACTATCAACCTCATTGTCATTGAGAAAATTTCGCCAAATCCATTCATGATCATTAACATCAAATAACTCAGTAGGTTCAACGCCAGTTAACAACTCTAAACAGGTTACTCCTAAACTGTATAAATCACTGGCATATTGTGCTTTCCCTTTTTCTTGTTCTGGTGCAGCATAACCACAAGAGCTGATCACTGTTCCTATTGCACTGAGATTAGCGATTATTTGTTTCGCCGCACCAAAATCCACTAAAACTAACTTCTGGTCAGACTGGCGACGAATAATATTTTCCGGCTTGATATCTCGATGAATCACATTTTGGCTATGGATAAATTGCAAAATCGGTAAAATATCCAACAAAACAGCCTTCACTTGCTCCTGGGTAAAAACACCAGCCTTAAGTTCATCAGCAAGGGTTTGTCCATCGATAAATTCTTGGATGAGATATTGACGCTGATCAACGGTGAAATGGGCAAATAGACTCGGAATTTGATCATGTTGACTGCCCAGCCTATCGAGTTGGATCGCCTCTGCTTCAAATAATTCCTCAGCTTTTTTGATTGTGGCCGTGCCTTGGGCCTGGGGTAAAAATTGCTTAATTACCCGAACAGGTTTTGAGGGAAGATCCTCATCAATGGCGAGAAATGTACGGCCAAATCCCCCTTGTCCTAAAATCCTAATCGCTCGGTAACGGTCTTTTAGCACTAAGGGAGTGCGGCATCGGGAACAAAAATTATGTTGAATTGGATTGAAGCTGGAGCAAACAGGGTTGAGGCAGATAGATTGCTGCATAGCTTGGGGACATAGATGCTAGATTTAAACCTAAGATTATAGGAACACTGTACTGTTCCGAAGACAGGCCTGAAAATTTTTCTTTGAAAGCGACTTGTACAATGGAATAGCTTGGATGCTTTTTAAGATTCGGGGCGGCCCATGTTTTCCCAGTTACCCAGCGATAACCGCGAATTGAATTGGTTTACCCTCACGGAGGCGATCGCCAAACGTTTCGACGCAGAATACCAAAACCAAAGGCCCGATCTCCCGGACGAAGTACAAGCCCTGCCCATTTTCCTCGACTGGCAATCCGGCAAACTCCAGAACCGTGTCACCTCAAAATTTTGGGAATTGGCCCAACCGAAGAAAAATCAACATTGCCTCGATCTGGGTTGCGGGATCAGCTTTTTGATCTATCCTTGGCGCGACTGGAATGCCTATTTTTATGGCCAAGATATTAGCAAAGTTGCCACAGAAATCCTCCAATCCCGCGCCCCCCAGCTCAATTCCAAACTCTTTAAGGGCATCTCGAACAAACCTGCCCATCACCTCGAAAGCTACCAGGATAGTTTTTTCGATTTGGCGATCGCCACTGGATTTAGCTGTTACTATCCCCTGGCATATTGGGAAACCGTATTAGAACAAGTCCGACGTGTCCTCAAACCAGGCAGCTTTTTTGTCTTTGATGTGATTGACCCAACCCAAGACATGGCCGAAGACTGGTCAATCCTCGAAACCTACCTGGGCGCCGAAGTATTCCTCGAAGACCTCAACGACTGGCAAGCCCTGATCAAAAAATCCGGAGCCAAAATCGTCAAAGAACAATCTGGCGAACTATTCCATCTCTACAAAATTCGCTGGTGATTCAGCAGAAGCGGCCCATTATCATTTTGACCATTGGCTGTTTGTCGGGTCAGTGAGAAGATAAAAAGCGTGGCTTATCAAGGACTGTGGGAAATGTTTAAGCGGATTATTCTCCTTGTTGTTTTGGCATTGGGCCTGTGGAGTTGTGGCGATCGCCTCGATGCCCGTCTCGCCAGTGATCTCAATCGCGAACCAACACCCGTCACTACCCAAGCCCTCACGGAAGTGGCAACTCCCAGCCTCATTACCGAACTGCGCCAAGAATTGGACCAATACCAACCCCAGGTTAAAATTCTCAGTCCCCAACCAGACCAAACCTTTGACAGCACCACCATCGACGTCCAACTCCAGGTTAATGATCTACCCATTTTCAAAGACGAAGAACTGGGCATGGGGCCGCACATTCACCTGTTTGTCGATGACCAGCCCTACATTGCCGTTTACGATACCAGCAAGCCCGTCACCCTCGAAAACCTCAGTCCCGGTAGCCACCTGATCCGTGCCTTTGCTTCCCGTCCCTGGCACGAAAGCTTCAAAAACGAAGGTGCCTACGCCGAAACTACCTTTAATATTTTCACCAAGAGCAATAACAATATTCCCGATTTCCAACAGCCCCTCCTCACCTATAGCCGTCCCCAGGGAACCTATGGCGCCGAGCCGATTATGTTGGATTTTTACCTGACTAACGCTCCCCTCCATTTCATTGCCCAGGCCGACAATAGTGACGATGTAAACGACTGGCGGATCCGGATCACCATTAATGGCGAGAGCTTTATTCTCGATGACTGGCACCCCATTTACCTCGAAGGCTTTAAAAAAGGCGAAAACTGGCTCAAGCTGGAATTTATCGATGACCAAGGGGAACTACTAGAAAACACCTACAATAGCCCTGTCCGCGTCATTAACTATGATCCGAAGCTCAACGATACCCTTGCCAAGCTCGTCCAAAATAAACTCTCCCTCAGAACCGCGAAGCGCCTCGTCACCACCAAGTCTCTACCGCCCGAAGTAGAAACCACCACCCCAGAAGAAACACCAGAGCCAGCACCAACCGTTGTTCCGGAAGTTGAGGAACCAACGCCCTCAACAGAAACAGAAGCGGCTCCTGCTACAGAAGAAACGTTACCAACATTAGAAGAAAAGGCAGCACCAGAGGCGGAACCCAGCCCTTCTCCTGGTGCCCCTGAGACAATGCCAGCCGAGGCAGAAGAGCCTGCTGTCACCGTCGAGGAGGTAAGCCCCAATCAGTCTGAGTCAGCGCCAGAAGTTGAGCGACCTGCCGATCTCGCGCCAGAGATTGATGAAGAGGTCACTCCCACCACAGCTCCACAGATCGAAGCCCCACAACCAACCGCACCGGAATCAGAAGTAGAACCAGAAACATCGCCTCCCCCGGAAACTACTGAAAGCGCTCCTGAGCCAGAGGTTGAGCCAAGCCCCACTGTGTCAGAGTTGGATATTTCTCCAGAGACAGATCCCCTAGAACAAAGCACCGATGATCTAGAGTCTCCGGAAATTCAGTTGTTCCCGGAGTAACCTAGAAGCGATCTTGATCATCATTAATAACTAATGACGAAAAAAATTGCGTTTCTCGGCATGGGGGTCATGGGGGCACCGATGAGCCTCAACCTCCAAAAAAAAGGTTTCCAAGTCACTGTCTGGAACCGTTCTGCTGACAGTCCTCACTTGGCTAGGGTGACTACAGCCGGTTTGCCCGTTGCCCCGGCGATCGCCACTGCGGTACACGATGCAGATTACATTTTTAGTTGTGTGAGCGATGTCCCCGATGTGAAATCAGTTCTCTTAGGGGAAAAAGGGGTGATCCACCATGCTAAACCCAATGCCCTGGTTGTTGATTTCAGCACCATTGGCACCCGTGCGGCCCAGGAAATTGCCGAAACTCTCAAAACAAAAAGTCTCCGGTTCCTCGATGCTCCCATCAGTGGTGGGGATGTCGGCGCAGAAAATGGCACTTTGACCATTATGGTCGGGGGCGATCGCCCTGATTTCGACGAAGCCAAACCTTACCTAGAAGCCATGGGTAAGAATATTTACTACTGCGGGAAGATAGGCAGTGGCCAGGCTGTAAAAATGTGTAACCAAGTCCTTTGCGCAATTCACATGGTGGCCCTCTGTGAAGCAATTAAGCTAGCGCAATCCCAAGGCATTGACCCTGATTTAATGATCGAAGTTTGTCAGACCGGGGCGGCAGGTTCCTGGGCGATCGCCAACCTCGGCCACAAAATTACCGCTAGCGATTTTCGACCGGGTTTCATGGTCAAACACATCATCAAAGATCTCCGCCTAGTCAATGAAAGTCTCACAGATCTACAATTACCCGGTTTAGCTCTGGCAACCCAAAAATTTAAAGACACCGCCCAGTTAGCCGATGCCCTCGAACAAGGCACCCAAGCCATGTTCCGCTCATATTCATCCTCCTAAAACTTTTTTTCTCAAATTAAAAACTCCTACCCTAAGGTAGGAGTTTTTAAGTTTCGATTAGTGAAGTTCAGTGACTAAACTGAAGTCTCAACAAATTCTTAGTCGAGCTCGTTCATGTTCAGCACAGGCTCAGTCTCACGGTCAATCCCTTTCTCGAAACCAGCCTCAGCTGCCCGTGCACGACCAGCATGCCATAGGTGACCAACGAGGAAGAAGAAAGAAAGAACGAAGTGAGAACCAGCCAACCACTGACGGAGGTTCACAAAGTTAAAGGAGTTAGGCTCCGTAATAATCCCACCAACAGAGTTAATGGAAGCATTCGGGGCGTGGGTCATGTACTCAGCCGCACGACGAAGCTGCCAAGGCTGAATGTCATTGCGGATTTTATCGAGGTCAAGACCATTGGGGCCACGGAGGGGCTCCAACCAAGGACCACGAAAATCCCAGAAACGCATGGTTTCACCACCAAGGATGATTTCACCCGTGGGAGAGCGCATCAGGTACTTACCTAGACCAGTAGGACCTTGGGCAGAACCAACGTTCGCACCCATGGATTGGTCACGGGCTAAGAAGATTAAGGCTTGGGACTGGGACGCTTCAGCGTTAGTCGGGCCGTAGAATTCACTGGGGTAAGCAGTGTTATTGAACCAAACAAAGCAAGTCGCGATGAAGGCCATTAAGGACAAAGCACCGAGACTGTAGGAAAGGTAAGCTTCACCAGACCAAACAAGGGCACGACGGGCCCAACCGAAAGGCTTGGTGAGAATGTGCCAGATACCGCCGAAGATACAGATCAGACCCACATAAATGTGTCCACCGATAATATCTTCCATGTTGTTGACACCGATCATCCAACCTTCACCACCGAAGGGAGCCTTGAACAGATACCCGAAGATTACCGCAGGGTTCAAAGTTGGATTGCTGATGATACGCACGTCGCCACCACCAGGGGCCCAAGTGTCGTATACACCACCAAAGAACATCGCTTTAAAGACAAGTAGCAACGCACCACAACCAAGAAGGATGAGGTGATAACCAATGATATTGGTCATTTGGTTCTTGTCTTTCCAGTCATAACCAAAGAAGCTGGAATATTCTTCAAGGGTTTCAGGGCCACGGACAGCATGGTAAATACCACCAAGACCGAGAACCGCAGAAGAGATAAGGTGTAATACACCAACAACGAAGTAGGGGAAAGTATCAATAACTTCACCACCAGGACCGACACCCCAACCAAGGGTTGCGAGGTGAGGCATTAAGATGAAACCCTGCTCGTGCATGGGCTTCTCTGCGACAAAGTGGGCGACTTCAAACAAAGTCATCGCACCAGTCCAGAATACGATAAGGCCAGCATGGGCAACGTGGGCACCCAAGAGCTTACCGGAGAGATTGATCAGGCGGGCATTACCAGCCCACCACGCAAAGCCGGTCGATTCGATATCACGACCACCGGAAATGGGCGCATTAGAGAGCGTTACCACGGGGTAATACCTCCTCAGGGAATACAAATTGTTCGTGAATTTGGTCTTGCGGTGCCATCCATGCACGCATACCTTCGTTCAACAGAATGTTCTTCGTGTAGAACGTTTCAAACTCTGGGTCTTCCGCTGCGCGGATTTCCTGGGATACGAAGTCATAGGCCCGTAGGTTTAGTGCTAAACCCACAATACCCACAGAACTCATCCACAGTCCCGTTACAGGTACAAACAGCATGAAGAAGTGCAACCAACGCTTGTTGGAAAACGCAATCCCGAAAATCTGAGACCAGAAACGGTTTGCGGTCACCATCGAGTAGGTTTCTTCTGCCTGGGTCGGCTCGAAAGCACGGAAGGTATTCGCTTGGTCACTATCTTCAAACAGGGTGTTTTCTACCGTTGCACCGTGGATCGCACAGAGCAGGGCACCACCCAGAATCCCTGCAACACCCATCATGTGGAAGGGGTTTAGGGTCCAGTTGTGGAAACCTTGTAGGAACAGAATGAAACGGAAGATACCAGCGACACCAAAGCTAGGCGCAAAGAACCAGCTAGACTGACCCAAGGGGTACATCAGGAATACACTGACGAATACCGCGATGGGGCCAGAGAAGGCGATCGCATTGTAGGGACGGATACCCACCAGACGGGCAATTTCAAACTGACGCAGCATGAAGCCGATCAGACCGAAAGCACCGTGGAGGGCAACAAAGCTCCAGAGTCCACCGAGTTGGCACCAACGGGCAAAGTTCCAGTTGGCTTCGGGGCCCCAGAGGAAAAGGAGGGAGTGACCGAGGCTGTCAGCAGGGCTAGATACAGCAACAGTCAGGAAGTTACACCCTTCGAGATAAGAGGATGCTAATCCGTGGGTGTACCAAGAAGTAACGAAGGTAGTGCCAGTCAACCAGCCACCGAGAGCCATGAAGGCGCAGGGGAACAGGAGGATACCGGACCAACCGACGAAGACAAATCGATCTCGCTTTAACCAGTCATCGAGGACATCAAACCAGCCTCGTTCCTGGGGCGCGCGTCCGACTGCAATAGTCATAGTTTTTAATTCCTCTTGTCTATATGAATGAACAAGGGTTGGATATTAAATGGCTTACGCTAGTTTCCTTGTTATGGATTCTCCCTGTCAAATGAGCAAAAGCCAATAGGTATAAATCCTATGGTCGGGGGAGTTTCCTGAAACTACGTAAGCAGGTCAACCTTATGAAATATAGGCTATTCCAGACGGTTAACGTTTCTTAAAATAACACATACTCCATGGGCATATAGCCTTCTGAAGGATTTCATAACCTGAGTGTAAACACTTTTCTTAATATCTAGCAGAGTTTTTGTTACAAAAAGATACAATCAGCTTCAGCTAAGGGGATCTTTTACCGGAGGCAAGGGCTGTCCTAGCTTTTTGATATCTAAGGCGTGGCCACCCACCAACAGATAGGCTTGATCAGCAACGAGGCCAACTTCGCGGATCAAGCGGCCCAGGCGATCGCGGAATAAGCGTCCTAATGGGTAAGTAGGCACGAGGCCCCAACCGGTTTCTTCAGCGACGAGAATTAGGATCCGTGGAGAACTTTTGATGGCCTCTAAAAATGCGGTTGTCATCTGATGCCAAGGAGCAGGCTCTGTTTCTAAATGATTAGCAACCCACAAACCCAGGGAATCTACAAGGACGCAGTGGTTTTCAGGCGTGCGGTGAATGGCGGCGGTTAGATGGACTGATTCACCGATAAATCCCCAGTTTTTCGGGCGGCGATCGCGGTGGTGCTGGATACGGGCCATCCATTCAGGATCGTCAGGATCTTCGGTGGCCGTCGCAATGTAGGTGACGGGGCGTTGAGACTGGAGCGCAAGGTGTTCGGCCCACTCACTTTTGCCGGAGCGAACAGCGCCCGTAACGAGGATGGTTTGGCCCATGAATAATGTTGTTACTAAAGGAGTAATGGTAACGGTTTAAGTCTCGGAATTTTCTGGGCTAGAGTCTGCCTCTCGCAATTCCCGCGGCGATCGCACATCGGGCAGACGCCGTTTGAGGACGTACAGCCAAACCAACCCCAAAATACCAAGGGCCATCCCGGTCAAGCTGACCAGTTGCGCAATGCGAATACCGCCAAGCATCAAACTGTCAGTTCGCAAGCCTTCAATCCAAACCCGGCCCGCACTATAGGCGATCCAGTAGGTGAGGAAAATCGTGCCTGTTTTGAGGCGATCGCCATGGCGTAGACCCCAGAAAAATAGATAGAGGAGCAAGGCAAAAACCCCAAGATTCCAGACAGATTCATAGAGGAAAGTCGGGTGGAAATACTCGTATTCCACAAGACCTAAAGGACGATTTTGGAGGGGGATATAGAGCTTCCAAGGTAAATCAGTCGGTGCCCCAAAAGCCTCAGAATTGAAAAAATTCCCCCAGCGACCAATGGCTTGACCCAAAATCAAGGAAGGCGCGATCAAATCTCCTAGCTGCCAAAAAGAAATTCGATGCAGACGACAAAAAATCAACGCCGCAATTACACCACCAAGGATTGCCCCGTGGATTGCAATGCCCCCTTGCCAGATCGCAATAATATCCTGGGGTCGATCCGCGTAACTGCGCCACTGGAACAGCACATAATACAATCGCGCACAAGGAATGGCCCCGATAATTCCCCAGATAACGTAATCGGCTAGTAACTCCGGTTTGACCCCCCGTCGCGTTGCCAAAAATTGGGAGAGATTGACCCCAATCAAAACAGCCATCGCGATCAAAAGACCATACCAACGAATTGCAAAATTACCCACCTCAAACAAAATGGGGCCAGGGGATTGGAACTGCCAAGCGAAAATCATCATGCTTGTTCTTTCGTGTGGGTGACTTCAATGACAGTATGCACATTACCACGGGGTTGGTAGTCCCCTTTGATCGTCATTTCGAGGGGGTCACAGGCCGCCACCAGGTCATCGAGAATTTGATTAACTGCTTCTTCGTGGGAAATATAGCGATCGCGGTAACCGTTGACATAAAGCTTGATCGCTTTTAGCTCCACCACTTTCTGATCCGGCACATAGGTAATGTAAATCGTCGCAAAGTCCGGGTAGCCAGAAAAAGGACATTTACAAGTGTATTCGGGCAGAGTGATGTTAATGGTATAACGTCGTCCGGGGCGAGGGTTCGGGAAGGTGATCAGCTCGCCGTTTTCAATTTCGCGCTCCCCATACTTGAGGGTCTGTGCTTCTGTGGTCTGGCCCATGGGTAAAACCTTAATATTTTTTAAAGAAACCGTATTGTATTGTACAAATCTTTGGAGGAGTCCTAGAAGATATTGATTCCCTCCCTGAAAACTCATAAAAAAATCCCCTTGCGAGGATTTATCAAAGCCAACTCAACGGAAACATTTCCGCCTATTCACTTTCACCGAGGATCTTGGGGACTCGGAAGTAGTCTTCTTCGCGATCTGGGGCATTGTCTAGCAACCTTTGGCGATCGCCAAAGGTTTTTTGCTCATCGGCGCGGGTGATATTACTCACATCAATGGCTCTGGTGGTCGGCTCTACATTGTCCGTGTCCAGTTCGCTGAGCTGTTCAACATAATCCAAAATCGCACTGAGTTGGGACGGTAAACGTTGTTCCTCTTCCGGCGTCAATTCCAACCGTGCCAAATGGGCAACCTTGCGAACCTGTTCAAGATCAATCATGTTTAAATTCTCAATGTGAATGCTTGCTTTTTTAAAGTTTTAATAACGGGCTAATTTAGAAAAAGACGTCCATTTCCGAGCGGCCAGTGGTTTTTAGCCAGTTTTGGGCTTCGATGTAGTTGTTTGGCGCAATGCGGATCGCCTGCTTCCAATATTCGGCGGCTTTATCAAAGAGCGCTTCTGATTCGTCTTCATTGCCGGCTTGCTTCGCCTTTTCGCCTTGGTAGTGGTAGACCACAGCAATGTTATTTAAGGCCTGGGGCATCCGAGGGTTGAGATCAATGGCTTCGTGGTAGAGTTCTAGGGCTTTACGGTGATCGCCGTTGCTGGCATAAATGAGGCCCATATTGTAGAGGATATAACTACGATCGTTGGGGTCATCTTCGAGTCTCAGGGCTTCTTCGTAGTTTTCGAGGGCTTCAGAATATTCCCCATCGGCTTGGGCCGACATCCCATCGCGATAATAGGCAAAGGCTTCTTTGGAGCGGTTATTGGTGGGCAGAATTTTGAGTATGATATCGGCCATCACCGTAAAGCTTTTGTCGATGAAATTATCGTTGCGCTGTGTTCTGGGCATAATGGTTACGTTGCGAGGGATGCTCTCTTTACTTTACCTTGATTTGTTTGTGATTTTAGCGGATTGCGATGGCGGTGTATTTTTTCTGGGGAGAGGATGATTTTGCGATCGCCCAGGCGGTGGATCAGATTAAGCAATCGGTCTTAGATCCGGCGTGGCTGTCGTTTAATTTTCAGACCTACGACGGTAGCAAAGAGGAAAGTACCGTTGATGCCCTCAACGAGGTGATGACGCCGCCCTTTGGCATGGGAGGACGCTTGATCTGGCTCAATGAAGCCACCCTGTGTCAATCCTGTTCAGATAGTCTTTTACAGGAATTACAACGCACGTTGCCCGTCGTCCCAGATAGCTCCCATCTCCTTATCACCAGTCGAAAAAAACCAGATAAGCGGCTAAAATCGACAAAATTTATCCATGAACACGCCAAAGTGCGAGAATTTTCACCGATTCCTCCCTGGCAGACAGAAGCCCTCACCGATCGAGTTAAGGCAACAGCGCGGGAATTGGGCGTTAATCTTGACCGACAAGCCACAGAATTGCTCGGTGAGGCGGTGGGAAATGATACGCGGCGGCTCTGGAATGAGTTGGAAAAGCTCAGAATTTATCAAGGGAACCGGACGCAACCGCTAACCCAATCTGACATTCAAATCCTGGTGGCAGCAACGAACCAAAATAGTTTGCAACTTTGTGAGGCGATCCGGGAAGGCAATAGTGGTTTGGCGATTCAACTGGTGGGGGAACTGTTGGCGCAAAATGAACCAGCTCTGCGGATTGTCGCGACATTAATCGGGCAATTCCGGATGTGGACAATTATCAAGGTAATGATTGAGGCCGGGGAACGGGACGATCAGGCGATCGCCAAACTCGCGGATCTCAAAAATCCCAAACGCTTATATTTTCTCAAAAAAGAGATTGCCCGGTTGCGGGGTCAGCAACTCCTCAAAACCCTGCCGATTTTGCTCGAACTTGAAGCCGGTCTAAAACAAGGGGCGATCGCTGCGGAGATTCTCCCGACTAAGATCATTGAACTCTGTCAGCATTTCCGTTAAACCCTTGGAATCATGGCAGAAAAAACTTTTCCCCTGGAACTTCCCTCCCTAAAACCTATTCTTTAATATTGAATACGTTTAAAATTTGCCATCGCTGATTTTTATTCCCCATCGGTCATTATGCTTTTACCCCGTCGCTTCCAAGATTATCTGCTGGGCAGTTGCCTTACCCTCAGCTCCCTGGGCTTGGGGCTAGCACCCCAATTAACCCTCAAACCGGAAATTCTTGGCTGGCAAAATCAGGCGATCGCCCAACAACCGAGCACCGCAGACATCAATCGCTATGCCGAGGCTTATCTAGCGATCTACGGCAACAACAGTATGGATAATCTCCTGCTGGAAGTCGAAAATCTCATTGGCCGCAAGCCGGACTGGGAAATTCGCTGCGATCAGCCCCAAAGCATTAACCGCCTCAATAACCGTGCTGCTATCGGGAAAGTACGTAACTACTGCAACAATGTCTTGCCCAATCTCATCGACGACATTATGCCCCGCAGCACCTTTAATCGCATTAGTAATCAGTTGCCCAATAACCCGACCCTCCAGGAACAAATTCAGGATGCTATGTTCGATATCCTCAAACAAAAACAGGGCGGCGGCCGTTAACAGTCTTACTCTCACCTATCAAGCAGGATTCGCTATTCCCCCAAAACCATGGGGGATTTTTTTGCCCATCGGTACATACACAAAAAAGGCGATCGCCAGGGGGCAGAGCGATCGCCTAAAAGACTGAGTTAATAAGACCAAAAAATTTAAAGCAGGGGCGACATCCGACTCCGATAACGTTGCTGATTTAACCCCTCCGCATAGAGCGAGCCTTGGGGATTCCCAGCATAACGGGCAGCTTTATTTTGAAGTCGAGCAATCCGATCATTGGTGGCTGGGTGGGTGCTCAAAAATTCAGGGGGACGACCACCGCTATTGGCAGCCATCAACTTCTTCATGAAGGAAGCCATCGCCTCCGGGGCATAGCCTGCCCTGGTCAACATATTAAACCCAAGATCATCTGCTTCCGTTTCATCACTGCGACTGTTGGGGTAATCAACGGCGATCGCCACTCCCAATTGGACAATCTGACTACTATCCAAGCCCGTCGCCGCCAGAATGCCCTGGTTTCGTGCCTGCATTCTCATCTGTTCTAGGGAATGTTTCGCCGCAATGTGACCAATTTCGTGGCCAATCACACTGGCAAGTTCTGCCTCATTGGCGGCGGTTTTAATTAGCCCTGTGTTGACGTAGTTGTAGCCCCCCATGGTGGCAAAGGCATTCACACTGTCATCTTCTACGACAAAGAATCTGTAATTTAAATTGGGGCGTGTACTTTGGCGAGCGAGGCGTTGACCAATTTCGTTGATGTAACTTACAACCCGCTGATTTTGATAGAGTTTTACCTGGCCGGAACGGGTCAGTTCATTGTGAATTTGTTGACCAAAGTCCTGTTCCTGGGCATCCGAGAGATTGGAGATTTGATAACTCTGTACCCCCCAGATTAAAACGCCCCGTAAAAGATTTTCAAAAAAACCCGCCTGGCTTACGGTGGGTGTCGCAAGGTTGACGCTGATCGCGACAATGCAGGCTAATAGACCATACATCCAGCGTTTTTTCCGACGATGCAACATGATGCTTGTGTTCCTGTGGCTGTTTTTAATAGGGAAGGTAGATTGGATGACAAACCAAGAATTTACCTATTTCCATGGTAACCAATCGCAATTTTCCTTTATGTCCTAAGACGGTCGCCCCCAGGGATTTAGTTCCTCAGTTCATGTTTTGGTAATAGTAAAAGTTAAAGGTTTCAAACATACCGCCGACAAAACCACAGGCGATCGCAATGACCAAGACCCCTTCCCAAATGCGTCCATTGCCAAACACTTTCAGAACATTACCAAAGGCATCTGTTAACAGTTCAACGGTTACCCCAGGGAAAATCCCCACCGCTGCACAGAGAGTCAAAAGTAAACCGCAAACCACCATCGGCGCCAAAAAGCTCATCGTAACGGTGATAAACAGTGAAGGGAAAAATTTAGGGGTCGCTTTCATAAGTCAGGAGATCCTTAGCCACAAGCGCTCGTTTTCTTTAGGATATGGCGCGTTGAACTGACTTTAGAGTAGCCAATTAAACGGAATGCATACTATAAAGGACATGATTCTTAAATGTTTATAAAATTTTGAGATGTGTCAGGCCACTCAGAAACCGCCCATCCCCCACAGAGTGCTTGAGATCGACGGTTTTAGACAAACTATGATTCAAGTTACTAGGGGTCTACTTAGGCAGGATCGGCTTGGGCTGCTTGCATCATTTCGACTAAAACAGTATGGGCATCTTTAGCATTGGCCAAGGTTTTGGGGAAAGGAATCCGTACTGCTTCTGTGCCGGTTGTGCCAGTCACTTCGAGGGCCATCCCCGTTTCATCAAGGGACAACATTTTTGCGGCTTCTGCACTATGACATTGGCCAAAATGCTTTGCGTAAAGGAGAACCGCGTCGCCATGGTCTTTGTTCATGTGGTTACAAATGCGATCGCTTACTGCGGCAGTGATAATTTCAGACATGGTTTGTAAAAAAGAACGATAAATCTTGATCAAAAATAATAGGGTGCCAACCCTAAAAAGTACGGATGGATCGTCATGCTGCTGAGGATCTAATTAGCCAGTAAATCGATCAGAGCGGCTTTGAGATCCGGAAATTTAAACTGGAAACCGGTCTCCTCAGTCCGTTTAGGCAGTACTTTTTGCCCTTCTAAGACGACCTTTGCACCATCACTGAGGAGTAATTCTAAAACAAAGCCGGGGACAGGTAGCCAAGCCGGACGTTTCATGACGGAGCCTAGGGTTTGGGCCAGAGTTTCCATGGTGACTGGATTGGGCGCAGTGCCGTTGTAGATGCCTTGCCAATCGGCGCGGGTGAGGGCCATTTCAATCAAGCTAACAAGATCATCTCGGTGGATCCAAGAGACCCACTGCTTACCTGTACCGAGGGGGCCACCCACAAAAGTATTGAAGGCGAGAATCATCTTTGCGAGGGCGCCTCCTTCCTTGGCAAGGACAATCCCAAACCGGAGAATGACGGTGCGAGTGCCGTGGTTTTGGGCTTCTAGGGCCGCCGCTTCCCAGGCTTGACAAACGTCGGCGAGAAAGTCGTTTCCGGGAGGACTCGTTTCAGTGTAGGTGGCGGTTTCACTGGTGCCGTAATAGCCGACAGCAGAGGGATTAATGAGTACCTGGGGTTTTTTGTCGGCTTTGGCGATCGCCTCAACGATTTTTTCTGTCCCCCCCTGGCGACTGTGGCGAATTTCTTGCTTATAGCTGGGCGTCCAGCGTTGTTCTGCAATGGGAGCTCCGGCCAGATTTACCACCGCATCGCAGCCAGAAATACAGTCCTGCCAGGGGCCTGATTCCGTGGGCGTATAGGCCACAATCTTGAGCTTCGGATAGGCTGAGGCTGGAAAAATGCCTTGGGCTTTGGCCTCGCTGCGGGTCAAGACTAAAAGCTCATGGGTAGGGTACAAGCGTTCAACTAAGCGTTGTCCCACAAGACCTGTTGCACCGGTAATCGCAATTTTCATTGAAAAAAGTTTAAATCATCAAGGATATACACAAATTGTGGCGTAATGGCCCTCGTGGCGACAACGCCCCCCTGTCTTTGAGAGCTGTGCTAGCATAGGCGGAAATATTGAGTCTAGCGTCTTTCTTTTAAACATTACGCAGAGAATATGGCCAAGGTATTGGTGCTAAATGCCTCCTATGAACCGCTCAACATTACCAGTTGGCGTCGGGCAGTGGTGCTGTTGCTCAAAGACAAAGCCGAAAGCCTAGAACACAATGGCCGCGTCATTTACCAGAATTTTCCTCTCCCCACAGTTATTCGCCTGCGCCACTATATTAAAGTGCCCTACCGCGAGATTCCCCTCACCCGTAAAAATATTCTGGAACGCGATCGCCACACCTGCCAATATTGTCGTAAGCGCGGCGAGCAACTGACCCTCGACCACATTATTCCGCGATCGCGGGGCGGCGTAGACAGTTGGGAAAACCTCGTCACCGCTTGTATGCGTTGCAATGTCCGCAAGGGCAATCGCACCCCCAAAGAAGCTGAAATGGAGTTATTGATCCAGCCGCGCAAACCCCACAGTAGTCTTTATTTTGAGCTTTTAAAATACACCCGGGACGATCTCAACCACGAATGGCGCAAATATGTGATCGGCATTAACTAGCTTCCCGCGCTTTACTGGAAGACTTCCTCGGTTTGGGGAAAGACAGGGGTGCCATCGGTCAAATTGAGAATGCCCGTGGTAATCACCTGTTCTCCGGTGGTTAATCCTTCTAATACTTGGTAGCGATCGCCTTCAATGGCCCCTAAAGTGACGGGTTTTTGCACAGCAATTAAAGGCGGATCATTTTCCCCTTGGGCATCGGGATTGGGGGCGGTGACGAAAACAAAGGTTTCTGCACCAATGCGCGATACCGCAGTAACAGGGACAGAAACCCCCGTTTGCTGACTCAGAATCAGTTTGGCCTTGACTAGTTGCCCTGTGAAAAGGCGATTGTCAGGATTATCAAAGCTAGCCTTCGCCAAAATGGTTTGGGACGTAAAGTCTACTTCCGGGGAAATAAAACTCACTTGACCGCGACCCACGGTTTCTAGGGTGCGATAGTCGATCAGTTCGACGGGTAAGGAGAGGCGGAGATCGGGGGCTTGCTCGATGGGCACAAAAAAGTTCAGGCTGAGGCGCGTATTTTGGGCAATGGTGCCAATGGTGGCTCCCTGTTCGAGGTAGTCTCCTTGTTGAACGGTTAGGTCGCCGATGATGCCGGCAACGGGGGCCGTTACCTGGGTTTCCCGGAGATCTTCATTGGCGATCGCCACTGTATTGCTTGATTGACGGAGATTGGCTTTAGCTTGGTTTACACTTGCTTGGGCGGCCTTAATCCGTTGATTGATGGTATTTAGTCGCGCCTTGGCCACCTCTAGATCCCGCTGGCTCTGGTCGAGATCCCGCTGGGGTAATGCCCCGGTATCCACTAAGCTTTTAATCCGTCGCAGATCCTGTTCCCGGAGTTTTAGATCGGCCTGGGCTTCGAGTTTTTCGGCATTGACGGCACTGAGTTGGGCTTCGGCATTGGTTTGGGCCGCCCGGGCTGCTTCTACCCCGGCGATCGCCTGTTGCAAAGAAGCCTGGCTGCGCTCTGACTTGAGCGTCAAAATAGGGGTTCCCGCCGCGACAGTGTCTCCCTCTTGGATTTGAATGGCTTGGACAATGCCGTCGACTTCTGGTTTGAGGGTCACGAGATTATCAGCTTCTAAAACCCCCACATATTCAGTGGTGGTGGCCAGCAGGTCTGAATCTAAGGTTTCGAATTTCACCGGTACTCCCTGAGGAGTTTGGGCTTGGGGCGGTGGCCCACCACAGCCACTTAGGTTCACGGCACAGCTTACAACTAGACTTAAAACCACTGGCGATCGCCAATCACTCCGGGACACACCCATACATCAATTCCTCAACCAGAAATAAAATCACTCCTAACAAGGGTACACAAAGTTTTCCTTAACTGGGGGGCTCGGGCGGATGATCCGTCGGCAATTCTGGGGTCTGTACCCCCGGCTCTGCTGCCACTGATTGGCTGGTTTCGATGCCCACAATTCCGGAGACCACCGCTAGCACTTGACTATCTTCCCTCCCTTGCCAAGGGTCTAAAATATCTTTAATTAAGACTTCCCGCACGATTACTTGGCCGATGACCGCCAGGGGTAATGCTAAAAACAGTCCCAAAAAACCCAACTGCAAGGTCACCGCAAACAAAACCTGGGCCAAAAGCGTTACAGCGGGGAGTAAGGACACTTGCCGGGCCATCACCCAGGGGGTTAAAACATTCCCCTCAACCTGCTGAATCACAAAATATAAGATCAAGACGGCCCAGATTTTCCATGGAGCTTCCAACAAGGCAATGAGAATCGGGGGAATCACGCTCAAAGCTGGGCCAATGTTGGGAATAAAGGTTAGTAAACCGGCCAAAATCGCCTGGGGTAAAGCTAATGACAATCCCAAAGTCAAAAGGCCCACATAACTCAACACACCAATACACAACATATTGAACATAATGCCCGATACCCAGCCCTTGAGGTCAGCGTCGCAGAGGGTGAGTATTTCGTCTGCTCGTCGGCGATAAAAGGACGGAAACAACCGAATAAATCCCTGGCGATAGGGTTGGGGATCTGCCAGAAACATTAAGGTTAAAACTGTGAGTAGCAGAACATTTAAAAGCACCTTGAGGGAGTCAGAAAAGAGGCTCCAGCCGCGATTGAGCAGTTCATTGAGCAGGGTGGAGATTTGTGGGATTATTTCATCGAGGTTTGGCAACTGTTCACTGATTGGCAAGCCAAAGCTTTCTTCAATTCTGAGAATTTGTGCATCTAACCATTCATCGATTTCATAGAAGCCTGTGTTGAGCTTGCTAAACAGAATTTGGAACTGACCAATAAAAGGCGGAACAACGATGGTTAAGGCAAGCCACAGGATCAAGACAACGAGAAACAGGGCGGTAAATACCGCAAAGGAGCGCCCAATTCGCAGGAGAGGTTGATTGAAACGAGCTGCGAGGCGATCGCCCCAGGTTTGCAGCTTGATCACCAGCACATTGAGGGCATTAGCCAGGATCACCGCCGTGAGTAACAACAGTAGAAAAGCTTTGATTTGCCAGAGAATATAAAGGGAACTCAGAAGAACAATGAAGCCGCTCCATTTCCGAAAATCCACGTTACTCACACGCCTCAAGTTAGTGCTGTTGTTTTGATTATGTCTTAGTTTCGGCTAACCCTTACCCCTTTAGGAAGTCTGGGAGATACTCCGCCACCACAATAGCCCGGCCATCACCAGCGTCGGCAGTAAAATCGCCGCCAAAGCACCGCCACTAGATGGGGCGATCGCCCCCAAACCAAAACCATAGGGCAAACCATACTTGATTAACGCCGCCCCCATCGCCGAAATCACCAACACCTTAACTAAAGAGGAAAGCTGTGCACCCATCGAAATTATTGTCCTTTGATATTGTCGCCAATGGCTATTTGCCAGGGATATTGGTCAAGTTTAGCGATCCTACTTCAGCTTTTGTTTCACGAAACTAACCAACTGCCCCATTTGTTTTCTGAGCAGATCGATTTCCCCTTGGAGGGCATTTACCTTCGCTTGCAACGCCACGATTTCTGCCGCCATTGGATTCCCCGTTGTGCTCGCACTGAGGGAAGAAAGGGGAGCCTCTGGGATTGTTTGGGCCTGCTTTCTGGCCTTCGCCATCGCATCTTTGATGGCATTGATCAGTTGCTTCTGGTCAAAGGGCTTTTCGATGAAAGAAAACAACTCAAAGGGTTCCGGCAGCTTTTCGGTGACTTCTTCTTTGCGGCCAGACATCAACACTAAAGGAATCGCCTTTAGTTCCGGGCGTTTTTGAATTTCTTGGTACACTTCCCAGCCGCTCATCTTCGGCAGCAGAAAATCCAACATGATCAGATTGGGATGTTCCGTATTGATGAGATTGAAGCCCTCAAGTCCATTCTTGGCCTCAATGACTTCAAAATTCCCCTCTGGCAGCATATCCTTGACCCGCATACGGATCACCTTGCTGTCGTCAATCACTAGGATTTTGTGGGTCACAACATACTCCTTCACAACATAAAATAGCTGGCTGGGTCGTCTCTATGATGGCGTGAGCTTGGTAAAAATTTTAAAAGCTTCAACCAAGATTTACGATCATCTAGAAGTTAAGCGATTGAGTTTTCCTCAGTTTGACATACTCATCGACCTGAAGCCAC
The DNA here is from genome assembly GCA_943371005.1 of Sphingobacterium thalpophilum. Lineage (GTDB taxonomy): Bacteria > Cyanobacteriota > Cyanobacteriia > Cyanobacteriales > MRBY01 > MRBY01. Next base: position 302,444 of record CALRTB020000002.1, read on the forward strand.
CGTGACTTTGATCACTGGGTTAGCCCCGTACCTGGGGATGTTGGGTTAACTAGATTTTCAGTAAACTAATTCTAAAAATCCCAGAACTTTCCTCAACAGCGTTTTTATAAAAATTATGGCTTCTTCTGCGTCTCACTCCTCCAGCGCCCCGATTTTGCCCATGCCCAGTTGGGTCAAAGCTCCCCTCGGTAAAGCCAGTGAGATCTCGACAGTCCAGCGAATCGTTAAGCAACGGGGCATTCACACTATCTGTGAGGAAGGAAAGTGCCCAAATCGGGGTGAGTGTTACGCCAATAAAACCGCAACATTTCTATTGATGGGGCAAGTGTGCACCAGGGCCTGTGCTTTCTGTCAGGTGGATAAAGGCCAAATCCCCCTCCCCCTTGACCCGCAGGAACCCCAAAAAGTGGCGGAGTCGGTGCGGCTGTTGGGACTGAATTATGTGGTGTTGACTTCAGTGGCGCGGGATGACCTTGCCGATGGGGGAGCTGGCTGGTTTGTAGCGGTAATAGCCGCGATCCGGGCTGAAAATCCAGGGACACAGATCGAAGTGCTGACCCCAGATTTTTGGAGTGGGAAAGGGGCAGAAACAGCCCAGGCAGAACGGGTAAAAACGGTGGTGGCAGCGCAACCGGCTTGTTACAACCACAATATTGAGACGGTAGAACGGCTCCAGGGCCCCGTACGTCGGGGGGCAAAGTATGGGCGATCGCTCCGGGTTTTGGAATTGGTGAAAGCGTACAATCCTGAGATACCGACGAAATCAGGCTTAATGCTCGGCCATGGGGAAACGGAAACAGAAATTATCCAAGCGTTACGGGATTTGCGAGCGGTGGGGTGCGATCGCCTCACCCTAGGCCAATATATGCGTCCCTCCCTCGCCCATTTACCGGTACAAAAATATTGGACACCCACAGAATTTGAACACCTAGGGGCGATCGCCCAGGAAATGGGTTTTTCCCATGTGCGTTCAGGGCCTCTGGTGCGTAGTTCCTACCATGCTGGCGAGTCCGCCTAGAGACCGTATAAATTATTGCGATTTATGAAAGAGTATTACTAGATTATGTCGTTTTGGGGCGATGCTTCCGATGGGGTTCCCTGAGCTTTTAAGCTTAAAAAAGTAAGGCCCAGTTTCGGGAGAAGAAACCATGTTCAACGACGCCCTCAAAAAGCAACCATTTTCCCTCAACTTATCGGCTATGGTCATGACAATCTTGGGGTTTTGGTTGAGTGCCTCTTTCCTCCTCGATTTTGTAATCATTCCTGTGTTGTCAATGACCGGGATGATGGCTGACAGTGGCTTTATTAGCACGGGATATGTTTTGTTTGGGGTGTTTAACCGTTTAGAAGTGGTCTGTGCCGCTGGGATTTTAACGATCCTTTTTGGGTTTAAATTTGAACATCTCTTTGGCGATCGCCAAGCCTTAAATGCCCTCGTAATTGCCAGTATTTTGTTAAATATTGCTTTACTTTATACCTATTTGATTACGCCTCAGTTGGCTGGCTTTGGCCTAGAAATGACTGGCCTCAATGGAACGGCAACGATGCCTTTACAGATGTCAGTGTGGCATAGTTTGTATTGGGTACTAGAGGCCGCGAAATTTATTTTGGGAATCACTTTGCTGCGGTGGTGCTACCGTCGTGCCTGTGCGATCGCCTAAACCATCAATTGACTTTTTAAGGAAAACGATGCCGCCAAAAGGCGGTATTTTTTATGGAAAATTAGGTTTTCGAGAAGCCAGTTTATCCGCCAGGCGAGTGGGTTCCGGTAGGCGATATTTCGGCGTACAGGCGAGGACAAAATCAATGGCCGTAGCTAAACTGACCCGATGGCCCACAGAAATGTAGAGGGGACGCACCTTCGTCCGACTCCGGAGCACTGCGCCAATGGTTTCATCGTGATCATGTAAAGGCACCCACTGTCCCTTTTCGAGGGGAACCTCCTGGTGGGTGCCAATGTAGCGGGATTTTGCCACGCCAATCGTCGGTAAATCTAACAAGATACCCAAGTGAGACGCTAACCCTAAACGGCGTGGGTGGGCGTAACCTTGGCCGTCACAAAACAATAAATCTGGCAGGTGCGTGATTTTTTCTAAGGCGTCTAAAATGGCCGGTATTTCCCGGAACGATAATAGCCCTGGTACGTAAGGAAATGATGTGGGGCAGCGGGCGATCGCCGTTTCGATAATCTCTAAATCGGGAAACGATAAAACCACCACCGCCGCCCGTGTGATCGTGAAACGTGCCTCAAAGCCCACATCAACCCCAGCAATGGTTTTGACCTTTGTGGGTAAATAATCTTGAAGTAGGATCCACTGTCGCAGTGACGTTTGAATCTCCCGGGCGATCGCAGGAGAAACATCCCAGCGATGACTGTGATGTAAAACAAGCATTACATTCTCAAATTTATGCCCAATTTCTTTTGAGTTTAGGAAATTTCTGGGACAAATTTAAATTCAACACCACACGACCATTAAATTTCGCCAATCAAATAGAAACCAATTCGGCACTTTCTTCTAAACTGGAAGCAACTTGATCAAAATTTTTCATCCATATCCTGCCCCCAAATTGTGTGTTGAGGTTGCCGCCATGCGTCCAGCGTCTTTGTTATTTCCCATTGTTGCCTTTAGCCTGACCCTTGGAAGTTGCTCTTTATTGCCCGGTGGTGGCGATGATGAACAGACCCCGGAAACATCCCAAACCACAGCACCAACTCCGGCTCCGGAGCCAGATTCTGAACTGTTTGCCCCCCCCACAACAGAAACATTGTCTTCTGTACTAATTCCGTCTACTGACCCTGATGCTCGTCGTCGGGCCACCACAGAAGGCCGACCTGATCCCTTTGCGGATCTTCCCATTGTGCCCCAGGTGACTTTAGCGCCGCCCCCAGCACCAGCTGCATCTGGTACACAACCGGGGACCTCTGGCACGGCCAATGGCGCTCCTGGACAAACCACACCGGGTACGGCTCCTGGAGCTGTGGCGATCGCCCCACCACCGCCTCTGGACTTTAGCCCCATTCTCCCGTCCTTACCAGAACCTACTGCGGCAAATAACACCAAAGTGACGGGGGTTGTGCAGATCAATGGCATTGATTATGTGATGGTGGAATCCCCCGATGAGCGTTTTAGCCGCTATGTGAAGGTGGGAGACTATGTGGCCAATGGTCAGGTACTCGTAAAAGCGATCGCCTTTAATCGGGGTGTTCCCGTTGTCACCCTGGAGCAGTACGGCATGACGATTCAGAAAAAACTCAATGAAACTTCGGTGGCGAGTAATCCTGGAGAACGTACTGTTCCGACCCTATAAGAAGGTTAAATTCGTTCAAAAAACAAGCCAAGCACCATTGAGATATTGCCCCAAGGGGAGCAGGCAAAACGGTACAATGCTCCTAAAGTTTGACGTGGAAAAGGACAGCAATTGTGACAACTCCGGGCACTGTAACAGAACTGATCACAGAATGTTTGCGGCGGGAGGATCTGCCCCTGGCCATTTATCGGGAGGTGGCGGCCCATCTACAACAGGTGCCCCAGGTACAGGTGGAATTAGAGTTACGGCGATCGCCAAAATTTAATTACTTCCATAGCCAAATTGGGGAAATGCGTCTTCACTATCCAGCAGATCTCCCCCAAGGCGATCGCCAACAACTTGAAGCGATTCTTTCTTTCTACGCTGAGCGATACGGTGCCTGGCAACGGGACAGAGTTAACCCCGCATAGAGCAGCCACTCACCGCCATAAACCCAACTTCTGAACGAAAATCCTACAATGGAGATGTAAAGAAACTTGGCAAACCCTTGATCTTCGTCTCCGAAGCGAGACTTTTTTAGGCAAGTTTCAAACGCTTTGAGGAGTGCTCAACCATGAAAACCATAATTGCTTTACTTAGCCTAGGTAGCGTTATGCTCACTGCTGGTGCAGCCCAGGCCCAAATCACTCCCACAAATCAATATAGTTACGTTGGTGTTGCTGGCAATGTTGGCCTCACGGATCCGGATCGTAGTGTTGCCGATGATGGGGTCACGGTCATCAGTAAAATTGCAATTCTGAACAATTTATCTTTTCGCCCTGGCGTTAATTTTGGGGGAGATACCTCCGTCACGCTTCCAATTACCTATGACTTTGCGGGCCGGGGACGCGTCAATCCTTATATCGGTGGCGGCATTGTTACAGATTCTGGCGATACGGACGCCTTAGCTACGGGTGGCTTTGACTACCGTTTCTCACGGGATTTTGTGGGGAATGTTGGTCTTAATGTCGGTTTTGCCGATGATGCAGATGTGGGCCTCACCCTAGGGGTTGGCTATGTTTTCCCCCAAAACCGTTAGATTTTCCACTTAAAAATCACCCATCAATCCTTTAGACGTTACGAATTATGTTGATTTTCTGCCTCCCTATCCTGGGAGGTTTTTTCTCGGAGCCACAAACTTTTATAGTGATTTGAGGCAGTTTTTGGACGAACAATGACCCTTTCTGACACGAAATTAGGTGGTTTTGACCCGCAGCTCCCCCCCGAACAGGGAGTGATCGACAGTTGCGTGCATTGTGGCTTTTGTTTGGATACCTGTCCGAGCTATCGGGTGCTCGGCTCGGAGATGGATTCTCCCCGGGGCCGTATTTACCTAATGGATGCGATCGCCAAGGGAGAGGCTGAAATTAACAGCGCCACGGTAAAACATTTCGATAGTTGTCTGGGTTGTTTGGCCTGTACCTCGGCTTGTCCTTCGGGGGTCCGTTATGACGAACTGCTGGCCTCGATGCGGGCGCAGATTGAACGGAACTACACCAGAAGCTTAGGCGATCGCCTGTTTCGGTGGCTGATTTTTAATCTGTTTCCCTATCCCCTACGCCTAAAACTGCTGCTGCCGTTGCTGTGGATCTACCAAAATTCGGGTCTGCAGTGGCTTATTCGTAAACTAGGTATTTTAAAGTTGATTCCCCGGTTGGCGGCGATGGAGTTGATTCTGCCCCAAGTTAATCTCCAGGCCAGCAAACAACCATTACCCACCCTGATTCCGGCCCAGGGAGAAAAACGGTATCGCGTTGGCATGGTGCTGGGTTGTGTCCAACGGTTATTCTTTTCTCCGGTGAATGAGGCAACGGCCAGGGTTTTAACGGCCAATGGTTGTGAAGTGGTGATTCCCAAAAGTCAGGGGTGTTGTGCGGCTCTCCCGGCCCACCAAGGGCAAACGGAGCAAGCCCAAGAATTAGCGCGACAGATGATCGATAGTTTTGCGGATCAAGACCTCGATTACATCATTATCAATGCGGCTGGTTGTGGCCATACCCTCAAGGAATACGGGCGGATTTTACAGGATGATCCAGCTTATGCCCAAAAAGCCCAAGATTTTGCGGCCAAAGTGCGCGATGCCCAGGAATTTCTCGCGACGGTGGGTTTAACGACCCCTTTAAATCCTTTAACCTCTGACACATTACCTCTTGTTTATCAGGACGCTTGTCACCTGCTCCATGGCCAAAAAATTTCTGCGCAACCGCGCGATCTACTCCGGCAAATTCCCCATGTGCAGCTCTGTGAACCCGCTGAACATAATCTCTGTTGCGGGAGCGCGGGGGTATTTAACCTGCTTCAACCGGACATCGCTGCCGAACTCGGAGAACGCAAAGCTCGCAATCTCGTAAACACTGGGGCAAAGGCGATCGCCTCGGCCAATCCAGGCTGTAGTCTGCAAATCCAGAACCATCTCCAAAAACAGGGCCAAACAATTCCCCTGTGGCATCCGATGGAACTGCTCGATTTTGCCATTCGCGGCGTCCCCTTGCCCCTATAATGATCCCGATATCTATGGTGGAGAACGTGATGGCACGGCAACGGGTTGGTTTATTGTTTGGGGGAAAATCTGGGGAACATGATGTTTCTATCGTCTCAGCGGCGGCGATCGCCAAGGCCTTTGCCCAGGATGATAACTCCGCAAAATACGAACTCCTCCCGTTTTACATCGACCGCAATGGTATTTGGCATGACCCAGAGATTTCCCAACAGGTGCTCACTGCCGGAAAAGCTCTCCCCGTAGAAACCGTTGATCCGGCCAGTCGTTGGCAATTTCCCCCAGCGGCTCCTAGCGTTGATGTATGGTTTCCCATTGTCCACGGCCCCAATGGCGAAGATGGTACTCTCCAAGGTCTGCTGACCCTGATGGAAAAGCCCTTTGTGGGCAGTAAAGTGCTCGGTTCGGCCGCCGGTATGGACAAACTGGCGATGAAAATGGTCTTTGCCCAAGCGGGTTTGGCCCAGGTGGATTATGTGGGCGTACTGCGTTCGGAAGTGTGGTCAGGGCCTTGCGTTTTCCCAAAAGTCTGCGACAACATTGAAGCCCAGCTTAACTACCCAATGTTCGTCAAACCAGCAAATCTGGGGTCTTCTGTGGGGATTAGTAAAGTGCGCAGCCGTGACGAACTCGAAAAAGCATTGGATCTTGCCGCTGAATATGACCGTCGAATCATCGTTGAAGCTGGTGTAACAGCCTGCGAAGTAGAATGCGCCGTTCTGGGGAATGATCAGCCGAAAGCATCAGTGGTGGGGGAAATTCGCTTTGACAGTGATTTCTACGACTACGAAACGAAGTATACCGACGGGAAATCTAGTATGCACATTCCCGCCGAGATCCCAGCGGCGATCGCCCAACAGATTCAAGAACTCGCGATCAAAGCTTTCCAAGCCCTCGACTGCCGTGGCATTGCCCGGGTAGATTTTTTCTATGTGGAAGCGACCCAGACGGTGTTGATTAACGAAATTAATACTCTGCCTGGTTTTACGGCCCTGAGTATGTACCCTCAGTTATGGCAACAGAGCGGTATTCCCTTCCCTCAATTGGTGGATCGCCTGGTGCAATTTGCCCTAGAAGACGTCCCACAAGCTTAATCGTCTCGGCAAATTCCCCGAAAAAAAAGCCCCCCTAAATCAGCTAGGGGGACGATTTGTTAGATCAAAAGAACAGTTAGAAGTTTAGGCATCATCAAGGGCAACGATACCGGGCAGCTCTTTTCCTTCCAGCAGTTCGAGGCTGGCGCCACCACCCGTGGAAATGTGACTCATTTTGTCTGCAACGCCGACTTTTTCGACAGCGGCAACGGAGTCACCACCCCCAATAATCGTGACAGTACCGGTTTCAGTCGCACCCGCAAGGGTCTTGGCGATCGCCTCGGTACCTACGGCAAATTTATCGAACTCGAATACCCCCATTGGGCCATTCCAGATCGCCGTGCCACAACCATCGAGAGCCTCTTGGAAGACCTTCACAGAATCAGCACCAATGTCGAGACCCATCCAACCATCGGGAATGGCATCAACACTAACCGTTTTCGCTTCAGCGTCAGGCGCAAACTTGTCTGCCACAACCACGTCAGTGGGGAGCAAAATTTTCCCTTGGGCCTTTTCCATTAAGCTCTTCGCCAAATCGATCTTGTCATCTTCCACGAGGGAACCACCGACAGATTTCCCTTGGGCCTTGTAGAATGTGAAAATCATCCCACCGCCGATCAGGAGCTTGTCGCACTTTTCCAAGAGAGTTTCGATGACACCAATTTTGCTGGACACCTTAGAACCGCCCACAATCGCCACGAGGGGACGCTTGGGAGCTTCGATGGCCCCCTTGAGGAACTGGAGTTCTTTTTCGATCAAAAGACCAGCAACGGAAGTACCAACGTGGTGAGTGACGCCTTCGGTGGAACCATGGGCGCGGTGAGCGGTCCCGAACGCATCGTTGACATAAATGTCTGCATTAGCCGCGAGTTGCTTGGCAAATTCAGGATCATTCTTTTCTTCGCCAGGGTTAAAGCGGAGGTTTTCTAATAATGCCACTTGACCATTACCGAGGTTGGCGATCGCCTGGTTTACCGCATCCCCAATGCAATCATCACACTTAGTGACAGGTTGGCCCAACAACTCAGACAAGCGAGCAGCCACGGGCGTTAAGCGCATCGAATCAACCACCTGACCCTTCGGACGACCCATGTGGCTTCCGAGAATCACCTTTGCACCTTTCTCAGTCAAATATTTGATGGTGGGGAGTGCGGCCCGAATCCGGGTATCGTCAGTGATTGCACCGCTTTCATTGAGGGGTACATTAAAATCAACCCGGACAAACACGCGCTTTCCGCTTAAATCTGCCTCTGTTAAATTTGCAACTGATTTCTTAGCCACAATTAGGATCCTCCAAATGCTTGCTTTTTATAAAGTTCTGTCATCTTGTCATCAGAAGAAGACCATTTTTCCGAGAAAATTGAACTAGAGTTCCAAATCCAGAAAAATATCTCCATGCAGATTTTACCGGAGCCTGTGTCTAGGAGGTAGAGCTACTATGTTTAAAACCATTCTTTTTCCCGTTGATAAAAGTCGTGAAGCCCGTGAAGCGGCAGAGACCGTGATTCAGCTTGTGAAATCTTTTCAAAGTCGCTTAGTCCTGCTCTCTGTGGTTGAGCCGACGGAGCCAGAGGAGCGCCAGGGGGTGATGAATTCCGAAGAAGCGGTGGCCAAGCTCCTCCAGGGAGCCCATGATCTCTTTGCCCAAGCGGGGATCGAAGCGGAGATTATTGAACGGGAAGGGATGCCCTCTTTCACCATTTGTGATGTGGCCGATGAGATTGAGGCCGATCTAATCGTGATGGGCTGTCGGGGCATGGGCTTAACCCAGGAAGGCGTTGCCGAAAGTGTCACCAGTAAAGTCACAAATCTTTCTCCTTGCCCGGTCTTAATCATCCCCTAGGGGTTGATCTGCTAGTTAAACAGCCAGGTTCAGATCACTAGTATTTTTTCTATGGGGCGATGGCGATCGCCTTTTTATTTTCAATCTTTTCTCCCATGGCAATGTCAGAATTTTGATATTTAATTAGGCAAAATTCAGGAAAAACACAGGAAAAATCATAAGTATTTATATTCATTCAATCGCTTCTATCTCTGCTTGCGAAATAGTTGAAAACAGACCAACATTGCAGCGACTTTCTCGGATAAAAATTTGATTTTCTGCATCTATGGCGGAAGTGAGAGTTGAAACTAACAGCAATTATTTAAGATTGCATTAAGATAGTTACAGTAGCACTCTCACTAAACCAATAAATGCCTAGTTATATTTCTATAGGGAAATAAAAAATAAGTAAGCAATCTTTTAATAGAAATTCGTTTTGCTGGGTGCGTAAAGTATTGACATCGCGTCGTCTACAGTAGGTTGAAATAGCGCTTATGAATGCGGCATCTACCAACAATAGTCCTAAAATTCAATTAATTGGCGAAGTCCTTGAAGATGCAGGCTTGATCTCCGAAGCCCAATTACAAACGGCCCTTTTTGATCAGCAAATTTACAGCGATTTAAAATTTGGTGAAATCTTGACTCTGCGGGGCTGGATTCGTCAACCAACGGCTGATTTTTTCGCCAGATATGCTAAGCAAGAACTGATATTAATTGATGGCAAGCGGCTTGGTGATTATTTACTTGAGGCGGATTTACTCACTACCGAGCAGCTCGCTCTAATCCTTAATGAACAAAAGCTTAACCATATGCTATTTGGCAGTTTAGCGGTCTTAAAAGGCTATCTTCCCCAGAAAACTTTAAATTTTTTCCTGCGCCATATCCTGAATCAACATGTTGGCGATCGCCGATTTTGGCAGACTACCCAGCACCCCAAAACATCCCTGACCCAAAAGCCTAACGCGAAAGCGACTCAACCCACGCTATCCAAAGACACCCTGAACGCGGCCAAGACCACCGATGATGATCCCCCAGAAATTAACTGGATTGGTTAATTTATCCTTGAAAAATGAGGCTTCTTAATTCTGGGGAAGTTTGACCCAGGGCGATTCCTTTGGTAGGCGATCGCCGCATCCTCGTGGCAAAACAAATACAATATAGCGGACAATAAAAAAAGAGAGGACTAAAATGCCTCTCCGGAAATGACCAGAATGGTTGAAAACGTTAATGGGATAGTGTTTTAATATAACCCAATACAAAAAGGCTTGTGTTAAATGGGCGATTTTAGTAGGCCAGACCCATACTACGAGTTGTCTCGGCACCGAGGTAAACCCGGATACTGAGAAAGTCGGTGGGGCAAGCAGTTTCACACCGCTTACAACCAACGCAATCTTCTGTTCTAGGAGAAGATGCGATCTGACCCGCTTTGCAGCCATCCCAAGGAACCATCTCTAGGACATCAAGGGGACAGGCACGGACGCACTGGGTGCAGCCAATGCAAGTGTCGTAAATTTTAACGCTATGAGACATTGAGTGTTAACTCCTACAAGAATGTGGTTTGATTATGTCAGCATTCTGGATTATGGGTTAGTTTACCGCAGGGCTAGAAGTCCCTTGGCGAAAAGGTGATATAAGTTTACGTTGCGTTACATATCCCTAAAAATCCTGCGTCTCTGGGCAATTTTGGGCATTTTTTGAAATTTTCTGGGTTGCTTTTGCGGAGACAGATACCCGCGTTTTTATTGATTCGGTGTTGACTACAAAATTTAGAATTAAAACTTTACTATGGCCATTCGCTTCCAAGCCCTCGAAGTTGTTGCCCTCTCTGTGCCAGAGGCGCCCCGTCCCATCCAAGACTATCTCCGGGACATTGATTGTCTGGTGGGGGCGATCGCCGATCCTGAGCGCACAGAAAAAGTTGCCCCGGATCAATACCAACTGAAAATGCGGCCCATTGGCTTCTTAGATCTATACAAATTCCAGCCCATTGTGACCCTGAAAATTTGGTGCGATCGCCACTGCCAAGTCCATATCAAAAGTTTGGATTATCAACTGCGGGGCCTCGAACCCTTCATGAAAGGTTTTAAACTCGATGTGACGGGCCGATTACAGCCCGTCGCCGATGAACAGGAGCAATGGTTACTCCAGGGTGAAGCAGATCTCCAGGTCAAACTCGAATTGCCGCCTCCCCTTTGGTTTACCCCCAAAGCCTTAGTGAAAAAGACGGGCGATCGCCTTTTGCGGGAAATCTTGCAACGCATTAAAGGGCAACTGCTTGATCAATTAGTGCGTGACTACCAAGTTTGGGCCCATGGTGCCCCTGAAAACTCGGCCTGTGGCGATCGCCTCGAAACCCACCCTTAAATTTCCCGGAGAACAGATCCTATTTCAATGGGTCAAAATTCCATAAAATCCAAGAATTTCCAATGAAATAGCAAATTTTGCCGCCATAAAAGTTAATTTCCGCTCTCTGGAAAAATCGCTATGATGAAACTGAATGTACAGTTACTTTAATTTTATGGATATCAAATTACTTTTATTGGCTTTGACAGGTGTCTTTACTGTGGCTTGTCTCTTTTTCGGCACCCAAAATGGTTTTTATGATTCCGATGATTACCACGGCAATGGTTCCGCCCACTAATGCCCCTGCCCATCATTTTTGGGTGGTTTCGCCACAAGTTCCCTTAACCAGATCTTTTATTGTTCGTTGAGATACTCTAGGATCTCCTGCGGCGATCGCCTCCTTGGGATTCTAGGATTTTTTGTGCCCAATGCCCCCTGCCGTCGCCCCCGATCTGCCTCAATTATCCTGCCTGCCCTACGCCACCGGCCAACAAGCAGAAGGTGTTTGTCTTCTTCTTAAATTGGGGCCTTATCAACTGCTACTCGACTGTGGTGTCATGGATTTTGCGCGGCTCCTCGCCCAGGACAAAACACCCGATGCCGTTTTTTGTAGCCATGCCCATCGGGATCACGCCGAAGGCATCTTCGCTTTACATCGCCATTTTCCGGAAGTCCCCATTTATCTGAGTGCTGCGACTCAAACATTGTTGCCCCTCAACTGGCCTGGGGCGAAGGTTCCTTCTGATTTAGGTCAAGTGGTGCCCTGGCGATCGCCCGTAGAAATTGCCGACAATTTAACCCTCCAACTTTTCCCCGCCGGACATTTACCGGGGGCGGCGGCGGCTTTGTTTACGTTCCATACCCCAGAGCGCGATTACACGGTATTTTACACGGGGGATTTTTCTGTTTCCCATTTTCAGTTGGTAAATGGCTTGTCCATTGAGGCCTTGCGGGGTCTCCAGCCCGACGTACTGATCATCGAGGGCAGCTATGGTACGATGCGCCATCCCCACCGCCGTCAACAAGAGAAGTACCTGACCCAACGGATTCTCGACGCCCTCGACTCTAATCAATCGGTGATTTTGCCTGTACCACGCCTCGGCCTCGGCCAGGAAATCTTAAAATTATTGCGATCGCACCACCAATTTACCGGCAAAAAAGTCGATATTTGGGTAGAAGGCCAAGTGGCCCGTGGTTGTGATTTGTATCTGGAGATCTTGCCAGAACTGCCCAATCCAGTGCAAAATTTTGCCCGTCACCAAGCCCTCTTTTGGGATGACCGGGTCTACCCCCGGATGCATCGCCTCGCCCCAGGTGAATATCCAGACCTGCACCAGGGCAACCATGTGATCATCACCGACTACACCAATGATTTCGCCAAATATTGTGAGGCAGAACAATGCCCTTGTTTGCTTCTATTGCCAGAACATCCAGGGGTTTGGTTAGATATTGAAGCGCCTCCCCTTGCGGCGATCGCCCCTAAAAAACACGTCCAAATCGAAACCTACCTTCTCGCCGAACACAGCGACGGTCGCAACACCACCCAGTTAATCCACAATTTGCGGCCCCAACACGTTGTCTTTTTCCATGGTTCTAGCCAAGACTTGGAAGATCTCACCGCCCTCGAAGAACTCCAAAGCCGCTATCAGCTCCATTGTCCTGCCGCCGGAAAGTTAGTCGAGCTTCCCATTGGGGCCACTTTTATCCAACCAGAAGGCCCCCACAGCACGGAATACGAAGGGGAAATTAATGAAGTGGGGGCCTGGATTACCATCAGCTTGCCCAATAGCCTCAACGATGATCCCCGTTGGCAAACCTTCGCGGATACAGGTCTGGTGGAAGCGCGCTGGCAGGGGGAAGAACTTGTGCTGCGCGGCATTAACGAGCGGGAACTGCTACGTCATAACGTCGATGCCCAACGATTTAACAACTTAGATTGTTGCCTCAACTGCCGCTTTCAAAAAGGATTGCGGTGCCAACAACCAAAATCCCCCCTGTATCGCTTTAAGGTGACACCAGAGGGGTATTGTCCAGAGTTTCAGGCGATCGCCCAGGCTCCAGATCCATCAGAAGAGATTTAGTCTTGATTTTTTGAATCGGGGAAATGGGGGAAAATTTGCTCCGCTTCTGGGCAATCTTCGGAAATAGAAAGTTCCACATCCATCTTCGGCACCGAGGCGAGTTTTTGGGTGATCGCACCAACGCTTTCTAGGCGCACCAATTCTTCCCAGGAGGAAATTTCGTCCTCTTCTTCCGTCTCATAACGGATTGTGAGAATTTCTCCCTCAAACGCTGTAATGGTCGCATTTTCAATCCAGCGCTGTTGATCCCGCAAGAATATACAAACTTCTTTTTCATCGTTGCAGATTTGGTTAATCTTGCGGTGTAGCATAAGCTTCTCCAAAGTTTAGGCAGAGCACATTGATATTTCTCTACTAAGCATTGTAGACAATCTCCCTGCACTTTTACAGTCTTTTTAGGGGTGATATTGATTTAAAATTTTGCGGATATTTTCCTCTACTGAGACGACTTGTTCAACCATCGCTAAATGACCGCAGTGATCAATTTCTCGGACATTATTGCCCATACAACCAAAACTAGGGTGAAAGCTGGCTAAATGGCGCACATACTTCAGTTCCATCACCGGATCTTGCTGTCCTGCCAAAAAATAAACCGGTTGGACTAATTGCGCCACCAACTGCGGTAGATAATGCACCTCTTGTTCGGTGGTCGTTTCGAGGAGGGCACCGAGGGCGGCAGTGGCATCGGCTTGGAGAAAGTCATGAATTCTCTGTTTTCCCCACTGTCTTGAGAGGGGACGATGCACCATCAACCGGGCGAAAAATAAATCCAATAAAGGTAAATGTTTCAGGAAAGGCCAGCGATTTTTGACGAGATTTTGGCCGGCATTGCGAAACTTTTCAAAGTCTTCTTTGAGATAAATGCCACCCCCGGCATTGATACAGATAATTCCCCGCACCCGTTCGGGACAAATAGCGGCCCCCCACAGGGCAATACTCCCTCCGAGGGAGTGACCCACAAGCCAAACATTTTTGAGGTTGAGGGTTTCGAGTAAATGCTGTAGATCGGTGCCGTAGTCTTGGAGGGTGTAGCCTTGGTCTGGGTAGCGATCGCCTTGGGTTTTGGCGGCAGATTCCCCGAAACCCCGAAGATCATAGGCCAGACAGGCATAGTCTTCTTTTAAAACCGCGATAAGGGGCTGCCAATAGGCACGACTCAGGAGCCAACCATGGATAAACACAAGCACCGGAGATTCGGGATCTTCTCCGGCAGGATCTGAGGGGCGATCGCTGGGGGTAAAGTCATAGGCATGGAGCACATCGCGAATTACCGTTGTTGCCATAAAGTCTTGTTACCAATGGGCTCACATTTCGATCATCTTTTATTTTACCCAAGAGCGTTCTCCCAACTTCCCCGGCCTAGGGACATTTACATTTATGAAATATGCAGCAGGCGATCGCGCACATTACTCGCAATCCGTTGGCCTAAATATTCAGGAATTGCACTCTCATTGGGGCCAAAAAGGTACAAAATCAGCCTGGTGTTGCCGCGCCAAGACACTAAATTTGCGTTAATTACTAACAGATCCTCCTGCCAAATCGCATACATCGCCCGGTACAACAGACCTTCTTGCTCCTTGGCTTCGATGATCAAAGTCGGCAGATGGAACACAGGGTCAATGTAAAATTCCGTATTCACCTCGGCGAGCCCCGCCGCAAAATCAAACTCGACGGCCAACATCTCCTCTACTTCAAAGCGGCCAGCCAGAGCTTCACGCACGGCCCGACAGACATTCTCGGCGGTATTTGGGGCGAGGGGCTGGTTATTGCGATCAATACTGAGCTTAATGAAAACGAGCATTGGCGCTTGGATCTGCCCATACAGACTGAGGCTATGGATCTTCAGACCGTAGGCTAGGAGAATCCCGAAAATATCACTCAAGAGAAAGGATTGATTTCGGTAAGCAAACTGGAAAATGCTCCGATTCCCATCGGGACTAATCTCTATGATTGGCCGCTTGGCCCGGTAGAGCTGGTAGGCTAACTGGAGATTTTGAAATTGCACTTCACTACTGACGAATTGTTCGTAAAATTCGGGAAATGAACGGTTAAAACGTTTCAGTAGATCTAAATTAGAAGATTTGAGGGTGGCGGCCATAGTTAATGGGGGGCAGTGGGCTAAAAATGCTTCAGAAAATAAAAATGCGTATCTTGATCTCCGAATAACCCTTATTTTCTACAGTGTACTCCAGGAATTTTGCGCTTTCTTGTCCCTCGTGCCCTAGCAGTCCGCAGTCAGCCTTCGCAAAAGATCTTGTAAGATTATCAAGAATATTTATTTGTCGTGTCCTGCGACTTCATCCGAGGCGATCGCCCCCATAAAATGAGCATGGGTTTCCTAAAACGACTATTTAATCCCACCGTTGATGTTCCAAACGCCCAGATCAGTGATTCACAACTTGAGTCCGCTGGCCAACCACGTATTTTTTTCAGCCTAGATCGCGACCTTGATCTCTACGAACTAGAAGAACTTTGTGATCAAGTTGGTTGGGCCAGACGTCCCATTCGTAAAGTCCGCAAAGCGATCCAACATAGCTTTCTGGTGGTCACGGTCTGGGAAGTGCGCAATAGCAAACGGCGGCGTCTCATTGGGTTTGCTCGGGCGACCTCTGACTGTGCTTTTAACGCGACGGTGTGGGATGTGGTGATCCATCCCCAGTTCCAAAGCCAAGGCTTAGGCAAAGGCCTCATGCAGTTCATTATCAAAAAACTGCGGGAGTCGGACATTAGCAACATTACGCTTTTTGCTGATCCCCAAGTGGTGGAGTTTTACCGGCGGTTGGGTTTTATCCTTGATCCAGAAGGGATTAAAGGGATGTTTTGGTACCCAAGCTGAAGTTGCTCCATGGAAAGAAAATGTCGATATTGCCAAAAACTTCAGCCAAAAGCGCACTTCGAAATCGCGAACGTTGTAAAAGGCAAGATCTATCGACGCCATCGCTGTCGGCAGTGCAAACAAAAACTGCAAAATGCCAGACGCCAGAAAATTTATGATTACCTCCGGTGCTACAAGCAAAGCCTGAACTGTTCTCGATGCGGCTTCTCGGACTATCGTGCCCTCGAATTTCATCACACCGATCCCACGGCAAAAGATTTTTCGGTGGCTGACTTTGTGTCTCGGGGGGCTTCCTTAGCAAAAATCCAGAAAGAAATTGAAAAATGTTGTGTTCTTTGTGCAAATTGTCATAGAATAGAGCACTACGGTAACGGGATGTAGCGCAGCTTGGTAGCGCGCCTGCTTTGGGAGTAGGATGCCGCAGGTTCGAATCCTGTCATCCCGATTTTTTAAGTTCTTTGCTCAGAGGAGGCGAGATCGCCCCCGTTAATTTGACCACTCCAGGCCAGCCAAGACACTCCAGGAAAAAGCCCAGATCGCCCCAGAATAATTGAATTTTTTGTGTTAGAGTCAAAGTCGTTGGCAGGTTCATGCCGATGCTTTTTTATTTGCAATGGGACTTAAGTATAAACATTTACGAAATGGAACTCCAATTTACGGAGCCACGTCTCTAGAATACATTGATAAACTGCAATATCCGTCACCCATGGAAAGCCCCAGTTTATCTAGATTATGGAATAGCTTGCCGCTTTTTTAGTGGGGATTTCTAAGACGTAATACAAAGCATTTTGACGGCTTATTTTTTTAGGATTAATTTTTCTAATCTTGCAGTTATTTTGTTTGAGGTTTTATTTATGAAAAGTCTGGTTCGTTTGGGTCAAAAAGCCTTATTGATGGGCACGGTAATCGCCGGAACAATCTTGGGCGTTAATGGCAGTGTGTTAGCGCTTCCTGAGGCAACTGTCGTCGAGAAGCTACGGCCGATCCCGATGTATATGCTGATCAACGACGAGGGGCAGCCTATTTTTGCGACAGTCACTGACCAAAATGGCGGCGAGTCTGGGGTTACGGGGGTTTTTGTGAGTCTTGCGGATGCAGAAAATCTCGTGGCGGCCCGCCAGACAGAATCGAAAAAACTCCTCGATGCAGAACGGGCTAAACCCAATGCCGATCCCCAAATTGTCGCTGAACTAGAAGCCCAAGCGGCCCTGTGGCAAGAAGCCAACATTTTGCCCATCGGCTTGGATAAGATCTACCAGTTTGCCCAAAGCGAAGAAGCAGAAGATTTAACCTTCAAGTTTTTGCCGACCATGGCCCAGTTAAACGCGGCGGCCCAAGTGACCCAACAGGAAAACTTCCCTGGTGTCCCTTTATTTTTCCTCTCGATTCAGGAAAAGGATGCCAACGGGCAAGATATTGTTTCTTTTCCAACCCTGGCGGGAGAGGACAATAATGGTAACGGTGAAATCCCCGTCTTCTTTGAAGTACAGCCGATTCTTGAGCAATTAGATGCTTTCCCTGAAGATGAAGAGCTAAGTATCAATGTGATGCCCCTTGAGGTATTTATTGCCAAATTGCTCGATGAGGATCTCCCCGCAGAGGAACAGGAATTTTTGGAGTCGATGACCCTAATTCCCTCGACGGAATCGGCCCAGTTGATCCAAGCTGTCATTGAGCAGCAACGGCAACAACAATAGGGTATTGGGAACGGTTGAGTCTTGAGTGAGATTATTGCGGCTCAGGATTTAGTACGGTGGCGACAGTGGGCCAAAACCCAGGCGATCGCCACCGATATTTCTGTTGAGGAAGTGGATTGGTTTCTCCAGGGGCTGACCACCGTAGATCGGCTTAGTTTGCGGTTGGGAATGCGGAATGCAGTACAGAGTCAGGTATCCTTGGCTGAACTTTCGCAGCTCTGGGAACAGCGCTGCCAAGCAAAAATCCCGGTGCAATATCTTGTCGGGAAAACCCCCTGGCGCAATTTTGAGCTAACTGTGTCCCCGGCGGTGCTAATCCCTCGGCCCGAAACGGAGTATTTAATTGATCTGGTGCAGGCGAGTCATCAAGATTTACACACAGGTCATTGGGTAGATCTGGGGACAGGCAGTGGGGCGATCGCCTTGGGGTTAGCAGAGAGTTTCCCCCAGGGGACAATTCATGCCGTTGACCAGAGTGCCGCCGCCCTTGGGGTCGCCCGAAAAAATGCGATCGCCTACGGCATTCAAAATCGAATTCAGTTTTACCGAGGCAATTGGTGGGAACCGCTGCAGCATTTGCGGGGCCGGGTAGCAGGAATGGTCTCAAATCCTCCCTATATCCCCTCTGCTCTGTTGCCGGATTTACAGCCGGAGGTTTTTCGCCATGAACCCCACAGTGCCCTTGACGGTGGCACGGATGGGTTAGCTGACCTGCGAATTTTGGTGAATGAAGCGCCGGATTATCTGATTTCTGGTGGTATTTGGCTCATTGAAATGATGCGTGGCCAGGGGGAAGCGGTGGCGCAATTACTTGCAAACAATGGTCACTACACTCAAATTCAGATTATTGATGACTTTGCCGGGGGCGATCGCTACGTATCTGCTCAGCGTCGGTAAATATTGATTTCAGGGTGATCAGAGTCACGGGAAATCAATACAGGAAAACTTAATGTTAACTTAGGCTGACTATTGATCATGAAATGGGAATACTTAGCTTAGATAGAATAAACACCGATGACATCATCACATAACATCGGAAACAAGCGCAGACCATGAAATTCTTCCTGCTCCAAATATGGCTAAAACTCCAGCAACGATCTTTTAAACCTCAAGCGAAAGAGGACGGCTTTGTTTTACCGTTGGTGTTCGGGATTGGACTCTTTATGCTGATCGTCGGCGCTACTATGATTTTTCGGAGCCAGGATGATCAAACAACAGCAATCGCCCAGCGTGAAACATCTTCTGGTTTAGCGGCAGCAGAAACCGGTATTAACCGAGTTTATAATTTCCTCACTGCGAACCGTGTTTTTTCTCAATACCCATCAGACGATAGCCTCACTTCCTATAGTTGGCAAAATGGTCAAACTTGGGAAACATTAGTTCTTAATGCCAGTGCCAATCCGGTGATTGTTGATCAGTGTCTAACAGAAACTGCCATTGATGAATCTATTGATGAACTAGAACGATATATTGACGACGTATGGGTAAATGTCGATGACAATCGACCAGAAGAAGGGCAATTCCAAGTAGTCAGTTATGAATATGTTGGTGTTTCCAAGGACGAAGAAGCAGATATTGATGCAGGTATTCTTATTGGGCGCGGTCTTCTCCAAGTGAAAGGACGAGTAAACACCGACAGTGAAGACGATACTGGCGATAATGAACTAGGCACTGCAGTCAGTTCTGTTTCTGTAGAAATTCCAATTCTCAAAAACCAACCTAGTATTCAAGGTGTTCCGGGACTCTGGACTTTTTCTCCTTACCTAGAGGGAAATCAAAAAGTAGAAGGAGATATTATGGTTAGCGGCATTACTGGCTCAGGCTGTGACATTTTTGCCGATGGAGTTATCGAAGACTTAGAAGATGCCATCGTCGGTCCGGGAGAAGTGATTCCTGCTCCAGGTCTTCCCTTTCCGAGTGTGCCGCCGCTCCCTGCCCTGGCAGATCGTAACGAACTTGCCGCTATCAATGGTAATGGCCTGGATTTAACATTTCCTCGCCCAGACGGAAATGACAAATATGTCCTGCAGACTATCAGTGGCATTCCGACTGAAGTTTACCACTACAACATCGGTACTGTTCCTGACGGTTCAAAGAGCCCTCTGAGTATTGATCTAGGGGGCAACGGACGCATCACAGTCCGGACGGGAACAAAAACAGTTTCAGGACAAACCCGTCAGCAAATGGTCATTTTTCATGCAAATGGAAGTGTAAATATTGGCGGGACTTCTTCTATCCTGCACTTGGAAATGGATACTACTAATGCAGCTAATAATAAGTCTTTCTTCCAACTTTATGGTATTGGAAATACAGGGACAGCAGCGGGATCCTTTGCAACTTCCGATTATTACCTTTGTATGAATGGCACTCCAGAGTCGAGCTACTTTGTTTTGGGGCCTGACTATACCTATGGAGTTAATGGAGGTGGAGGAGCCGAAGCAACGATTTATGGCACAGTCTGGGTAAAACAGGTAGCCAACAGCGAACTAACACTACTTGATGGCGCAACTTTACCCTGTGGGTCGAGTACTAATCAGATTATTGTCAAGCAAGAACTAACAACTGACGACCTTGCAGCAGTTGAAGAAATTATTGGAGAAAGTAATATCCTAGAGGGAGATACTCCAACCCCTCCAATTCTCCGACCATTTATTAACTGGAGGCGTTTACCAAATGGCTAATCTATGGTCACTACTGATGCGCCTAAATCAACGAGAATATCAAGGATTTACTTTTATTGAAGTTCTTGCAGGAATTTTAATCGCATTAATTTTTACCTTGATTGCGACACAAGCAATTGTGATTGGTACAGTATTCAAAGTCCGCGCCCGTCGAATTAGTGAGGCCACTAATGTAATTCGTGCTGACTTAGAAGAATTGCGATTTTTATCAACTTCAGCGAATCCCGAAAATATTAATAGTCAGTTAATCCAATTATGTCGCCAAAGCTTCTCTACTGCCTTCATAAATTCTTTTGCTAGCACTTTACCCCCAGTGGACTCACCAGTTACTCTCCTCAACAAAAGCTACGAGCTACGCCGAGAAGAAAGCTATCCTGAGTGGAACGTCCTTCGATTAAGTTACTCTGTCAGAGATATAGATAGTCCCAATGGTCGTGTAATTGCGGAGCTACAAGCAGAAATCACCCCAGACGCATCTGCTGAATGTCCTTGGATTAGATGATGATATAAGCATAATATATTGTTAAACAATGATTACCCAACCATGCATTGTCTCTGATGAAAAAGGCTTTACTCTCATTGAGCTACTCACAGGTATGTTAATTGTGGGAATTCTGGCCTCAATTTCAGCTCCTAGTTTCTTGGGGCTCATCAATCGCGGTCGAGTCAATGAAGCACTTAACCGTACTCGAGGTGCTCTTCAAGAGGCACAACGAGAAGCCATTAAAAAAAGCAATGCTTGTAATCTGACATTTAGCCCGTCTGGTCAAACTGTCAATATTACCGGAGGATGCTTAGTTACTGGTCCTAGAGAAATATCTCAGGTAACGTATCGTCATACCCTTGCGAATAATGATTCTGCTAACGTCATTGAATTAGATTTCAAGGGGGTGCCAGTTGCCAATAGCTTCAATGATGTTCAAGAAGTGTTTGTTTTCCGTGGTAATGGTAACTATGAACGTTGTCTAGTCATCTCGCAGGCTTTGGGATTGATTCGCGTTGGTACATACGATACATCTGGCATTAATGATACATCTACCGACGTAACCAAATGCATCACAGGTCAAGTATAAAATAGGAACTCTACTTATATAATCTAGATAAAGCAATTTCGGCGAGTTTTAGATTTTATCTGTAACAATTTTTTAATCACAATTTTCTTTTCTTTTTGAGTCTCTGAAACCATGAAAGTCGGTAAGCTTGCACGCCACAACTCTTTAAAACATCGCGGTTTTACGCTTGTGGAAATTCTGTTGGCGATCGCCATGAGTTCTATTGTAGTAAGTGCAGCAGGCTATGCCATCGTTTTTGTAAGTAAAAAAAATCAAATTTCCGAATTACAGTCAGTACGTCGAATTGAACTAAACCGTGCTCTAGACTTTATTGCTGATGACGTCCGCGAAGCAACGGAGGTGCAAGGGACTACGGAAGATGGGACAGTAGTAAAAGACAAAGATGAGATTCCGAGAGCAACTTATTTAAAAGTGATTAAATCGACTGAAACTGTTTTTTACTATTATGATGAAGTTGCTTCAGAAAATGTTTGGGCAGGGCCTGGTGTGATTCGCCGCTGGGTAGGCGAGAATCCGCCGGCTAATCCAAAAGCTGGCGAAGTGCTTGTAGATGGCATTGCTGGTGATACTAGCAGCCTTGAAGGTGTTGGTTGTAATTTAACGAATGAAGAGGGAACAGATATCCCGATCTCTAATGGAAATGCAGGATTTATAGTTTGTATCAACAGCGCTTTTCGGACTGCAGATCTTGCCCTCTATGGCCGCCTTAATGTTGAGGATAAAGCTTCTCTTTCTGCAGAAGACTTTCTAATTGTTGCGACAAAATTTGTTACCCGAAATGCACCACCACCCCAAAGATGTATTATCCCTGATTTAGTAGGAATAACGAAAACTGAAGCTCAGACTCTCTGGGAAACGGCTGGTTTTGGCCTGAGTAACTTAACGCTGATTGGTACAGATGATGAAATTGCAATCCAGGGCCTGCCTCCTAACAGTGTTCAAGACTGTACGAATACGACGATGGATGCTGGTGATGATGATGATATCTGTACAGTGCCGAACTATGATAATGGCTCTACAACGATTAGGTCAGCCTACAGCAACTGGGATGGTAGTGATTTTACCGGGAGTTTTACGGCCAAGGGCTTTGAAATTGATTCAAGTACGGATCTAAGTACCATTGACCGGACCATTGAAAGTCAAGCTTTTTCTCCTCAGCCCTTCCAAAATAATGGTACAGAAATTATCTGCACAGCTTCTATTGAGGTAACGGAGGAAACCTGTACTGTTCCTGATGTCATTGGGGAGTCTAATACAGCGGCAACCACTACTCTAAATACTGCGGGTTTTACAAGTATCAATGAGGAAGTTCGTTCAGGAATAACAAGCTTTACCGTTGATTATCAGTCGCCTACTGCAGGAGAAATCATATTCTGTTCTGCTCCCGTCACTATTGGCGAACCAAAGTGTACTGTTCCTGAGTTTCGCGGAACTAATTCTGATGATCGTGCAACCACTTGGAGTGACGCTCAGTTTACTGGAACCCTAACCTATACCGGCCCAGCTAATACGAACCTAACTTGGCAGAGTATTGCTCCTGGGACAATTGAATTTTGTGATGCTGATATCGAAGTTAAGCCTGCTGCAACCTGCACAATTGATCCTGACCTCTTAGTCGGTCAAAATGTGAGCACGGCTCAAAGTAACTGGAACAGTGCAGGTTTTTATGCTGATACTTTTGATTCTACTGAGGTTGCCAGTGGAGCCAATATTGCGGGTTTTGAATTTAGAGATCCTATTTCAGGAGATGTTATGACCGAAACCCTAAATGCTGATGGTGAATACGAAATAGACTGCGGTACTCTCATCAAAGTGGATGATCAAGTCTGTACTGTACCGACTATGGAACGTACAGGAGTCGCCGATCCAGCAAAAATTAGCTTAAGTACAGCCAGAACAAGATGGACAGGTGCTGGTTTCCCCACAGCAAACTTAATCGAGAATAAATTTTTAAGTGACACGGATCTAGTCACTGCTCAAAGTATTTCGGCTGGGACTGACTTAATCTGTAGCTCATCTGTCATAATCACTGGGACTGGTTGCGTAGTTCCAGATTTGGTCGGCAAAACGGTTGCGACGGCAGAAAGTATTTGGACAGGTGCAGGTTTTTTTGCTACAAACTTTGGCTCCTCTCTTACTGGTTTGGGAGTATCGGACGCTGATTGGAATGGGTTTACAACTTTTGCGCAAGCACCAACTAGAGGTGACCTTAGAGCTTGTACTGCAACAGGTAATGTTTATAACAATGCCCCCACAAACGTAAGTGCAAGCCTTGAACTTGGGCGCGGCAGTCCCTATCCCTCTTTAGGGTAGGGAAGGATAGCGCGGCTACTGAAGAGAAACGGAAGTAGCCAAATCAATCAGGCTTAGGCAATCGCCTTATGTACTCTCTGATAATTTGAGCCATGCTGACATCCTT
>CALRTB020000003.1:0-323072 GCA_943371005.1 Sphingobacterium thalpophilum
AAGGATGTCAGCATGGCTCAAATTATCAGAGAGTACATAAGGCGATTGCCTAAGCCTGATTGATTTGGCTACTTCCGTTTCTCTTCAGTAGCCGCGCTATCCTTCCCTACCCTAAAGAGGGATAGGGACTGCCGCGCCCAAGTTCAGAAATAATCGAGCCTTCTTCTAGTGTGGCACCGTCGCTCAACAGGCCTCTTAGATCTGCCGTGGGCCATGATTGTAAAATAAGCGGCGTTCTACCATCTTCTAATCCTTCAAAAAGATTCGCACCACCGGGTGTTGTGGAAACTTCACCAGTATTAAATGTGATGTCATCAGCAATGCCAAGTAGCACACCTAAATTTACAGGAGAAGCACCATTAGCAGCATTAAAGTTACAGTCAAGGTCAATATTCAGATCTTCTGTACTAAAAACAGTTGACTCTAACTCGGCGGCACAAGCAATGATGTCAGCATCTAATAGCTGTTCGATGGTTGGTTCTCCCTCCCCATCACCAAGGCGTTGTGGAACGTTATAAGCAGCTTGTAACCCCCAAAGATCAATTCCTTGAACAAAATTGACACGTTCATCTACATCGCGGGTTTCCCCTAAGTACCGGACGCCACCAAGCCACCCTTGAGTCTCAAAAACAATACGGTTATTCGGCAGAATCCAATAAAATTGGTCATCTTTAGCAAATGAACCAAGGGTTAATTCATCCAATCGGAAATTTTCACCATCCCATTGGAAGTCAAGTGTGCCGTAATTTTCTGTGTCATACACGCGAAAATCCCGCGCACCAACACCAAAGTTATCTGTGGGATCTATAAGCCACGGATATCTCACTGAGTTGCTTTGAAGTGAGCGTAACATAAGCTCACTAACAAGTTCTCGCTTATCCTCAGGGCTCACTGCTTCATCAAGTAACTGCTGTAGAGTCTCTTGGACACGCTCTTCGTTGCTTTGTTCGCGCTGCTCTACTTCTTCATCCTCCTCTGTGCCAACTGGCAGATCGGGAATGATACCTTGGTCAATTTCCTCTTGTTCTGGACTTGTTTCTAATTCATCGAAAAAGGATTCCGTTGTACTTTGCGCAAGAACCGCTTGAGCTAGTAGTTGAGTTTCACCGGACAGACCACTCTCTAATACTGAACTTTGTCTTCCTTCTGAGTAAGCCTGGGCAGGAGTCGAACTAAACGCGCTCCAGAGCACAACCCAAAGCAGAGGATGAATTTTTGTTAACTGAATACTTTTGGAGATCTTCATGATTTTTACGAACACCCACACACCAAAAAAAATTAAAAAAGCATACTCTTACCTTAGCCCCTAATGTTTGGAGGTGACATTGTAAGATGTAATTTTGTTCATAATTTTAAACGAAGTTTTTCATCTTTCAACATCCCGTACATAGTTGCCTATCACCCCCCAAAAGGTATACCCAAAGGAATATTGACATCTCAAGAAAAACAAACACTGTAAAGATGCTTTGGTTGATGATAATGATCCGTAATTGTAAATTTAGTTTAAATAAATGCAAATAATAATTTAAGAGGTATTAAATGAAGCCTGTGATCAAAAACGCAACTACCTAGAATCAAATAAGTCCATGCTATACACTTAGTCCTTGAAGATCTGTAATCCTGTAATTGAGAGCAATATAGACCAGAAGGTTTGGATCTGCCTGGATTTTTGCTCAAAGGTGATGGATCACTCCAAAAAAGTAAGCATGATCCAACTCCAGATTTACCTCAATGCTTGAGAATACAACACTAAGTTTTAGAAAAAGAATCTTGAATGTAACAAAAAATTTCGGGATTTCAACAATCATGAATCAACTAGATTAAACAATGCTAGATTTTCGACAATTGTTTTTGTCTTTTTAACTCGTTTTATTCTTGGAAGAGCAATGACTGTACAAGAAGCTAATGATTTCAATGGGTATCACACTTTTTGTTTTTTTGAAAGAATTTTACATTTCAACATTGATGAAAGCTTAGTTAATGTTTTATTGGATTACACGTACAGAAATCTAGAAAGTAAAATTGGTGAAGAACGTTCTCTCGCTAACGGAACTCAGCTTAGAGACCTTCATAAGGATAAAGAATTCATGGAGATTTTTAAGCCAGTTACGCAGATTATGTATGAAGCCGGAGCGATATGGTTAAAAGGGCACCATATCAGTGGCAATAAACAAAAATCCAAGAAAAGAGTGAGGTTTATTTTGGGAGACGTATGGATCAATCAAAGTCCTCCTGGTGCTTACAATACAATGCATACCCACACTTTTTCCAATATATCTGTGGTAATTTATCTTAAGGCTCCGCCAAAATGTGGCCAAATACTCTTTCCAGATCCATTCCCTTATTATTCTGCTGCGGAATCCCCCTATGCTGTAACTCCCCAAAAAGGATTAGGGCTTATGTTTAACAGTCGTTTGCCCCATATGGTTGACATAAACCGTTCAGAAGAAGATAGGGTCTCTATTGCTTTAAATATGCGTTTTACAGATCTTCCTTTAATTCGTTTGGGTTAATTCTCAAGTTCCTGATTTTGAGATGCTGAGTTTTTATTTACAGTGACGCTGTTGACTCTTTTTCGGGTTAAAACGCGGGGACTTCGTTAAGAGAAAAAAGTCTATGGACGAATTTTTACACGCAGTCAAAACGTCTCAATACAGTCCAGACAGAATATTTTTTTGAAAGGAGCTGGCTATAAACTCACTCAATATGATGGCTAAAAACTGTGTTAATTTGACGACAACAGCTTCCCAACGGTGCGATTTTCTGAGGTGAAGGTTTCCTGGGCGACCCGTTGCACATCCTCTGCGGTAATCGCAGCAATGCGGTCTAGCTCTGTAAACAGTTCCCGCCAGTCTCCCGTTTGCACTTCATAAGTCGCCAACAGACGGGCCATACCCATATTCGAATCGAGTGATCGCAACAGACTGGCCCGGGCTTGGGTCTTTACCCGCTCTAGCTCCTCAGGACTCACCGGCTCTGTTTTCAAGCGTTCTAATTCCGCCGCAAAAGCCGCTGCCACATCATCTACGGTTTTTCCCGGAGCCGTTAGGGCATAGAGCAACATAATATTCGGATATTTTTCCCCCGGAAAGCCGTTAAACCCTTCTGCATTTAGGGCTACCTGCTGCTCTTCTACGAGGGATTTATACAAACGAGAGGTGCGCCCATTGCTGAGAATTGAGGCGATAATCTGGTACACCACATAATCTGGATCCGTTAATTGGGGAGCATGATAGCCCTCCAAGTACCACGGTTGACTGGGCAGTTCGAGGGTGACAGAACGGGTTTCTGTTTGGGGCGGCTCGACGGGAATTGGGGATTCCTCTTGGGCGATCGCCCTGGGGAAACGACCAAAGTAAACTTCTGCAAGGGCTTTGACCTGGGCGGGATCTACATCTCCCACGATGGCAATGGTGAGGTTATCGGGGGTGTAGTGTTCCGCAAAGAAGTCCTTAATATCTTGGCGGGTAAGATTACGAATATCTTCGTCATAACCAATTACCGGACGACGGTAGGGGTGGGTCGAAAAGGCTGTATCGAGAAACACTTCAACCATTTTGCCGATGGGGGAATTGTCCGTCCGCATCCGCCGCTCTTCGAGGATAACCTCCCGCTCTTTGTAAAATTCCCGGAACACTGGATCTAAAAAGCGTTCTGATTCGAGGGACATCCACAGTTCCAACTTGTTACTGGGGAAACTGTAGAAATATTGAGTATAGTCGGCGGATGTGGCCGCATTTAAGCCAACGCCCCCAGCCGCTTCGACCACTTGACCAAAGGCATTTTGCACAGCATATTTGTTGGCTTCGATCTGTACTTGCTTAAATTCTGTTTCAAGGGCTTCGAACTGCTCCATGTCGCCAGCTTCCTTGGCCTGCTGCATTTGATCAAAGAGCAGATCAAGGCGATCTAAGAGGACTTTTTCGGCTTCGTAGTTGGTGGTGCCGAGGTTTGTGCTGCCCTTAAAGGCGAGGTGTTCGAGGAAATGGGCTACCCCGGTTTTACCGTCGGGTTCATCGACGCCGCCCACATCAGCATAGGTCACGAAGGAAACGACGGGGGCACTCCGGTCTTCGAGAACGATAAATTGCAGGCCATTGTCGAGGGTAAATTCGGTGATATTTTCAATGACTTGGTCGAGGTAGGGTTGAATCGAGGGGGTCACACCAGGAACCTGGGCCCAACTGATAGAAGGTGAAAGTTGCCAACTGATCACAGCGATTAAGCAACTGGCGAGTAATCTACGACGGAACAACCCTTTGAACATGGAGATTTTTGGTGAGGATCTTAAGAAAATATCTCGTCCCATTGTAAAGGAAAGTTTTGGGAATGCCCGGCAAGTCCGGGGGGAAGACAGCGGTGTTTATCGCCTGAAAACTGGAGAAATGGGCAACTCCTTGGCAAAATTTGGCAGAAATAAATAGTAAGATCGACGGGTCTACTTTGTCCTATCCTTGATTTTCAATGCCCATGGTTTCCCCTGATTCTGCCGCTAATCTCTCTGAACAGCTCGACCGTATCCAGCAGGAATTATTAGCGATCGCCGCCCAATATGAAGGCAACGGGGAAAGGCTCCTGGAGATTTTGCGCGAACTAGAATTCACCCATCGTCAAATTTCTGAAGATTATTTTTATCCGAGTCTCCCGGAACGGCGGCGGGATCTGTACAACATCCTGCGGGACATGGAAACAGAAGGGGGATGGCCCTACATTGCGCGGCCGAAGTTACAGTTTATTTTGGAAAAGTTTTTGGCGGTGGAGTCAGAAGCTTTAGAGAATGATTCTGAGGATGACGGGGAAGAATAAAAGTAGAGCAAGATATTTCAGGCGAAACCATGGTCTCCGCTGCCCTCTATGACTGTTTAGAATTCGGCATCTCTCCCCAACTCCTTTTAGCCCGCTTAACGGCGGCGATCGCCCAGCAGTTACAGGTAGATTGGATTTGTTTGAAGGTAGATTTAAACCCATCCCGAAGCCTCACCAAGACCTGGCCCGCAAACCTAGCCGATGTCAATCTTGTCCTGCCGAAAGAATCTCATCCTGACATTTACACCTATACAGATTTACGTCACACGCCTTACCACACTCTGATGGCCCAGGGTCTGGAGGCGATCGCCACTGTGCCCCTCACCGCACAGCAGGCCCAGGGTTATCTATGGCTCGGTTGTCAGTCCCAAACCTTGCCCCAGATAAACACCCTTGAGGCGCTCCGTCCACCGCTCCAGTTGGCTTTGGGGATACTGGCCCAGCAAAATCGAATCGCCAGTTGCCAACAACATCAACAGGCCCAGCAGGAGATTCAGCAGCTCATTGATGAAATCCAGGACACACCAAAACTATTTCAGGCGGCCAGTACCCGACTTCAAACGATCTTCGGGGCAGAACACGGGGGCATTTTGTTACTAAAATCGGCGAATCCTCTCCGTCAACGACGGAAGCCCGATCCCACGGACACATTGGAGCTTAGGTCTACCTGGTCTGAACTCCCGGCCCAATGGTCGCTCCAGGACTGCGAACTCTGTCAGCGGGCCTGGCAAAAAGCGCCTCTGGTGTGGGCGATCGCCGATACCACAACCCATCCTTGGCAGTCCCCCCTTTTGCAATCCCAAGCCCGTAGCCTACTATTTGCCCCGTTAATGGGTGGGCAACTGTCTCCCAAACACAGTCAACCGGTCTTGGGTTTTGTGATTTTGGCCCAGCGATCGCCCCGACAATGGCTCCCCGAAGAAATTCAAACCATGGCCAGCATTGCTCACCAATTGGGCCGCACGATGATCCACCACCAGGCCCTCCGGCAGGTGCAATCCCTGGTCGAAGAACGCACGAGTCAATTGAAATGGAGCCTTGAAGTCCAGGCGAAACTTAGTCAACAGATGCGGCACCAAATTCAACAACTGCGGCACCTTAATCGCTTGAAGGATGATTTTTTGAGCACCGTTAGTCACGAACTCAATACTCCCCTGGCAACGATGAAGCTGGCGATTAAAATGCTCAAACAACCGGGGCGATCGCCAGAAAAACAACGGACTTATTTAAACATTCTCGATCAAGAACTCAACCGAGAAAGCAAACTCATCCACGACCTACTCCAGCTCCAACAGGCAGAGGCCAGTGAATTTGCCCTCAAACCCCAACGCCTCGCCCTCGGCCCGGCTCTCTCAGAGCTTGTGCAAAAGTTCCAAGATCGCTGGACTCCCCTCAAACAACTCCAGTTTCACCTCCGGTTTAAGCCCAAGGCTCTCAGCACAAAATTGCAATTTGAGACGGATCCAGAACAGTTTCTCAATGCCATGAGTGAACTCCTCACCAATGCCGGGAAATATGCCACCCCCAAGAGTAACGTTACCCTCAGCGTTGAATATTTGGGGCGATCGCCCGCCCGGATTCAAATCCGCCTTTGTAACGATGGGGCCGCCATCCACACCGAAGAACAATCCCAAATTTTTGATAAATTTCGTCGGGGCACCGGGGCCACAGCCCAGGCCATTCCTGGTACTGGTCTTGGTCTCGCCCTCGTGAAAACCATTGTTGAACATTTAGAAGGTAGCATTACCGTTTCTAGTGACCCCAATCCTCACCGCAATGATTACCGCACGTGCTTTCTATTGGATTTTCCCCAGGCGATCACTGGGTTTTAGTCGGTAGATTTTCACATCAATATGATTAACGACTTATTCCTCTGCATCCATGGTTTGGGGCACCAACTGGGGATAGGGCAGACCCTGGTGGGCAAAGGCTTGTTTCGCACGACGAATTAAGTCTGTTTTATAGATAAATTCATCCCTGGCATCCATGGGATAACAACGGAGTTTGAACTGGGTGCCCCACATTTTTTCTTGCATCACCACCACAATGGGCAGTTTGAGCTGGGTATATTTGCTGCTGTAGGCCGCTTGGTAGAGGATTTGGATCACCTGCTCTACATCGACACCATGGCTAAAGAAAAAATCTGTCGCAACCTGGGCTTCGAGTTGGCCGCTGTTGGCATTGGAAACAGCGTCTGTCCAGGTTTTGTTGTGGGGAATGGTGACGAGGTTATCGTCGGGGGTCTGGAGCTGAATCCCCCGCAAGCCATAGCCAACCACTTCGCCATAATGTTCGCCAATTTTAATGCGATCGCCAACGCGGTAGGGGGCTTCAAACAAGGCCACGGCCCCGGCAATAATTGAACTGACATAATCTTTAAAGGCGAAACCGAGGGCAACGGCGATGGTGCCGGTGAGGGCAATGAGGTTGTTTTGGGAGAGATTAAAAAATAAGTTCAGCAGATAAGTGAGGATTAAAATCAGGATCAAGCCTTTCCAGAAGGGGATTGATTGTTTAATCAAGAGCCGCAAGCGGCGGGGTACCCGTTCCGACAGCCAGTTAATGGTGCCTTGAATCAGGGCCATCGTGCCATAGGCAATGGCGATCGCCACTACAGCCCGGAGAATTTTTTGTACCGTGAAATCTGTTAAGAGACGCCGGGGCAGATCCTCAGTCGTTGGAGCCTGGGCCAGGAGCGTAAAAAATCCATCGAAGCTTGGGATGAAAGCAAGTGCCATGGATTAATCTTCCCCCACAAAAAAATTATTATTGGCCAGTTCACTTTTGAGACGAATATAGTGGGCCGCTTGGATCGAGAGGGCTCCTTGATTTTCCCGTAACACCCCCTGGCGGAGGAGCCACTGGATCCGCGCTTGGATCCGATTTCGGGATTCCCCCAAACTCAAGGCAAGGTGGGCGCGGCTAATTTGGCCATGGATCAAGACAGAATGGAGGATGTAAAGATCGCCACTGGCTAAACTGGGGAGACTAGGAAGAGCCGGTTTAACGCTTTCCAGGGTAAGGGGCTGTTGGTGTGGATCGGTTTCCTCAAAGTCAAATTGGAGGTTTGGGTGTTGCTCAATTTGCTCCTGGTGAATCCGCAGGCTTTGAAGCCAAAGATTTGCGGCGATTTGACCCATGCCGTCGGCCTGGCTAGCGAGATTTTGCCAATCATCGAGACGATCTCGAAGAGATCCGCTGGGCGGTGCGCCGTTGGGGGAGTCCGATTCAGAATCTTCTTCTGGAAGGTCGTCGGGGGAATTGGGGGGCGGCGGCAAAACCACCTGGGCAATGGGTTCTAACCAGGTCTGGAGCATTTCCCCTTCTAATTTAGGAAGGGTATCCACATGGCTGAAATAGGCACTAATTTGTCCCACAAAATCCAGAAAGTCCCAGGCCCAATGGTTACAACTCATGATCCAGAAACAATGGCGATTTTGAATCGTGATATCCCGGAGGGTTTCAATGCCCTCCCAACCGCCAATACACCGGAGAAAACATTGTTCCAGACAGGGAACAATCACCAGGGTTTGCCGTTGCTCTAGCTGATCCATGGTTGGCTGGTCTTGGCGATCGCCTGGGCTGAGATCGATCTGGGGATAGAGTTCTAGAGCCTTTTGAATGTGTTGGCTAATGTGTCTCGGTTGTAGGGGGCGCTGGAGACAGGCGAGGGGAGTGAGGATTTCGAAATCTGGAAAGGTCTGGCGAGGAATACTCTCACTCAAAATTTTTGGGAGGGGCTCAACGGGATTACCCAGGAGCACAAAGCTATTGGGGGCTTCTAAATTGGTCTGCCAAGTTTCAATGGCCTGGGTAATGGAGGCTTGGACGGGGGAGCAATAACCTTCTGGACTTACCAGAGCTTCCATTTGACGTGCCAACTGGAGAGACAAGGTATCGGGTAATGCCACCAGGTCGGCAGCTTCTTCCGTAGTCGCTTGCTGCTGGGCAAACCAAGTGTGGAACTGCTGTTTAAGGGAGTCGACGAAAAGAGGCGCCATGGCATTGTTGGGGAAAAGCTGCGGGGCGATCGCCAGCCACTTCCCGGAGAAAGGATCGTGATCAAGCCCATTTGCTCACAATTTGTCCGTCATTTTAGGGGATATTTGCGTGGTAGCCGACTTTTTCATCAAGATTGCGTCATTTTACCCAATGGTTTCCTCGGCGATCGCCACTATCCAGTTTCTGAAATTAATATTTTTTTCGTCTTTAAGAAATATAGAAAAAAACCCTGATCTTCGGCGTCATTCGTTATCACAGAAGATAGAATCCGAGGTCATCCCATGGGATCTCAGCGCCGCTTTCTCAAATTTTTCTTATTAGCTTGCCTCACTTGTTTTTTGACAATTACAAGCCTATCCGGCTGCAATCAAATCCTCCAGATCAGCCAGGTCACAAACCAAGTCACCCCTTTTCCCACCGTTGCCGCCCTCCCCTTACCGGAACTACCCGACTGGATCACAGAAATTAGCCCCACCGGAGACGCCGCTGACCTCGCCCAAATTCGGATTCTGTTTAAACATCCCCTGATTCCCGTTGCCCAACTCGAAAGCCCCCAGGAAACTGAGCTCCTCCAAAAAATCGAACTGATTCCCGCCATTTCTGGACAATTCCGCTTTTTAACGCCGAAAATGATTGGTTTTCAAGCCGATCAGCCCCTCCCCAAAGCCACCCGTTTCCAAGTCACCTTAAAGGCTGGCCTCCAAGACTTAGAAAATCACCAACTTGCCCAAGACCTGGCCTGGACATTTCAGACAACCCAAATTCGCCTCAGCAATTTACCCGGTGTGGTCGGCACTTTACCTGAAGAGGCAGAACCCCTGGGCCTAGAAGCAGAAAGCACGATCACTAGCAACACCCAACTCGATCTCGATTCTCTGAAGCAACACACCGTTTTTGTGAGCGGTCAAAGCAGAGTGAAAGCGGTTGTTACGCCTCAAACGCCTCCAGAAGATCCCATTGCAGACGGTCAATTCGATCCCGAAAAAACGTGGCAATACATTGTTAAACCTCGTCAGCCTTTACAGAAAGCAAGTCAATACACCCTAGAATTTCAACCCGGCATCGCCCCTGACCAAGGTAATCTCCCCACGGAAAAAAGTTTTCGCTCTGTCTTTAAAACCTATGCGCCATTGCAATACGAAAAAATGGCTTTCTACGGACAACCGGATGCGGGGGGAGCCTATGGCCGGTTTGAGAAAGGCAGTGCGCAACTGGTTTTTAATAATGGTTTGGATGCCGATTCTGCCGTGGAAAATATTAGCCTCAGTCCAACACCGGAGGGGGATGATCTCGCCATTCGCACCTATCCCGGTAGCCGTTCGGTGGATCTGAATCCATGGGTATTGAAACCGAATACCGGTTACACCATTACCATTAGCAAAAATCTTAAGGATCAGTACGGGCAAACCCTCGGCAAGGATCAAACCCTTACCTATAACCCCGGTGATGTGGCGGCGGATATTTGGGCGCAACGGGATCTGAATATTTTTCCGGCGGGGACAGATTTAAATCTTGATATTGAAACGATTAATTTACCCGAAAGCAAGTTTCAGGCGGGTTATCAAGTGGTGCAGCCGACGGATTTGGTTTATGCGGACACGGCTTATCCGCAAAATAACAGCACTGATTTAGTGCCGCCAGAAAGCAGTTGGGAAACCATTACGGTCAAGCAACCGAAAAATCAGTTGGTGAAAACGCCGATTCCGATTCAGGAAAAATTGGGCGGGAACACGGGTTTACTTGCCTACGGGATTACGGCAAAAACGAATACCTACAAGGATCAGAATAATCAAACCCAATGGCGATCGCCGCAATATTATGGCTTGGTGCAGCTCACGAATTTAGGGGTGTTTGCCCAGTGGTTTCCGGAGTCGGGGATTGTGCGGGTACATCATCTGGATACGGGGGAAGCGGTGCGTAATGCCAGGGTGGAAATTTATCAGTCGCAGTTAGACCAGAAAACGAAGGGCAATCCCACCGCTTGTTTTACGGGACAGACCGATGGGGGCGGCAATTTGCTGGTGACCGGGAATAGTTGGCAGAATTGCTTGCGGGGTCAGGATTACGCGTCGAAATTACTCGTGATTGCCCGGGAAAATTCGGATTGGGCGTTTACCCGTACCGATGAATACAGTGGTTCCTATGGTTACGGGATTTATGCCGATTGGGATAATGGGGAAAGCCAAGCGCGGGGCACAATTTTTAGCGATCGCCAACTCTATCAACCGGGCGAGAAAGCCTATTTTACGGGGGTTGCCTATTATTTGAAAAATGGAAAATTGCGGCAGGATATTAACCAAAATTACAAGGTAATCCTGAGTAATCCTGAGGGGAAAGAGACGACCTTAGGGACGTTTCAGACGAATCGCTATGGCACATTTACCGCAGCATGGGATGTGCCCAAAACGCAGGATTTAGGGAGTTATTACCTCCGCGCCGAAGCGTCGAATGGGGTGAATATCTACGGGGATTTTCGGGTCGCTGAATTCCGGCCGCCCAATTTCAAAGTGGATCTCAAGCTGGATCAAAAATTTGCCACGCTGGGCGATCGCCTCACTGCCACCACCCAGAGCGATTATTTGTTTGGTGCGCCCGTGAGCAACAGCAAAGTGAATTATTATGTCACCCGCAGTCGCGGCTATTTCCAGCCAGAGGGGTGGGACGAATTCCAGTTTGGGCGGCAGTGGCATTGGTCGGAAACGGAGCCGTCCATCAGTAGCGATGTGTTGCAAACAGAAAAAACCCTCAACGATGCGGGGCAAAGTTCCCAAACTATTGATGTGGCGCGGGATCTGCCCTATCCAGTGACCTATCGCGTGGAAACGGAAGTGACCGATGCGGCAAACCTATCCGTGTCCAATACCCAAACCTTTACCGCATTGCCCGGCGATCGCCTAATTGGGATCAACCATGATTTTGTGGCCGATGCGGAGAAACCCTTTAAAACCCAAGTGATTGTCACCAGCCCCGACGGCAAAGCGATGGAAGGGCAAACGGTCCAATTAGAACTCCAAAAAGTCAATTACAGCGAAGTCGCCCAAATTATCGAGGGGTCTCAAGTCAAACGCCCGCAGGTGGAATACGAGGCGATCGCCAGCCAAACCATAAAATCCGCGACCAAACCCCAAACCGTTGAACTGACTGCCCCCGAAAGCGGTTCCTATCGCCTCCACGCCACGATCAACGGGCAACCCGCTGCCGCTGCCACCGATAGTTTTATTTGGGTCAGTGGTGCCGGTTGGTTCGATTGGGGCGATCGCTTTGACAATAACCGCGTCGAAGTCACCCTCGACAAAGACGAATACAAAATTGGCGACACCGCAACCGCGTTAATTCAATCCCCCTATCCCGAAGCGGAACTATATTTTTCTGTGATTCGCCACGGCGTGCTGTACGAAACCCAGCAAACCGTTACCGGCGCCGCCCCCCAAGTGCAATTTACCGTGACACCGGAGATGTTGCCCAATGCTGCCATCGAAGCCGTTTTAATTCACAAAGGGGAATCCATCGAAGCCGCCCGCAACAATGGCGTGGATAAGCTAATGAAAATTGGCTTTGATGATTTCCGCACGAGCCTCGCCGAGAAAAAATTAACCGTCGCCATTCAGCCGCAACAGGATCAGGTGATGCCCGGTAACGAACAAACCTTAAATCTGCAACTCAAGGATCAAACCGATCAACCCGTAGCCGGACAACTCACGGTGATGGTGGTCAATGAAGCGATTTTGCAATTGACGGGCTATCGTCCCCCCGATCTGCTGGATGAGATTTATCGCTACCAACCGATCACCACCCGCTGGGCAGATAATCGCCCTGATGTGACCATTGCGCCGCTGGACTCCACCGAAGCGAAAGGTTGGGGTTACGGTGGTGGTGCGTCCTCTGCGTTAGCCAATACCCGCACTCGCACCGATTTTAAGGCGATCGCCTTTTATGATGGTTCCGTTTTAACGGACAGCAACGGTCAAGCGGCAGTCTCCTTTACCCTGCCCGATGACCTGACCACATGGCGCGTCTTAGTCGTTGCGACGGACGATCAAATGCGTTTTGGGAATGGCGACGCAACCTTTATCGCCACCCAACCCCTATTAACCAATCCTGTGTTACCCCAATTTGCGCGGGTGGGCGATCGCCTTGAGGGGGGCGTAATGGTGACGAATACGACGGGTGCTAAAGGTCGCTTAAACATCGAAGCCCAAGTACAAGGGGTGATGGAATTTGCCCAAGGCAATAAACAACGGCAAAGTCAAACCGCCGAAATTGGCAATAATACCGAGGTGTACCGTTTCCCGATGGTCGCCAACGCCGCTGGCACCGCCACCTTTAAATTCACAACCCAGAAAAATGGGATCGCCGATGCCTTTGAAATGCCCCTCGAAGTCAAACAGTTAAGCGTTCAAGAACAGGCGATCGCCACGGGGATTTTGACTGAGGCTGAAGTGAAGATTCCCCTGAACATTGATCGGCAAGTCGTTCCCAACCAAGGCGGTTTAACCGTAACCGTTGCCAGTACCCTGATTCCAG
Source organism: Sphingobacterium thalpophilum (assembly GCA_943371005.1). Taxonomy (GTDB): domain Bacteria; phylum Cyanobacteriota; class Cyanobacteriia; order Cyanobacteriales; family MRBY01; genus MRBY01. The sequence continues at coordinate 13,333 of CALRTB020000003.1, forward strand.
AGTTAACGGCTCCTGCCCACGATACCTTTAACGACGATGATTTTCCGTTCCTCGAACCCACCGCCAGCCAGTTGCTCATCGCCGCGAATTTAGAAATCCTCAAACAGCGGTATGGTCAAGCTTTCGAGAATTTTGACAGCCAAGCCGAAGCGAGCCAAGCCCTCACCCATCTCACCCAATTACAACTCGCCAGCGGTGGATTTGCCTCCTTCCCCGGAGACGACACCCCCGATCCCTACGTCACCCCCTACGCCGCCGAGGCGATCGCCCTTGCCCAGCAAGCCGGATTATCCGTTGATGAAAGTTTGGTGAATAAGCTCAAACAATACCTCGATCAAACCCTTGCCAATCCCGCCCAATTTAGCGAATGCAGCACTGCCACTTGTAAAAATACAGTCCGCCTCGAAACCCTCTTAGCCCTCGATCAATTCGGGGATGTGCGCGGCGATTTTGCGGCGACTCTGTATGATGCCCGCGCAGACTTTGATACCGTCGGCAAAATTAAATTAGCCCGCCACTTGTCCCGACTGTCTGACTGGCAGAGCCAAGCCCAAGCGCTTGCGGCTGAAGTAAATGAACTGATTTACCAAACCGGACGCACGGCCCAAATTAACCTGCCCCAACGCTGGTTCTGGTATCACTCCAACACCACCGCCCAGTCCCAAGCCCTCCGGCTTTTTGTGGACATTGAGCAAACCCCCGCCACCCTCAGCCAAGTCTTGCAAGGGTTGCTCGATCAACGGCGCGATGGCACATGGCGCAATAGTTATGACAACGCCCAAGCCCTCACCGCACTAACCGCCTATAGCGAAACCGAAGCCACCCCACCTAGTTTTACGAGCACCGTCAAACTCGACCGCAAGCAACTGGGTCAATTCAATTTCCAAGGCTACGAAAACCCCAGTGCCACCGTTGATGTGCCGATGCAGGATCTCCCCAAAGGCGATCGCCAACTGATCATCCAAAAAGACGGCGACGACAAACTCCATTACCTGAGTGAATTTAACTATCGTCTTCCCGGCAGCCAACCCGGCAAACTAAACGGACTGCGGATCACCCGTTACATTCGTCCCGCCAACCAAACCGAAGTCGTCCGCCAATATGGACTGTACGACCTGAAAGAACCCTTTAGCGTCGAAGCCGGACAAGTCTTTGACATTGGCTTAGAGGTGATCACTGATCACCCCGTGGATCATGTGTTGATTAGTGATCCCCTGCCCGCCGGCTTTGAAGCGATTGACACTGATTTTCAAACCGCCACCACCTATTACCAACCCCAACAGGATGCCTGGCAACTCAGCTACCAAAAAATCTATAAAGATAAAGTCGTGGCCTATGGCGATCGCCTGAACGCTGGCGTTTACAACTTGCACTATTTAGTCCGCGCCATCACCCCCGGCAGTTTCGATTACCCTGGGGCAGAGGTTTCGTTGCAATACAATCCCGAAACCTTTGGTCGGAGTACCTCGTCAACGTTAGAGGTCAATTAAGCCGGAAAAATCCGTAGGCGGCGGTTGGGTTCTTCCCCAAAGCTGGAAGACTGCAAACGATAGTGCTCAATCAGTTCGTGCTGCATTTTGCGGATTTTGGCCGAACGGGGTAGCAGTTCCACCGGTTGACCCTGGGGAATGACTATCTGCTCCACCGCTAAACGGGCTTCTTCGAGGGCATCGATTTCATCGTCACTGTTGCTCTGGGCAAATAACCGTAAATCCGTCGGTTCTTGGTTTTGGGGATCATCCAAATTTAAGATGCGCCGCAAACCCCGCGTAATTTGGGGAATCGTATTGGACTTCACTGCATGGATTGGAACATGGCAAGTTTGGGCGATTTGACGCAATTTAGAGTGATTTTTTAACTGCGATCGCAGGGCCAAAACCGCATCAGCCCCTTCGAGGTCTTTGGTGAGTTCGATGGGCAACCGCAAAATTTCGATCACCTGCTCTAGCTGCGATCGCCCCACGCCGTAGGGATAGACATACACGGGATAATCTTCGCCGTTGGGGCCAGGCACCCGGACTTTTTCCTGCTGTTGCGGATCGCGGGCAATCCAGGATTGATCAATGAGGGGATCAAGGGGATTGCTTCTAGGGGAAACTAATTTTTTTTTCTGGCTACCGAAGGGGAGAGGGGCCATTTTCCCGGAGGCACGTAACCCTCTTGGGCGGCTGGGTTCAGGGGCCATTTTTGTTTGGGGGTTCCAGTTGGGAATCTCGACGGGGTGCTCCATTTCCTCGGTGATCTTCACATTGCCCTGATCATCGACGGTGCGCACTTCCAACAGCGGTTGGTGGCCCCGCAAGAGGGTATCAATGGTGATCGACACATCACTATGAACCACCCACCGTTGCCGCTCCAGCATTTCTACGGCCACATCAAAGGTTGGGGGGGCTTTTCGTTCGAGGACGGTTTTTTGCGATCGCCGTTTGCGGGCCTCTTCATCCCCTAGGGTTACGGCCTGGATGCCGCCGACGAGATCCGAGAGGGTCGGGTTTTTAATTAGGTTTTCGATGCGATTCCCGTGAGCCGTCCCGACGAGTTGTACCCCCCGTTCGGCGATCGTTCTGGCGGCCTGGGCTTCGAGTTCGGTGCCAATTTCATCGATGATAATCACTTCGGGCATATGGTTTTCCACCGCCTCGATCATCACCTTATGTTGCAATTCTGGGGTGGCCACCTGCATCCGGCGGGCGCGACCAATGGCGGAATGGGGAATATCACCGTCCCCGGCAATTTCGTTGGAGGTATCAATAATCACGACCCGTTTGCCAAAATCATCGGCCAAGACCCGCGCAATTTCCCGCAGTGCCGTGGTTTTACCGACCCCAGGCCGTCCCAAGAGCAGAATAGACTTACCACTTTCGACTAGCTCCTGAATCATCAAAATCGTGCCAAACACGGCGCGACCGATGCGGCAGGTTAAACCGACAATGTCTCCCTGGCGGTTGCGCATGGCACTGATCCGGTGCAGGGTGCGTTCAATGCCTGCCCGGTTGTCGCCACTAAACATCCCCACCCGCTCCACGGAATATTGCAAATCTTCGCGGCTAATGGGGCGATCGCCCAGGTCTTCGGTGCTACTTTCAAAGCGAGCTTCGGGGATGCGACCGAGATCCATCACCACTTCAATGAGGGCATTTTTATCGGGGTGGTCGGCGAGGCGATCGCGGATCGAATCGGGCAAAATCGTCAGCAATTTTTCGAGATCGTCCGTTACGAGGCGACGGTGGGCCGGAAAAGTCGGGGATTGGGGTGCGGTCATAGACTCAGGCTTGGGTTTAACGAAGATTTTAATGGATTTATCAACTGGGTGGCGTGGGCGATCGCCGACCAAAACCGTTCGGGATCGCTTTCGAGGGGTTGCGGGTTCATTTCAGCACCATTTTCTAAAATTGGCTGGAGGATTTTTCGGGCATAACCGCCAAAGGCAATTCCAGCAATAAACGGCGTTTGACCGTTATTCAGCAGGCCGAGCCGTTGCAGCTTTTCAATGGTGTGATTATTCGTGCCGCCCGCCAGTTGCACATACCCCGGTAAATCGCTCTGGAGCACCTTTTGGGCAAACTGAATGCTGGCATGGATCGTTCCTTTGCCAATGTCGCCACTCATGGGCCGTCCATCGGTTTGCCAGAGGAGGAGGCAGTCGAGGGGTTGAATTTCGGTGAGCAATTGTCGCAAATAAGGCAAAACGTCAGGATGATCCTGGCAACTGATCGCCAATAGCTTCAAATGATGATGAACCGGTTTGAGGGTCTGCCAAAGCCGTTGAAAATCAGCAAAATGGCCCACTTGGGTATGGATTTCCACCGCATCGATCGCCATGGTTGTGATTATCTCGGCAGCACTTTGAGGGCTGGAAATGTAATTTTTTGCTTCAATCAGGCCCAGGGGACAAATGGGCAGACAGCGACCACAGCCATAACAGCGATCGCCAATCACGCCCGTATGATTAATCGCTAACGCTGGACAAACCATTTCACAGGGTCGCGGGCAATCTGTCGGACAGCGGTTTACATCAAAAAAAGCTTTGCGGAAGTGGGGATCCTCGGCATCGTTGAGGCTAATCATCAACCAGGGTTTGCCCTGCCATTGGGGAAATTTTGTTGGATTCCGGCGGGCGATCGCCTCGGCTTGGATTAAAGCTTCTTGGGCCATGGTTACCACCGCCGGATCCGCTGCCACATCAATACAATCGGCGCCCACTAAGCTGTAAACAAGGGTCAAATCACGGATGGCGGGGAGATGCTGGAAACTAGCGCCACAGATGAGTTTAAACCAGTGGCCAGCAGCGAGGGATTGGGCAGGAAAAGAATGGTGCTTCACTCCTTTATCGTAACGCTCTAATTTTCCCTTTGGAAAGTCTTGCCCAAGCGAAAAAGATGTAAAAAACCGTAAGGGCGATCGCCTTTCTTTCTGACCGCTGACCCACAATAGAAAGAATACCCCCTGAGCTTTGTGGATATGTTGCAACACGACGTCATTATTGTTGGTGGTGGTTTAGCCGGCTGCCGCGCTGCCCTTGAGATTAAAAAAAAGAATCCCAACTTTGATGTGGGACTCGTCGCAAAAACCCATCCGATCCGCTCTCATTCCGTTGCCGCCCAGGGGGGGATTGCCGCCAGCTTAAAAAATGTTGACCCAGAAGACAACTGGGAAGCCCACGCCTTTGATACGGTCAAAGGCTCCGATTACCTCGCTGATCAAGATGCCGTCGAAATCTTAGCGAAAGAAGCCCCGGACGTGATTATCGAGTTGGAACATTTAGGGGTTTTGTTTTCTCGCCTAGAGGATGGTCGCATTGCCCAGCGCGCCTTTGGGGGCCACTCCCATAAACGGACTTGCTACGCTGCTGATAAAACGGGCCACGCTATTTTGCACGAACTGGTGAATAATTTGCGGCGCAACGGGGTCAAAATCTATGACGAATGGTACGTGATGAATCTGATCTTTGAGGAGAATCAGGCGAAGGGCATTGTCATGTATCACATCGAAACCGGACATTTAGAAATTGTCCAAGCGAAGGCGGTAATGTTTGCAACGGGGGGCTATGGCCGGGTGTTTAATACCACTTCCAATGATTTTGCTTCCACCGGAGATGGTCTGGCGATGACGGCGGCAGTGGGCCTTCCCCTGGAAGATATGGAATTTGTGCAGTTCCATCCGACCGGGCTTTTTCCCGTTGGTGTTTTAATTTCGGAGGCAGTGCGGGGAGAAGGGGCTTACCTAAGAAATAGCGATGGCGATCGCTTTATGGAAAAGTACGCACCGAAGCAGATGGAATTGGCCCCCAGGGATATTACCTCCCGGGCGATCACCCTAGAAATTCGGGCTGGACGGGGTATTCATCCCGATGGCAGTGCCGGGGGAAATTTTGTTCATCTCGATCTGACCCACATGGGCAAAGAAAAAATTATGGAGCGTGTCCCCTTTTGCTGGGAAGAAGCCCACCGCTTAGTAGGGGTTGATGCTATTAATGAACCGATGCCTGTGCGTCCCACAGCCCACTATTCCATGGGCGGCATCCCCGTTAATACCGATGGTCGGGTGCGGCGTAATGGTACGGAACTCACCGAAGGCTTTTTTGCGGCGGGGGAATGTGCCTGTGTCTCAGTCCATGGAGCAAACCGGCTCGGCAGTAATTCCCTCTTAGAGTGTGTGGTTTATGGCCAACGGGTCGGCGGCAAGATTGCCGATTATCTTGGCGATCGCCCTTTTCCAGAGATCAACGAACAACAATATCTAGACGAAGCCAAAAATCGCATTGGTCAACTCCTCAATCAATCTGGCGATCTGCGTATCTACGATCTCAGGCAGCAGTTTCAAGACACCATGAGCGACCATTGCGGTGTCTTTAGAACCGAAGCGATTATGGCAGCAGGGCTAGAACAGATCCAGCATCTTAAGGATCAATACAACCATCTCTTTCTGGATGATAAAGATATCCATTGGAATACGGAACTCATTGAAGCCCTAGAGTTGCAAAGCATTTTAAAAGTTGGGGAGGCTATTCTCACTTCTGCTTACCACCGCAAAGAAAGTCGGGGTGCCCACTCCAGGGAAGATTTCCCCACCAGAGATGATCAAACCTATCTAGCCCACACCCTGAGTTTTTGCAACGACACAGGCGTGACGATTGAGTATATGCCCGTCGTCATCAACCGTTTTGAACCCAAAGAGCGCAAGTATTAAAGCCCTCAGCCTTTCTCAAAGATGGTGCTGTGGAATATTTCCCACGAATATAGATTGAGGTTCCGTTCCTTAGAAAAGACCTACCACGTCAAGGGAAGCGTCACCGTTGCAGGACGCTGGCTGGCCGTCTCTAAATCCAAAGCTTGCTCGACCTGTTGATAAATTTGGGCGGCTTCTTCAGGAGAATTCCCAATGCTGGTCAGCCCTAATTTACCAAATTCTGAAAGGGTGCCCATCAAGTGAAACACGCTCCCTGTTTTGGTGCTGCTATCGAAATGGAGGCCATGGGCGGCGATGATATCCATCAAATCACTGGGCAGGAGGCCTTGGTATTGGGGTTTCTGGAGATTGTCGGAGGCAATGTAGTATTTTTTCTGGTGTTGGGGCGTAAAAAATGACCCCGTGGCGCAGTCATAGAAACCGTTGGTTAACAGTTGCAATGTCATCAACGGATGGGTGGTGCCCCCTTTGCGGAGGTTGATTTCAATGGCCTGGAGATCCCAACTGTGATCGGGGTTTTCGGTGGCGATGAAATCGACGCCATAGCGTTCCATCGCCCCTTTTTCGGCGAGGATTTTACCGACTTTTAGGCCCAATTCCTGTAACTGTAGGCGATATTCGCTGGCGGCGGGGAAATGGCATCCCAAGTAAATTTGGCCATCTTTTCCCCCTAGGATTTGGTCATGGGTCGAGAGAATTTGTACTTCGCCACTGGGTGTGATTAACCCCTGGACACTGGGCGATCGCTTTATTTCTCCTTCCACAAAGGCTTCGGCGATCGCCCCTAATTCGGGAATGCGCGAGGCAAAATTATCCCAGGTTTCGCCGCTGGCCTGGAAACTGAGTTTGGGCAAAGCAGCGGCAATCTGCTCACAACGTTCCGTAAAACTGGCACCTGGAGACTGAGCAGGCAAGTTCAACACCGCATTCCCTTCCCCCGAAAATCCCTCGTTTAGCTTAATCACGATCCGTTTGAGGTGGGGTTGCCGCTCCCACAGTTGCGCCGTGACCTGGATCAATTCCGGCACCGTTTTCACTAAAGCACTGCCATCGGGAAACGGAACACCCGCAGTTTGGAAGATCTCGCGACTGCCACTTTTTGAACCCCAATAGTTCAGGCTGGGGCTGGCGGCAAAGAGGGGAATCTGTAGTTTTTCCGACAGTTCCTGTTCTAGGGGCGTCGAGTTGTAACACACCATGTAGGACTGGTTCGGACGCAGGGCGCGGCGAATTCTTTCCACCAGGCGGGGCCGCTCCAAAATCTTTTGGGTTAAAGGTTTGTAGGAGTTGTCATAGGTGGTCACCAGCAACAGGCGATCGCGGGCATGGGAAAACGGAATCCCCGATAGAAGCTGGAGATAATAATCAATAATTAAGGGAGCCAGGGGTTGGGCGGTGACGTAAATCAGGCGCGTGTGGGGATTGCGTAGGCGAATCAGCGAGAACAGTAACCGCTCTTCATAGTGCAAAAATCCAGGCACCTTTTGGCCGACCCGCTGATCCACACTAAAAGAAGGCACCACTAAAATGTCCTGATCGTCCGCCTCAAAATCAGCAGAATCTTGCCAACGTTGGCGCAGTTGCTGTTGTAATGCCGCAAAGGTCTGGAAAGAAGGATTATTCACCGTTTTTTGCCCAGATCGAACTCATAGGATCGTTTTTGACTACCCTACGTCTGATCTTAAATTTTTCCGTCCAGCTTACAAAAAAGCTAAACAACACTTAAACCAAGCATTGCCCGCAGGGTGAAGTAGAGAAACGCAAATAGACCGACTAAAAGCCCAACTGTTGCGGTGGCAGTCGCTTTATTTTTAAAAAATAATGGTTTCAGCCATTCAAACACGCTGATGAAAATCCCTAGGATCAAACTGATCATGTAACGGGGATAGCGGAGGACATTCTCAAAAAACTCTTGCATAGCACCGGAGGAGGAATTTTATGGGTTTAAATAGGGAAGATTTTATGGCTTCAAATTGTAGCATTCCCCTCTGCGTTCCCAGTTTTCCCCTGCCAAGGTAGGCTTGGTAAGATTAATTCATTTTTTATTCCCTTAGCCCTTAGCTTCACCCTCACCATGGACACCCTTCAACTCGTTCTTAATGGTTTGTCGGTCGGGAGTATCCTGGCCCTTGCTGCCGTGGGACTGACCCTGACCTACGGGATTCTGCGCTTATCTAACTTTGCCCATGGGGATTACATGACATTAGGCGCCTACATTACCTGGTTAAGTAATTCCCTGGGGTTAAATATTTGGCTCTCGATGGTGGTAGGGGCGTTTGGCACCATTGGCGGGATGCTCGTGGCAGAAAAATTGCTCTGGCAGCCGATGCGGGATAAGCGGGCGACACCGACAACCTTGATCATTATCTCCATTGGTTTGGCACTATTTATCCGTAGTGCTGTGCTGTTTATTTGGGGCAGTGGCAATCAACAATACGATCTCCCGGTAGTGCGGGCCATTAACTTAACCGACCTTGTGGGACTCCCGGAAACGGTGCCAGATTTACGCATTGCCTACTATCGGGTCGTGGTGATGGTGCTAACGGTCTTGGTAATTTTAGGGCTGCATTTCATCCTGCAAAACAGCAAGATTGGCAAGGCCATGCGGGCGGTGGCAGACAATATTGACCTGGCACGGGTGTCTGGAATTGATGTGGAACGGGTGGTGCTCTGGACTTGGATTATTACAGGGACTTTAACGGCGATCGCCGGCAGTATGTACGGGCTAATCACCACGGTACGACCAAATATGGGCTGGTTTTTGATTTTGCCGATGTTTGCTTCGGTGATCTTGGGGGGCATTGGCAATCCCTACGGGGCGATCGCCGGTGCTTTTGTGATTGGCATCGCCCAGGAACTCAGTGTGTCCTGGCTTGGCCCAGACTACAAGCTGGGGGTCGCGCTGTTCATTATGGTGGTCTTGCTGTTGGTGCGGCCCCAGGGTCTTTTTAAGGGCACCATGTAAAAGCGCCTCAAGGTTCATACCGATGAATCCTGTTCTAAAATTGCTCTTGTTAACTGATATGTTGAGAAAACACGAGCTTCATGGGTAATCGAAAGGCATTGGTAACGGGGATCACTGGACAAGATGGTTCCTATTTGGCGGAGCTACTCCTCGAAAAAGGTTATGAAGTCCATGGCATTATTCGCCGTGCTTCTACCTTTAACACCGACCGCATTGATCATCTCTATGTCGATCCCCATACCCCCGCTGCTCGGTTTTTTTTGCACTATGGGGATCTCACCGATGGCACATCCCTGGGAAAATTAATTGAAAAAATCCAACCCCATGAAGTTTACAATCTGGGCGCCCAATCCCATGTGCGGGTGAGCTTTGATTCGCCGGAATATACCGTAGACACCGTGGCGATGGGGACGCTGCGCATTCTGGAAGCGATTCGAGACTACCAGGAGCGGACGGGTAATGAGGTGCGCTTCTACCAGGCCGGCTCCTCGGAAATGTTTGGCCTCGTGCAAGAGGTGCCCCAAAAGGAAACAACCCCCTTCTATCCCCGTAGTCCCTATGCCTGTGCCAAGGTCTATGGCTATTGGCAAACGGTGAACTACCGCGAATCCTACGATCTATTCGCTTGCAATGGCATTTTGTTTAACCATGAAGGGCCGCGCCGGGGGGAAACCTTCGTTACCCGAAAAATCACCAGGGCGATCGCCAGAATTATCGCCGGACAGCAGGACAAACTTTACCTCGGCAACCTCGACTCCAAACGGGACTGGGGTTATGCCAAAGACTATGTCCGGGCAATGTGGTTAATGTTGCAGCAGGACAAACCCGACGATTATGTCATCGCCACGGGGGAGACCTATTCAGTCCGCCAATTTTTAGAAACCGCCTTCGCTTATGTCAATCTGAACTGGGAAGATTATGTGGCCTTTGACCGCCGCTATCTCCGCCCTGCCGAGGTGGATTTACTCATTGGCGATCCGACGAAAGCTAAAAAACAGCTGAACTGGGAGCCAAGCATCGATTTTCCGACCCTCGTCGGGATTATGGTCGAAGCGGATCTTGCAATTCTGGGTCTCCCTCCCCAAAACCCAGCCATGGGCAAACTTTACGAAGCCGACCAAGCCTATATCCGCCAAGCAACCGGAAGCCGCGTTGATTAGTGGGTATGCCCATCCTCTGGTTCGTCTAGGTGCTCCGAGGCATCGCGATAAAGATTGAGAATGTGGTGATCCTTGAGGCGATAAATCACATTCCGTCCTTCCTTGCGATAGCTCACTAAACGCGCCGTGCGTAGGGTTCTCAGTTGGTGGGAGACGGCAGATTCACTCATTTCAACGGCAGCGGCGAGTTCTCCCACCCGCATTTCTCCGGTGGCCAGGGCTGACAGAATACGCCAGCGATTGGCATCCCCCAAAACACCAAAAAATTCGGCCATCCGCTGGGCTTTGGCCGGGTTTAAGATCTTGTCATTGTGGTCTGTCATGGTTCGTTAAGCCAAACAATACCTGAATACTTGTTCATGTGTTAATCTAAAAATGTGAACAATCGTTCAGCTATTTAAGAAAATACCTTGGAGGTTTAAACCATGGTAACTGTGACTCAAATGAAGTGTGCCTGTGAATCTTGTCTTTGTATTGTAGATCTCAATAGCGCCATTCAAAAAGAAGGTAAGAGCTATTGCAGCCAGGCCTGTGCTGATGGTCATCCAGCAGGGAGTGAAGGCTGTGGCCATGGGGGCTGCACTTGCCACCAATAGAAAGCTAATCAACTTCATAACCTGAAGAAATACCCAGCTGAAATGATGGGTATTTTTTTAATAAAAGCTGATTTACTTAAAGTTGCTCTAGGGCAGCTTGGGCAATTTCTCGGTTGATCAAAGCGTCTTCGTAGTCTGGATCAATGGCGAGGGCTTGGTCATAGCTGGCGATCGCCTCAGCATAGCGCCCCAGTGCTTCTAAGGAAATGCCATGGTTATTCCAGGCTTCGGCGTCGTTGGGGTCTAGTGCGAGAAGGGCTGCATAGGCGGCGATCGCCTCTTCGTGACGATCCAAATCAGCCAGGACATAGCCTTTATTAAACCAAGCATTCACATCTTCAGGGTCTAACTCTAACACTTGGTCGTAGCTGGCTAATTCTTCTTCGTAGCGTTCCAGAAAGCCCAGGGCAATGCCCCGGTTATACCAAGCATCCACATCTCTAGGATCTAGTTCCAGGGCGCGGTCATAGCTGGCTAGTTCTTCTTCGTGCTGTTCTAAAACCCCCAATACAACGCCACGGTTGTACCACACCAAGTTTTGCTCGGGGTCAAGGGCGATCGCCTGATCATAGCTGGCTAATTCCTCTTCATGCTGTCCTAAAGCCCCCAGGATAATGCCCCGCCAGATCCAAAGTTCCGCATCGTTCGCATTCAAAATTAAAGCGGCATCGTAGGCGGCGAGGGCCAGGTCGTATTGCCCTTGGTCATAATATTCTGTGCCTTGGAATACCAGTTCATCCACTGAATCGGCGGTCATGCCAGCGCTTTGGGCGAAGAGACAGGGAGGGGCACCACAGGGGCGAGCTTGGGCGATCGCCGGCGTTAGCGTTCCTCCCAAAGCCAAGGCTAGACTCACACCACCCAACAGCCCAGAGAAAATACGCACCATGGGAAAACTCCACCAAATATTGCCGTTCGTTCGATATTTTCCATCATAGTCAGAATTACCACTGCCGCTGCTGTTTCTGGGGGGAGATGTTTACAATCAACAATCGTCTCAGGGAGGTTAGCCTGACTAAATTTTTTGAATGCCAGTGAGAGGAAGCCGTTCCTTAAGGGTTTGAATGGTCTGCTGGGTGCGGGGATCACGCCAATGGGGGGCAATTTCTGCTAGGGGCACCAATACAAAAGCCCGTTCCTGCATCCGGGGGTGGGGCACCTGCAAATGGGGCAGATGAATCATGTCCTGGCCATACAAAAGCAAATCCAAATCCAACGTCCGTGCTCCCCAACGTTCCCGCCGCTCCCGCCCAAACATTTGCTCTACTTTCAACAGGATTTCAAGGAGGGCTTCAGGACTGAGATGTTCAACCTGACCCGTCACACAGCCATTGATATAGTCCGGTTGGGGGGGACCGACCGGGGCGGTACGATACCAAGCTGACCGAGCCGTTAGGGCGATCGCCGGATGTTCGCTTAAGTGTTTAATGGCATTTTCTAAGATTTCTAAGGAGTTGCCCAGGTTACTACCGAGGGCGATCGCCACATCCACTACCCGTCCCATTACCAAAAATTTTCCTGTATTAATGCCCCAAAATCATAGCCTGAACTTTACCTTTTCCCTTGACCCCGAACCAGATACTATGGTGTAGGCAAAAATCCCCCCTGCAACACCACACCCAAATAATGGAGGAAACCAAGGTGGCAACCCGCGTCATAATCGTGCGTCACGGACAAAGTAGCTATAACGCCCTCAAAATGATCCAGGGCCGTTGTGATGAATCAGTACTCACCGATAAAGGTTGTACCGACGCCGCCACCGTAGGCCAAACCCTCCAGGGCATTAACTTTGCCGCAATCTACTGCAGCCCTCTCCAACGGGCCCAGAAAACCGCCGAAATCATTCACCAGCACCTCGACAACGCCCCCGCCCCTATCACCAGTGAGGGCCTTTTAGAGATCAATTTACCCCAGTGGGAAAAACTCCTCAAAAGTGACGTCAAAGAACAATATCCAGAAGCCTATCGCCTCTGGCACGAAAATCCCGCTGAATTTGTGATGACCCACGCCGATGGGAGCGAGCATTCCCCCGTCAAAGATCTCTACGACCAAGCCCGACAATTTTGGCAGGAAATCCTCGCAAAACACCAAGGGGAAACTATCTTAATCGTCGCCCACAATGGCATCAACCGCTGTTTATTGATGAGTGCGGCGGGCATCCCCCCTAGTAAATACCAGAGTATTCAGCAATCCAACTGCTGCATCAATGTGCTGAACTTTGTCGGCCAATTAGGAGACATTGTTCAATTCGAATCAATTAACCAAACGGCCCACCTTGGCCTACCCCTCCCCACCTATCGTCCTGGCCACAAAGGCCTCCGTTTACTGTTGGTGCGCCACGGGGAAACTAACTGGAATAAAGAAGGGCGTTTCCAAGGGACGATGGATATTCCGTTGAATGAGAATGGTCAAGCCCAAGCCGCCAAGGCCCGTGAGTTTCTCAAGGATGTAACCCTGCACTTTGGCATGACGAGCCCCATGAGCCGGCCCAAGGAAACCGCTGAAATTATTCTGCAAGCCCATCCTGGAGTAGTGTTGGGCACCCATCCTAAATTAGAGGAAATCGGCCATGGTCTCTGGGAAGGCAAGCTAGAGGCGGACATTGAAGCCGGTTTCCCCGGAATGCTGGCCCAGTGGAAAACTAAGCCAGAAACCGTCCAGATGCCAGAGGGGGAAAATCTCCAACAGGTGTGGGACCGGGCTAACGAAGCCTGGGATGAGATTGTGGCGCAGTATAGCCAAACCCCAAATCAAGTGGGGTTAGTTGTCGCCCATGATGCCATTAATAAGGTGATTCTCTGTCGCTTGATGGGGCTACAACCCCAGGATATTTGGGCGGTGAAACAGGGTAACTGCGCAGTGACAGTGATCGACTACCTCCAGGGGACAGACAGTGAACCTGTGCTCCAGGCGTTAAATATTACGTCACACCTCGGCTTTGGGGTGATTGATCAGACGGCAGCCGGGGCCTTGTAAGCTTCGGAAAAAATGAGGGGCGATCGCCATCCCCTATAATCAAGTCTGAAAAATTTTTGTAGCAACAATAACGAGCGTGTGTAATGGGTAAAATTGCGTGGGTCTTTCCGGGCCAAGGATCTCAAACGGTGGGCATGGGCGTCGATCTCGCCGAACACCCCGTCGCTAAAGCAAGATTTGCCGAGGCGGAGGCAATCCTCGGTTGGTCGATTTTGGAAAAATGCCAGGGGGATGAAGCGACCCTCTCCCGCACCCTTTACACCCAACCCTGTCTCTATGTGCTGGAAGCAATCCTCTGCGATCGCTACCGGGAAAAGGTGCCTCAAGTGGACTTTGTGGCGGGCCATAGCCTTGGTGAATATTCCGCCCTCTATGCGGCTGGAGTCTATGATTTCGCCGCTGGTTTGCAATTAGTCCAAAAGCGCGCCCAACTGATGGATCAAGCTTCTGGGGGGAAAATGGCGGCCCTGATGAAATTTGACCGCACCGAGTTAATGGAAAAAATTGCGGCGACCGAAGGAGTTACCCTCGCCAACGACAACAGCGAACAGCAGGTGGTCATCTCTGGTACCCCAGAAGCCGTTGATGCGATTATGAATGGCGTCAAAACCAAACGGGCGATCGCCCTGAATGTTTCCGGCGCGTTCCATTCTCCGTTTATGGCCGAAGCCGCCGCTCAGTTCGAAGCGATTCTTGATGCCGTTGCCTTTGCCGAGGCCCAGGTGCCCGTCCTGTCTAACGTCGACCCCCAACCGGAAACTCAAGCAGCCGCCCTCAAAGAGCGCCTCAAAGCCCAGATGACGGGTTCTGTCCGTTGGCTCGAAATCATGCAGCAGTTGAGCGCCCTAGAAGTCTCAGAGGCTGTAGAAATTGGCCCCGGTAAAGTGTTGACGGGCTTGATTAAACGCACCTGCAAGGATATGACCACGGCCAATATTGATACCCTCGCCAGTATTGGCTAGGCTCAAGGCATACCAAACCACTGCGCCAAAAGGGAACCATGATTTATTTAGATTCGGCGATCGCCACCGAAGCCACCGAGGCCATGGCCTGGGGTTGGGTTAAAGGCATTACGACCAATCCCACCCTCCTGGCCAAAAGTGATGCGCCCCCGGAAGTGACCCTAAAAACCCTGGCAGCCATCACCCCCGGAGAACTGTATTATCAGTTAGTCAGTGAAGACTGTGAGGGCATGATCCGCGAGGCCCACCGGGCGCGGGAAATCATTGGCGATAAACTTGTGCTCAAAATTCCCGCTACCCTCAACGGCTTTCAAGCTTTGCCCAGACTCGCCCCAGAAATTAGCTGCTCTGTCACCGCCATCTATCAACCGACCCAGGCGTTAATTGCGGCAGAAGGTGGCGCCAAATATGCGATCGCCTATGTGAACCGTGCCACGAACCTCCAGGGTGATGGTGGTGCCCTCCTCCGCTCTATGAAAGCCCTGTTACAAGGGAGTGACACCACGATCCTGGCCGCGAGCCTCAAATCCGCTGCTGAAATTACCTACGCTATGGTCTCTGGGGCAGACCACATTACCGTCCCCTTTGCCCTGCTGAAAACCTTGACCACACACCCCCTATCGGAAGAAACCAAAGCCGAATTTAATCGCTTAGGGTGCGGTTTACGCTAAACAGATTTCAGAAAAGGTTGTCTATACTGAGAAAAGACTTTACAAAACTTCATCATAAGCGTTCCCTTGATGACCTTTCTCGACAATCTCAAAAAACCAACCCTCTTCGGCCATGCTGTCACCCCAGAGTTATTTGCCCTGCTGACGGTATATTTCGTCCAGGGGATTCTCAATCTCTCGCGGCTTGCGGTGAGCTTTTTCCTCAAAGATGACCTCGGCCTGACCCCAGCAGAAGTGGCTGCCCTCACGGGACTCGCAGCGTTTCCCTGGGTCGTAAAGCCCCTCTTCGGCTTTTTGTCGGATGGCTTTCCGATCTTTGGTTATCGACGTCGCTCCTACCTCATTTTGGCGGGCTTGCTCGGTTGTGGCGCTTGGGCGGCAATGGCGACCATTGTTCAAGCGCCTTGGTTGGCTGCGACGATGATTGTCTTGAGTTCTATCTCTGTGGCGATTAGTGATGTGATTGTCGATTCGGTAGTTGTCGAACGTGCCCGGGCTGAATCTTTAGATAAGGTGGGATCGCTCCAATCCTTAACCTGGGCTGTGGCGGCGGTAGGGAGTTTGACAACGGCCTATCTGAGCGGTTGGTTACTAGAGCAATTTAGTACCCGGGTTGTGTTTGGGATTACGGCCATCTTCCCACTGTTGGTATCGGCGATCGCCTTGTTAATTATTGAGCAACCCCGTGAAGCCATATCCCTCAAAGCCACTACAGATAATATTGGCAACCAGATGAAAACCCTTTGGGGAGCAGTGCGGCAGAAAAAAATTCTGTTGCCCACGGCTTTTGTTTTCCTCTGGCAAGCAACCCCCAGCGCAGACTCTGCCTTTTTCTTTTTTGTCACCAACGAGCTAGACTTTAACCCCGAATTTTTAGGGCGGGTGCGCTTAGTCACTAGCTTTGCGGCCCTGGCGGGCATCGCCATCTACCAAAAGTATCTCAAGCAAGTTTCGTTCCGGAAAATGTTAGGTTGGAGTACTGTCATTTCCGCCGTGCTTGGTTTTACTACCCTCATTCTCGTGACCCACGCCAACCGTGCCCTAGGTATTGACGATCGCTGGTTTAGCTTGGGGGACAACTTGATTTTGACCGTCACCGGCGAGATTGCCTTGATGCCCATTCTGGTGCTATCGGCGCGCCTTTGTCCGCCCGGTGTCGAGGCGACCATGTTTGCCCTGTTGATGTCGAGTTGGAACCTGGCAGGTTTGCTCTCCCATGAGTTGGGTGCCCTCTTAACCCAATGGCTCGGGGTGACAGAGACCAATTTTGACCGGCTTTGGCTTTTGGTGACCATCACGAACCTGACGACCCTATTACCCCTGGTCTTCTTGAAATGGCTCCCGGCAGGCGATCCCCAGGCTGATCTGGAAGATCACACAACGCCCCCTGTGGAACTTTATGAACATCATGCGGCGATTTCGGGAACAGAATCGGCCCTTTTCCCGACGGTAGAACCGAATTTGGTGGGTTCCCAGCCAGAAAAACAATCTTAAAAAATGTCGTGCCAACAGTGGTGCGAGTCAAAAATCTGTGAAACAAAAGTGCGCAGACTAAAGACTAGACTTACAATGGTTTGTCAACATGATCTTTTTTGTCTGGGACATCCCCTTACCATGGATTTTAGGCTTTGATGTAAATGCTTAACCTACAGTTTTATCTTCGTCGCGCTCGCCGCTGGATTAAACCAATCCTGCTGGGGGCTGTGACCTTAGCCCTTGTGTTGGGGTTTAATCTCCTACCTCAGCCCCAATCAACGCCCCTGGCGATCGCCCAGGCCCAAACCCGCATTAGTGTCAACAACAGTTGGCGTCAGGCTTCTTTTCCCGTCGAAAATTTCCAAAGCTACACCTCCGGGTTTGGCTATCGCATTTCGCCCACCAGTGGCCAACGCCAATTTCACCAGGGCTTAGACATTGCTGCCCCCCTCGGTAGCTACATTCGTAACTGGTGGAGTGGTAAGGTTGTGGGCCTCTCAGATAACACCGCCTGCGGCACAATGATCCAAATCAAATCCGGTGATTGGGAACACATCTACTGTCACCTCAGTGGCTATGTTTCTTCATCTGGTCAAGGGACTTTCCTCATGGATCGCAACGGTGGCATTCAGCTTTGGCTTGGTCAGGAAGTGAGCGCGGGCACCCGTATTGGTCGCGTTGGCATGACCGGACGCACCACTGGTCCCCACCTCCACTGGGGCTTGAAATATTCTGGGAATTATGTCGATCCGGCCCTTGTACTCCAGGCCATGTATAACCAGCCCACGGCGTCCCTGGATGATTTGGTACAGCCCACGTAGCCAAGTTTTTTGTTTACTCAAATTGGGCGATCGCCCTTTGGGATAAATCCCCCCGTGCAGCCACCGAGGCTAATAATTGCAGGGGGGTTAATTTTTTTAGCAAACTCAACTGCACTTGATTACGTACCAATAAAGCCCCTGCAAAACCCAGGGAATTCACCGGAATTTTTTCATACTGATCCTGGGCCCGTTGTACCAGCAACATCCAACGGCGGGTAACGAGGAGATTGTAAGCTTGGGTTTGCCAACCGGGGTTGAGCGGCCCGTCAATGAAGCGGAGAAAACGCAGCAGAGCAAGATAGCAATCGAACAAAATTTTGCCGTCATAATCCTGGGGCAGCGGCACAATGCCATGCACGAAAGGAAAAAGGGAAATCTGCTGGGGCTGCATATCTTCCTTGAGGTGGGACAGCACCTGGTCGATGGGTACCGCAAAGGTCTCCCCATTGCTCTGGAAGGGGATCAATTGCAGGTGTTTGTGGGGTTGACTTGCCCCGGCGATCGCCCCGGCATTATAAAAAGCCAGCCCATCGAGACGTTGGAGACAATGGGCCAGGGCAGTAAAATCCGCCTCCATTAACCAGGTTTCCTGGGGCTGAAACTCCCGGGTGATGATCAAAATGTGGTGATCAACGACGTTAAATTTATTCAGCAGACAGACATGGTGGGGCGTCAGATCACAAACAAATAAATCCTGTTCGTAGGGCAAAAAAGGATTAACTTTCGCTTTTTCTTGCTTCGCTTGGTAATTTTCCTTGCGGTCGAGTTGCTCTAAAATGCGCACCACAAAAGGAATTCCATGGTCAACAATCACTTCCTGGGCCGTGGTTAGGGAGTGAAGCGCCCCCACCTGTTTGGCATGGCGCGTGGTGTGTTGAATTTTGGTCAGCAGTTCATTCATACAGTGCTGGGGCGATCGCCACACGACTCAACATCCCAAAGTTTAACGGATCAGTTGTTCCGCTTCACCCTTGGGGTGGGGTTGGCCGAGGCTAAATTCCGTCTCTGGATCAAAAAAGTGCAGTTGTTCTAGATCAAAGGCCAACCAAACTTTTTCCTGGGGCAGAACCTTAGCCTTGGGGGGAATGCGCACCTTGAGATTCAACAGCGGCAAGTCAACGGGGTGGGCCGAGAGAAAGGTTTCATTGCCAAGGGCTTCGACAAGATCGATGGCCACTTCAAGGTTTTGGGGGGCGGCGGTGCTGAGGCTGAGGTGTTCGGGCCGGATGCCGAGGAGGAGCGATCGCCCCTGGTAGGGCTGAAGTAAGGGCCGCCAAGCTTCTGGGATAGGAAAGCGAAATTGGGGATGTTCAATGACCCCTTCAGTGGTCACCTGCACGGGCAGAAAGTTCATCGGTGGAGAGCCAATAAATTCCGCCACAAAGCGATTCACCGGGCGATTGTAGACCTCAAGGGGCGGGGCCACCTGGAGAATTTCCCCTTGGTGCATCACTGCAATGCGATCGCCCATGGTCATTGCTTCCGTTTGATCGTGGGTAACGTAAATCGTTGTGATCCCCAGTTGACGTTGGAGTTGGACGATCTGGGCACGGGTTTCACTGCGGAGGGCTGCATCCAAATTAGAGAGGGGTTCGTCCATGAGAAAAACCTGGGGATTACGGGCGATCGCCCGCCCCAGAGCGACCCGTTGTTTTTGGCCGCCGGACAATTGTTTCGGGAGCCGCGTCAGAAGATGATCAATTTGCAGCAGTTGGGCGACCTGCTGTACCTTTTGACGAATTTGTAATTCGGCAGTCGGTTGATAACGCAGGGATTTCGGGAGTGGTCTGGTGACGCCCCGCCAGGTATTTTGCAGCCAATGGCTTTTGGTTTCTGCTGTAGGCATCCGCCGCAACCCAAAAGCAATGTTGTCATAGACATTCAGGTGGGGATACAGGGCGTAATTTTGGAACACCATGGCAATGTCACGCTGTTTAGACGGGAGATCATTAACCGGGCGATCTCCAATGGCAATTTGCCCTGTTGTCACCGTTTCGAGGCCAGCAATGAGGCGCAGTAACGTGCTTTTGCCGCACCCAGAGGCTCCCACCAGTACCATAAATTCACCGGCTTGGATCTGGAGATTAATCCCCCGCAAGACGGCGGTCATTTTTCCGGTGGAGCGATCCGCAAAGGATTTGTGAATATCGTTGAGTAGAACCTGGGCCACGGCAATGTTTTCCCATCAACAGAGAAGCAAGTGATGCTTATGGTATCGCACCCTTGTCCCTAGGGTTCCATCTCCGGTTGAAATGCCCGGCGGTCGAGTTCTGTGAAGAAAGCTTGGACGGTTGGCGTATCAAAAACAGCTTGAGTGGCCTGGATCAATTTTTTGCCCCAGAGGTTTTCCACGAGGAAATCAATTTCGCCATAGCGACCATCGAGATCCAGGGCACTGCGGGTCAGTTCTAAGCCCTTCGCGCGATCGCCTTTGGTGTAGGTAGCCACGGCAACGGCGAGTTGGGGTTCTGCGGCGGTGGGGTCGAGGGCGATCGCCTTTTGCCAACTGTCAATGGCAGCATCAACTTTGCCCTGTTCGTACTGGATTAAGCCAATATTATTAATGCCTGGCCAAAAGGTCGCATCGAGGGCAACGGCTTGGTTGTAGGTGGCGATCGCCGCGTCGTATTGCTTGAGCTTGTATTGGGTATTGCCAAGATCAAAAAGGGTTTCAATGGAATTATCGCCAAGCTGAGTGGCCATTTTCAGAGACCGGAGCGCCCCTTCGTAGTCTCCCTGCTGGAAATAGGCCGAGCCTAAAATACTATGGACGCCACTTTCGCGGGGGTTGAGTCGTTTTGCGGTGGTGAGGGCTTGAATTCCGGCATCAAGTTCCTGCTCTTGTACTAAAAGAGTGCCAAGGATATACCAGGCTTCAAAACGTTCCGGTACCAGTTGGGTGGCGAGTTTTGCCCGGGGAATCGCCCATTCATACTGTTGGAAACGGGAAAGCTGAATGGCATCTTCAATAAGCATGAGCCCCTGTTGTTCCATCTGGGCCTGGTCAAAATCCCGCCTTAGGGGAAGTACCGCCTGCGATCGCACAGGACTTCCGATCCACAACACACTAACACAGGCTCCAAGGGCAACTAACCAACGATGTTTAGGCACGGTTCAACTCTTCACGAAACAACGATACTTAAAACCAAGTCTAGCGACTTTCCCCCGCAATTGACGTAAAACCATTGTAAAAAGATTCCCTACTAGGGACTATTTCAATTTTTAGGGATTACAGTAGACTACGGATTAGTCCTGTTTACTCAACCCCCCGCAAAAATTCCTATGATTGGTGCCCTTGTCACCCCCAAAAAAGTTGTTTTGTCTTTGGTTGCCTTAGCTGGTGGGGTGCTACTCATTGGTCTGCCGGTGGCGCGAATGTTTGGCGATCGCCAGGAAGGGGTGAGTGAAGAACAACTCGCGGCCCTCACCGTTCCGGTTGAGGTGGAAAATTTAGCGGTGCGCATTGAGGCCAACGGCATTGTCGAACCGATCCAAAGTGTCAACATCAGCCCCAAAACTCCCGGCCGTTTAGCCCAACTGCTGGTCGAACAGGGGGATGTCGTCACCGAAGGTCAAGAACTGGCGATTATGGATAATAGTGAGCTATACGCCGAGGGGATTCGTACCGAGTCACTAATCAAACAACGCATTGCCGAACTTCGGGCCACAGAAACCCGCATTCAAGGGGAAATTGAAGAGGCCCGCGCCCGCTACATTCGCACCCAGGCCCAACTCCAGCAGGCAGAACAGCGCATCCCCAAGGATATCGACCAAGCCAACGCGCAACTGGCGGCAGCCCAGGCTAATCTCCAACGTACTCAGGATAAAGTCCAACGCTTTGAAACCCTCCTCGATAGTGGGGCGATCGCCCAGGAAACCTATGACGATGTCCGCAACGAATTTGACAACGCCAATGCTCGCTTTTTTGAAGCCCAGCAACGGTTAGCCCAGGTCAGGAATACCGCCAATCCCGAACTCGAAGCCCTCACCGCTGCCACCGTCGAGGCCAAAGTAACCCTAGATCGCCTCGAACGTAACGCCGAACCCCAGCTCACTCAACTAACAGCGGCCCTCGAACAAGCCCAGGCCCAGCGGCAAATTGCGGCGGTACAGTTTCAAGACACGATTATTCGGGCGCCCTTTGATGGGGTGATCACCCAAAAATTCGCCACCGAGGGGGCCTTTGTAACGCCAACCACTTCCGCCTCGAGCACAGCTTCTGCCACTTCTTCGTCTATTTTGGCCCTGGCACGGGGTTTGGAGGTGGTTGCTAAGGTGCCAGAAGTAGATATTCAGCAAATTGAACCGGGTCAGGATGTGGAAATTGTCGCCGATGCAGATCCATCCCAGGTGTTTCGGGGGCGGGTGTTGTTGGTGGCTCCGGAGGCGATTGTGGAAAATAATGTCACTTCTTTTGAGGTACGCATTGCCCTGTTGTCGGGTCGGGAGTTTTTACGCTCGAAGATGAATACCGACGTTACTTTCATCGGCCAAAATTTAACCAATGTGATGACCGTGCCTACGGTGGCGATCGCCACAGAAAATGGCGAAACCGGGGTACTCATTCCGGATGCCAATAACACCCCCCAATTTAAGCCTGTGATCATCGGGGCTACCGTCGGCGATCGCACCCAGATTGTCCGGGGCGTTACCCCAGAAGACCGGGTGTTCATTGACCTGCCAGAAAACCTAGAGCGGCCTGAATAATTTTTGAGCTACTGGGGCAGAGAGTCCGATAAATCCACACCGCATTGCCGACAAAACTCAGTGTATTTGTAAGTTTTTGCGGCACAGTTTGGGCAACTAATCCATTGTTCAAATCCACAAAAAGGACAAAACTGGTCTCCTTTGCGGAGGCGACTACTACATTGAATGCAACGCTGTTTTTGGATGCGACTTTTCGCCTGAACCTTGGGATTAAAAACAAACCGCTGGAGAAACTTAATCAAGCCAAATCCCAACAGCGGAATAATCAGAATTAGTAGATAGCTAGAGATAAAAACTAAGCCACCAAAAATCGCGATCAAGACATCAAAAATCGCCCGCACCAGATTGCCAAACTGGATAAATTGGAGGATTTTAATCAGGAGGGGGATCAGGAAAATGAGTAATAAATGCCAACTTAAAAGTGCCTGGGTTCCCCGGTGCCGCTCTACCGCCTGACGATGCCAAAAATAGCCAATGAAAATCAGCGGTAATAGGAAAAGGGTCTGCAAAAAGAATTGCCGATTAGGGTGCCAAAATTCGGCCCGCTCAAAATCCTGTTTCAGGGAGGCAAAAAATTGGCGATCGCCGATGGCGGTTAAGTAGGCTTGTACCTCTGATTGACTGAGAAGCTCAGCTTTTTTACTGTCTAGGGTTTCAGTTAGGGCTGCTTTTTGGGCCTCGGCGGCCTCAATGTCTGCTTTTGTTTGGGCTGCCGTTGTTTCATTGATCGATTGACTCGGATCTTGCCCCGCAATTTCTTCTAAAAGCGTCGAATCATATTGCTCTTTGTAGGTAGCAATGCGTTGATTGACTTCATTGATTTGGGTCTGTAGATTTTGAATATCCTGGGATAAAGCCAGGGTTTCAGGGTTTTTTACCGTTGGTGTGAGTGCCAAGAGGCGATCGCACTGGCCAGAAACTTCTCCCAAGCGCCCTTCTGTTTCGACGGGTTGAATCGTCTGGGAAGGATAATCCCCCAGCATTTCCATCACCCAAGTGAAGTCTTTATCGGAGTTATCGTTATTTTGATAGGTCTGATAAACGCGGTAGCAAGGATACCGTTCCTGGGGCGACAGAGGCCAGTTGCCAACACTATCAATCCCCTGAAACACATTGATCAACACAAAAATGTCAATCAAAATCAGGATCACAATACTGACTTTATTGAGTGGCTCCTGACGGACATGGGTCGATTTACGGACAAAATTCCGCAAGAAACGCTTCAGCCAACGCACCATAAAATAAGTCCCCCGTCTTTTTCTCTACTCTAGGAAAAGAAACCTCAACGGGAGAGCCTTAGTTATAAATCTTTGCTGCGGTGGAATAACGAGAAAATAGTTACTTTAAATCATTCAAACTAATGCGAGGGTCGGCAAACTTTAACATCAAATCCGCCAGGAGATTGCCCACAATGAGCATGGTTGCACTCATCATCAGGGCCGCCATCACTAAATACAAATCCTGGGATTGCACCGCTTGTAAGGTTAATGTCCCTAGGCCAGGCCAATTAAAGAAAAATTCAGAAATAAACGATCCACTCAAGAGGCTGGCAAATTCAAAGCCCAGCAGGGTAATCAAGGGATTGATCGCATTGCGTAGGGCATGGACATAGATCACACGATTTTCTGGTAAGCCCTTGGCCCGTGCCGTTTGGATATAATCTTGTCGCAACACATCCAGAAGTTGCCCCCGGGTGAGCCGTTGCAGCCCCGCAAAGCCCGTTAAACTCAAGGCGATGGTGGGCAGGATCATGTGCCAGCCGATGTCAAGAATTTTGCCGTACCAAGGGAGATCCACGAAATTAATACTGGTCATCCCTCCCACTGGAAGTAACGGGGAAACCTGTTGGGCCACCATCAGCAACGCCAGGGCTGTGATAAAGCTAGGCAAACCCTGGCCGAGGTAACTGATCACCCGCAAAAATTTATCGAGGACGGTATTTTGCTTCACGGCACTGAGAATCCCCAAAGGAATGGCGATCGCCCAGGTGCCGACAATTGACGTAATCGCTAGGAGCAGAGTCGCGGGCATCCGCTCTAGGAGCAGTTCGTGGACAGGCCGGAAAGACTCAAAACTAATGCCAAAATCGAAGTAGCGTACCACCCGCCATAGCCAACGGCCATATTGGGTCAAAATGGGTTGATCGAGGCCAAAACGACTTTGGAGATCCAAGAGTGTCTCTTCGGTCATCTTGGGATTTTGCCTGAGGGCATCAAGGTAATCCCCTGGAGCCAGTTGGATAATCACAAAGCTCAGGATTGAAGCCAAAAACAAGGTGAAGATTGCCTGGAGCAGGCGCTTCAAAACATAAAGAATCGTTTCTCGGTCAAAGATCGTCAGGGGATTACGAATGCTCATTTGGGATTAAATCGGGTTTTCCAAATCATGCCTAGTATTGTATGAGGGAAAGCACAGGAGCGTCTGGCAGGCGATCGCGGCCCTTGAGATCTAGCAGTTCGACGATAAACACAAAGCCAATAATGTCACAGCCAATTTTTTGAAGCAGTTCTGCGGTGGCTTTGGCGGTGCCTCCGGTGGCGATCAGGTCATCGACGATCACAATTTTGTCCCCAGGGCCCACGGCATCCTGGTGAATTTCGAGGGTATCGGTGCCGTATTCGAGTTCGTATTCAACGGTGTGGACGGCGGCGGGGAGTTTGCCGGGTTTACGCACGGGGACAAAACCAGCATTGAGGTTATAGGCGAGGGTCGGCCCAAAAATAAACCCCCTAGACTCCATCCCTACCACGTGATCGGGTTTGAGGTTGGCTTCAAGACAGAGTTGCACTAGGGCATCCATGGTGTAGCGCATGCCTTCGGGGTGGTTGAGGAGGGTAGTAATGTCGCGGAAGAGAATGCCGGGCTTGGGGAAATCGGGGATGTCACGAATCAGGGATTTTAGATCCATAGTTTTTAGAGCGGTTTAACGGGAATAAAAGGCGATCGCCCCTCATCTTAGCGAGTTCTGGCGCGTAAACGTCACTGGGGGCCAGCTTATTTTCACGATTTTCAAAAGACTTCCGTTTGACTGGCCAAGAGCCAACATAGGCCGATGAGAAAGCCGAAAAAGGAAAAAAATAAAAGGAGAGTGGCGATCGTCCCATTATTTTTTTGGTGAAATTTTCGATAAAGCTTGTGTTTGACGGGCCGGTCGTGGCGCAAATGCTGGTCAACGATCACCGGGATATCTGCGAGTTGCACATGGGCATACCACACATTATCGGGCAGCACTCGCACCAGGGGGCCATTGCCACATTCCCCAAAACAACCAGCCTGGCGCACTTCAACATCTGCCGGGGCTTGGGCTTTAAAGGCCGCCAAAATAGAGGTTGACCCCTGTTTGGGACAGGTATGGTGGCAACAGATCAAAACTGTACGGGTCATGTCGTTTTCCCAGCGGCATTCTTTTCCCATGCTAATCAAAACCCCCCACCAATTTCGGCAGAGGGTGATGATCTTGAATTGTAAATGTTGTTTCGCTGTGGCTTAATGATCGGCGATCGCCACTTCAACCATTTCACTTTCTGCTTGGGCAACGACCTGTTCCGTGGGATGATTCGCTGCTTGCAACATTGGGGTACTAGTCACAGATTGATCCGCAATTACAAACAACGGATTCGAGAGAATCCCTGCCAAAGAGGTGATAATCACCGACAGCACCAGACCCACTTGTAAAGGCTTCATCCCCACAGCCGTCCAAGTTACCGCTGGGTAGTTACGCACGGAATCAGACATTTCCTGGGGTTCTTTGACCACCATCATCTTGATGACACGGATGTAGTAATAGATCGAAATCACACTGGTGATTAAGCCCAACAGCACTAGACCATAGAGTCTCGCTTGCCAGCCAGCCCAGAACAGATAGATTTTCCCGAAGAACCCAGCCAAGGGCGGAATTCCCCCAAGGGATAATAGACAAACACTGAGGCCGAGGGTTAGTAACGGATCTTTTTGGTATAAACCCGCATACTCCGCGATTTGGTCTGTGCCAGTCCGGAGGGAGAAGAGAATCACGCAGGTAAAGGCACCGAGGTTCATGAACAGATACACCAGCAGATAGAAAATTACGCTGGAGTAGCCCGCATCAGTTCCGGCAACGAGGCCAATCATCACAAAACCCGCCTGGGCAATGGAGGAGTAGGCGAGCATCCGCTTCATACTGGTTTGCGCCAGGGCGACCACATTCCCCAAGACCATACTGAGAATTGCTAGGGCGGTGAAAATGAAGTGCCATTCTTCGCTCACGGGGCTAAAGACCGTCACCAACAACCGAATCGCCAGGGCGAAACCGGCCGCTTTAGATCCGACTGAGAGGAAGGCAACAACGGGCGTAGGTGAACCTTCGTAAACGTCAGGGGTCCATTGGTGGAAGGGCACCGCGGAAATCTTAAAGGCGATCCCGGCGATCGCAAACACCAGGGCGATCGCCAAGGCGAGGGATTGTCCCCCCTGGGGATCCGTAAAGCCAACGGCAATTTCCGACAAAATTGTTTTGCCACCCGATAGGCCGTAGAGCAAAGACACACCGTAGAGGAAAATGGCAGAGCTGGCGGCCCCAATTAACAAATACTTGAGGGCAGCCTCATTGGAACGGGGATCTCGCTTCATGTAGCCCGTCAACAAATAAGACGAGATACTGAGCATTTCGAGGGAGACGAAAATCATCACCAACTCATTCGCCCCAGAGAGGAACATCCCCCCCAAGGTAGCCGTGAGCAAGATGCAGATAAATTCAGAGAGGGCGGTGCCAGAACGTTCGACATAACGCACTGACATCATGATCGTGAAGGTCGTAGACAGGACAATGATGCCCCGGAATAAAATACTGAGGTTGTCGCTGTTAAATGCCCCCAAAAAGGCGACAGGATGGGGATTATCCCAACCGAGGTACAAGGCGAATACTGACCCCAACAGTCCGGCGATCGCCGCGTAGGGAATCCAACCCGAACGGGCGCGTCCGACAATTAAATCCCCCACCAAGACAACGATGAGGGTCAAAATAACGATACTTTCCGGCAGAATTGCCCCAGTGTACAACTGGCTTGCCACAGTGCTTGAAAAATCCATCTTTGCTCTTCGGCTTAGTGAACCAACTTCCAGTGAACTACCCCACCACAAACGGGAAGGGGCTTCCTGATTCAACAGCAATGGCCTCTAGATCTCAGTCGTTCCTTTGGTCTTACATTGCCTCCACAGGCAGGCGTCCGGGTTCCCCAGACCCAATACTTTTTCTTGCGACACGACCCGCTGGGCTTAAGTTTGCGCTTCGGGATGCAGTGGTCAAGATGTATCAACCCATGGTACGCCCCAAGGGACGGGGATTTCAACCCGTTGCCGTTAAACAAAACCCTAAAAACAGGGCAAACGCCTGAATTCTCAGTTCTATCCCAGAGACTTAGAAAAATTTAATCCTTGACGAAACAGGGGCTTATGGGCCATTGATTAGATATGTAAGGTATATCAGAAGCCTAAACACCTAAACCCTCACTTTTTTTGACAGCCCATGTCTACCCTTGTCATCGTTGAATCCCCGACCAAAGCCCGTACCATTCGGAACTATCTACCGAAGGGATATCATGTGACGGCATCCATGGGCCACATCCGCGATTTACCTTCCTCTGCCGAAGAAATCCCCAAGGAGCAAAAAGGGCTGCCTTGGTCCCAGCTTGGGGTCAACGTGGAAAATAACTTCGCGCCCCTCTACATCGTGCCGAAGAAAAAAAAGAAAGTTGTTACCGAACTCAAGCAAGCCCTCAAAGAAGCCGATGAACTCATCCTGGCAACGGACGAAGACCGCGAAGGGGAAAGTATTAGTTGGCATTTGCTCGAAGTGCTTAAACCTAAGGTGCCGATTAAACGGATGGTGTTCCATGAGATTACCCAAGAAGCCATCCAAAAGGCTTTAACCAACTGTCGAGAAATTGACGAAAATCTCGTTCACGCCCAGGAAACCCGCCGAATTTTAGACCGTTTAGTGGGCTACACCCTTTCTCCTTTACTCTGGCGCAAAATTGCCAAGGGTCTCTCAGCGGGACGAGTACAGTCGGTATCTGTGCGCTTATTGGTACAACGGGAGCGGGAACGGCAAGCCTTCCAATCAGCAAATTACTGGGATCTCAAGGCAGAACTGCTCCAGAAAAAATCAAAATTTGAGGCGAAATTAATTACCCTCGGCGGTAAAAAGCTGGCCTCAGGGAATGATTTTGATGCGGCAACGGGGAAACTCAGCAAGGGCAAAAAGGTCGTTGTTCTCTCCCAAGCGGAGGCGATCGCCCTTAAGGATCGCCTAAAGGATCAACCTTGGACAGTCAGCAAAACCGAGGAAAAACCCAGCACCCGCCGCCCCTCGCCTCCCTTTACCACTTCCACTCTGCAACAGGAAGCGAACCGCAAACTCGGTATTTCGGCGCGGGACACCATGCGCACTGCCCAGAAGCTCTACGAAGAGGGCTATATCACCTACATGCGGACGGACTCGGTGCACCTCTCGGAACAGGCGATCGCCGCGGCGCGCAGTTGCGTTGAAGAAAAATACGGCAAAGAATACCTCAGCCCTAAGGTGCGCCAATATAAAACCAAGAGCAAAGGCGCCCAGGAAGCCCACGAAGCGATCCGGCCCGCGGGCAACAGCTTTCGTACGCCCCAGGAAACAGGTCTCAGTGGTCGAGAGTTAGCCCTCTATGATCTCATTTGGAAACGAACCGTTGCCTGTCAGATGGCCGATGCCCGCTTGACCCAACTGTCAGTTATTCTCAAAGTCGATGATGCCGAGTTCCGTTCTGCCGGCAAGCGCATTGATTTTCCGGGTTTCTTCCGGGCCTACGTGGAAGGATCTGATGATCCCGATGCCGCCCTCGAAAACCAAGAAGTGGTGCTCCCGGATCTTAAGGAAGGGGATCAGCCCACCTGCAAAAAATTAGAGGAAGTTGATCACAATACCCAACCCCCGGCCCGTTACACCGAAGCCAGTTTGGTCAAAGCCCTTGAAAGTAAAGGCATTGGTCGCCCCAGTACCTACGCCACAATCATCGGCACCATCGTTGATCGCGGTTATGTGCAAATTCGTGACAAGGCATTAACCCCTACCTTTACTGCCTTTGCGGTGACGGCCCTTCTGGAGGAACATTTTCCTAACTTAGTGGATACAGATTTCACCTCCCAAATGGAGCAAACCCTCGATGAAATTGCCACCGGGAAAGCCCAGTGGTTGCCCTATCTAAAGAATTTCTACCTCGGAGATGACGGCCTGGGCACCCAAGTCAAAGTGCGCGAGGAAAATATTGATCCGGCCACCGCCAAGGCGATCGCCATCGAGAATCTCCCCGTCAAAGTTAAAATTGGCCGCTTTGGCCCCTACATCGAGGCTGCCAATGGCGAAGAAACGATTACCGCTTCTCTACCAGCCGATTTAACCCCCGCTGATCTTGATCCAGAGCAGGTCGAGACGATCCTCAAACAAAAAACCGAAGGCCCCGAACAATTGGGAATCCATCCCGAAACAGGCGATCCAATTTATCTGCTCGTCGGCAGCTATGGCCCCTATGTCCAACTGGGCGAAGTCACCGAAGAGAAGAAAAAGCCCAAACGTGCTTCCCTCCCCAAAACCGTTAAACCAGAAGAGCTTACCCTACAGATGGCGGTGGATCTACTGGCATTACCGCGCCTATTGGGAGAACACCCCGAAACTGGCAAACCCGTTAAAGTGGGTCTCGGTCGCTTTGGCCCCTACGTTGTCCACGACCAGGGGAAAGAAGGCAAAGATTACCGTTCTCTTAAAAAAGAGGACAACCTCTTTACCATTGACTTTGAACGGGCTATGGAGTTACTCGCTCAACCCAAACGTTCCCGCGGACGGGGTAAGACAAAGACTCCCCTCAAGGAATTAGGGAAACATCCTGCTGATAACGAGCCAGTCAATGTTTACGAAGGCCCCTACGGCATTTATGTGAATCACCTGAAAGTGAATGCGGGTTTGCCGGAAGGAGAAACTGTAGAAACAATCACCCTCGAAAAAGCCCTCGAGCTGATCGCGGAAAAAGCGGGTAGCAAAGCAACGAAGAAACGTTCGACCACGAAAAAGAAAACGACGACAAAAAAAACCACCAGCCGTAAAACAAAAACGTCCCCATGAGTTTCAAAGTTCAACAGCTCAAATTATCATTCCATGGCCGTTGGTTACTTTTGCTAACAGTGGGGGCGATCGCCATTAGCCTTGTCAACTTAGGTAATATGCCATTGCGTGATTGGGATGAAGCCCATTATGCGATGGTTTCACGGGAACTAACCCAAACAAATAGTTGGATTTATTTGCTCTTTCGCGATCAGCCCTATTTGATTAAACCGCCTCTAATATATTGGCTAGTTGCGTCCAGTTATCAACTATTTGGAGAAATCACAGAATTTACCAGTCGGTTGCCCACAGCTCTCATTTCGAGCCTCTGTGTTCCACTTCTATACGGTGTGGCAAAGGAATTAAAAAGCAACCAATGGTATGCCATTTTTAGCAGCGCCACTTATTTGACGCTTTTGGCCGTAGCACGTCACGGTCGATTGCTAATGTTCGATGGCACAGTTAATACTCTTTATGTCTTAGCTATTTTATGCTTACTGAAAGCTGAAAAATCTCATCTATGGTCTATTGGACTAGGTTTAAGTTTAGCGAGTATATCCCTTATTAAGGGGGTTCTAGTTTTTCCCTTGGGAGGAATTATTTTAGCTTTTATTATTCTTGATAATCGCGGGCAAATTTTTAAAAATCTCTATGCTTGGACTGGTGTTTTGGTGGGTTTCGGTTGCTCTTTCGGTTGGCATTTTTTACAGTGGCAAGAATATGGTGATTTGTTTGTCCAACAGTATTTAGGCTTTCAGAATTTTGCTAGGGTAACGACGACTATTGAGGGTAATGACGGGCCACCTTGGTATTACATTTTAGAAATCGTAAAATATTCGGTTCCTTGGTTGTTTTTTTTGCCTGGAGGTCTGCTATTAGCATGGCAGTATCGACGAGAAAGCCTAGGAAAGTTGATTCTTCTGGGAGCAATCGGCTTTTTAGTCATTGTCTCGGCTATGGGAACAAAATTGCCCTGGTACATTATGCCTTTCTACCCTTTTTTCTGTTTAGCCGTTGGTTTGAATTTAGAGAGAATTAATGACCATTTCAAGCGTTCAGATACTCGTCTTTGGGGAGTATTTGCGGCAATCGCTGGTTTATGTTTTCTTGGTATCTTTTATCTTGCTGCTAGTGATCCCCAATTTTTATTGATTCTTATGGGACTCTCCCTAACGGTAACAATGGGAATGACTGCCTGGTACCTAAAAAAGCAGGATAAAAAATTTATTATTAGTTTATTTTTTGGTACCTATATTAGTTTGTTTTTTCTGATGATGTCCCAGGCTTGGGTCTGGGAAATTAACGAAGCCTTTCCTGTCAAACCCATCGCTGCGATCATTCGGACGGAAACCCCAGAAGATGCCGTTATTTTTACGACCTTTGATTACAGTCGGCCCAGTTTAGATTTCTATGGCGATCGCCCTGTGCGGCCCCAGACCCTCGAAGCTCCCGTTGGCGATCAATATTGGCTCATTCACCAAGATCTTTTGACAGAACAACCGGCCCTAAAAGAAGAATTGCCTCCCTTTGAACTGCTGGGACGAGCCTCAGGATTTAACCTAGTGCATTTTTTCCCGGACTAAAAGAGGCAATTGCTCAATAATTTGATTTTGTTGGGTGCTAAGTCTGCGTTAAAAAATATTAAAAGAATCGGCTTCTAATGCTTCTGAACCTCCTTCCCGGAGAATCACAAAGACCCGCTCCAATTGCTTCCACAAAAGCCCCACAGTACCGATGGTTAGGGGCAAGGACAAACTATAGGCAAACCAGGCCGGGATAAAAAAGACTTCTAAACCACTGGCCAAAAAAATACTCATGCCCATACCGATGCCAAAGAGGGGTAGTTGCAAATCAATAGTGGCTAATTGTTTACGAATGCTTTCGTTGTTGGCGACAATTCCCCGTGCTTTGAGTTTGAGGGTGCTCTGGAACGCGAAGCCGCTGGTCAGGGCAATAAACAAACCAAGGCCCACCAACAGAAACGGAGGCTGGGGAATGTAGTAATAATAATATTCTTCCATGGATTTTTTAACAAAACTTTATTAACCAGCCTTCATTATGACCGAGATTGGACGAAACTCGGCAAAACAGCCGTTAAACGCTCACCGGAAAATTGGCGGAGGTTGGACCAGGCGGCCCCCAGTAATTTTTGGGGTTGAAATTCGTCTTTCAGGAGTGCCCAGATCCGCTGTACTTCCTCGGTGTGGAGGCGATCGTCTTCCGTCAAAGCCAGGAGGAGCATTCGCCGGATTTCTGCGCCTTCTTCGGACATTAAATATTGAAAACCCATTTGGGCTGTGGGCAAAATATCAAACTGATTATCGGCCTGGGCGATCGCCAACATATTTTCGAGGCGATGCCACTGGAATTTCCCATCTTTAAAGAGCACTTCTAACAACTTGCGGCGTAGTTCTGGGGTTTCAGCGGTTAACAAACGCCGGGAAACGTAAGGATAGGAAATTTCAACAATCTTAAAATCCGGGTTCAAACTCAGGGCCAGTCCCTCCTGGGTCACAAGGGAGCGGATAATCAGCGCAAATTTGGCCGGTACCCGGAACGGATATTCATACATCAGCGCCGAAAATTCATCGGTAATCGTCTTAAAGTTAAAATCACCAACGCTTTCTCCCACCGCTTTCCCTAATACTTTTTCTAAAGCCGGAATAATCGGGCGGATGTCCGTTTTCGGCGCGAGGAAACCCAATTCCACAAAGTCCTTCGCTAGGGTTTGATAATCCTGGTTGATCAACTGCACGACGGAACTGGCAATGGTCTCTTTGGTTGTGTTATCCAATTGATCCATCATGCCGAAGTCAATGTAAGCCATGCGTCCGTCAAAGGTGGCAAACAAATTACCAGGATGAGGATCGGCATGGAAAAACCCATGTTCTAGCAATTGCCGTAGTCCCGTGGTCACGCCAATTTCAATGATTCTGTTCGGATCGAGGCCAGCGGCCCGGATGCGGTCTAATTCGTTGAGTTTATAACCTTGAATCCATTCCAAAGTGAGGAGGCGATGGCTCGTATATTCCCAATAGATAGCGGGCACTTTAACGGTGGGATCATCACGAAAATTAGCGGCAAATTTCTCGGCGTTGCGACCTTCGTTAATGTAGTCAATCTCTTCGAAAAGTTTGGTGCCAAATTCATCCACAATCAAGGTCAGGTCATGGCCCAAGTTGAGGGGAAGATAGGGCGCAAACAAACTAGCCCCTAAACGCATCAAATACAGATCAAGGGTTAAAACAGGCAGTAATTTAGGCCGTTGTACCTTAACCGCAACTTCCTCACCGCTATAAAGGCGCGCCCGATACACCTGGGCGAGACTGGCCGCAGCCACGGGATGGGGGGAAATTTCTTGGTAAATGTCATCGACGGGGCGACCAAGGTCTTTTTCGATAATCGCAAAGGCAATCTCGTTATCAAAAGAAGGAAGCTGGTCTTGGAGCTTGATTAATTCTTCGAGAAAGTCGGGACGAATTAAATCTGGTCGGGTCGAAAGGGCTTGCCCCACTTTGATAAATGTCGGCCCTAGGTGGGTCAAAATTTCACGCAATTCATTGGCGCGACGGGCCCGGGTTACTGGCTCCTCTTCCCGTTTGCTGTCTAGCCACAATTTAAGGGAAAACCACCCGAATAGCCAAATAATTGTAAAGGCCCGCCAGAGGGATTGCCAGGGTCGCCAACGGTAATGTTTGGCGATCGCCTTGGCGTCATAGCGGGTCAAGGTGGTAGAACCAAGTTTGTGGTCGGGGGCAACGGAAGGAGACTGGGTCACAGTGGTTTCGCCGTCAATAAATTGTGTGGTTTTGTAAAGTAAATCACACTATATTGTATCGAAATTTTTCGCAGCAACACCAAACCAAACCTTTGTCAGGGATCAAGCGCCGCGATTTTCTCGCCCAACTAAGGCGATTGTCGCGGGGTGATTTGGGTGGCAAGGGCTTGAAGGAGGGCAAAACGATCGTCTGTTGCTGGCAGTGCAGGGGATTCGTCTGTGGACACTGGTGATGGCGTTAATTTTTGTAAAGCAACCTGGGCGGCGGCTTTTTGGGCTTGCTTTTTTGAGGCGGCTTGACCCCGGCCCCATTCTTGCCCTTGGAGATAAACCGCCACCGTAAAAGTTTTTGCGTGATCAGCCCCAGATTCATCTAGGGTTTTGTATTTTGGAATTTCACCATGGTTAGCTAAGGCCCACTCCTGCAATTGGCCTTTGAAGTTTTGGGCCAGGGGATCGCTTGGTTGCTGCACCAGGCGATCAGCCACGGGAATGACTAAGGTTTCGACAAAGGCGATCGCCGCTTCGATCCCGGCATCCAAAAAATAAGCCCCGACGACCGCCTCAAAGGTATTGCTCAAAATTTCTGGGTTTTGCCTGGCCCCTTCCTTTTCCGCCCCTTTCCCAAGGCGCAATAGCTGATCGAGACCCAATATCTGAGCAAATTCAGCCAATTGGTGGCGATTATTTTCTAAACTGGCCCGCAGTCGGCTCAGTTCCCCTTCCTGGAAGTCGGGATACCGCTCATACAGCAGCTTTCCCATGATGAACTTGAGCACCGCATCGCCCAAAAATTCGAGGCGCTCATTGTCTTGGATTGTCTCTGGTTGTTCGTTGGCAAAGGAGCGGTGGGTCAAAGCCTGTAACAGGAGAGGCGATCGCCGAAAGGGAGGCAAGCTTGTCATGGTTAAGCGAAACTTTATAATGTTCAGAGAGTAAATAAACCTAGCGTCAAACCATCTAAAAGCCAATCACTGCAACTCATAAGGAGCGGTGATTCAGGAGATTGGAAAAACGCAATTCACGAACGCACCATCTAACCCCATCACCAGATTTAATTTAAATAAGCATAACGGAAGACCTGCGGATCCATGACAAGAATTGAAACTCGTACCGAACCTATGGTGATTAACATGGGGCCTCACCACCCCTCCATGCACGGCGTATTGCGCTTGATCGTCACCCTTGACGGGGAAGACGTTGTTGATTGCGAACCCGTCATCGGCTATCTACACCGGGGTATGGAAAAAATTGCCGAAAATCGCACCAATGTCATGTATGTCCCCTATGTGAGTCGTTGGGACTACGCCGCAGGGATGTTTAACGAAGCGATCACCGTCAATGCCCCCGAAAAACTTGCTGATATCGAAGTGCCGAAGCGCGCCCAATATATCCGGGTGATTATGCTGGAGCTGAACCGCATTGCCAATCACCTCCTTTGGCTTGGCCCCTTCCTCGCTGATGTGGGTGCCCAAACGCCTTTCTTCTACATCTTCCGGGAACGGGAAATGATCTATGACCTCTGGGAAGCGGCGACGGGGATGCGTTTGATCAATAACAACTACTTCCGCATTGGTGGTGTGGCCGTCGATCTGCCCTACGGCTGGAACGATAAATGTTTGGATTTCTGTGATTATTTCGATCCCAAAGTTGATGAATACGAAAAACTGATCACCAATAACCCCATTTTTCGCCGCCGGGTGGAAGGGGTCGGCACAATTACCCGCGATGAAGCGATTAACTGGAGTCTTTCGGGACCAATGCTCCGGGCTTCTGGGGTAAAGTGGGACCTCCGCAAAGTGGATCACTACGAGTGCTATGACGATTTCGATTGGGATGTGCAGTGGGAAACCGCTGGCGATTGCTTTGCCCGCTATCTGGTGCGGATTCGGGAAATGCGTGAGTCGGTGAAAATTATTCGCCAGGCCCTCAAAGGAATGCCTGGTGGTGCCTACGAAAACCTCGAAGCCAAGCGGATGTTAGAAGGGAAAAAGTCTGAATGGAACGACTTTGATTACCAATACATCGCGAAAAAAGTTGCGCCCACATTCAAAATTCCCGATGGCGAACATTATGTCCGTCTCGAAAGTGGCAAGGGAGAAGTGGGGATCTTCATTCAAGGTAATAACAATGTGTTCCCCTGGCGCTGGAAAATTCGTTCAGCGGACTTCAATAACCTACAAATCTTGCCCCACCTGCTGAAAGGCGTGAAGGTGGCGGACATTATGGCAATTCTCGGTAGCATTGACGTGATTATGGGTTCCGTTGACCGTTAATTGTCTTTAGTGAGAACTATTAAAGAGGGCTATGGTGGCTCTCTTTTTTTGTTTGCAGAACCCCATTCATTGAAAATTTGGAGAACAAAAAAAATGGCGATCGCCCCGTTAGAAAGTTTAGAGTTTGCCAACTGCCCAGCGGAGACCGCACGATATTTGGTGGTGATGCTCCACGGCTGGGGGGCCAACTACCACGACCTAAAGCCCTTGGCCCGGATGCTGGATTTGCCCCACTGTCGCTTTCTTTTCCCCAATGCGCCTTTCCCCCATTTCCAGAGTCCCCAGGGGCGGGCTTGGTATGCCTTAGAGCGAGAAGATTTTCAGGGTTTGCCAGAAGCGCGCGATCGCCTTTTTCAGTGGCTCCAAACCCTGCCAGAAAATACGGGCATTCCCCCGGAACGGACAGCGATGATTGGCTTTTCCCAGGGGGGTGCAATGACTTTGGATGTGGGTTTACAGTTTAATTTTGCGGCCCTTTGTAGTTGTAGTGGCTATCTCCATTACGAACCCCAAAGACGGCCGGGGGATTTTTCGCCGACGCTACTGATCCATGGCACCCAAGATCCCATTGTGCCGATCCAAGCAGCCCACCAAGCCAAAACCCAACTGGGTCAAGTGGGTGTCCCCCTCGATAATTTTGAATTTTCCGGGGGTCACGAAATTCCGGCGATCGCCTTGGCCCAAATATCGCAGTTTCTCAACCAGCATTTGTTTCAAAAAGAAACCTAATTTTGTTTGCCACTTTCGACGGGAATTTTACTGTCCTGGGGGGCGCTTACCTCTGTGACAGTTCCAGTTTGAGAAAACCAGGCTGCAATTTTTTCCCGTTGGTTAATTAAATAAATGCTCACCAATGTCAAACCCACGCCGACCCATTGCAGGGTGCTTAATTTTTCGTTGAGGAGAACATTGCCGAAAATTAAGGCGAAAACAGGGGTAAGAAAGGTCAGAGCACTGAGACTGGTCAAATTGCCCTCGGAGGCAAGGTAGAAAAATAAACCATAGGCGATCGCACTCCCAAAAATCGTGGCATAGGCGAGAGACCACCACCCTGAGGTGCTAATAAATTGCCATTGCAACGTTTCCAATTGATCCGAGGCGATAAAGAGGGGGATGCCGCCGAGAACCATGTGCCAGCCCGTCGCCATCACCGGATCCGCGTGGCGACTGACATAGCGAATTAAAATCGTGCCCACCGCCATCGATAGGGAAGCCCCCAGCATTAACACCTCACCGCTAACGCCGAGATTTTCCCACTGAAAAAAAGAAAAATCGCCCTGGAACAGCGCCAAAATCCAAGCATCGGGAATCCCAATCAAGCTGATCCCTAAAATCCCGAAACCGAGGCCCAGCCAGCCCCAGAGGCCGATCACTTCCCCAAATAGCCAACTTGATAAAAGGGCCACAGCAAGGGGTTGCGAGTCAATCATCACGGAACCTAACCCCGCCCCCGTTTTTACCAAACCCTCTGCCAAAAAGCCCTGGAACATGAGACCATCCACCAGGGCAAAGAGACCAATCCACAGCCAACCTTGCCAGGAAACGTGGCGATCGCGTCCCGACAAGAGTCCGAACAGCAACACCAATAACCCCGCTGGCAGTAAACGCAAACCGCCTAGAAATAGGGGGGTGGTTTGGGGAATCACGCCCTTCATGGCCACCATGGCTGTACCCCACAGAAAAAAGGGCGCAATCAGTACCAGGGGAAATTGACTAAAGTTCGACTTCGAGAGATTGAGGGCCATAAATTCAGGGCAACTATAAGGACTCGCTGTAATGTGTAGTAATGTTAAGCATAGGGGAAATTTATAATTTTTGTTGTTCTTTCCCGTACAGTCCCCCCGCCACTGACCCCAAAAACTTGCCCATTTCCGCCGAAAAAACCACGGTAAGGCCCAGAGGATCAGTTAGCATAGGGGATTAGTGCCCTCAAAGTCTAATCTGTAGGGCCTGCTAACATTTCATTATTTATTTTTGACAAATCCCTATGGTGTGGCCGTTTCCTCCGAAAACCCGTAAACAAGTTGCGCGTATTGAAATCACCGGGGCGATCGCCGCTGATACCCGAAAACGAGTCCTAAAAGCCCTCGAAGAAGTCGAAGAGAAAAAATATCCAGCCCTGCTGTTGCGGATTGATTCCCCTGGGGGCACCGTGGGCGACTCCCAGGAAATTTACTACGCCCTCAAAAAACTCCAAGAAAAAACCAAAATCGTCGCCAGCTTTGGGAATATTTCAGCCTCCGGGGGCGTTTACATCGGCATGGGGGCACAGCATATCGTTGCGAATCCGGGGACAATCACGGGCAGTATTGGCGTCATTTTGCGGGGCAATAACCTAGAGCGGCTCCTCGAAAAAGTTGGCGTGTCTTTTAAGGTGATTAAGTCTGGCCCCTACAAGGATATTTTGTCCTTTGACCGGGAGTTAACCGAGGCGGAAGAAGATATTCTCCAGGAAATGATCGACGTTAGCTACGGCCAGTTTGTAAAAACCGTCGCCGAAGCCCGCAGCCTAGATGTGGACACAGTAAAAACTTTCGCTGATGGCCGTATTTTTACCGGGGAACAAGCCAAGGAACTCGGTGTGGTTGATCGCCTCGGCACTGAAGAAGATGCGCGCATTTGGGCCGCAAAATTAGCAGGCTTAGATCCAGACAAAGCAGAATGCCGCACCATCGAAGAACCCAAACCCTTGATTACTCGCCTTTTGAGCCGCAATCAACTGAGTTCACCCGTGGGGAACGCCCTTAATTGGGTAGAATTTGAACTGGCAACGGCGGGACAACCCCTGTGGCTCTATCGACCCTAAGAAAATTTTTGATGCTTGAGGCGGAGGAAACCAACGTGGACTGGAAGGTGCGGGCTATTCGAGGTGCAATTACAGCAACGGCCAATACCAAGGAGGCGATCGCCGATGCGGTGCGGGAACTACTCGATGACATTGAAGTCCGCAACCAACTAGACCCCGAAGAAATTATCAGTGTGGTGTTTACGGCTACCACCGATTTGGACGCGATTTTCCCGGCGGCGATCGCTCGGCAACGACCCAACTGGGATAATGTCCCCCTCTTAGATGTGCAACAGATGGCCGTCCAAGGGAGCCTAGAGCGTTGTATCCGCGTTTTAATTCACCTCAATACCCCTAAACCCCAAGCCGAAATTTACCATTCCTACCTGCGCCACGCCCAAAACCTCCGCCCCGATTGGCACCTCGCCCAAATTGCGAGCCGTTAATCTCCAGTAACACCGCCCGCCAAGGATAGAATAGAGGCTATTGATTTTTGTACGTTTCCTAAATAAAAAAAGTCCTATGGCAGTTGCAGCACCCCGCAAAACCGAGTATGAAGCGATTATTGGGCTCGAAACCCATTGTCAGCTCAATACCGCCAGCAAAATTTTTTGTCATTGTTCTACTAAATTTGACAGCGACCCCAACAGCAATGTCTGTCCCGTCTGCCTAGGCTATCCTGGAGTTTTGCCCGTTTTAAACGAAAAGGTGCTGGAATCGGCGGTGAAAATGGGCCTGGCCCTCAAAGCAAAAATCAGCCCCTACAGCAAATTTGACCGGAAACAATATTTTTATCCAGACCTACCCAAAAACTATCAAATCTCCCAATTCGATCTGCCCATTGTTGAGCATGGTCACCTAGAAATTGAAATCGCCGACAAACCCAGTGACCCCCCCGTCAAAAAAACCATTGGCGTGACCCGCCTCCACATGGAAGAAGACGCCGGAAAATTAGTCCATGCCGGGAGCGATCGCCTCGCTGGTTCCACCTATTCCAAAGTTGATTTCAATCGTACCGGGATTCCCCTCTTAGAAATCGTTTCAGAACCTGATATCCGTTCCGGCAAAGAAGCCGCTGAATACGCCCAGGAATTACGCCGCCTCGTCCGTTACCTCGGCATTGGCGATGGCAACATGCAGGAAGGGTCTCTCCGCTGTGATGTAAACATTTCCATTCGTCCCGTTGGTCAGGAAGAATTTGGCACCAAGGTCGAAATCAAAAACATGAACTCTTTCAGCGCGATCCAAAAGGCGATCGACTACGAAATTGAACGGCAAATTAAGGCCGTCGAAGCGGGTGAACCCATCTACCAAGAAACGCGCCTCTGGGATGAAAGCAGTCAGCGCACCTTCAGCATGCGTAAAAAAGAAGGCTCCAGCGATTATCGCTATTTCCCAGAGCCAGACCTGCCCCCCATCGAAGTAAGTAAAGCTCAACTAGAAAAATGGGGCGCCGAACTTCCCGAAACTCCCGCCCAAAAACGAGAGCGCTACGAAACCGAGTATGGTCTATCTTCCTATGACACCAGGGTTCTAACCGATGATCGTGACGTGGCTGAATACTTTGAAGCGGCAGTGGCGGCTGGGGCAGATCCTAAACAAGTGACCAACTGGGTTACCCAAGACATCGCTGCTCACCTCAATAAAAATGTCGGTCTAACGATTGTTGAGCTTCCCCTAACAGCAACACAATTAGCCGAGCTCGTCAATTTAATTAATGACGGCACTATTAGCGGCAAAATTGCCAAAGAGATTCTCCCGGAACTGCTAGAGCAAGGCGGTTCGCCCCGGGCGATCGTGGAAAGCCGTGGCCTTACTCAGATTTCTGACACCAGTGCCCTCGAAGCAATGATTGATGAAGTGCTGGCTGCTAATCCGGATAAGGTGGAACAGTTCCGCGCCGGAAAAACAAAGCTACAGGGCTTTTTTGTTGGGCAACTGATGAAGAAAACCAGCGGCCGCGCTGATCCGAAACTGCTCAACCAAATCCTGGCCCAGAAACTGCGTGGCTAGGAATTTTCTTGGGGTGAGGGGATTGTCCCCTCAGGTGGACTGGGCTATATTAAAGGTAGTAGATGCACCCTGATGATTGGGGGAGTCACAAGGTGGCTCTCCTTTTTTTGTGGGTGGGTTGGAGAAATTGGCCTTTAGGAAATGTCGGCATCGCTCAGGTATTGCTGCATCTTTTCTAGGGAAAGGTTTTGTTCGAGAAAAATAGGCTGGTTTGGATTGTAAGGACTTTGGAGACGATCAATCCCAAGAATTGGCATCTCTGCTAGAACTGGATTATCAGGATTAAAGTCTGTCGGCTGCATCAAAGAACTAGAAAAGCCTTTAAAAATAATAATTTGGTCTTCTATTTCCCCGTGGCCGAGGTGCAGTAATAAAACTTCATGGGCATACTTACGGGTATAGGCTTCTAGTTGTTTGGCTAAATGGGAAAAATCTGCACTTTGGTGTGTCATGGTGATGATACGGACAGAATAAATGGCTTAGCTTGACGCGGGGCTTCAGCGTTGTATGCATAGCATCAACGTCGGGATAGGGAGCGCAACGATGCAGCGAAGCAGAATCGTTAATCAGGAGTGTTTTGTCCTTGCACATAGTTTTTAAGCTGGGATACGGTCACGCTACCACAACTGGCGATGAAATAAGACTCATTCCAAAGCACCGATTTTCGATACTGACTTGAAAGCCCTGGGAACTCACTTCGGAGCTTTCTACTTGTCACGGATTTGATGTTGCCAACGAACTTGGATAAATCCATTTGGGGATAGTACTGAAATAGTAAATGAACGTGGTCAGCCTCACCACTCACCTCAATCATTTTACAACCCCACTTGCAACATAGCTCGCAGCTCAAGTCTGATAGTCTCTCAATCATCTTGCCGTCAAATACTTTGCGCCGATATTTGGTGGTCAAAACAAGATGGGCTTTCATGTCTGAAACCGCCCTGCCACTCAAAACAAAATCGTTCTTCATTGCATCACCGTAGCTAAAATATGCTACACTCATTATATGCTATTGAACTACCAATACAAACTACTTCTAACTGCACAGCAGAAAGCTGAATTGACTCGCTGGCTTGACATGCTGCGCTGTCAGTACAACTATCTGCTGGCGGCTCGGTTTGATTGGTGGGAAAGCAACCGCTGCCCGATCAATGCTTGTTCATTGGTGCAACGCCCCTATCGCTTGCGTGAAAAGCCTGATTATTTCAGCCAGAAGCGTTCGTTGGTGGGGCTAAAAGCTGACCGTCCTTGGTACAAGGATGTTCAGTCCCAAGTTTTGCAGGACATGGTGAAGCGGGTTGATCTGGCGTTTCAGCGATTCATTAAAGGTGACAACAACGGTAAGCGAAGCGGCAAGCCTCGATTTAAGGGAAAAGGGCGCTATCGCACCATGCGGTTCCCTTCGATGAAGCCTGACTGCATCCAAGGCAATCGGGTAACGCTGCCAAAGTTTGGCGCGGTGAAGTTCATTCACCATCGTCCTATCCCCGACGGGTTTACGGTTAAGAATGCCATTGTCACATTGAAAGCCGATGGCTGGTATGTGACGTTTTGTATTGAAGACAAGTCTGTACCGACATCGACCCCAGACATTCAACCGACTTGGGAGAACTCGACTGGCATTGATGTCGGGCTAGAAAAGTTTTTTTCTGACAGTGATGGCAATTTTGAAGCAATCCCTCAACACTTCCGCAAGTCGGAAAAGCAATTGGCAAAGTTGCAGCAAAAAGCCAGTGCCAGAAAAAAGGGTAGCCGTGCCAGGAAGTTGCTCTACCGCAAGGTGGCGAGACTGCATCAAAAAGTAGCCAGAAAGCGACAACAGTTCCATTGTGAAACCGCTGGCAAGCTGCTTTCTCAAGCTGATGTGGTTTTTGTAGAAGCCTTAAATGTGCGCAACATGAACCGTCGCTGCAAACCAAAGATGGATGCTTCTGGCAAGTATCTACCCAATGGTCAGGCGGCAAAATCGGGACTGAATAAGAGCATTGCCGATGCGGGTTGGAGTCAATTCATCGACATTCTGACGTTCAAAGCTGAAAAAGCTGGTGCGTTGGTGGTCAAAGTTGACCCCAAAGGTACGTCGCAGCATTGTGCAATCTGCTTGAACAAAGTCCCCAAAACATTGGCTGACCGTTGGCATTCTTGCCCCCATTGCGGTAACGAAATGGACAGGGATACTAATGCCGCCTTGTTAATTAAAAAAGTGGGGTTGGACATCGCCTCACTCAAAAACGCTCAACCTCGAAAGGGGAAGAGAAGCCAGCGTTGTACCGCCTAAGCGGTCAACGTCTGGAGTATGTCACTATTGAGTATTAGTTTAGGCAATCACTGCGGTTTGTTTGTCAACTAATATTGCAGTGGTGTTTCTATTTTGAAGCTTAAGGGTTATGCGATGAAAAATGCCAACTTGCCCCCGGAAATTCCGATTCGCAATT
Source organism: Sphingobacterium thalpophilum (assembly GCA_943371005.1). GTDB lineage: Bacteria > Cyanobacteriota > Cyanobacteriia > Cyanobacteriales > MRBY01 > MRBY01. Next base: position 57,253 of record CALRTB020000003.1, read on the forward strand.
TTGATGCAGCGAAGCAGACAACCCTTTTCCAGACCCTAAAAATGCCCCAGTTTACCGGTCGCTTGGTCTTGACGGATCCGCGATCGCATCAATGGTCTTTTTTCTTGTATTTCGGTCGTCTGGTCTATGCTTCGGGGGGAACCCACTCGGTACGGCGTTGGCGGCGTCATCTGACGGCTCAAATGCCCCACATCGCGGCCAATACGCAACTGTTGCAACAGGGTTTGTCGGCCATTACATCCCAGGCGATTAAACTGCATTGGGAATATGATTTGATTCAAACTTGGCATGGGCAACAACGGATTACGCGGGATCAAATTCGCCGCCTGATTGAGGCGATCGCCACCGAGATTTTTTTCGAAATGAGCCAGAGCACCCAAATCACCTACCATTTCGACCCCGTCACAGAACAACAGGAAGATCCGCTCATTTTAATTGACCCCGCCCAAAGCATTTTGCAAGCTTGGCGACTCTTTGAACAGTGGAATAATCTAGAGATTGCTCACCTCTCACCCCAAGTGGCCCCGGTCATCGTCAAACCAGATCTATTAAAGGCGCGTTCTTCTGAAGCCAATTACCAGTTACTGACAAGTTTGATCACGGGACGGCGAACTTTTTGGGATTTATCGATCCGTCTAAAACAGGATGTGCCCCAAGTCGCCCGACTCTTGATGCCCTATATGAAACTAGGATTTATTGATGTCAAGATGTTAGATGATCTGTCATCACCCCTGACAAATACTCCGCCACAGCCCGTCACTCCAGATCCTCCGGTCATTGTTGAGAATAAACCACTCATCGCCTATCTAAGCCTAGACTCCAAACAACATCAACACCTGAGTCAAATCGTCAAGCCTCAACGTTATCGTTATTTGGCGATCGCCGATCTCACGAAGGCACTACCCAATTTATTAACAGAAAAACCAAACCTCATTCTTTTAGATCTAGAGCTTGATGGCAGCACAAATGGCCTCGAATTTTGTACCCAATTGAAAAAATTATCACTGTTTCGTCAAACCCCAGTCTTGATCATGACCGATAACAACCGTCTTTTTGATCGCGTTAAAGGACGCCTAACTGGGGTCACAGATTTTATTTCAAAAACGAGTACACCAGACGAATTGCTCAAAGCACTGCAAAAATATCTCCGCTAGGATGCGTGCTTTTGACCAGCTAAAACTAAAAATCTCCCCAGGCTTTTCAAGGAGAGATAACAAAATATTAGTTAAATAATGTAGGACTCAATTAAACGATTAAATACCACGTTTAACCGCAATATCTGCCTTTTCAAATTCTGTTGCTAAACGCGTTTTTAACTTCTCGGGTAAAGGGCGACTACCAAAGGAACTGTAATAGCCAGCCAAAGCATTCAACGCGGTTTGCATAGTGGTGAAAGAGCGCAACCCGGAGGTTTTGGGGTCACGACGGTAGCGAGACATATATTCATTCATCTGCAAGCGGGCCGCTGCTTGTACTTCGCTGCGGTTGGGAGCGTCGGCAGGGAGTTGGATCGCTTCGGTCAGATTTTCGACAACGAGCAAGGTATCATCAACATATTTTCCAGTTAGGCCGCTGGCACTAGCGCCACTACAGGCAGTTAAGCCGGTTACGCTCACCATAACCACCAGGGCGATCGCCACAAGACGAGATAAAAATTTCTTTAACATAGTTTTTCGGTATAACAAAGCACGTTTAAAGCTAACTGTTATCCTACCGCGAAAATTCAACCAATGCTTACCACTTTATCTCTGGGGATTGTTAGCAAATTAGTATCGATGCATTCGTCGTCACTGAAGATTGATCTGTTACCTGCAAGTTAGCACCAACTCGACCTTGGGGATTAAGGCATTGCTCAAAAAAGGTCTGGCAGCGATTTTGTTTGTCCGCCAGGATCACCTTTGCAGTGTGGTCTTGTTCCAAGACATGGGTGCGATCGCACAATTCATAGGCTGCGACAATTAGGCGATCGCCTCCCGTCATCATGGCTTATGATGTACGGTAGTACCGTACGCTTATCTCAGGTACAGAAGATTATGAATACAGTCAGTGTGAATCAATTCCGGGAAAACCTGAAATCTTTCGTAGAAACTTTGATCAGTGATCATGTTCCTCTGAAAGTGACCCGACGTAATGGGGAAGATTTTGTCGTGATCAGCGCCGAAGATTGGGACAGAGAGCAGGAAACCCTATATGTTCTTCAAAACAACTCCTTGATGCAGCAAATTAAGGATTCCCTCACAACCCACGCTAAACAACAAGGCCATCTTGTAACAGCGGAGGAGAGGAATGAGATCCTTGGTTTTTGAAGGAAATACCTGGGAAGTCTACGAAAAGCTACGACACAAACATCCCCAACTACACAAATCTCTTTGTAAAGTTCTGAAAGATATGTTGCGAGGTGACCCCAGTACAGGCGTCGGCAAGCCAGAACCCCTAAAGCATAATCTCTCTGGTCTATGGTCAAGACGCATTAGCCAAAAGGATCGTCTAATTTACAAGTTTGACGATCAGGCAATCTACATTTTTGCCATCGGTGGCCACTACGAATAATTTCCCTGAATGATTGTTATAGGGATTTTGAGAGAGCAGGAGACCCCTGAAAATCGAGAATAGATGATTCCCCCACAGAAGCTGGCGTTGTGACCAATAGGTTTGCACCGATGATCCCCTCGGGATCGAGGCGTTGCTCAAAAAAGGTTTGGCAGCGATTTTGTTCATCGGCCAGGATCACCTTTGCCGTGTGGCCTTGCGCTAGAACATCGCGGCGATCGCGTAATTCATAGGCTGCGACAATCATGGCTGTTACACTAGGGGGGTATTTGTAAAGTAAATCTTTCAGGAAGTGAGACAGCGCAACATAAAGCGAATTATCAAGACACATCTCATATTCCTTACCCAAATGAATAATAGACGATGATCATTTCTGATTTTCCTGTCCTTCAACATCTGCCCCAGTCCATGCCCCTAGATAGTGCAGTCCAACTTGAGCTGGTGGAAGGAGTTATCGTTTTTCGGGCTTCGGCTCAGGTTCAAAACCGTATTGAGATTTTGTTAGACAAACAACAGTCAGACGGTTTGACCACTGCCGAGGAAGAGGAATTGGACTGCTATGGGGAAATTGATGATTACCTGAGCTTTGTAAATCGAACTATCCGTAATGCGACTTCTGGCAGTGTAGCGGCATAGCGATGGGAAGATCGCCAATTTCTAAGGGAATCCAGGCTTTGGTGAGAGATAGAGCAAAAGGTCTCTGTGAGTATTGTCACGCGACAGAAATGTGGCAGTATGTACACTTCACGATTGACCATGTTATTCCCCAGGTTCGGGGAGGGTCAGATAATCTTGACAACTTAGCCTTGGCTTGTTTTAACTGCAATCGTCGAAAATCAAGCCACATCACTGGGATTGATCCAAGTTCAGGAAAGGAGGTGAGGCTATTTAATCCCCGGCAAGATCGATGGTCGGGACATTTTATTTGGGCGAAAGACAAGGTGACTTTACTCGGTTTGACCAATGTGGGTAAGGCGACGGTTGAACGGTTGGCCATGAATCGCGAACGGGTTCTGTTAATTCGGCAGGCAGATAAACAAATTGGACGACACCCTCCCAGCTTAGACCCTGTAGTTGGCCAGTAGTCACAAAATCACCCCCTCCTGACGCACATTGCGGGTAAAAGCATTATTAGTGTTCTGCCAGGCATCAAGGTTCATCAGAAAGCAACTGATGACAGTATCGTATTGGAGGCATAGGTCGGCGATAAACTGGCTGTTTGCCTTGTTTTCTCGGTAGGTGTCAAATGGATTTTTGAGTAGCACCAAAATGTCAATGTCAGAGTCGGGGGCGGCATCGCCACGGGCTTGGGAGCCAAAAAGAATTACATTGGCGAGATTGTCCTGATAGTTTTCCTGGAAGTGGTTACGAAGTTGCTCAAGGATGTTGGCAAGGTTTGGATTAGGGGAGGTGAGAACTTGTTTCATAGCGTGGACAGAGTTCTATGAGATTTAGAGATTGATAGATCCCGCTTTGTCTGTCGGAAAATAGTGAGTTAAAAGCTCAATTCTTGGGGAAAATGGAAATACTGGGCTTTGGTTTGATTGACAGAACTAGGCGTTGTTACCGATAAATTCTCACCAATGGCACCTTGAGGATCGAGGCGTTGCTCAAAAAACGTCTGGCAGCGGTTTTGCTCATCGGCCAGAATCACCTTAGCAGTGTGGCCTTGTTCTAAGACATCGGCGCGATCGCGTAATTCATAGGCCGCCACAATCAGGCGATCGCCTGGGGTACAGAGGTGGGCCGCCGCACCGTTGAGACAAACAACCCCACTATTGCGTTCGCCAGGGAGCACATAGGTGGTCAAACGATTACCATTTTCAACATTCCAAATATTCACTTCTTCGAGGGGCAAGATTCCCACTTTTTCGATGAGGGCTTGGTCGATGGTGATGCTGCCCACATAATCTAGCTCAGCCTGGGTCACCCGCAAATGGTGGAGTTTCGCGTGCATCAGTTTGATTTGAGCCATGGTTATGAAGAAATAAAGGTTTAAAAGTAAGTAGATTAATTAATGGAACAGCCTAGAAATTTTTTGCCCAGTTGACGAAATTTTCGAGGATTTTTAGGCCAATTGCTGATGATTTTTCGGGGTGAAATTGCATTGCAACTAGGTTATCTTTGGCGATCGCCGCCGTGACAGTTTGCTTACCGTGGGTGACGGTGGCAGCATTTACTTCAGAATCTGTTGGGGCAACATAAAAAGAGTGCACAAAATAAACGAAGGGATCTTTGGGCAAATCTTGCCAAATAGGGTGAGCGGGCTGAGTCAGTTGCAGTTGGTTCCAGCCCATGTGGGGAATGGTAATCTCTGGTTCTGGCTGAAATCGCTTCACGGTGCCGGGAATGACCCCCAAGCCTTTTTCTGTGCCTTCGGCGGAACTATCGAATAAAATTTGCATCCCCAAACAAATGCCGAGGAAGGGTTTGCCGCTGGCGATCGCCTGATGAATCGAGGCTTCGAGGTGGCGATCGCGGAGATGTTGCATTGCCGGATCAAAGGCACCAACCCCAGGCAGAAGTACCGCATCGGCCCCAAGGATTTGCTCTGGTTGATCCGTGATTGTGGGAGTTGCCCCCGCTTTTTCTAGGGCTTTGCAGGCGGAGTGGAGATTCCCCATGTCGTAGTCAACAACCGCAATATTCACCATCTTCTCATTGCCCGAACGTTCACGTTAGAAACCCCTAACATACACCACAAAAGGAATTTCATCCTAACAATTTCTTTAGAATTTTGACGCTTAACTGCCCTCGACCCATTCCGGAAACTGCCGGGTTACACCATGGCGAAATTCTAGCGGTAAGACCAGAACGATATTTTCATCATTTAAGCGACCATAGATTTTGGTTTGATCAAAATTTTCTGTGCCGAGGCTCAGTTGGTAGGGTTGTGCTGCCGCTGTTTGGAGCGTGACCACGGCCTTGGGTGCAAGCAAGCCATAATCAGCGAGTTCTTCAGCAGCCACGGGAAAACTGTCGTAACGCTGGGGTTCGATGAGTAAATTCAGCAGGTAGGCGATCACCCCTCGATTAGCGGGTTTTTCAACGGGACTGGTCAGCCACCATTGAGCGACGGGTTCAAAGCGTTGCTCAAAGTTGAGGGTATCGCCCTGGATTTCTAGAGACAAAGAACGGATCGCTGCTGCCTGGACAGGGAAAAGAATCTCAGCATCGGCAGCGACGAACTTTGATTCTGAGGTTGTTAAGGTATTTTGTCGCTGTGTAACGGCCCACGCGACGCCCCCAAGCACCAAGGCGATCGCCAACCAAATTCCTGTACTCCGCTGCACCATGGCGATTTTTATCCAGCGCTTAGGAACGGATATGATTTACCAAAGCCCGTAAGCCGAGATAGTAACTTTCGGCCCCAAAGCCACAGATCTGACCCACCGCAATGGGGGCGATGTAGGAATGGTGGCGAAAAGTTTCGCGCTGGTGAATATTACTGAGATGCACTTCTACAGTCGGTAAATTCACCGCCGCTAAAGCATCCCTGAGGGCGACGCTGGTGTGAGTGTAGGCCGCCGGATTAATCAAAATGCCAGAAAACTTGCTGAGGGCGGCTTGGATCTGATCGATTAACGCGCCCTCATGGTTGGATTGGAAACATTGCAGAGAAACATCAAGTCTTTGGGCCTCCTTTTCGAGGCGGGCGTTGATGTCTTTAAGCGTTGTAGCGCCGTAGATTTCAGGCTCCCGTAAGCCCAACAAATTCAAATTGGGCCCGTGGAGCACAAGGATATTCAAAGTGGACAACGGTGGTGAACCTAACGCAGATTGACTAATAAGGTTAGCATCCTAATGCCTGAAGCCTTCAGTAGCGGCGACCTTGACGGTCATGGACAGGGATCGGGATGAGTTCAGGCTCAGGTTCGGCCGCTGGCCCAAGGAGGGTTTCAACGACTTTTTCCGCCCACTCTCTGAGTTTTTCCAGTACTTTTTCGATATAGCCCATCAAAAAGACGACTCCTGTAAACTCGATGTACCACGCTCTGATTTATTCATCATAGATCTTGGCGTCTTTGGTACGTTGTTCTTATAGATATATTAAGAATAACACAAGCTTTTCGGGGGGCGATCGCCCAATCCTGAGTTACGACTTAGACTTTCCCCTCAGAAACCACCGATTTTCGTAACAAAACTTTAAGATTTGTCGCTCTTGAAGTACCGTCTTAGGCCATCGAGGGCATCACAGGCACTCAGATAACGAATCAATTCCCGGTCTCGGTCTGTGCCATAGCGGTAGGTGTGGCTAAATACTTGATTTTGGGGATCGGCCCAGGCGATACAAACCAAGCCGACAGGTTTTGCGGAGTCATCACTTTTAGGGCCAGCAATGCCTGTAATGGCAATACCCCAATCGCTACCGAGGGCTTGCTTGACTCCCAGGGCCATCTGTTGGGCCACGGTTTCACTGACAGCCCCCTGGTTTTGCAAGTCGGCGGAATTCACGCCCAAAAGGTTTATTTTCACGGCATTAGCATAAGCGGTAATGCCCCCCAAAAAGTAGTCGGAGCTTCCGGAAACACTTGTAATCAATGCGCCTAAGCCGCCCCCGGTGCAAGATTCGGCGACAGCTAAGGTTTCCTGACGTGTCCGGAGGAAGTCGCCGATAACTTGAGGGAGACTAGCCCCATCGGAACCAAAGTAATCCAACCCGGCGATCGCCTTAATTTCTGCGACCACCGGATCCATTAATTTTTTCGCTGCCTCAACGGATTCTGCCCGGGCCGCCACCCGTAGCTTGACTTCCCCCTTAGAGGCGTAGGGGGCTACGGTCGGGTTTGTTAACTCAAAAAGGTGGTTAACTTTGGCGGCCAGACTCGACTCACCAATGCCCCGAAAGCGCATCATTTCGCTATGAATCACAATTTGCCCATAGCCCTGGGCCTTGAGGTAGGGCACGGCGGTTTGTTGCCACATCCGCTTCATTTCCCCAGGGACACCCGGAAACGTAAGAATCATCAGTCCCACAATGGGTTGCCAGATCAGACCAGGGGCAGTCCCCGTCGGATTTGGGAGGATATCGGCCCCTTCCGGTAAAAGGGCTTGTTTGCGGTTGTTGGGGGTCATAATGCGCCCCCGTTGGGCAAATTTTGTGGTGATATCGGCGATAATTTCTGGCCGCTCGACGAGGGGGGTTTTGAAATAGGTGGCGATCGCCTCGGTGGTGAGATCATCGGGGGTCGGGCCAAGGCCCCCTGTAAAAACTAAAATTTTCGTTCCCCGTTGCACTGCAATCTCTAGCAGGGAATGGATGCGGGAAATATTGTCTCCCACCACAGACTGAAAGTAATGGGTGATGCCGAGTTTTGCGAACTCCTGGGCAAGGTACTGACTATTGCTATTGACGATATCCCCCAAGAGAATCTCGGTGCCGACACAGATAATTTCCGCCGCCATGGTGCTCCTTCAGCAGAAGGCGATCGCCTTCCCTCGTTGTGTTTTATAAACGCCTAATTTTAAAAGCCCACAACAGGACTTGAACCTGCGACCGGCTGATTACAAATCAGCTGCTCTACCAACTGAGCTACGTGGGCATTGGTCTCTAAACCGTATGCAAGTATAGCAAAAGCGCACCGGAAATTGTCAAGCCTTTTAGACCAATCGACTGTCCATGGCCCACCGCGCCAGTTCTGTGCGGTTATTTAAGCTGGTTTTGTTCAACATATTTGACACATGGCTTTCGATGGTGCGCTGGCTCACATTGAGCTTTTCGGCGATTTCTCGATTAGACAGTCCCTGGGCCACAAAGCTCACAACCTTAGTTTCCGTGGGGGTAAGCTCCACATGGCTCGGCACCTGAAAAGCCATTGAGGAGGTCGTGGCCCCAGAATGACTGAGGATGCGCCGCGCCTGGTTTAAGGAGGATTCCACTTGGGCGACTAATTCTTCTGGCTCAAAAGGTTTCACAATGTACACATCAGCCCCCTGGTTAAGGCCCTCGATGCGATCGCGGGTTTGTCCTTTTGCCGATAGGAAAATCACAGGGATCCAACTAATTTGCGGATTTTGACGGACATTTTGGATGAAAGTATAACCATCCATTTCCGGCATCATCACATCACAAATAATCAAGTCAGGGGTTGTTTCTTCGAGGATTTGCAGTCCTTCTGCGCCATTGGCCGCAGTCAGCATGTCATAGCCGCGAAATTCGAGATAATCACGCACCAGCAAAATTAGATTGGGATCATCATCAATCAAGAGTAGAGTCGTACCTTGGGGATGCGGGAAATCGCTCATGGTAGGGATGGGGTCGCAAAGGTCAGGGTTAGCCAAATCTTAGCAAAGGAATTTTCGCTGGGATTACGAATTTGGGATGGGGTTCGCTGGTGATGGTTCAGGTAGGGGATGGGCCATAAACACATAGTCCTGGACGGGGCGATCGCCGATGAAATGCTCTTGAATAATCCGTTCAATGACTGCTGGTGTTGCGCTGTGATACCAAATGCCATCGGGATAAACCACCAAAATCGGCCCCTGACTACAGACCCGGAGACAGTTTGCTTTGGTACGGAAAATGTGCGGTGAAGTGTCACTGGGGGCATCTAATCCCAATTCTTTCAGCCGTTTTTTGAGATAGTTCCAGGCGTCGATGCTGGCCTGCTTATCACAACATTTGGGCTTCGTTTGGTCAGCACAAATAAACACATGGCGATCAATTCGATCTAGGCCAAGATTTTGCGCACAGACCCTCAAGCTTGCATCACATTGTTCTGCCATTACCAAGATTCTCTAGGGGGACTCGAACAATTTTACCGAGTCATGCCAGCCAGCGACGAAGGAAGGAACATTGAAGGATACACTAGAGGGAAGCAAAAATTTTGAATAACTGTTTGATTCTATGGATCCCATGCTCAAAGATGCCTTTGCTCAACGTCGGGCATTAAAGGTCATTAGTGGTTTGAATAACTTTGATGCGGCCAATGTTCTCGCCGTGGCCCGTGCAGCCGAAGCCGGTGGCGCAACCTTTGTCGATATTGCCGCCGATGCAGATTTGATTCGTCAGGTGAAAGAAGCCATTTCTCTGCCCGTTTGTGTCTCTGGGGTTGATGCTCAAGTTTTAGCTGATGCGGTTGAAGCGGGGGCTGATCTCGTGGAAATTGGTAACTTCGATGCGTTCTACGCCCAAGGAATTCGGTTTGAGGCTGAGGAAGTTCTCGCGATCACTAAAGCAACCCGTGCGTTATTACCCAACGTAACCCTTTCGGTGACGGTTCCCCATATCCTCGCCCTGGATGAACAGGTTGCCCTCGCCGAACAACTCGTGGCAGCGGGTGCAGATATTATCCAAACAGAAGGGGGGACTTCCAGCCATCCGATCAGTGCTGGCACCCTTGGTTTAATCGAAAAAGCAGCACCCACCTTGGCGGCAGCCCATGCCATTTCCCGTGCGGTAGATGTCCCTGTGATGTGTGCGTCTGGGTTGTCTGATGTGACAGCTCCCATGGCGATCGCCGCTGGTGCCACTGGGATTGGCGTCGGCTCGGCAATCAACAAACTCAACGATCCCCTGGCGATGGTGGCAACGGTGCGCCAATTAGTAGAAGCCCTCGATGGTGCTGCTGTGGGCGTAGAAGCTTAAAATTTCGTTTCAACATTTTCAAGTTGAGGCCAAAATAAAACCCTCCATTGTGCATGGGGGGCTTTATGTTAGGGGCTTTATTTCTCGCTTCTCAGGACAACAACAATTGGTGGAGACAGTTGTTCATCAAAAAGTACACAACCATCATGGCAGCCGCTGCTGCTGCAACTAAGGTTCCCGCCAACATTAGAGAAAACTCCTGTTGGTCAAATGCCTGTTGCATCAGGTGGAGTGACCACGCAACTAAGGCAACATCAAAGATGAGAATCGGAACCAGCATATTTTAATTTTTGTTAACTTGGCTCCATTCTAATACATTGTCTGGCAAATCAGCGGGAAAAATTCAGGGTGTTTTAAGATTTGCAGGGTTGGCTAAAGCCTTATTTTGTCGAAGCTTGCGGGGATCACCGCCAAAAACAACTTGAAAATTCACTGTTTTTTGTTTTTGTCAAGTACAAATTGACAGACATCAAGTCCGGGGTTTGCCTGGGTTCAAGGCGATCGCCAAAGGGAGGGCTTGGGTTGTTAGCCTGGGAAGATTGGGCAACGTCTGAAGTTCCCAAGAAAAAGAAACAATGCTACAACAATTGAGTAGCAAAAACTCTCGATAATTATTTTGTAATTCTTTGGGCATGATCAGCAGTAGCCAACTTGTTCTCGGTAGTGGCCTGATTTTTGGGTCTGTCTTTTGGGTGGAGCTGGTGCGGGATTTGTACCATGTCCTTGCCCATGTTTGGGAACCGGTGGGTCGCCTCCATGGATGGCACCATCGGGTTTTCCGGCGGGATCTAACGCCAGTCAACGAGGAAATTTATCGTAAAGCCCATTGGTACAATGATGTGCCAGAGGCGCTGGTGATGCTCAGTTTTGGGTTACTGCTTTGGGGGCTGTTGGTGGCTTTGGCGGTGCCCACGGCTTGGCTAGGTTTAGCGGGCTGTCTGTATACGCTCTCGTTTTTGGGGGCGGCGATCACCAGGGGCTTGGGTTTACCCTATGTGGATGAACTGACGGATCTAACCCACCGCCCCGGAGCTTTTACAGAGTTGCCAGGGGATTGGTTTGTTAATCGTCCTTACCACTGGCGGCACCATTTTGATAATCAAGAGGCTTATTATTGTGGCACCTTTACCCTCGTGGATAAATTAATGGGCACCGCACTTTCCCTCAAAGGTAAACGCATTGCTGTGACCGGGGCTTCGGGGACCCTGGGCCATGCTCTCCTCACGGAATTACATCAGGCTGGGGCCAAGGCGATCGCCCTCACTTCTAGCCATGAAACAATTTCCCTGACCATGCAACAGCAAGAGGTTCCCCTGCAAACGGTGCCTTGGCAGATCGGCGCAGAAGCAGATTTATTAGAAACCTTAAAAAAAGTTGACATTCTTGTCCTGAACCATGGGATCAACGTCCATGGCGATCGCACTCCTGCGGCAATCCACAAATCCTACGCCATCAATACCTTTTCCCAGCAGCGTTTAATTGAGCTGTTCCTCAGCACCGTTGAAACCAACCAAGACCGGGTGCGCAAAGAAATTTGGGTCAACACCTCCGAGGCGGAAGTGAGCCCCGCCGTCAGTCCCCTCTACGAACTCAGTAAGCGAGCGTTAGGCGACCTCGTTACCTTGCAGCGTTTAGATTCTCCCATTGTGATCCGTAAGCTAATTTTGGGGCCGTTCAAGAGTGCCTTAAATCCCGTGGGCGTGATGTCAGCCCGCTGGGTCGCGAAGGGAATTGTCGGTGGCGCCAGACGAGATTTTCGCAACATCATTGTCACCATCAATCCCTTCACCTATCTCCTGTTTCCCATCAAGGAATTTTTTGTGGCAAGCTATTTCAAGCTGTTTAGTCGCGGAGCATAATCGATGCAGACCCTAGGCCGCTTGATTGCCATGTCTCTCCTAGCCACTGTGATTGTGGTGGCGGCGGTGGTGTCGATCCAAAATATTGAACTGGTGTCGATCCGGTTTCTCCTGTGGCAATCGGTGCGTTTACCCTTCGGTATCCTACTCGCCCTTGGGGTCGGGTTAGGTCTCATCTTGGGCAGCTTAATTCCCCTGGGCTCCCGTCGTTAGGGGAGTGGGAAAAAACCCTTTATGATGGTTTTTTGTCGGTTCGGACTTGCTAACCTATGGATGATTTGCTTAAAGGTTTAAATATTTATCTCATCGGCATGATGGGCACGGGAAAAAGTACCCTCGCAGAAATTATTGCGGAGTTGATGAACTATCGCAGTTTGGATTCGGACAGCATCATCGAAACCCTAGCAAAACAGTCCATCAGTGAGATTTTTGCAGAGATGGGGGAGGCGGAATTTCGCAAACTAGAAACCCAAGTCCTCAAGCAAATTGCGGTACAAACACGGACGGTCGTGGCGACGGGGGGTGGCATTGTTGTGTCCCAAGCCAATTGGTATTATCTGCGCCAGGGCTTGACCATCTGGTTGGATGTCCCGGTGCCAATCTTGGTAGAACGGCTGCGGAGTGATACGTCGCGCCCCCTTTTGCAAAATGTTGATCTTGAGCGCAAATTAACACAACTACTCCAACAACGGCGATCGCGTTATGCGGAGGCAGATTTACATATCCAAATTCCCGGCAATCGTCCCCCCCGGGCCGTGGCAGAGGACATCATCGCCCAAATTCCTTCGGTGCTGCGGAAACCGCCAGAATTTATTGGCGATCGCCCTTGAATTAAGGCTCAAACCTAAAAATTCGTTAAAAATGCTAATCGGGAACAAATGGGGCGATCGCCGATCCCGTACAATACCGACCCATGTCGAGCCGCATCACCGGGCTCAGTCCATCCTTAGAAACGACAACAATTCATGGAAAGCGAATACATCAGAGAAGTCGAAGCCACCCGCGTCCGCATCCTCAGCGAAGCCCTCCCTTATATGCAACAATTTGCGGGGCGTACCATTGTGGTGAAATATGGTGGCGCCGCGATGAAAGACAGCACCCTCAAAGATAAAGTGATTCGCGACATTGTCTTTCTCTCCTGTATCGGTATGCGGCCGATTGTTGTCCATGGCGGTGGCCCAGAGATTAATACCTGGCTGGCCAAACTAAACATCGAACCTCAATTTAAAGATGGCCTGCGAGTTACCGATGCTGACACCATGGATGTGGTGGAAATGGTGCTTGTGGGTCGGGTTAACAAAGAAATTGTTTCCTTAATCAACCAAGAAGGTGGCGCTGCCGTGGGCCTCTGTGGTAAAGATGGCAACATGATCCAAGCCCGCCATGTCGGGAAAGAAGGGGTTGGTTTTGTCGGGGAAGTGACCACCATTGATACCAAATTGATTCAATCCCTCGTGGAAAATGGCTATGTGCCTGTCATTTCCAGCGTGGCCGCCGATGAAACAGGTCAAGCCCACAATATCAATGCCGATACTGTCGCTGGGGAATTAGCCGCCGCCCTAAGTGCCGAAAAACTGATCCTACTCACCGATACCCCTGGCATTCTAGAGGATTACCATAATCCCGCAACCTTGATTCCCCGCTTGAATCTGCAGCAGGCACGGGAGTTAATTGATCAAGGCGTTGTGTCCGGGGGGATGATTCCCAAGGTGACCTGTTGTGTGAGATCGCTAGCCCAAGGCGTTAAAGCCGCCCACATTATCGACGGACGGATTCCCCATGCCCTCCTCCTCGAAATTTTTACCAACGATGGCATTGGGTCGATGATCGTCGCTTCGGACTACCTCAGCCAGTTCCCTATGTCGCCTTTTTCTTAGCCTTTTAACCTTTCACACATAAAACTTGCTTGAGGGTGGCAACAACTTCCACCAAATCTGCTTGTTGAGCCATCACCTGCTCGATGGGTTTATAGGCGGCAGGAATTTCGTCGATAATGCCGGTATCTTTGCGACATTCAACCCCAGCCGTTTGGGCAACCAAGTCGTCTAAAGTAAAGGTTTTTTTGGCTTTGGCCCTGGACATTAAACGCCCAGCACCGTGGCTACAGGAACAATAACTCATTACATTGCCTTTGCCCTTGACGATGTAGGATTTTGCGCCCATGGAACCGGGAATAATACCGTAGTCTTCCTGACGTGCCCGCACTGCCCCTTTACGGGTGACGTAAATCTCTTCGTCGAAATGGGTTTCTTGTTCGGCATAGTTATGGTGGCAATTCACAAACATCAAGGCTTTTGTCGATTTACCGCCAGCGAGATGTTTTTCGATGACCTTTTTAAAGCGCTCCAGCATCACATCGCGATTAAAACGGGCATAGTCTTGGGCCCACTGGAGGTCGCGCCAGTAGGCTTCAAATTCCGCCGTTCCTTTGACAAAATAGGCGAGATCGGGATCTGGGACTTTGGTTTCTGCGAGTTTCAAGAGCTCCTTTGCCGTCCCAATGTGGCATTGGGCGAGTTTGTTGCCAATGTGACGGGAACCGGAGTGGAGCATTAACCACACATTATTTTCTTCATCGAGACATACTTCAATGAAGTGATTGCCACCACCGAGGGAACCCATTTGTTTGAGGGCTTTACCTTCGAGATTTTTAACCCCTTTGTGGAGATCTTTGAAACTTCGCCAGCCGCCCCAATTGGCCACGGTTTTATCAATGTCTTTGTTTTCGTCGAAACCAACGGGGATCACGGCTTCGAGATCTTTGCGGATTTGCTTAAGTTTTCCATCGAGGCGATCGCCTTTAAAGGGCAATTTGAGGGCGGCCATGCCACAACCAATATCGACTCCAACCGCCGCTGGAATGATCGCATCCTTTGTGGCAATGACAGAACCCACCAAGGCTCCTTTCCCCAGGTGAACATCGGGCATCAGGGAAACGTGTTTAAACACAAACGGCAGCGAGGCGACATTTTTCGCCATTTGGAGTTCCTGGGAGCCTAGATTATGGCCAGCCCAAGAATAAACGGGTTTTTCGGTTTGGATCGGTAGGGGTTGGTGGGGCATTGGCGGCTAGGGGACGGCAGGAGAAATGAGGTGGTTCAAAAAGAGATTGGGTTATTTACCACTTTTTTTAAATCATAACGATTGCGTATCTAAGCATAAATATTTTTAACGTTTAGTTGATAAATCACGGCACCGTTGCGATGGCTTAAAAGGTGGGCACTAGGATAGAAAATCATCGGTCGCAGCGGGGCACTTATGAATTATTACGAGATTTTGGGGATCCAGATTACGGCCAATCAACGGGAAATTAAAACGGCCTACCGACGCAAGGCGATCGCCCTCCACCCAGACACCCTAACGATTAATACCCCTGCTGATCAGCGGAAACAAGCCGAGGAAGACTTTAAGGAGCTCAATCGCATTTACGAAATTTTGTCTAATCCGGAACAGCGGCAAAAATATAACCAAGATCTCCAAGGCACGGAAAAAGCAGATCTATTGCGCACCGTCCGGCAACTGCGGGATCAAAAAAACTTCCAGGCGGCGATCGCCCAGGCCCAAAGCCTCTACGGACAATTTCCGACCGATACTCAATGTGCAGATCTCTACGGCGAAGTGCTGATGCTCTACAGTCGCCAGTTACTCGACAACAATCCGGTGGCGATCGCCCCAGAGATTAAAACCTATCTAGAATTAGCCCTGTCGGTGGTGCACTCACCCCAGATCAAACAGCAGATTCAGCAGCTCCTTGCCCGCTTTGAAAAAACAGCAAACCAAAAAAAGACAACCCAACATCCGCCCGATAGTGAACCTTCCCCAGAGTCAGCTAACCTGATCAACACCAAGCGGGCGATCCAACTCCTCAAGGCAGGGGAAGCTGGTATCAAAGCCTGGAACCAATTCCGTGAATATGAAACCTATTTGCCCGACCTTGCTGGTGCTGATTTGAGCGGCATGGATCTCAGTCAGACCAATTTGCAGGGGGTGAATTTACAAGGGGCCGATCTGAGTCAAGCGAACCTAGGAGGCACAAATTTAAGTCAGGCCCAACTGAAGCAGGCGAATTTAACAGGTATCAATGGCGAGTTGGCTAATTTTAGCCAGGCGGATCTGACAGAGGCTAATTTAACCGATAGCTGCTTGGTAAACGCTGATTTTAATCAGGCCAATTTAACCGCTGCAACCCTCAATCAAGCCAATGCCTACCGCGCCAACTTTCAGGGGGCCAATCTCCAGAATGTGCACTGGTGCGGGGGCAATCTGGGGGAAACCAATTGTCTCCAGGCGAGCTTTGCGGGGGCGATTCTAAACCAAACCAACGGCAAAAAAGGCAACTTTACGGAAACGACATTTACCAATAGTCAATGGGAAGGGGCGGTGTTAGTGGATGCTGATTTTTCCCAAGGGAATCTGGAGCGGATGGAGTTGGCCAATGCAAATTTGTCGAACGTTAAATTTATCGGGGCGAGGCTCTGTGGCACAAACCTCAATGGCAGTGCCACCCAAGGCAATAAAAAATATCCCTATCACCAGGGCAGCGTTGATTTTTCTGGGGCCGATTTGTCCTGTGCCACCTGCATTGAAACGGTTTTTCTCAAGTCAAATTTCAGCAATACCCGTCTGCAAAATACCAATTTTGACCAAGCAGATCTCAGCGGTAGTAATTTCCAGGATGCGGTGCTCCACAACACGAGCTTTCTGGGGAGCAACCTGCGCGAAACTGATCTCAGTGGCACGAAATTTTATTTTGCCTACGTGAATGATCAGACGAAAATTACCGGGGCGAAGGGAATTTAACCAGGGGAGCCATAGCCACCCCCCCCAGGGGTCTGGATCTCTAGGCGATCGCCTTTTGCCATGGCAACTTCAACGGTACCTGGCAAGATTTCTGTTGTCCCATCGGCGCGGATCACTTTATTTTCACCCCGTTGACCTGGTAAACCTCCTTCTAACCCAAAGGGTTGCACCTGCCGCCGACTAGAAAGAATTGCCGCAGTCATGGGTTCCTGGAATTGCAAGCGACGGATCACCCCGTTCCCGCCGTGAAATTTCCCCACACCACCACTTTTTTTCCGGATGGAAAATTCCTCCAGGAGCACTGGAAAACGCCATTCTAAAACCTCCGGATCCGTCAGGCGAGAATTGGTCATGTGGGTTTGGACGGCATCGGTGCCGTGGAAATTAGGGCCAGCGCCGGAGCCACCGCAGATGGTTTCGTAATATTGATACTGCGCGTTGCCAAAGGTGAAGTTATTCATTGTCCCCTGGGAGGCTGCCATCACCCCCAAAGCACCGTACAAACAATCAGTGATGTTTTGGGATACCTCCACATTGCCCGCCACCACCGCCGCCGGATATTGGGGATTGAGCAAACAGCCTTCGGGAACAATGACCTTGATCGGCTTGAGGCAACCATAATTTAACGGGATATCATCCTGCACTAGACTCCGAAAAACGTACAATACCGCTGCTTGGGTCACGGCTTTCGGGGCATTAAAATTTGTCGTCGATTGGGGAGAAGTGCCTGTGAAATCTACTGTGGCCGTTTGCTGCTCGCGATCAATTTTGATACTGACCTGGAGGCGATCGCCATGATCGAGATTGACGGTAAATTCTCCATCCCGGAGTTGTTGAAGCTGCTGTTTTACTGCTTGTTCGGCGTTATCCTGCACATGCTGCATATAGGCCAACACCATCCCTTGACCGTAATGGTGCACCAGCCGTTGCAGTTCCTGGAGTCCTTTTTCGTTGGCGGCAATTTGCGCCTGGAGATCCGCTAGATTTTGCGTTAGATTGCGCACAGGATAGGCCGCGTCGGTAAACAATCGCGTCACGGTTTCCGTTTGGAACTCCCCCTGTTTCACAAGGCAAACATTATCGATCAAAATCCCTTCTTCCTGGATCTGGGTGCTTTGGGGCGGCATTGATCCCGGTGTAATCCCCCCCAGATCGGCGTGATGACCGCGAGACGCAACAAAAAATAAGGGTTTGGCCTGGGTCTTTTGCCCTTGTCCTGGGGCGAAAACAGGCGTAATCACCGTCACATCGGGTAAATGGGTGCCGCCGTTGTAGGGATTATTGGCCATGTACACGTCCCCCGGTTGGAGGTGCGCGCCGTGGGCTTGGATCAGGCTATAAACGCTCTCACTCATGGAACCGAGGTGGACGGGAATGTGGGGGGCATTGGCGACGAGGTGGCCCTGGGGGTCGAAAATCGCACAGGAAAAATCAAGCCGTTCTTTGATATTGACCGAGTAACTGGTGTTTTGCAGGGTGACCCCCATCTGTTCGGCGATCGCCCGGAAAAGGTTATTGAAAATTTCGAGGGTGACGGGGTCTGGCTGACTAAAATCGGTGTCTACGGAGATGGCTTCTGGGGAGACAGAGGCAATTTTTTCGAGGATCAGGTGATTGTATTCATTTAAGCGGCCCTGCCAACCGGGTTCGATCACGTTTGTGCCAGTTTTTTCGATGATCAAGGCAGGACTGGGAATCACGTCACCGGGTTGGAGAACGGCGCGATCATAAACAGGGGTTTGCTGCCATTGGCCACCGCTGTACATGGCGACGGTTTCAATGGGCGCTAAATTGGTCCGTTGGGGTTGTTGGGGCGTTTCCGTAGCAGGTTGGGTTTCGCAAATCAGTTCTAGGCTAATGGATTCGACGATCAGCGCTTTATCGGACAAGGTAAAACCATAGCGCTGCTGATGTAGAGCGGAAAACTCTGCTGCCATGGTTGCTTGATCAGCAAAGGTGACGATTAACGTCGAGTCGGTGCCCTGGTATTTGAGATGGGCTTTCTGTTCTTCGAAAATTTCCGCTTTGCTTGGGGGATGTTGTTGGGCAAGTTCCTCGGTGGCCTGGTGTTTAAGCCCATGGAATTCTGCTTCTAATTCAGGGACAAGGTCTGCTTCTAAAACTTTTTCAATAGCTTTTTCTTTCAAAATGCGAATTTCTGCCAAACCAATGCCATAGGCGGACAACACTCCCGCAAAAGGATGAATCACAATGGTTTTAATCCCCAAGGTATCGGCGATCGCACAAGCATGTTGCCCCCCAGCCCCACCAAAACAACAGAGGGCATAGTCACTTACATCATGGCCCTGTTGCAGGGAAATTTGCTTGATCGCATTGCTCATATTTTCCACGGCGATCGCCAAAAAACCGGCAGCAATCTCGGCAGGCTCTTGCGCTAGAGTTTGGGCGAGGGCTCGGAACTTTTCTGCGACAATGGCGCGATCTAATGGGGCTTTACCCTCTGAGCCAAAAACCTTCGGAAAGAAATCCGGCTGAATTTTCCCCAGGAGCACATTGCAGTCTGTGACCGTCAGCGGCCCCCCTTTCCCGTAACAGGCTGGCCCCGGATTGGCCCCGGCAGATTCTGGCCCGACCCGAAACCGTGCGCCGTCGTATTGCACTAGGGAACCGCCCCCCGCCGCCACGGTATGGATCGCCATCATCGGCGTTTTCAGTCGCACCCCGGCAATTTCTGTTTCAAAGCTGCGTTCGTAGCTGCCGTCGTAGTGGGCGACATCGGTGGAGGTGCCTCCCATGTCAAAGGTAATAATTTTCTCGAAGCCGGCGATCGCACAGGTTTTTACCGCGCCGACAATGCCCCCCGCTGGCCCAGAGAGGATGCTGTCTTTCCCTTGAAATTGACTGGCCTCCGCTAAACCGCCATTGGATTGCATAAACATCAGTTTTGGCCCCTGGCCTTCGGCCTGGAGATAGCTAGCCACCTGATCCACATAGCGGCGCAAAATTGGCGAGAGATAACCATCCACCATCGTCGTATCGCCGCGACTCACCAGTTTCATCAATGGACTGACCTGATGGGAAAGGGAAATTTGTGTAAACCCGATTTCCTTGGCGATCGCCCCAATTTGTTGTTCATGGTCGGGGTAACGGTAGCCGTGCATCAGCACCACCCCGCAACTGCGAATCCCCGCATCAAAAGCGTTTTGTAAATCCTGCCGCACTTGACCAAGATCCAGCGGCTGCAAAATATTTCCTTGGGCGTTAATTCTTTCTTGCGCTTCGATCACCCGTTCATAGAGCATCTCCGGCAGCTTAATCTCTAGGGCAAAAATATCCGGGCGATGCTGATAACCAATTCTGAGGGCATCCCGAAATCCCTGGGTAATCACCAAAACAAGGCGATCGCCTTTGTGTTCTAAAAGGGCATTGGTGGCCACCGTCGTCCCCATCTTGATCACGTCGATTTGTTCTGTGGGGATCGGTTCGTCAGGATTTAAACTCAATAAATCCCGGATTCCTTGCACCGGTGCATCGGGGTAATATTCTGGATTTTCCGACAGCAACTTATGGGTAACCAGCTCGCCATTAGGGCGTTTTGCGACGATATCTGTAAAAGTGCCGCCCCGATCAATCCAAAATTGCCAGCGAGAAGTATTTGTCACCATAATCCTCTGGGTTCCAAGGTTTGCGTGGTTTTGAATGTTT
This sequence comes from Sphingobacterium thalpophilum, assembly GCA_943371005.1. GTDB lineage: Bacteria > Cyanobacteriota > Cyanobacteriia > Cyanobacteriales > MRBY01 > MRBY01. Next base: position 77,716 of record CALRTB020000003.1, read on the forward strand.
TATTAAAGTCTATTGGTTTTGCGTTCTGTGGTGTCAGCGGCGAGAAATTTGGTGTTCAATGGAGCAGGCTCTCTATTTTCCTCTGTGCTATGACAACTGATACCACAACTTTTCTGTGCCAATATTGTGCCGGTCAAGGCTTTATTACTGAGCGCGATTGTAGCGGCCAAGCCCAATATGAAATGACCTGTCCCCTGTGTGGCGGCACTGGAGAACTGACCCCGAAGGAAGACATTGACCCCACGGGCCAAAGTGAACCTAAAAACTTAAGGACACTAGGTCAGTCCTAATGTCCCATTGAGAGCACCCTCAAAAACATAAGTAGTTCGTTGGGTTAATTTATAGCTGGGCTGGCGATCGCCCCTGACTGAATCTTAGATGACTTCGATTTCCTCTTCCCGGAGGTGGGCCGCATATTTCGGGTCAAACCGGACTTTGATTGGTAACGTTGCGGTGATCGGACGGCCGATAATCGTTTCGATGGTCCCTTCCATACCTTTTAGATCAAAGGCTTTTTTCCGGTTTTGGGGGTGGTTGTACACAATGACAGATGCCGTAACACGGATGCGATCGCCAACGTTCATAAACCTTTCTTGTCCTCTCTCGTACAAATATCTCTAAAGCTCTCTGGAGAGCAAACAGTTTTTCCATTGTACATAGCCATGGGCTTCCTACCGCACTGTTTTTTTGGAACTGGCGATCGCACAAAGCCTATCCATAGCGCAGATGTAAATATTGTTGCGTGAATCGCTTGATTCCCAGGGGGCACGGGCAAAATAAAAACAGAATGCCCGTTACCGAAGGATGCGTGCCCATGAAGTTTTGGTTTACCCTGCTCCAATCTCTGCCTGAACTGAGCACCATGGAGGTAGAGTTACTCGATTCCGAAATTGATACCCAGGCACTGCGGCTTGATCCGCGTCCCACTTCTCTGGCTTCTGCCACCCTGACCCCGGCCCAACTCCCCGTTAGTGGCGCGTTGATCTTTCCCGGCATTATCGTCACCCTGATTGTGCTCTTTCTGATGAGCATTTGGGCCTACACCAGGGTCTATGTTATTACCCCCAATAACGAAGCCTTTGTCCGTACCGGGGGCGTGATCCGCAAAAAGAAAACGGTCATTCTCAACGGGGGCTGCATTGTTCTACCCGGCTTCCATGAGCTGACCCGGGTGCCCCTGCGGGAAATTTCCATTGATGTCGAACGTACCGGAAACCTTGCTGTCCGGACCCAAGATTACCTGCGGGCCAATATGCGGGTGACTTTTTATGTCTGTATCAATGCCAATGAAGAGGATGTGTTGGTATCCGCTGCCCGGTTATCTAAGCAGGGACGTATTTCCGAAGTAGATATTAAAGAAGCCCTGGAGAAAAGAGCCGATGACGCGATTCGCGCCGCCGCTAAGCGCAAGAGCATCGCTGAAATTGATTCTGACAAACTGGGGTTTGCGGACGAGGTCTTGAATCTGATCCAGCAAGATCTGAAAAAAGTGGGCCTGACCCTCAACAATATTGCCATTTCTGAAATCGAAGAAAGCGACACCTACGATGAAAATAATTTCTTCGATGCCCAGGGTGTCCGTCTCCGCACGGAAACAATCCAAAAATCCATTAAACAAAAACTTGACGTCGAGCTAACGGTACTCAAGGAAAAGCGGGAACTGGAACTCAACACCAAGGTGGAAATCGAAGAGCAAGAATTGGCTGCTGAACAAAAATCCCTGAAGCTTGCGAAGGCGAAGGAAGAAGCCAAGCTGAATCAGGCGAAGGAAATTGAGTTTCTCAAGGCGCAACAGGCCCAGGAAATTCAGGCATCCCAGGATCAAGAGTTAGCCAAGATTGAACGAAATCGTATCCTCCAGGAAAAGGCCGTCGAAGAGGAAAAAATTCAACAGAAACTTTCAATTCAGCAAAACCAAATTGCCGCCGATATTTCCCTAGAGCAGCAAAATAAAGCCCTCAAAATTGCCATGGCGGAGGCGGAAGAAGAAGCAAAAATTGCCCAACAACAGGCGGCGATCGCCATTGCCAACAAAGAAAAAGAACGCCTTGCCGCAGAAGCAGAACGCACCCGAGCAGAAGAAGCAGTGGCCACCTCCAAGGCCGTCGAACAGGCCAACCGGGAACAACGCCTAGCGATTATTGATGCTGAAAAAGAAGCGGATCAAAAACGGATCGCCGACCAAAATGTGGTGGAAATTGATGTGTTCCGGCGGCGGCGTCAAGCAGAAATTGCCCGTCAAGCGGCGGAACTAGAGGCAGAATCGATCCGCACCCTGGCCGATGCCAACCGTTACCAGGCCCTCGCTGAAGCCCAGGGAAAACAAGCTTTAATCGAAGCGGAAAATGCCCTGAGCAATGCCAACCGTACTGCCGAATTGATGAAGCTCTTTTTGCCGACCCTGGCCGACCAACTACCAGATATTATGAAGTCCCTCGCTCCCCAACCCGGTGTACTGGGTGATGCGAAGGTGTTTGCCTTTCCGGGCACCAATGGCGATGGGGCAGGCTTAGGGGATATTAATAAATTGTTGCTCTCGACCAGCGGTTTATCGTTGGTGAATGGTTTGTTAGAAGACGGTAAGCTGGGGGCGCTGTTGGCCCAGGTGAAAGGCCTGTTACAGGATAACAGTGCAGATACCAGTAACAACGCAGTGCTGCAAAATGTGGAATCTCTCCTGGCCGAGTTAAAGGAGAAAAAGACGGCGACGGCACCTCCCGAACCCCCACCACTACCCACCGCTTTTGTACCGCTGCCCAATGAGGCAAAAGATTCTGAAGGTGCGTAATCTTGTGAGGGGTTTTTAAACTCAATTTTTCAAAAAAGGCGATCGCCAACCGAGCGAGGGAATACGCTACGATCACAAACGATGTGAAGTTAGCGGCAAACCAGGCGTGCAGTACAGTTGGCAAAAATTTGGACTTTTGAGTGGGTTATTGGTTCTCTTGGGGAGCTGTGCCCAATTGGGCAATTTGGAAGAAAGCTTGGCCCCTGATCCACGCCTTGTGGAACAGCAGGAACAAGCCGCTGAAACCGACCCCCCCGTAAATTCCCCCTTACCGACCGATTTTCCAGCAGAAATTCCCCTCTACCCTGAAGCAACCCTGATTCAAGCAGAAGACAATACTACCGTCTGGGCGATCGCCGATAATGTCCAGAGCCTCGAAGCCTTTTACAGAAAAGCCTTTAGCGAAGCCCCCTGGAAAATTGTTGATTCCCCTGATGCCGCTACGGATACTCTCCTAGAAATTGTGGCTCGCACCAATGACCTGGAAGTGACCCTGTCCCTGTCTGAAGCCGCTTCTCCCACGGCCAATAACTCCGACCAGGCCGTTGCGGGCACCACCTTCGCCCTGAGCTATCGCGCCCTAAGTACCACCGGAACTGACGATAGCGTCCCTACTGATACTTCAAATTTACCTGCGGATACTGACCTTACGGCCCAGGTACAAGATCTCATTGCCCTCAAGGTTTTTACCGCTGCTGATTTTCAGGCCGATACGGTGATTACGAGGCGTCAATTTGCCCGCTGGCTCTTCAAGGCCCACAACGCCATCTACGGCGATCGCCAAAACCAACAAATTCGCCGCGCCAATAGCAACAGTAAACCCATTTTTACCGATGTGCCGGCCAGTGACCCCGACTTTCCTTTTATTCAAGGCTTAGCCGAAGCGGGGATTATTCCCTCGACCCTTACCAACGACACCATTACAACGTTTCGCCCCGATGCCCCCCTCACCCGGGAAAGCCTGATCGCCTGGAAGGTACCCCTCGACCGTCGCCAGGCTCTGCCCCAAATCAGCCTCGATAATATTGCCGAAACCTGGGGTTTTCAGGATGCCCCCAAAATCGATACCAGAGCGCTCCAAGCCCTCTATGTAGACTTTCAGAACGGCGACCAAGCTAATGTGCGGCGGGTATTTGGCTATACCACCCTCTTTCAGCCCCAGAAAACGGTTACCCAACAGGAAGCGGCGATCGCCCTATGGTATTTCGGTTACCAAGGAGAAGGCCTATCCGCCGCCACTGCCCGCAGCGATCGTCAAGCCCCGAACCAAACTGCTGATACGGAGACTAATGCCCCAGCCTCCCAGAACCCCTAGACAAAAAAATTCCCCAATCACAATCGCAACTGAGGAATCCATTGTTTGAGGTTTAGACGAAACTTGTTAGTTGCTCGCCGGGGACAGATCCGCGTCGGTGCTGCCCTTGGTGCGGCGACGGGTCAAGGTATTGAAAAGCATCACACCGATGGCTTTAACGAGGTTTCCTTCCAGCTCTTTGAACATATTCATGTTCATGCCAAAGGCATCATTTGCTTCTTGAACAATCTGTTCTGCCGTTTCTTCTGGCACATCCAAGCTGTTCATCGCGGCCCGGTACTTATCCTTGAAAGCCTTCTCGTCGGAGATATGCTCAAACTCATAGAAAGCAGTTCCTTCGCCATCGAGGTTCATCGCATTTTGGGCAATTTTCTTGAGGATTTGCCCCCCAGAAAGATCGCCCAGGTAGCGGGTGTAGGAGTGGCTGACTAATAGTTCCGGTGCAGTCTGGGCCACTTCATGGATGCGATCCACATAAGCCTGACCGGCGGGGGTGATTTTCGCTTCGGCTTGCCAATTGGGGCCAAAATAATAGCGTAGATCCGTTTCGAGACTTTGTTTACGGTTTAACTCAGGGAAATAAATTTGGGAGATGACGGGATGATCCTTGAGACGCTCCATCTCCTCTTCCATCGCCGAGTAAACATAGTAAAGGTCTGCCACAAGCTTCCGGTAGGATTTTTTCTCAACGACTCCCTTCAGGAAGCATTTCACGAAGCCAACGTTTTCCGCCATCGTGTGGGAAGTTTTCGTTCCCTCTCTTAACATTGTTGCTAGGTTAGCGACCATAGAAATAAGTCCCTTGTTCTTACTGAAAATGAATAGATATTAAAAGGTTTGTTAAAGAAAGTTAACAAAATTAAAAAGCTGCTCAGTTTCGTAGGTTAACTGGTTTTACGGGTTTATGCTATTAAGTTTTTTTACGGGAAAATAAACGCATTTTTTGCCAGACTGATGCGGGCTTGGCGTTGGGATAAAGCGGGCTTTTAGGAGGCTCTGACCTGGAGATTAGCAGCAATTTTCCCGGAGATAGCTAATGTTTGTGACCCTGAATAATCGGCTTAAGAATCTATTTGGTTTGAGTGCCTTTTCGGGGGCGATCGCCATCAAATCTTCGCCTCATTGCGGTTATGGGAAAAAGTCAATCTCCTGAAAAATAACAGAAATGAACGGGCCTCGATGGAGCCTCTTGCAAAAAAAATCTTCCCCCAAAGGTCTTGAAGGAAGATCATTGCTATGTACATCAATAAGAGGAAAAACAAATGGTGCAGGGGGCCGGATCTATTTCCAACCAGCGCGATCCATCAACATGACGGCTTCGGCATTTTGCTCACCAAAACTTTCGAGGGGTAGATCCGAAGCTGTCCAGTCGCCAAACTGGGCCACCACGTCATTGGGGGCAACGGTATCCACCACGGGATATTCATTATTATTGTTGGCGAAAATTTCCTGGGCTTCTGGGGTCACCATAAACTCCAAAAATTCTTGGGCTGCTTCGACGTTCGGTGCATTGGCGATAATGCCAGCCCCACTGATGTTGATGTGGGTGCCACCTTCGCCTTCGTTTTGGTTCGGGAAAAATGCCCCAATATTTGCCACGATTTCTTGATCTTGGGGATCTTCAGAGGCACGCAGACGGGCGACATAGTAGCTATTGACCAGGGCGACATCACAAACCCCAGAAGCGACAGCTTGAATTTGGGCGGTATCGTTCCCTTCCGGCTCACGGGCGAAGTTCGCCACTAAACCTTGTACCCATTCTTCGGTGGCTTCAGCACCTTTTTCGACAATTTTCGCAGCCACGAGGGACTGGTTATAGGTGTTGCTGGAGCTGCGGACACAAACCCGACCTTCCCATTTCGGATCAGCGAGGTCTTCGTAGGTGGACAGTTCAGCCGGATCAACGGTTTCGGTGTTGTACACAATAATCCGCGCCCGTTTTGTCAGACCAAACCAGGTGTTGTCGCTACTGCGCAGGTTTTCGGGAATGGCACTGGTCAGCACTTCGGACTCTGTGGGTTGCAGTAAACCATCCTGTTGGGCGCGCCAAAGTCTCGCGACATCTACTGTAATCAGGACATCGGCGGGGCTATTTTCGCCCTCGGTTCTGATGCGTTCGAGGAGTTCGTCGTCACTCCCTTCGATGAGATTCACCTCAATGCCGGTAGCTTCAGAAAATGCTTCGTATAATTCTGCGTCGCTGTCGTAGTGCCGCGAAGAGTAAAGGTTAATTTCGCCGGTTGCTTCACTGGAGGGAGCACCAGGATCAGTGGTGGTATCGGTGGCACCATTGTTATTGGTGGTTGGGGTACAACCGGTGGCGATCGCCAAGCCAAGAAAAAGTCCGCAGAGGGACAGGGAACGGGATTTCATAAAGCGTTGTAATCGAGAGATGATGTTATGTTTTCCAAGGTAATGGTGATTTTAGCAGCTACTGCAACTTCTTCTCAATACATTTTTATTTTTTAATTAAATTAGTCATCAAGATGGAACAGCATTACTGGGTGGCCTGGTCACAAATCAATGGGGTCGGCCCAAGTCGCCTCAAAAAAATTTGGCACTGTTTCGGCTCCATGGAACGAGCTTGGCAGGCTTCTGGCCAGGAACTGGGGGCAGTGGATGGTTTAGGGGATAAGTTGATTCGCCTAATTTTAGCTGGGCGATCGCCCCTTGACCCAGAGCGTATTTACCATGAGCACCTTGAGAAAAATCCGCAATTTTGGACGCCAGCGGATCCAGAGTACCCAAAGTTATTGTTAGAAATTCCCAGTCCGCCACCGTTGCTCTATTACCAAGGCCAAGTCAAGCTGTTAGAAAATCAAGGCCAAATTCCGGCGATCGCCATGGTGGGCACCCGGCATCCTTCGGAGCATGGTAAACGTTGGACAGCGCGCATTAGCCAGGCCCTCGCCCAGGTGGGCTTTTCGATTGTGTCGGGTATGGCCCAAGGCGTTGATGGTGTTGCCCACAGCGCCTGCCTCAAAACGGGGGGACGCACCATTGCCGTTCTAGGAACTGGCATTGATCAAATCTATCCCGCGAGCCACCGCAATTTATACAACGAGATCCTGGCCCAGGGCTTAATTTTGAGTGAATATCCGGCGGGGACGCGACCAGACCGGAGCCATTTCCCGGCCCGAAACCGGATTATTGCCGGGTTAACCAGGGCGACCCTGGTCATGGAAGCCCCCAGCCGTTCGGGTTCCCTCATTACGGCCCACTACGCGATGGATTTTAACCGCGAGGTTTATGCGCTGCCCAATTCCCCTGAACAGCAAGCGGCCACGGGTTGTTTGGACTTACTGCGGCGGGGGGCCGGCATGATCCTGGGGGAGGCGCAACTGATCGAAGAATTGGGGGGATTGCCCCAGTTGGATGAAGCTTCCCCTCAACTCAGTTTGCCATTCACAGCGCCGACGGTTGATCCGACCCCACAGTCCAGCACAGATTTTCGTCAAATTGCCCCAGAGTTACTTCCCCTTTGGCAGGCGATCGCCCCTGAACCCACGGCCTTTGATTTGATCGTTGTCCAGTCTGGCATGGGAGCAGACCAGGTTTCGGCCACCCTATTGCAATGGGAACTCGAAGGGCTGATTACCCAATTGCCAGGGATGCGGTACCGTCGCCTTTAGGTATTTTTGTGGGCCTTCATCGTGCGCACAAATTTCTCAAAGAGGTAGTCGGCATCGTGGGGGCCGGGGCTAGCCTCGGGGTGATACTGCACCGAAAAGAAAGGCAAGGTTTTGTGTTCTAGTCCGGCAACGGTGCGGTCATTGAGATTGAGGTGGGTGATGGTGACATCTTCGGCTAGGGACGCTTCGGCGATCGCAAACCCATGATTTTGACTGGTAATTTCAATCTGTTTTTGCTTGAGACCAGCGGGTTGATTTAAGCCTCGGTGGCCAAATTTGAGCTTAAAGGTCTCTGCCCCCAAAGAAAGCCCCAAAATTTGGTGTCCCATACAAATGCCAAAGGTGGGTTTTTCGGCTTTAAGGATGTCTTTAACTGTGGCGATGCCTTCGGTGACTGCGGCCGGGTCTCCAGGGCCATTGGAAAGGAAAATCCCATCGGGATTATATTCAAGGATTTTTTCGGCGGGGGTATTGGCCGGAACAACAATCACCCGACAGCCGTAGCTCGCCAAACGGCGCAGAATATTACGCTTGACGCCAAAGTCAATGGCAACGACGGTGAGTTCCTGGGTTTGGGTTGCACCATTGCTAAATTCCCAATGCTGATCGGTAATTTCCGTCCATTCGTAAACGCTATCGGTGGTGACATCCTTGACGAGGTTTTGGCCTTCCATGGAAGGAACATCTTGGAGTTGGCGGAGGAGTTCTTCGGGGTCGAGGATTTCTGTGGAAATAGCGCCGTTCATCGCCCCAGACACCCGCAGGCGACGGGTTAAATCCCGCGTATCAATGCCATAGATACCCACGACTTGGTGTTCTTTGAGGTAGTCCGGCAGGGCTTGGGTAGAACGCCAGTTACTGGGTCGGGGGGCAATGTTCCGGGCGATCGCCCCTTTCACTTGGGGACGACTGGATTCTTCATCCTCAGGAGTTACGCCCGTATTACCCAGCTCAGGATAGGTGAAAGTCACGATCTGGCCACGATAACTGGGATCAGTTAAGACTTCTTGGTAGCCCGTCATGCCTGTATTAAAAACGACTTCCCCAAAGGTGGTACCTGTCGCGCCAAATGACCGTCCGTGGTAAGTGGTGCCATCGGCTAAAACAAGGAGGGCGGGTTTTGCTTTCACAAGAGACATGGGCGGATTGACCTTTGATATATGCGTAACTTCTGCTGCTCAATCTTACTTGATCCGTTCCCTTCTCTACCGCTCCCAGGGGCGATCGCCGTTAATTTTTCTTGACCTAAGCCCCCCACTCCCCTGTAGGAACGGGATCGATGTGGAAGATTTGGAAACCTGGCTCAGTTTTCGGCTGTTTCCGTGCAGCCCTCGACGAGGGGAATTGTCACCGTAAACTGACTGCCTTTACCCAGTTGGCTTGTGAGGTCGATCTGGCCGCCATGGAGCTGCACATATTCTTTGACGATGTTGAGGCCGAGGCCGGTGCCGGGGATATTTTGGGTATTACTGGCCCGGTAGAAAGATTCAAAAATATGGGGTTGGTCTTCTGGGGGAATGCCGACGCCCTGGTCAATGATGCTCAAGGTCAACTGTGCGGCACTGCTGCATAACTGGACAGTCACGGTGGTGCCGGGGGCTGAATATTTACAGGCGTTACCGAGGAGATTATTCAGGATATGTTGCAACAGATTGGGGTCGAGGGCGAGGGGAGAGGCGATCGCCCCGGTGGTCTCAAGGTTGAAATGATGGTGCTTACCGATACCAATTTTAAGGTCGGCAATGAGATCGCGGCAGAGGGCCACAATATCCACCGCTTGACGTTGGCAATCAAGTTTTCCGGCTTCGAGGCGACTCATGGTCAGCAGATCATCAATCAATTGCCGCAGTCGCATCACGCTGTCTTCGATATTGGTGAGATATTGCGATCGCCGCTCTTCGGGGAGATGGTCATGGTAAGCGCTGAGGATTTGCGCCGCACCGAGAATCACCGTTAGGGGCGTGCGGAATTCGTGGGAAGCAGTATCAATGAAGCGGGTTTTGAGGTGATTGAGTTCCCGTTCCTGGGTGAGGGCTTTTTCTAGCTCCCGTTTGGCACGGCGCTGTTGGGTAACGTCTGAGGCCACGCCCAAAACTTGATATTGGGGGCGATCGCCTGGGAGTTGGAGGGGCAGTTTCACCGTCCGAAAATAACGGGTCATCCCCAGGAAATCCGTCGCCTTCGCCTCGTCAATGACCACGGTTTTTTGTTCCCGGAGCACCTGCTGATCCGCTTGAAGAAAACAGTCTGCTTCCTCAGAGTCGGGATGTAGATCCCATTCACGCTTCCCGATTAATTCCGTCACCGTCGTGCCATAGAAATTAGCCATCGCCTGGTTTACCAACGAAAAATAGCCATCTTGATCTTTGACAAAAATTAAATTGGGATTGTTATCAATGACCAGACGCAAAAAGGTTTGACTCTGCTGTAGATCCCGTTCAGCCCGTTTGCGCTCCGTGAGATCTTGGGTATGGACCATAACCAAATCTGGCCGGATATAAATATAGGTGGCGATGAAGTAGCGTTGAAATGCCTCCGGGTCTTCGGGTGAGGGGATTTGTAGCTCTTCTTCAAAGGTCGTTTTAAAGTCGAAACAGCGGTGAATATTTTGGTGAATCGCGTGGTCGGCCCCGTAAATGACATGGCTCGGACAATGAAGAAAATCCTGGAGAGAGCCGTCATTGGCAATTTCGGCGGCACTGTTGTAGTCAATGAGGTAAAAGTTTCCCTGACGGTGCTGCCAGGTGTAGGTGGGAATCGGGAAATTGCGATATTGGGAACGGAGGAGGGCTTCGGTCTCACGAATTTTTAGGGCGGCGCGATTCCGGGCGGTGATGTCTCGGCAGACGCAAATGTAGTCGCCGTCACTGGTGATGGTCAGAGAAATTTCTTGCATGAAGGTCTGACCATTTTGACGTTGGGCGATCGCCTCCCCTTGCCAAGATTTATGGCGATTGAGGTGGGGGAGAATGTCTTTTGCCAGGCGTTTTTGCTCACTGGGGGCAAACAGCACTTCTTTCCAGGAATGGCCCGTCAAGCTTAAGCGGTGGGGATAGTCAAACAGTTCTAAAAAGGCGGGATTAACTGAGATAAATTCTTCCCGCTGCAAAATGGCGATCGCATCTACCGCCGCATCCACCGCCGCCAACTGACGCCGCAGGTTTTGTTCGATGTGTTCTAGCACGCGGGTGCGCTGCTCTACCCGGGATTCTAGCTCTTGGTTGAGGGTTTTTAGAGTTGTTTCAAAGGCTTGGCGATCGCTCATATCCATCCCGGTGGCGATCACATAATGGACATTCCCTTGTTTATCCAAAAGAACGCCATGGGACCAACGCAGGTGGTGTACTTTCCCTGATTTAGCGCGCCAAGCTACTTCGTAGGTACGGGGCTTTTTTTGCTGGAGGAGCCGCTGAAACTCCTGGACAATCTCCGCGACATCATGGCGATCCCACAGCAACAGATCCCAGAGGTACTGTTGGGCCACCTCCGCAAATTGATAGCCCGTAAGCTTTTCACAGGCGGGGTTAAACCGAATAATGCGGCCTTCCCGGTTCAGCACCATAAATAGGGCCGGGGTGAGGTCAAAGAGGGTTTCGAGAAAATCCTGTTCCTGGCGGAGTTCTATTTCCGTGAGCTTCCGCTGTTGAATTTCGGTGTTGAGGGTTGCATTAAGGGCCTTGAGTTCCCTGGTGCGTTCTTGGATGATCGTTGTGAGGTTTTCTTGATCGGTGATCAGCTTTTGTTGGGAGAGTTTGAAAGGAGTGACGTCGTGGGCCGCCCAAACCACTTGCTGGTCGTTGATAACGACGATCTTGGCCACAAACCACACTGGCGCCAGGTGGGGATCTGGCTGCAGAGAATATTCATACTTAACCCCTTCTCCCGATAAGGGTTCATGGTCTGAGGTTGCCCCCTTGGCGATCGCCTGCTGGAGGTACGGCGTAAGGCGGGCTTGGTGCGCTTGTAAAAACTGGTAAGTCCCTTGGCAGAGGTCTAGGGGGCCACCGCAATGGTTGTTCTGGGGAGCCGTCACCTGCTTGATCTCCCAGGTTTGGGGATTGATCACAAAGACAATGTCGGTAATCGCTTCAAACAGGGCCTTCATCTGGACATCGGTTAGTTTCAGTTGTTGGGCGATCGCCTGTTTAGCGCTCTTTTCTGCCTTGAGTTGTTGATTTAAATTCTGCAGTTGTTGATCCTGCTGTTGGAGAGAACGCTTGGCCCCTGCCGTTTCGAGGACATAGCGCACTGAACGCATCAAAATTTCCCGCTCCGTTTGGGATTCCCCCGCACACAAACTCCGCAGGAGATAATCTTGGGCTCCTAACTCGATACATTGGTGGGCCAGTTGGATATCGGTCTGGCGATCATCGGTAAGCAACAAAATTGGTCGTTGGCCCGCACTGTCTTGTAGGCGCATAAAGGCCTCTAATTTGCCAGAGGGAACGACGTTAATGTCAAAAATAATCAGGTCGTAGGTGTCCGTTTTTAATTGGGCGATCGCCTGGGACAGACTGTCTACCTGGGTCACTTGAAAGGTCAGGCTGCTACCCAGGGGCGGCTGTAACAGATGCTGTAGAATCACCGATTCGGTGGCGAGACCCTCGATCAAGAGCACCCGTTGGGGCAATCCTTTGGGGTGGGGTTCTAGGGCAGCAACCTGGGCGATCGCCCTTTGGGGACGCCGGGCCACTTGGTGCAAACGTTGTTGGAGGCTATGGGTTTGCCAATGGAGGGCAACAGGATCTAAGACCTGCAAAATTTCTCGCCAAGTCACCTTCCCCAGTAGCTGTTCTTCGTTATCAACCACAGCGGCCCAACTACTGTTGGTTTCGACTAAATGGGCCGCCACTAACCAGAGAGAGTCTGTGGGTGTGACCCGTTGGAAATCATGGCTACCCTCTGTGGCGATCGCCGTTGTGAGGCCCTCTTTTCCTTTACCGTAGCCCCGCAAAACATCCCAGAGAGTCACGGCCCACAACCCATTGGATGAAGGGGCAGTCATCGCACTGGCTTTCTCCATGACCATCAGGAGGGACTGTTGTTTCTGGTGCAAACGATGGGCGGCCATTAACAGGGTGCTATGGGAAGGCATCAAGGACAAATCCGTCACCATCACATCTCGGACTTGTCGCATCTGGAGGAGGGGCTCTGACCACAAGAGACGCTGGAGGGAAAGCCGTTCCACAAAGCCGAGCCAATACCCGTTTTCCCCCTGTACTGGCAGAAGATCCTGCTGTTCCTGGTGCATACGGTTGAGGCCCAGCCACGGATGTTCTAGATCTGCTAAGGCGATCGCCTTGGGGGGAGCCGTCATCACCTCCCGTGCCAGAGTTTGTCTTAAATCAACATCCTCAGTAATCAGCTTCAAAACCGTTTGGGGAAAAATCAAACCCTGCAATTGCTCTTCCTGCACAATCGGCACACAAGGAGCCACCATCTGCAACCCAACACATTGGGGAACTGTCCACGGTCGAAACCCAGGCAACACATCGGCGATCGCCGTCGTCGGTGAGAAAGTGGATATTCGACTCGGATCAATAATTTGGGCCTTTAAGGCAGCAAAGTTCACTGGAACATTGACCATGCGTTGCAGCTCGTGATTTCTGGGCTAGGGTTGGCTGACAAACCAATTTTGACGATTACACCAATCAGACAGCGCTTTCGAACGCTTTACTCATCCCAAACTCAACCATTCGTTTCCAGAAAAATTAACTTAATCGTAACCTTTGCTAACGTTTTACTCACATAACCATTACGGAATTTAGCAATCTCCTGCCATGTTCTAATTTTGGGGTTGACATAGAGACTGATTCAAAGCTGTTTTGGGTCAAAGTCTTCAGCATTCATCAAATCAAAACTGGTCGCAAAGGCTTCATCTGGATTAAAGGCCGGTTTTTTCGCTGGTTTTAGCTGGGGATTTGTTTTTTTAGCCACCTGACGGTTCAACGGTTTTTTGGGGGGCTTGGTGGATTTCTGTTGTGCTGGTTTTTGGGGTAGGGTTTCTTTCGATGTCGCTGTGTTGTGGGACGGCGTAGACTTTTCTCTAGGACGAGATGCCAAGGAAGTTCGGGCAAAGGGGTTCTTGTTGGTGGCATGCAACTGATCCGGAAAGAGATGTTCAATGAAAAAATGAATCGTATGCTGATTGACATAACCCTTTAACACCGCAATTTCCCCGAAGCGCAGGGAATGTCCCCAGGCATCGTGTTTTTGGGCTGTCAGAATATCTTCTAGCTGTTCTTCATCAATTAAATGGGCTTCCAGGAGATATTGACCAATATTTTTTCGTTCGGGCTGGGTGTGGCGCATCTCCCAAAGCAGTTCAAAAAAATCAATGGTTTCTTCGACGGCCCAACCCCGGAGCGAGAGAATTTCGCCAAGGGACATGTCTGGATGTAACTCTTGGTCATATCGCACCACTTGGGCCTGGGTATCACTTAAGAGACCTGCCTGGATTAGGGTTTGAATGAGAGTTTCCATAAATATCGGGTTGAGATGCGATGGTCATGGGCCTGATAATCAAGGCTTACCTTAAAGAATTACTTTAAAGAAATTGATGGGGAATAGATAATCCTGTTTTGATTGGGCCGGAATGCCTACATTTTAAGACAGTGGAGTTTTAGAATTATAGAACTTAATTTACATTTTAAAAAATAAACACTTTAGCGGTGGATGACTCGAAAACTAAACGTTTTCTTAAATCTCGACAATGAAAATGCTGGGGTTAAGGGCGTAAATTTTCTTAATTTCCAAAAAGTCACATTATTCATATCCTTAATGATTACGTTATCAAAAACGTGAATTTCTCTTAAGTAAAAATACTGACTGCTCGCCCCACTCAGCAATAGAATAATGGGGATGTGGCCAAGGGCACGGAAAAAATATGCATATTTACAATCAGTTCATCCTCCCTTCCCTGCTGGATTATGTGATGCACCGCCAGGCGATCGCCCAACAACGACAAACATTACTCCAGGCGGCCCAGGGCAACGTCCTAGAAATTGGCTTCGGCACCGGGGCAAATCTCCCCCATTACCCGACAGCGGTGGAAACATTGCAAGTTGTGGAGCCGGAGAGAATGTTACAAAAACGGGTCGAGGCGCGGATTCGTCAATCGGGTTTACGGGTCGAGTGGCACGGCCTGCGGGGGGAGGCGCTGCCTTTTGAAGACTGCTGTTTTGACACGGTGGTGAGCACTTTTACCCTGTGTACGGTGCAAGAACCGACCCAAGTGCTCCGGGAAATTCGCCGTGTTCTGAAAAAAGATGGCTATTTTTTGACCCTAGAACATGGCTTAAGTCCGGACGGGGCGATCGCCCAATGGCAACATCGGCTAAATGGCGTAATGAACTGTTGCGGCGGTGGCTGTAATTTAAACCGACCGATGGCTTCTCTCCTTACGGCGGCAGGCTTTCAGGTGGAAACCCTCAAGGAATTTTATTTACCGGCTCTACCCCGCATCGGTGGCTATCTCACCATGGCGAAATTGGCTCCCTAGCGCCTGGGGGTTTACGGAGCGATCGCCTTTCTCTTAAAATAAGAACGATTATCATTTCAAGAAAAGCGAGAAACGAACGTGCGATCGCCAATAACTTTTTCCCTCGCGGCCCTAAGCTGTTTGGGGCTCCTCTTCGGTTGTGGTACAGACCCCGCCACCCAGACGGAAACGCCTACTTCTAGCCCCGTAACCCCAGAGGCAACGACTCCCCAGCAAGACCCCCTAAAGATTACCGTCAGCGTCTTACCCCAGCAGTATTTTGTCGAAAAAATTGGCGGCGATCGCGTCCAGGTTTCGACCTTGGTCGGCCCCGGCATTGAGGCAGAAAATTACGAACCCAAGCCCCAACAATTAAAGGAGCTCAGCGAGTCCGACGCTTACATTGGCATTGGGATTTTCTTTGAAGAGGTGTGGGGCGATCGCCTCCGCTCCGCCAACGGAAATATGACTTGGTTAGATACCTCCGAGGGTATCGAAAAATTACCCCTCGCCGATCACCACCACCATGGCGATGATGACCACAGCCACAGCCATGACCACGAAGGCGAACTACTAGATCCCCACATTTGGCTCTCTCCCCAACGGGTAAAACAACAGGCCGAAAGCATTTATCAACTGCTCGTCCAACTCGATCCCGACGGTGAAACCATCT
Organism: Sphingobacterium thalpophilum; assembly: GCA_943371005.1. GTDB lineage: Bacteria > Cyanobacteriota > Cyanobacteriia > Cyanobacteriales > MRBY01 > MRBY01. The sequence goes on from CALRTB020000003.1 coordinate 93,604, forward strand.
ATGCTGATAATCTCAATCGGTTTTTAGGGGAACTCGATCAACTCGACCAAACCATCCGGGAACGGTTAGCGCCCCTAGAAAATCGCACCTTTTTGGTCTTTCACCCGGCCTGGGGCTATTTTGCCAACGACTATGGTCTCGAGCAACTTTCCATTGAAGTGGAAGGTCAAGAACCCAGTGCCGCTGAATTGGCCGAGCTTGTCAAAATTGCCCAGGAAAAGCAAATTCGTACCATCTTCGTACAATATCAATTTAATATCCAAGCTGCCGAGGCGATCGCCCAGGAGATTAACGCTGAGGTAGTCCCCCTCGATCCCCTCGCCCCTAACTGGTCAGAAAATATGCTGGCCATGACCGATGAATTTATCCAAGCCAGTCGCCCCAACCCCACGGAGTAAACCTATGGAAACAGTGATTTCCCTCCAACAGGTCTGGGCAGGCTACCCAAAAACCTCTGTCCTCGAAGACATTAATCTACAGGTACAGGCCCTGGATTTTATTGGTCTGATTGGCCCCAATGGTGGTGGAAAAACCACCCTGCTGAAGGTACTACTGGGTTTGGTGCAACCCCAACGGGGAACGGTCAGAATTTTAGATCGCCCCGTCACCCAAGGTCGCCGTTACATTGGTTATGTGCCCCAGCTCCTAGAACTCGACCGGGATTTCCCAATCCAAGTCCGGGATGTGGTGAGTATGGGACGCTTGGGTAAACGGAAATTATTCCACCGCTACAACCGCAAAGACCGGGAAATTGTCCAGCGTTCCCTCGTCCAAGTGGGCATGGCGGACAAAGGCGATCGCCCTATTGGGGAGTTGTCCGGGGGAGAAAGGCAGCGGGTTTACATTGCGCGGGCCTTGGCTTCAGAGCCGAAAATTCTTCTCCTCGATGAACCCACCGCCAACGTGGATTCCCATGTGCAAAACAGCATTTACGAATTGCTCAAAGAGCTTAATCAATTCATGACAATTATGATGATTTCCCATGACCTGGGGGCTATCTCTTCCTATGTGAAAACCGTGGGTTGCCTAAACCGCCGCTTGCATTATCATCATGATCGCCTGATCACCCCCACCATGATCGAAGAAACCTACCAATGCCCCGTGGATCTGATCGCCCATGGGATTCCCCACCGGGTTTTTCCCGATCACAGTGATGGTTCTCCCTCACCAGCACACCACCATTCTGACGCCTGCGACCATGCTTGACGCCCTCCAGTTCGACTTTATGCAAAATGCCCTGATGGCGGGAATCCTCGTCAGTATCGCCTGCGGCATTATTGGGACGTTTGTCGTTGTTAACCGTATTGTTTTCATCAGTGGAGGCATTGCCCATGCTGCCTATGGTGGCATCGGTCTGGGCTATTTTTTCCAATTTAATCCCATCTGGGGGGCGATCGCCTTTGGCTTGATCTCTGCCCTGGGGATGGGCTGGGTTGAACAACAAACCAAGCAACGGGGTGATACCCTAATCGGCGTGATGTGGGCGATCGGCATGGCCATCGGCATTATTTTGATCGACTTTACCGAGGGTTACAAAGCGGGTCTAGAGAGTTATTTATTTGGCAGTATCCTGGCGGTGCCCCGGTCAGATCTGTGGCTGATGTTTGGGGTTGACTGTGTGATTATCGCCCTCATTGCCTTGCTTTACAAAGAACTCCTCGCCATTTCCTTTGATCCGGTATTTGCCACCACCCGAAATTTGCCCGTGCGCAGTCTGTACCTCGTCCTCGTGGGTTTAATTGCCCTCACCGTGGTGATGGTGATGCAAATCGTCGGTTTGATCATGGTGATTGCTCTGTTGACGATTCCGGCGGCGATCGCCAGCCAATGGCAGAAAAAAATCACGACGATGATGGGTTTAGCCAGTCTGTTAGGGATTAGCTTTACGACGACGGGCCTCTGGCTCTCGTATCGCTTTAATCTGACTTCGGGGGCAACAATTATCCTAGTTTCAGGGATTGCCTATTTGATCAGCCTCGGACTCAAAGCCTACGGCGATCGCCAAACTACCCAACCAGAAGCCTAATGTCCAAAAAACTCACCAAAAACCAACGCACCATTCTCCAGCTCATCCAAGCCAAAGAGACCGAAACCAGCGCCCAAAATCTCCATTTCGAGATGCAGCAAACGGGCCTAAAAATCGGTCTGGCCACCGTTTATCGCGCCTTAAAATTGCTCAAAGTCGAGGGCAAAATCCAAGAGCGGGTCACCCCAGAGGGGGAATCTTTCTATAGCAAGATTGGCATGGCCGAACATCACCACCACCATTTAAACTGCGTCAACTGCGGCCAATCTTATCCCCTCGATATTTGTCCCATTAGTCAGAAAATTACCGACTGGTGTCAAACCCAGAAGTTCAAGGTCTACTACCACACCCTCGAATTTTTCGGTCTTTGCGCTGACTGCCAAACTCAGGCCGATAATTCTGAATGTTTTAACGCCAACTGATAATAGGCTTTGGCATGGTCAATTAATTCTGCTGCCTGGGTATCGCCCACATCCTTGAGGCGTTTGGCAGGAATCCCCACCATCAGCGATCGCCCTGGGACATCCTTTGTGACGACACAACCGGCGCCGATAATACTGCCGGCACCAACCCGCACCCCATCTAAAACAATTGCCCCAATACCAATTAGACAGCCTTGTTCAATGTGGGCACTGTGGATGACTGCTTTATGGCCGATGGTGACATAAGCTTCAATTACTGTTTGTTTGCCCGGATCGCCATGAAGCACGGCCCCATCCTGGACATTACTAAAAGCGCCAATCTGAATTGCTTCTAAATCACCCCGCACTACTGCCCCGTACCAAACACTCGCGCCCTCTGCGAGGCTGACATTACCGATCACGGTCGCATTGGGGGCCACAAAGGCCGCTTGACTAAAATCAGGGGTTGCAAGGGAAATATTTGACCAGGTGGACATAACGGACTTGGGCAAGGGTTTCTTTCATTCTAGGATGAGGGAGCCACTGTCATCTCGATAACATTTTTTATGCTGCACCAACATCAACGGGCCTTACAAATCCAAACCCAAGGGAAGTCTCTCCATAAAATTACGGCCAAAATCGAGTCCTATGTGGCCGAATCAGGCATTAAAATGGGATTATGCGTCGTTTTTGTGCGCCATACTTCGGCATCGTTAATTATTCAAGAAAATGCGGATCCAGATGTGTTGCTGGACTTAGAAAATTTCATGGCAAAACTGGTGCCAGAAGATGGCCGCTCCTATATCCATAGCGCCGAAGGCCCTGATGATATGCCCGCCCACATTCGTTCGGTGCTGACCAAAACCGCTGAACAAATTCCCATTGCCAATGGCCGCTTGGTGTTAGGGACTTGGCAGGGCATTTATCTTTGGGAGCACCGCAGTTATCGCCACACCAGGGAAGTCGTGGTGCATATTTACGGGGAAAAATAAGCCTTGAGGCCGTCGAGATCTAACTGGACTTTGGTGTCGATCAGTTGCCCTTGGGATAATAGGCGATCGCCACTGACCCAAGCTTGCTCCACGGTGAATTGGTACATTCGACGCGGGGAGTCGCCGAGATAATCTGCTGCTTGCCTGGGTGTTGGTCGTTGGGCGCGCTGGTCAAATCGGCTTAAAACTTGCCGTAGGGGTTCTAATGCGGTTAATTCTGTGGCAGTACCCGCGAAAAAGACGGCTTTAATGCGACTGGCATCATCAACTGTGACCATTGCCCGGCCTTGATTCTGGGATAAATTCTGGGAATGTTGGGCGGCGATCGCCGATGACCAATAGAGGTTTAAACCCTGATCCCACACAAAGAGCAACGGACTACTCCAGGGCAATCCGGCCGGGGAACAGGTGCTGAGGCTGCAATAAATTTGCGTTTCGAGTAACTCTTTGACGAGGGCGATCGCCTCTGGATCGGTGGCTTTTGTTGTATCCACCCAGCCGTTGGCTGCGGTTGCGAGTTGTGCCATTTAGGTACTGGTTAAGGTGACGATACCGTAGTGTTCCGGGGAAAGATATTGTCGCACTAAACGCTGGAGCGATTCAATCGTAAAGGTTTCCACGATCTGGGGATAGTGGTGGGCATAATCAAGGTTGCCGAGGGTTTGGTAATAGCCATAGAGACCGGCCAACTGACTGGCGCTTTCCGTCGAAAAAATATGCTCATTACACAGCATGCGTTTTGCCCGGCGCAGTTCCTCTTCGCTCACACATCGGGTTTGCAGATCCGCGAGGCGATCGCCAATCACCTGTTCCACATCGTCTAAATGTTCTGCATCGAGCCAAGCCTGAATCGTAAATAAACTAGAATCCCGTTGCAAAGAGAAACCACTGTTAATATCCAAGACCCACTGGCGTTTTTCCCGCAGCTCTTGCACCAGCCAAGCGGAAGTTGTCCCGGCAAGGATCACCGATAGTAAATCTAGACCGACTGCGTCATTAAATTGTTCGACCCCCGTCCCCAGCCAACCGAAGATTAAGCGCGCCATTTCCACATTGGGCACTTGAAGTTCATTGCGGCGAATCTCGATCAGAGGGGGTTCTGCCTCCACCTCAAAGGGGGGACATTCAGAGGGCACCTGAAAGTTACTAAAGTTGGTTTCGATCAGCGCTAGGGCTTGGTCTGCTTGAATATTCCCCACCATGCTAATGATCAAGTTTTGGGGTTGATAATGGGTCCGGTGAAAACAGCGCATCTGATTGGGGGTATAGCCGCACAGTTGCTCAGCATTGCCCAAAATCGAGCGGCCATAGGGATGATTTTCGTACAGAAGACGGCTCAAGGCTTGGAAGGCGAGCCAGTCGGGGTCATCTTGGCTGATACTAATCTCTTCGAGCACCACCTGGCGTTCCCGGATAAATTCGGCGTCGGGAATGGTGGCGTTGCGTAAAATATCGCTCAGGTAGGGGAGGGTTTCTGGTAGGCGATCGCCCGTAGTGCTGAGGTAAAAATGAGCATAATCGTAGCTGGTGGCAGCATTACTCAGCCCACCACAGGTTTCAACAATTTGATCAAACTCACCGGGGCAGACTTGGTGAGACCCCTTAAAGATCATGTGCTCTAAAAAATGAGCCATTCCTTCCCATTCTGGCGGTTCGGCGATCGCCCCCGCTTTGACCCACACATCGGTGGCAACCACGGGCGTCCCCGGCAGATATTGGTGCACCACCTGGAGGCCATTGGGGAGCGTAAACAATTGCACCGGATCGGGTTGGAGAGAGTAGGGCAAGGGGATAACCGAAGCGAAACTTACCCCCATCATAACCGCTTCTTTTCTGGGGCTTAAAGGAACGTGAACTTAGCTAAACAACAACTTTGCCCCAAGGCAGGCTTTAGTTAAGCAGACATTATCAAACATAAATAAAATCTATATTGTTTTGCTGTTTATATTTTTGAGGCTTATTACTAGACTGTAGAAGAACAAGGTTTTTCTCCAACAATATCTGCCATGATTATTTTCTCTCTCCGGCGTTCCCTAAAAAATCAACAACCGCGCTTTCGTTCTACGACGCCTATCGATCTACTCAAACCCCTCCGTCAATGGCTCAATGATCTAGAGATTTGTGATTTGGATCGCGCGCGGCTGATTTGCCAACTGGTGCCGGCCCAGTGTCCCTTTGCCCAAGAAATCTCGTTAGCCGGTCTGATTCACTTTAAAATTCCGCCGCTGTGTAAGCTTAATCCCCTTTATGAAGAAGTCATCGGCCTACGATTTAGAGCCCTTTGTTACCTCGCCGAAAAATGTCCGAGTGAAGTCTGTCGGTATTGCTAGTGTTTTAGACTGGCCAAATTACGGATCTTCAAGGTTTTGATGCCGGGTTTTTAATCCTTAGGACGATGAACCGAAGTAGTGTTTCTAGCGATTGAAGATCACAATTTATAGCCAAGCTGAAACACATCAAAACGTCTTTCGCGTTATTCTGCCGCACTGCCCCATTGACGCGGGTTTATCCAGCAACGTTAGTTCTTAATTAATTTAATGCCAATGAAAACGCCTCAAACCATCTCCCTACCTTGGTACCGCTGGCTCAATAGCAAATATGTTGTGCGGTTGTTAGAAACGGTTCAGGATCTGATTGTGATTGGCCTGTGTGTTGGGCTGTTTAGCTTTATGGTTTTGCAATTGCGGGAGATGGTGCTTTCGCTGTTGCCGCCCCTGCAATTTCAAACGGTTACTTCTGATATTCTCTTTCTCCTGATTCTGGTAGAGCTGTTTCGGTTGCTCATTATCTACCTACAAGAACACCGGGTTTCTATTGGCGTGGCGGTGGAAGTGTCGATTGTTTCTGTGCTCAGGGAAATTATTGTGCGCGGTGTTTTAGAAACGCCTTGGACACAGGTTTTGGTCGCTTGTATCTTCCTTTTGGTCTTAGGGGCGCTGTTAGTGATTCGCGTTTGGTTGCCGCCCACCTTTGACGGAATTGATCCGGAGCAAGTTGTCTCGAAGCGGCACCGTTCTCGGCGTCATCCCCAAGAAAAAGAGAATCACACGTTGGTTTCCTAGGGAAATGTTTTATCGGCAGCACCGGGTTTAGGTAATTGATTCCCCGGTGCGATCGCCTTTAGTTTCTTTAGTTTGCAAAGCCCAATTGCGGGTCAAGATCATCCGGGGATGGATGATTTTGTGCTGTTTAATGAGATGTTTCAACATATAATCACAGACCCCCGCCACGGCCTGATCAAGATTTTTTTCGCTTAATTGCCGCAGTTTTTGCAATTTTTTACCGTCACCCCGGCCGGGTTCTAGGGCATCGGCGACGAAAATAATGCAGCTTAATTGATCCATGCCAGGGTGCCCAAGGGTGTGGTTGGCGATCGCCTTTAGGATCTGCTCATCCCGAATTCCAAACTCCGTCTGCGCCACAATCGCACTCACATCTGCATGGAGTAGGTGGGGCACCTGGGCACAAATCGGATCAATCTCTAAACTGTGGTGTCGGGCAATTTGCAGCAATTTGGGCGGCGGAAAAAACTTGGCTAGATCATGTAATAATCCCGCCTGGGCCGCTCGGTCTGGGTCTGCCCCATGGCGTTTGGCTAAGGCTTGGGCCATCTGTTCCACCCCAAGAATATGCTCGAGGCGATGGCGAGAAACATTATCTTGTAACCAACTGATTACCTGGCCACGATCCAGCGTCATACAGCCCCACTCCTCCGACGAAACATCAAGATCTTTGTACAAAACCCTTTAAATCTCCCTTACTAAAACGATAACGAAAGGAGTTTCATGGGTGATAATCCTAGTGAAGAATACAACCTACGACCGGAAATTGGGATTTTGAGTACTGCCACCCCGACAAACCACCGCACCATTCGCCCCATTTCAACCTATGCCCTCCACGGTGTGGCGTTCCACGACGGCTATTTTTGGGCCATTGAAAATATTAATGGCTACCTGATGCGGATCGATCCCCAAACCGATGCGACACAAATTATCAACTCCCGCACTTGGTCGGCCTTTATCGGGGCAACGGGCCTCGCGATCCAAAATGAGATTCTGTGGTTTACCAGTGGCGATCGCCTTTACAAATGTGCCATGACCGACGGCCAATGGAATCCCGAACTTTTTACCCGATTTCCCGATACCGTCAATGGCGTCGCGATTTCTGGCAATAGCCTTTATGTTTCCTGTCAAAAACGGGGCGAAATTTTTATCTACGATGCCACCAATGGCCGCTCCATTACTAGCCTCTATGCCCCTGGTATTGGCGTGGAAAACCTCGTAATTCGCGGCGAAGATCTCTGGGTTTCCGATAGCCTCGAACAAACCGTTTATTGCCTAGAACGGGCCACTGGCGAAGTGAAATTCAGCCTGCTGACCCCCTTTGAATCCCCCACGGGCCTAACGTTTTATCCCAATCCTGAAGGTGGCTCCGATATTCTCTATGTCGCCTATGCCTCCCAGGAACCCTACATTCGCGATAACCCCAACGCCGACCCCAACTACGAACTCCAATACCGCGACGTTACCTTTCTCCATCCCCTCTATTTCCGCTACGACCCAGAGGCAAAATACGCCCTCTCCAATGGCTTTCTTTTGGAGATGAGCTATGTCGAAGAACTATCGCCCCTCGATCCCGTTGAATTGCAGGATCTCGAATGGAAAATTGCCCTCCCCGCCGAAACCGATCGCCAACAAGTGGTTAGCATCGAACCCGTCGGCCTCCCTTTCACCATTGAAGAAAAAGAGGGCCAAAAGATCGCCGTCTTTAAATTTGACCAACTCAATGATCGACACCGCCATATCTTTGGGTGGCGGGCCATTCTTAAGGTGTGGGGCATTAAATATCAATTTGTGCCGCGGGACTGCGAAAACCTAGAACCAATTCCAGAAGCACTCCAGGCACAATACCTAGTGGATAACGAAAACTTGGCCATGGAAACAGAGATTATCCAACGGGCCGCGACCGATGCCGTGGGTAGCGAAACGAACCTCCTCCGCCAAATGTACAATATCCGCAACTATGTCTATGACCACCTCTCCTATGGCATCAAGCCCCACATTGACACCCCAGATATTGCCCTCCGGCGGGGGGTCGGCTCCTGTGGTGAATATTTAGGCGTCCTCTTGGCTTTGTCTCGCCTCAACGGTATCGCTAGCCGGACGGTGGGTCGCTACAAATGTCCGGCCCATGCCCACCTGAGAAACATGCCCCTCCAACCCGATTACAATCATGTCTGGATGGAATTTTATCTACCGGGTTATGGTTGGCTGCCGATGGAATCAAACCCCGATGATCTCTGTGAGGGGGGGCCATACCCAGCTCGCTTTTTTATGGGACTTGCTTGGTACCATGCAGAAATGGCGAAGGGTGTTCCCTTTGAAAAACTGTATCGCCAAGGGGAAATCGTCCCGAAGGAGCAAGTCTCCCTGGGGGATCTGGCCCTAAACCATGTGCGATTTACGATCCTCGAAGAATTGCAACCTTGATGTTGAAGGAAATCGTCTAGTTTTAGAGGTTGATCCGGGGCAGGCGATGTTTGAAACCACAGAGAATTTCCCAAGAAATCGTCCCCAACTGATTCGCCCATTGGTCAACGGTTAACTGTTGGTCGTTATCTGTGCCAATGAGCGTTACGACATCACCGACTTGTACGGCCGGGAGATGACTAACATCGAGCATCAGTTGATCCATTGTAATCGCCCCTATTTGGGGAGCAAAGGCACCATTAACCAAGACTTTCAGTTGATTTGAAAGGCGACGGGGCACACCATCGGCATAACCAATCCCCACCACAGCCGTTTTTGTTTCCGTGGCGGTAATAAAGCGGTGGCCGTAGCTAACGCCGGTATCGGGGGGCAAGGTTTTAAGCTGGGTGATGCGGGCTTTGACCTGGAGCACGGGTTTGAGGCGGACTTTGGTGCTGAGGTGGGGCGCGGGATAAACACCATAGATAGAGAGGCCCAGGCGCACCAGATCATAGTGGAGATCGCGGCTGTGGAGAGTAGCGGCGGAATTACCAATATGTAGCTTTGGGATTGGGATTCCCCGTTGTTCGAGCTTGGCGATCGCCTCTTGGAAGCGTTGGTGTTGCTGATCCATCGTCGTCGGGTCTGGATCGTCAGCGGTGGCAAAGTGGGAATAGATACTAGCGATGTTTAGCTTAGGGGCTTGGTGAACTGCTTTAACGAAGGGTAGGGCTTCCTCCCAGCGGGTGCCGAGACGGGACATACCAGTGTCAATTTTGAGATGCACAGAAAGGGTTTTTCCTAAGCGGGCGAGGGTCTCGTTAAAAATGGCCACTTGGGACAAGTTACAGAGGGTGGGCTGCAAATCCCAATGGGCGATCGCCTCAATTTCTTCAGTTGTATTCGTCGCCCCCAAAATGAGGATTGGTGCAGTAATCCCAGCTTCGCGCAGTTCGACCCCTTCACCTAGGGTGGCGATCGCCAACCAAGTGGCCCCCGCGTTGAGTACCGTTTCGGCGACCTTGACTGCACCATGGCCATAGGCATCAGCCTTTACCACCGCCATCAATGCCGTTTGGGGGGCGAGAATTCCCCTCAGGGCACGAATATTGTCCGCCAGCGCTTGATGGTCAATTTCTACCCAGGCCCGTTGGCGAATCGCTTTAGAAAACTGATAATGACGGCACGCTTGGGACACGATATAGGATAGCTGTTCTCCATCTAACACAGGCGATCGCTCCAATTTCTACGAAAATTTTTTGCTTATTTTATCGAGTGTAGAGTCTAGGCTTACATTTTGGTGCCACAAACGCAGCAATTATGCTTTATAGAAACAGGCTGATTTTCCCAAACAGGAGCACAAAAAAATCGCCCCTCACTATTCAAGGGGCGACCGAGATCTAGCACTGGAACGTTAAGCGTTGATGTATTCCTGGAGCGGTTTTACATCGAGGGGATGTTCTTGGAGAGAACGAATTGCTGCCACCGTTGCCCTGGCCCCTGCCAAAGTCGTGATGATCGGCAGTTTATAATCGAGGGCCGTGCGGCGAATCATCCGACCATCCGCTTGGGATTCTTCCCCAGAGGGAGTGTTAATAATGAATTGAATCCAGCCATTTTTCATCCAATCAACCACGTGGGGCCGCCCTTCATGGAGTTTTAGCACCAATTCCACATCTTCAATGCCGTTCTCCAGTAGGACTTTGCGGGTGCCAGAAGTTGCCACAATCCGGAAGCCCAATTCAATGAGATCCTTAACCACAGGCACGGCGGTTTCTTTGTTACGGTCATTCATCGACACAAAGACCGTGCCCTCGGTTGCCAGTTCAACCCCAGCACCAATTTCCGCTTTAGCAAAGGCCTTGCCGAAATCCACATCAATGCCCATCACTTCCCCAGTCGAGCGCATTTCTGGGCCGAGGAGGGTGTCAGTGCCTTCAAATTTATTGAAGGGTAAAACGGCTTCCTTAACAGCGATATGTTTGGGAATGATTTCGCCATCAACGCCTAATTCGTCGAGGGTTTTACCAGACATCACCAAAGACGCAATTTTCGCCAAGGGTCGTCCGGTGGCCTTAGACACAAAGGGCACAGTTCGGGAAGCGCGGGGGTTGGCTTCGAGGATATACACTTGGTTGTCCTTAACGGCATATTGAATATTCATCAAGCCGACAACCTTTAAGGTTTGGGCGAGTTTAACTGTCCATTCGCGGATGGTGTTGATCACGTCATCAGCTAAGGAAGTGTGGGGGATGGAACAGGCGGAGTCACCGGAGTGGATCCCAGCTTCTTCGATGTGCTCCATGATGCCGCCAATCACAACTTTTCCGGTGTGGTCACAGAGGGCATCCACATCCACTTCGATGGCATTTTCGAGGAATTTATCGACGAGGATCGGGTGATCCGGCTCCACCTGGACGGCGTATTTCATGTAGTGGTCGAGTTCGGCGTCGGAATAGACGATTTCCATCGCCCGTCCCCCAAGCACATAGGAGGGACGCACCACAACGGGGTAACCGACGCGATTGGCGATCTTTTGGGCTTCTTTGTAGTCGCGGGCAATGCCGTTGGCGGGCTGGAGAATTTCAAGGTCATGGAGAATTTTCTCAAAGCGTTCTCGGTCTTCAGCAGTATCAATGGCATCGGGTTGGGTGCCCCAAATTTTTGTATCGACGGGACAGTCACCACTATTGAGATAGTTATCGAGGGGCACAGCGAGCTTTAAGGGCGTTTGACCGCCGAATTGAATGATCACGCCTTCGGGGTTTTCGGCTTCGATAATGTTTAAAACGTCCTCTTTGGTGAGGGGTTCAAAGTAGAGGCGATCGCTGGTGTCGTAGTCCGTAGAAACGGTTTCGGGGTTGGAGTTGACCATGATCGTTTCGTAGCCTGCATCGCTGAGGGAAAAGGCGGCATGGCAGCAGCAATAGTCAAATTCGATCCCCTGGCCAATGCGGTTGGGGCCACCGCCGAGGATCATCGCTTTGGGGCGATCGCTGGGTTCAACTTCTGATTCGGTACCGTCGTAGGTGGAGTAGTAGTAGGGGGTAAAGGCTTCAAATTCCGCCGCGCAGGTGTCCACAAGTTTGTACACGGGCAATACACCGATGGATTTCCGGTAGTCGCGCACCGCATCTTCATTGGTTTTGGTGGCGTAGGCGATTTGGCGATCGCTGAAGCCCTGTTGCTTAATCACTCGCATATCCTCAGCGGAAATTTCCGTCAGAGGGGTCTGTTTCATAAAGCGTTCCGTGACCAGCAGTTCCGCCATTTTGTCGAGGAACCAGATATCAATTGCCGTCAGATCATGAATTTCTTCGACAGTCATCCCCAATTTCAACGCCTGATAAATGGTAAAAATCCGGTCAGGGTTCGGGGTTCTCAGGCTCGTAGAAATGTGGCTCAGGCTAGGAAGAGTTTCTTGGCGATCGCACCCAAAACCATAACGTCCTGTTTCGAGGGAACGTAATGCCTTCTGGAAAGACTCCTGGAAAGTGCGCCCAATGGCCATTGCTTCCCCGACGGATTTCATTTGGGTGGTGAGAATGGGTTCTGAACCGGGGAATTTTTCAAAGGCAAAGCGGGGAATTTTCGTGACCACATAGTCAATGGTCGGCTCAAAGGAGGCGGGAGTTTGCTTCGTAATGTCGTTGGGGATTTCGTCGAGGGTATAGCCCACCGCCAACTTTGCTGCAAATTTGGCAATCGGGAAACCCGTTGCCTTCGAGGCCAAGGCAGAGGAACGGGACACACGGGGGTTCATCTCAATGACAATCACTTCGCCGTTGAGGGGGTTCACCGAAAACTGAATGTTCGAGCCGCCGGTTTCCACGCCGATTTCGCGGATAATTTTCAGGGAATAATCCCGCAGTCGCTGGTATTCCTTATCCGTTAACGTTTGGGCCGGGGCCACCGTAATCGAATCCCCGGTGTGTACCCCCATCGGGTCAATATTTTCAATGGAACAGATAATCACGACGTTATCGGCGAGATCCCGCATCACCTCCAGTTCGTATTCTTTCCAACCGAGGAGGGATTTTTCCACGAGGATCTGGGATACCGGGGAAGCTTCTAAACCGGATTTGCAAATTTTTTCGTATTCTTCTTGGTTATAGGCGATGCCACCGCCACTACCGCCCATGGTGAAAGCGGGACGAATAATCAAAGGATAACTCCCGATTTCGATGGCGACTTCCCGTGCCTCTTCCATGGTGCTCGCAATGCCAGAGGGACAGACAGGCACGCCGATCCGGGCCATGGCTTCTTTAAAGAGGTTGCGATCCTCAGCCATCTCAATGGCTTCTAGTTTGGCACCGATCAACTCAACGTTAAATTTTTCGAGGGTGCCGTTTTTCGCTAGGGATACCGCTGTGTTTAAGGCAGTTTGGCCGCCCATGGTGGGGAGCAACGCATCGGGCCGTTCTTTTTCGATGACTTTGGCGACAATTTCGGGGGTGATCGGCTCAACGTAGGTGCGGTCAGCGGTTTCTGGATCCGTCATAATGGTGGCCGGGTTAGAGTTGACCAAAACCACTTCATAGCCTTCCTCCCGCAAAGCCTTACAGGATTGGGTGCCGGAGTAGTCAAACTCACAGGCTTGTCCAATCACAATCGGGCCAGAACCAAGGATCAGAATTTTTTTGATATCGTCGCGGCGAGGCATAGGGCTACTACGTTCACTTTCGAAATTGTCTCAATCATTCTATCTGCTCTGATGCCGATTCTTAACGCGATCTGGGGCGGAACGATAGCCCAAGTTAGATTTAGCTGACATCCGTGGTTTTGTGGCGATCGCCTTGGGGAAAATATGGTCAGTCCCTCACAGCTTTGGGGAAAATCGGCGTTTAGGGTAATGGCTTGATGCCGTAAGATTTACCGAGAGAATTGATTGTGATTTCCTATGGGGGGCTAGCGCCGTTATGACAGAAGCAAAAAAAACCTGGAGCGATCGCTTTGACACATCGCTGCATCCGGTGATCGCCGTGTTTAATGCCAGTATCAGCTTTGATATTGAACTGATCGAATATGACATTACGGGTTCGGTAGCCCACGCGAAGATGCTTGCCCACACTGGGATTATTTCCCCTGAAGAAGGCGAAACCCTCGTTAAAGGTTTAGAGCAAGTCCGCCAGGAATATCGCGATGGCAATTTTCACCCCGGTGTTGAAGATGAAGATGTGCATTTTGCCGTGGAAAAACGCTTGACGGCGATCGTGGGCGATGTGGGCAAAAAACTCCACACAGGGCGATCGCGCAATGACCAAGTCGGGACAGATATTCGTCTCTACCTGCGGGATAAAATTCGTGGCATTCAACAACAATTGCGGGATTTTCAACAGGTGCTGCTCACCCACGCGGAAAACCATGTCGAGACATTAATTCCGGGTTATACCCACCTCCAACGGGCGCAACCGATCAGCCTGGCCCACCATTTAATGGCCTATTTCCAAATGGCCCAACGGGATTACGAACGGCTCGACGATGTCTACAAACGCACCAATACTTCCCCCCTCGGCTGTGGTGCTTTAGCGGGGACAACATTTCCCATTGATCGTCATTTCAGTGCCAATCTTTTGGGCTTTGAACGCATCTATCAAAATAGTCTCGATGGGGTCAGCGATCGCGATTTTGCCATTGAATTTTCTGCTGCCGCCAGTTTGATCATGGTGCATCTGAGCCGTTTATCGGAGGAAATGATTTTCTGGGCTTCCAAGGAATTTAGTTTTATTACTCTGAAAGATAGTTGCGCGACGGGTTCGAGCATTATGCCCCAGAAGAAAAACCCGGATATCCCGGAATTGGTACGGGGAAAAACGGGCCGAGTCTTCGGACATTTGCAAGGACTGTTGGTGTTAATGAAAGGGTTACCGTTAGCCTATAACAAGGATCTTCAGGATGATAAAGAAGGGATTTTTGACACGGTAAAAACGGTTCAAGGTTGCCTAGAAGCAATGACCATTCTGCTCGATGAGGGGATTGAATTCCGTACCCAACGCCTCGCAGAAGCAGTGAACGAAGATTTCTCTAACGCGACCGATGTGGCGGATTATCTGGCGAGTAAAGGGGTGCCGTTCCGGGAAGCCTATAACCTCGTGGGGAAAGTCGTTAAAACCAGCCTTGCGGCGGATAAATTGCTTAAAGATTTAACCATAGATGAATGGAAAGCATTACATCCCGCCTTTGAAGAGGACATTTATCAGGCGATCGCCCCCAAACAGGTGGTTGCGGCGCGGAATAGTTATGGTGGCACAGGCTTTGAGCAGGTGAGATTGGCGATCGCCGAGGCAAAAATCATCCTTGAAAAATAGGTAATTTGGGGCGGTTGTTCAAAAGGCGATCGCCTCTTCATGACTACCTTAATTGACTAAATATCTAAAAAATTAGCCAACTGTTTTCCAAAGCCAAAAACCAACGCCAAGAAATAGAGCAATCCCAGCAAACCACGCAAACTTCGTCCAATTTGAGGCGGACTTCTCAGGGGGAGTGGGTTGGACTTGAAACTTTGGCGTACAGAGATGTGAAAGTAGATTTTCCGGCGTGGCGATATTCATGAAAAGCTTCGTGACTCCAGGCCAAACATAATCGGTATTGTAGGCATTGGGGCCATCTTTAACACCGCCAAAATCTTTGAATAAAGCGTCATCGTAATATTGCGTAGAAGTCACCGCTTGATTATGAAAGGCGACCAAGGGCGGCTCGTTTTCTGGGTTGGAATAGGAAAAATAAATCGCCTTACTCTGGCTGGCGATCGCCTCATAATTGGAAACAGCTTGCCCCCGCATCGGATCGACCCATTGACTGGGCGGCACCAAGGTATCAGAACCCCCATGTAAGATAGCCACAGGCTGCTTTAAATCTTGCCCCGTATTCTGAATCAAAATCGGGTTTGCCGTAAAAGGAGATCGGAACAACTTCAAGATCCAAATCGCAATTTTTGGGATGCCCATTTCTGTGCTGGCGGCGGGATCTGCTGTGACAATTTGCTTCGGGAAAAAGCGATTGTTGGGCGAATCCTTCAGCGCAGCAGGAAGACTCAAGGCAATTAATCCACCCAAAGAATGACCAAAGGCAAACGTATCTAAATCTGCTTGATTCCAGTGGGCATAGCGATCCTGGGCCGTTAAATATTCCCAAGCATCTTCCGGGAGGGCGATCGCATTATTCAGCCATTCCGTCGGCGCATGCACTAAGCTCAAGCCCACCGTAGAGAGGAGATGAATTAAATTTTTCCCATACTCCCGCCGAAACCAACTACACACAGTCAACAACAAAATAATCACGACCAAGGCCCAGGCCACTCGACGCAATTCTCCCGTCGTAAAAGCAGATAGTCCACGGCTTAACCCCGTATCATTCCGCTCATAAACCTCTGAAAATATCGGGTGAATATCCTCTGCCGATAAAGCCTTCTGGGCTGGCCTCTGGGTTTGCATCGCAGCAGCTAGCCATTGCTGGGCATAGGGTTGAGCTTGTCGGCGTGGGGGCGGTGCTTGGGGCGGTGTATTCGGATAAAAACTCCGTTGAAAATCAGGAAAAAAGACAATGTATCCCTCCTTTACCAGCTCAACCAGATGGGCCTCATAAAAAGAAGGCATACAGAGGGCAAACCCATGTAGATAGAGAATGGCGTTCAGCTTTTTTCCAGGCTGCGAGGCTGACTCTGGGACATACACCCGGATAAACGTACCATCAGCATGGCTGCCGCCTTGGTACACATAATATTTACCCTCAGGCACATGCACACATGTCCAAGACTGAGAAGCAGCAAGTGACATAACCATAGATCCCCCTGATGAGATAAGACAAGAGCAAATTTATTTAGTGTCTTGGTGCTCTCTGCTATAAATACAGATTGCTCTCATGATAGTTGTAGTTACGGTGGTACTAGATTTGAACAATTCAAAAAAAGGCGATCGCCTCAAAGGCACAGGCTTGGGCGGCAAGATCTTCAAGCTGTCCGGCTTCGAGGATTAACTCTATTTGAAGGTTCCAGACCGGAGGTGTGCCAGTTTTGAGATTAACCAAGAGAAAAATGTGGCCCAGGCGATCGCAAGTTGCACTGAGCTTTAATTCTTCTTCCAAAGAGAACCATTCCTTACGACCTGGCCAGCCCTGCCAATGGTGCGCCAGATCCCCAAAAAAAGCACCAAGCCCCTGGGACATATAGGTGTATGTAAGTGCTTCAGCCCGTATGTTTGTACCGATAACTTTGGCAACAACAAAATTTTTATGGCCACGGTGCATTTCAAGACGAAGGGAACCGTGGCTTGATCGAATAATAAAAGGCACTGTTCTGGTTTGAGCCTAAGCCTCATGGTCGGGTTTATAGTTAGTTGCTGGCCAAATTTCATGAATTTCATCGGCCTGGTGCTGGGCATTAAATCGCTCCCAGATAATGCCATTCACGTCCACCTCTTGGGTAAATTCCACTGCCGTAGGATCTTCCCAACCCAAATGTCTCAGGGAACCCACAGAGCAGGTAGAATCTTGGCGCACCGAAATGTTTAAACTATCAGTTCTCCAGAGGGCATATTCCCCCGGAATAAATAAGCAAGGTGCTGTCCCTAAACGAGCCGTGTAGTCGGCAATGGTTGCTGCGATTTTGTCGGTGGAAAGTGCGAGGTGTAGTTTCTGCATAGTTATTTTGCTTTAGGATTCGGGGGCTTCAGTCACCGCAACCTTGCTTTTGTCTCGCCAAATACCCGTTAGCCGAGTCGTCACAATATGGGACAGTAACCCAGCAGGCCCCGCAAAGAGACACAGTGCTAGGGAATGGCGAGTAAAAATGCCTTTTTCTAAACCCTGTTGGTAAATCCAGCGCCCCACAAACAAATCCATCACGAGAAAATGTGTCCAGCCAGTGGCCATCACCGGCGGTAAAGAAAATAGAGCAGCGAGATCACTCAATGTGGGATTTGACCAGATCGCGGCTTGGTCTGGATCTAGGGAAAGGGCAAACAAACCAACATACACAACGGCGAGGAGAGCAAAGGGCACCAGAGAATCCATGAGTTTTTGGGTGCCTTGCCATCGGGGAGCAATGACCATTAATCCCCAAAAGGGCAACACAAATAAGTTTGTAATATTAAATACAATGTCTAAGTTTTCTAACGTCATATTACTAATAAGTAACGGTATAGACAGGGTTTGCAGCCCATTTGGGTATGATAACCGTAGCGTATCAATCTTGCTGACTTTACACGGTAAATTTAAATCTTAAAAAAGTATTAATAAGGTTTAGAATAGGTGTGTCACTATGGAGACAATAAGGTGTTTATTCGACTGGCTCAACAACATCGTGATTTCGTAAAAGACCTCGTCATGAGTCTACAGGCCCTGGCGATCGCCCTTGAGAACCGTGGTTACCTCGCGTCCTGCTATACCTGCGGTACCGAACTTAATAGCGCTTCCTTTATGGTGAGTCTAGGCGAAAATCATCTCATTCGTTTTCTCGTTTCCGATTATGGCATCACCTGGACAGAAATGCGTGACGAACGGGAGCTGATGAAGCTAGAAGGCGCAGAAGCCATCAGCCAACTCCAGGAACTTGCCAACATGATCAAGTACGAACGGGAACTGCCCAAAGAATTTTCTTACCAGCGTTCTGAATCTGATTCTTTGATCACTCTCTAAACTCTGTTTCAACCCCGATTGCCCAGGGGCTATTTTTTTAGCGCTCTCCCTACTCCCTAACTTTTCGGACTGACTACCATGGATCTCCCCAAGGGGTGGAGGTCTTATTCGCTATGGCAACTTACATTCCCGTCTTCAAGGGTTGACGTTTAGGAGCCGAAGATCGGCAGGAAAATGGTCACAAATAGATATACCACCGGCGCAGTAAAGACATAGCTATCGGTACGGTCGAGGATGCCGCCGTGGCCGGGAATTAACTGTCCAGAATCCTTAAAGCCCGCATCCCGTTTCATGATTGATTCGGTTAGGTCTCCGAGTAGAGTGGTGACGCTAATCAGAAGCCCCAGGAGTGTGCCGGTGATGGGCCACCATGACCAATCGAGATACCAAGCCCCGGCGATCGCCACAAAGATAGTCCCCAAGGCTCCGAAAATAGCGCCTTCTACAGTCTTTTTGGGGCTAATGGCCGAGAGTTTTGTTTTGCCTAGCCATTTGCCCATGAAATAAGCACCGATGTCTGCGGCCCAAATACAAACCATCACGACAAAGGTCAACTTGAGGGCCTGGGGTAAATTAAACCATTCTCCCCAGGAAGCCGGAAGATAGCCATAGAAAGGTAAATTACTCACCGCTTCCGTTTCTGCAAGGCTACCCATCCTGAGTCTTACCCAGTAGCTGGGCATATAACCGCCGTAGAAGAGCCCCAAAATTGAGGTGGAGAGATCGGCAATGGTTGCCATTTTGGGCTGAAATAGGAGGTAAAAGCAGATAAATGTCCCTGCGAGGGGAAAAAGGGCGTCGGCGAGACTGGGACTCAAGGTTGCAATCACAAGCAGCAACTGGGACACCACTAAGGTACTTTTTACCGCTGGTGCTAATCCCTTTGCCTGAACCATGCGGAAATATTCCTGTTGGCCAAGAAAGACGAGGATGCCCATTCCTAAGGTAAAGTACCATCCCCCCAAGACAATGAGGGTTAAGGCCAGGGCGATCGCCACTACACCACTAATGATTCGCGACAAAGACATAAAACTGCAAGCTCACGGCTGGGGGCGTCGATAAAAGAATTAAAGCGGGTTCCCCAGGGTTGTTAAAGAAAATTTTATCAAACGTTAACAAGATTCACGGTACGGACGCGATGATTCGTTCTGTGAACGCGTCCCCGGTGCTTCCTGTGACGTAGTACAGTACCCGGAAAATGCTAACACAACTCCTTTGGCCGCAGCTAAAGAACAGTGACCAAGCAGCAATTAGGTTAGGGATGTTCGGGGGGCACACTGGCATCGATCCAATGTCCATAGGCCGCTTCGACTTGATCAAGGGCGATCGCATAGATGGCGGGCAGTTCATAGGGGTGGTGGGCTTTGATTGCTTGTTCTAGGGCGGCGTATTGGGCGGCGGTGGTTTTAAAGAGGAGCCGAAATTCTGGTTCCTGCTGTAGTTGGCCTTCCCAATGGTAGAAGCTTTCAATCTCGTTGATCTGGATACAAGCCGCGAGACGGAGACCCATAATTTGCTTGGCGATCGCCTGGGCTTCCTGGTGACTGCTGACGGTGGTAACGGCCATGAGATATTGCATCGGCTTGATCAATAATTTACGAAATTTACGAATCCTAAAAAAGTTCAAATTTTAACAACTTTAAATTGTCTGCCAACGGACGTAACGGCGCTTGCCTCCTTGTTTAGCTTGGTAGAGGGCCTTATCCGCGAAGTCTAAAACCATCAACACATCTTCATGGTCAATGGGCCAGATTGCCAAACCAATGCTCGTGCCAATTTCTACCGTATGGTGATTAAGCTCAAAGGGCTGGGTCAGGGCGTATAAAACTTTTTGGGCAACAATTCTAGCGATATTTTCACATTGGGCCACGGGCAGAGGCAACAATAATAAGAATTCGTCCCCCCCAAGGCGAATCCCAGCTTGGCCAACCCGCAATTCCATGCGTAACCGATTGGCCACCGCTTTTAAAAGTTCATCCCCGACCCCGTGGCCATGGTGATCATTGACCTGCTTAAAACCATCGAGATCGAGGGCAAGTACTGCTAAGGCTTGATCCTGGGGAATTGCTTCTTCTGGGTAGTCAGCGAGAAATAAACGTAAACCTTCACGGTTAGTGAGGCCTGTGAGGGGGTCATGGCGAGAGACTTGTTCTGCCAACTGGCGGGCTTTTTTTTGCTGTTCGCCTTCGTAATGGAGTTGGCGCATCGTCTGTTCTACAGTCTGGAGCTCATCCTTCGCACGATACGGGGAAGAAATGGGCGCTTCTGGCGTAGACCATTGTTGGCTCATGCGACTCAGGCGGCGCAAAGGACGACTCAGCCAACCGGATAGATACCAAATACCGACGATGGATAGACTACCGATCACAAAGGAATACACCCAGATGTTGCGGGCTAAACTGCGGGCCGGGGCCAAGGCGATCGCCTCCGGTTGGCGGGCAACGGTAATCCAGCCCAAACCGGGATAATTCTGATAACCTTGGGTGCGACGAATATCCGTCAAGTAATGCACCCCGTCAGGCCACTCTAAAATCAATGACAGAGAGTCGCCGGGTGCCAGGCCGTCTAAAGGCAAAAATGTCATCGCTGTTCCATCGGCCAAGTCGTCTGGGCCAAGCAGCTTATTTCCCTCGGCAGAAATGATGAGAAGCTCCTTTTGCTTTTCCCCGGCAATGGGCTCGATTAGAGTGGATTGAGTATCTTCGGCCCATTCCCAGCTTAAGTGGGCAGCGATCACCCCCTGAAGCTCCCCTTCAATGTTCTCGACTGGGATTGCAATATCAACAAATTGAATCGGTTCACCATTGGGTAGAAGGGGGAATTTATTGGCCAATAACGCCGCATCATGGACATCTCCGATAAACTCCCCTTGGCGGCCCTTCTGAAAAACCGGACGCCCAGCAATGGATTGGCCTTCAAGGATTCGGTCAGTGGCAATGCTGACGGTTCCTTCTGGATCGAGAAAACCAATCCAGGTAAACATGGGCACAAATTCTTGGGCTTGTTCCAGGAGTCGCCTGGCTTCGGGATCCTGTTGGCGATCGCCAAAAACAGGAATCACAGCGAGGGTTCTTACCTCATTGAGCCTCGCCCACATCCGCAGATTCAGCAAGCTAGCAAACTGACGATTAATGTCCCCAAGATGTTCTGCGGCGGCAATTTTATTGCTAGCAATCGCCTGTTGACCCACAAGGGCACTCACTAGCCCCCCCACAAACAAGAGGGCAAATCCATAGACGATAGTAAGACGTTGCCGATAGTTCATCTCGTGGCAAAGCGATTAACGCACCCTAATAATGCTAGGAGATGTTGTTGTTTAGCCTAAGGATACCAAAGACAGAAATCAAGGTTTACTTGCTTTTTGTTTACAACAAAAAATGGAGGGCCATATTTTATGATCCCCCCAAAAAAGTCAATTATTTAATCTGTTAACTTGAGACCCACAGGCAAAACTAGGGTGCTAAAGCATTACCCCGTAGCAGACTACCAATGGTTTTAGCGGTAATCTTCATCTGTTTCAGGGGATTCGCTGGCACAACGGTTTTGTACAGGTAGCTGTCAAAGGTGAGCTTCTGGACGTCGATGTCAGCACACATTTCCACAAAAGCTTCGCGGGTCGCATCGGAACGGTAGAAAACCCGCTGGAGAATATCGAGGACGAGGTAAGTCGCACCATATTGCTTATCCCAACGCTTCAGGTATTGCTTGAGATCGGCTTCGGTGGGAACACGCTGGCCATTGTTAGAAGCTTCGACGATCACTTCAGCGCACATCCGCGCAGATTTGGCCGCAAAGTAAATCCCTTCACCGGAGGACTTGGTGACGGTACCGGCGGCATCCCCCACGAGGGCGACACGGCCAACAACACGACGGGGTCTGGGATGTTCGGGAATGGGGTGGGCTTCTACTTTGATGATTTCGCCGCCTTCAAGACGTTTTGCGGCGCGGGCACGGATGCCAGCTTGTAATTGCTTAATTTTGGCTTGGTTGACTTTCATGGTGCCAGTCCCGACGGCCACGTGGTCATATTTCGGGAAGACCCAAGCGTAGAAGTCAGGGGATACATCGTCACCGACATACATTTCGGCCAGTTCTTCGTAGTAGGCCATTTTGTCTTCGGGGAGACGGATCCGCTCTTGGAAGGCGATCGCATAGTTATAATCACCAGCATCAATGGCTTTGGCCACACGGGAGTTGGCCCCATCGGCACCAATCACCAGATCCACCTTCAGGGTTTTCATTTCCCCTTTCACTTCGCCGTTGGAGTGGTCGGAGTAGTGAAGAACGTAGGGATCAGTGTTGTTGTTGGGAATTTCAAGCTTAAATACGGTGCCGTTGATCAGCGTTGCGCCGAGGTCAGCGGCTCGGTTGCGCATGAAGCTATCCATCACTTCGCGGCGGCACATCCCGATGTATTCATCGTCCTTGAGGGTTTGACCAATGTTGACTTCGATATTGGAAGGAGAAATCATCTTCATTTTCCGCACGCGACGGTCGATGATCTCTGGGGGTAAGTCAAATTCGTCAACCATACAGAGGGGAATCGCCCCACCGCAGGGTTTGGCATTGTCCAGTTTGCGCTCGAAAATGTAGGTTTCGATGCCAGCTTTAGCTAAGATTTCGGCGGCGGAAGAACCGGCTGGCCCTCCTCCCACAACAGCGACCCGTAGTACCAAGGCTTTGCTCCTCGTCTCGTGATGAACTATACGTTGGGCATGGTATCACGGACTATCTGGGGCGTGCAGGCGATCGCCAAGGTTTCAGAAAATCTCGCAATAGACCTTAACAAGTTTGTTAAAAAAGTTAATGTTGATCGCCCTAAAAGCAATCTTGATCCTAGGGAATCCTCTATCTTGGTGCCTTCGATTGCCCCGTTAAAAAATTTCAGGTTCAAAAATTGGGGGTTTCTTGGGAATCTTGGGGAAGTTTACGGCCCGTCACCCGAAACGCAGCAACCAGGGTCGAGAGGGCGATCGCCCCCAGGGCAAAGGCATTCAGGCCCACCATGATCCTTGGCCCCCACAGCCGCCGCTGTAGATCCTGTAAAAAAGCTTGGTGGGAGCCAGCAAAAATTAAGATTCCCTCAACGCTGTGGGTAACTTCCCCTTTCTGGGGGCCGGTCAATTGCGTGAATTCTTCTTTTTCGCCAATAATCACCACCTGTTGCCGAGGATTAAGAAAACGTAGATTTCGGTCTAGGGGCCAATTGCGCACTTTATAGGCGTCATCGTCCATGGCAATCTGAGCATCATCGAGATCGAACAGAATCCTTTGGGGTGTCCACAGGCCATTGTCATCTACATAGGCCAAATACTCATTGTTGCGGCCCCGCACCGGGTTATCAGGGCTAGCCACCGCCACCACCGCTACTGGTTGGCTAGCTTCAATTTCCTGGAGAGTTGCCAGGGTTGTAATAGGCGGCAAATCAGCGATGAGTTGTAGAGTTTGCTTTGCTTGGTAAGCCCCAAATAAATTAGCGCCCAATAAAAGGATCAAAACACCAATTGCGGGTAAAAAACGCTGGGCAAAATTTTGAAACGTTTTGAAGCGGGGCAGACCAACCCGGAACAAACCAAAGGCGATCGCCACCACCCCAACGAAGATCAGAAGATTAATAAACATTGCAATCGAAACCACCTGCAATCACAGCCAATTGCCTATTAGGGTAGCGGCAAACGCTTCCTGGGGCTAAAAATGCCGGCAGTCTGGCCTAGGCGGCTAGGGATAGGGGTTTACTTTTGTCTAAAATTTGCTGATAGTAGCTCTGCAATTGTGCCGTTGCTGCGGCCCAGCCCCATTTTTCGGCTTCCTGGCGGGCTTGCACCCGGAGCATTTCCCGTTGAGTTGTATCCATGGCGAGGAGTTTTTGAGTGGCTTTAACGGCCCCATCGGGATCCTGGGGGTCGAACATATAGCCATTTTCGCCATCGGTGACAATATCAGGAATCCCACCAGAATTGGCCGCCACCACCGGACAACCTGCCGCCATTGCTTCAAGAAGGACCAATCCGAGGGTTTCTGTACGGGACGGAAATACAAAAACATCGGCAGAGGCAAAGGCAGAAGCCAATTCTAAGCCCTGGAGATAACCGACAAAGTGGGTATTGGTGCCCGCAAAATGGGCTTCTAGTTCCGTGCGGTAGGGGCCATCACCGACGATCGCCAGACGGGATCCAGGAATTGCTTCGAGGACGGGTTTAATTTGATCAATTTGTTTCTCCGCAGACACCCGCCCGACATAGAGCAGTAAAGGCGCTTCCGGGTGACCCTGGGATAGGCGATCGCGCATTTTGTCAGACTTTAAGCTGGGCTGGAACATTTCCGTATCGACGCCCCGCTGCCACAGATCCAAATTTTTAATGCCATGGCTCCGGAGTTCTTCGACCATTGCCGTGGAGGTACAGAGGTTCAATTCCGCTTGGTTGTGGGCCGCCTTGAGGAGTTCCCATAGCAGTCCTTCTAGGGCACCGAGGCCATAATGCTGGAGATATTGGGGCAAGTGGGTATGGTAGGAGGCGATGAGGGGAATATTGAGTTTTTTCGCGAAGAAAATCCCCCCCAAGCCGAGGATCGCGGGGTTGACCACATGGACGAGATCCGGCTGGAATTCCTCTAGGGCACGCCCCACCGAAGGCCCAGGAAACGCCATTTTGAGTTCGGGATACAGAGGCAGAGGATTGCCTTTAACGCCGTAGACCACGGCTCCTTTATGTTCCCGCAGGCCACCGTCGGGACAAAATACCATTACTTGATCTCCGCTGCGTTGGAGATGATCTACGGTGTGGCGCAGTCTGGTGACAATCCCATCGACTTTCGGCAAAAAGGTTTCGGTAAACAGAGCTATACGCATGGCGATCGCAAACGAAGAAAAGAGTTTGTCTGTAGGGTATCAGACGGGGTGACATTTCTTGACAATGGATCACGGTTTTAAGGGGAGATTAAGGGGTTTCCGGGAGGTTGGGAGCCAGTTCGAGATCCCCAGCATCGAATTCAAAATATTGGTGAAATTTAGCGCTCACCTCCAGCCAATAGGAGCGCCCCTCCTGCTGTCGTCGCCGTTTAATAAAGCCCTGGGCCATCAGATCCTGGATGTGTTGGTAGGCACCGCTGCCCCGCAATTCGATGAGTTCCGTTTGCAAAATTGGTGATTTTAAGGCGATCGCCGCCAGGGTTCTTTGGGCACCGACACTTAGCTCTGTGGGGATGAGGTTGGTCACGAGGGCTTGAAAACTTTCCCGCAGTTGCAGGCTAAAGCCAGCGGGAGTCTCGACCACTTCGAGGGCGCTGTCCCGGTGGGCATAATCATCCATTAATTCTAAAAGGGCGTCGGCCACCAGGTGCCGGGGTTGTCCGGCGGTATCGGCCAATTCTTCCAGGCTCAGGGGCTGGGCTTTGATGTAGAGAATCGCCTCTAGGGTCGTCGCAAGCTTCATGGGGGCAGACCAAACGGGATGGGTGGGGTTTAGCCTCCCACTGTATCGGCTTTATTCCTGCTCCGGCAAGAGTTCGAGCTGTTGGGGTGGCGGCTGGATTTTAAAACTTTGGCGGTGGTGGGGCGTCAGTCCGTATTGCCAGATGGCTTGGCGATGTTTTTGGGTGCCGTAGCCTTTGTTATTGGCCAAATCATATTCGGGATAACGCTCTGCCAGTTGGACAATGTCTTGATCTCGCTGAACTTTGGCGAGGATACTGGCGGCGGCGATCGCCTTTACTTTGCTATCCCCCTGAATAATCGCCTGTTGGGGATAAGGCAGGCGGGGAATGGTTTGGCGGCCATCGACAAAAATTTCCGTGGGTTTAATTTGTAATTTTTCCACGGCACGAGTCATGGCGAGAAACGTCGCCTGCAAGATATTAAGCTGGTCAATTTCAGCCACCGATGCCGAGGCGATCGCCCAGTCGGTCGCCAGAGCCTGAATCTGGGGCACAAGGCTTTCCCGCCGTTTGGCCGACAGCTTTTTACTATCGGTGACGCCGAGCTCCTCCAGGGCTTTTTCCTGGGTTGCGTTAACCACCACCACCGCGGCCACCACCGGCCCAAACAAACAGCCCCGGCCCACCTCATCAACACCAGCAAGTAAGACCATCGTCTACGGTTGGGCGGATTGCGCGAGCTGTTGGAGGTTCCCCCAAGGGGCTAAGGATCGCAGCGGTGCGAAATAATCAGCCGTTTCTGCTTTAGGAAAATAGGTCAGCGGGTCGAGGGCGATCGCCTTTTCTAAACTCTCAAAAGCTTTTTGATAATCACCCACCTGGGCCAAACAGCGGGCTTGGGCATACCAAGCTTCGGCATCTTCTGGGGCATCAATCAGGGCTTCAGTAAAGGCGGCGATCGCCTCTGTGTAATCTCCTAAACTTTCGAGGGTATTTCCCCGTTGATACCAGGCCCAAAAATCATTGGGTTTCGCCTTGAGGGCTTGGTCATAGCTCGTCAGGGCGGTTTCTGGTTTTCCCCAGGCCAGGAGGGCATCTCCCCGACGGTACCAACACCAATAGTCTCCGGGACGAAATTCAAGGGCGCGGTCGTAGGTAGCCACGGCGCGATCATGGCGGCCCAGGAGTCGCCAACATTCCCCTTGGCGATAAATGGCCCAATAGTCGTTGGGTTGGGCGGCGAGGGCTTTTTCAAAGCAGGCGATCGCTTGGGTATATACCTGGAGAGCCTCCATATAGAGGCAACCCTGATCATACCAAGACCAATAATTTTCTGGGCCAATGGCACAGGCCCGTTGGTAGGCGGCGATCGCCTCATCCACATGGCCTAATTTTTCGTGGGCCATTGCCAGGTGATACCAGGCCCAATAGTCGGTGGGATAATATTCAAGGGCGCGGTGATAGCACAGCAATGCTTCGTCAACATCGCCTTCGAGCCAGCGGAGTTGTCCCTGCTGATACCAACCTCTGTAACTGTCGGGACGGCATTCTAGGGGGCGATAGGTTGTGCGAGCCACGGTGAGTAAGTCTTCCATCCCAAGCAATAATCTTGCGTTTTTTGGCAGATCAATAATTTTTCTATATCTAAGATAACGGATTTGTTAAGGTAATCTGAAGTCTGGTTTTGACCTGCTTTGGGCGATTTTGCCCCGTTGAATGGGCCATTGGGACGGATTATTCACTCGGACGTTTTGTAACAAATTTTACGATTTTTATGCTGCCTACGGATCTGCTAGTGCACCGTCGCCAGGGGGAGAGTCTCATCCCGAAATATTTAGCCCCCAATAAACAGGCGATCGCCTTAGCTGAAACGTTGATTAATTGCTTTCAGCGGTGCCAAGGGGAGCCGAAAAAAGTCCTCCAGGCGGAACTTCAAGAGATTGAAGGAGACAGCACCGATTTTAAGGTGCAGCGGGGTTTGGCCCACCTGTTGAAAAACCATTTCAGCACCTTTGAAGTTGTTAGCCCCCTGGAACCCCAGATGTTGCGGGAAAAGGTGTTTGCCCAGGCCGCCGCGAGTGTACCCATCCCTGAACAACGCTTAAAAATCCTGGAGGCGATCGCCACGGAACTCAGTCAAGCCGGAGACCAATCCGTTACCCCCGGAGCCGTTGCCACTGGCCTCTATGCTGATTTGCCCGAAAATCACATTCTCACGGAGTTTACACCCCCCACCCCAGAAGCCCTAATTGATCGCTACAACCTCTCCCAAGTCCAGGGCATTTTCTACAAGGCGAGCCAGTTGATTATCCATGCCCACCGCAACGACCCAGGGGAATATAAACTGCTGTTTCGCTACCTCAAGCTCTTTCAACTCATGACCTACATCGAGGGGGATGCGGACACGGGCTTTACGATCACCATCGACGGCCCCACCAGTTTATTTAAAGCCAGTACCCGCTATGGCTTGGCGATCGCCAAGATGATTCCGGCCCTACTCCATGTGAGTAAATGGCAACTAGAGGCCCACCTACAATACAAAGACACCTACAGCAACACCATGCGCCAGGGACAATTTAGCCTCGATGATCGTTGTACTCTCGTTAGCCACTATCCCCCCGGTAAACCCTACGACAGTATGCTCGAAGCTTCTTTCGTAAAAGGCTGGCAAAAACTGAAAACTGAATGGCAACTTGAACGAGAAGTTGATTTGATTCCGTTGCCGGGGAGTGTGATGATTCCCGATTTTCGTTTGGTGCATCCCGATGGCCAGGAATATCTTTTAGAAATTGTCGGTTATTGGCGACCGGAATATCTTCAGAAAAAATTCGCTCAAATTCGTCGCGCTGAACAACCTAATCTAATCATTGCCATTTCAGACCGTCTCAATCTTCAAAAAGTGGGCGTAAAATTCGACGATTTACCGAACCCAATTATTTGGTTTAAAAACAAACTGCCAGCTAAAAATATTTTGCAAATTATCACATAAATGTCTACGTTGCTGACGCAATAAAAATGTCTAAATTCCTGACCTGATGAGCCTCTCAATAAATTATCGCCGCACGCGCTGCCCCCAATCATAGAGTTTTAGAAGCTATATTAGAAACGTTGTCATCTATGTCATAAAAATCAGCAAGATCATAAATGAGTTATTTAATTATTGGTGCAAGTCTTAATCCTGAAAGCCGCAGTCAAATTCTCGCAGAGCAGACACAATTACTGTTGCAAAATCAAGGAAAATCCGCTCAATGGCTAGATCTGAGAAAGCTTGATTTACCTTTTTGTGCCGGGAGAAGCACCTACGATCACCCAAGCCTACCTCCATTGAATGAAATGGTGGCCGAAGCCGAGGGCATCATCGTCGCTACTCCTATTTACAATTACGATGTGAATGCGGCGCTCAAAAATTTCTTGGAACTCACCGGCCAATCTTGGCAAGAAAAAACAGTGGGTTTTCTCTGTGCTGCGGGAGGCAGATCTAGCTATATGTCTGTGATGTCCTTTGCAAACAATTTGATGTTGGATTTCCGCTGTTTAATCGTGCCACGTTTTGTCTATGCGACGCGGGAAGCTTTTGCGGAAGGAAAAATTGTGGATGAAACGATTGAAACCCGGTTAGCAGAATTAGTGAGTGAATTGGTGCGAATCACAGAAGCTTTAAATGGCCAATAAACATAGTCCCTAAGCCAAAGATGTTTTACGAATTGTGGAGTAGGTTAGAATCCAACTAGATCTAGTCAGGTAAATCAGTAATGTCTCAAGCTACAACACCTCAGCATTCAGTTGATGAACCGTTAAAAGATCTTCAGACCTGGAAACTAGAAGATGCTAAAGCCCGGTTTAGTGAAGTCGTGCGTCTGGCCCAAAAGACTCACCCCCAAATGGTGACGGTACGAGGCAAAGAAGCTGTGGTGGTTATGTCTGCTGAGCAATATGCAAAACTCTTACCGCTTCTAGAACAACCCAATCTCCACGAGCTTCTGGCGCAATCGCCCTTAAGCCACCTGGATTTTGAGCCGTCAAGCACCCGTAGCCCCGTAAGAGAAGTGGAACTATGAAAGGCTGGCTTCTAGATACCAACGTTATCTCAGAACTCCGGAAGCCTAATTGTCACCCTGCTGTGAAAGCATGGAGCGATCGCCAATCACCCCAGTCTTTTTATCTGAGCACTGTTACCATTGCAGAAATTCGCTTTGGCATTGAGCGAGTGCAGGATGAGATGTTTCGTCAAGAGTTGATTGCGTGGCTGAATGGTACGCTCCGTCCCTGGTTTAGCGATCGACTGCTAGGGGTAGATGAAGATGTTATTTTGCGTTGGCGTTGGCTGGTCGAGAAAGGACGACAAGAAAATTACACTTTTAGCCAACCGGATTTATTCATTGCGGCGATCGCCTCTCTCCATGACCTTTGTATTGTCACTCGTAATGTGGAGGATTTTGAAAAAGCCGATGTGCCAGTCCTTAACCCATTTGTGAGTCAGCAAACAGAGAAAGAACCTTAAAATTCAGCATTTAAAGGCGTACGGGGGAAGGGAATCACATCACGGATATTGCCCATTCCGGTCATAAACTGCACCAGTCTTTCAAAACCGAGACCAAAGCCCGCGTGGGGAACGGTGCCAAACCGCCGTAAGTCGAGGTACCACCACAGATCTGCTGCTTCGATGCCCATTTCCTGAATGCGTCGTTCCAGCACATCGAGGCGTTCTTCCCGTTGGGAGCCACCAATAATTTCGCCAATTTTTGGCGCGAGTACGTCCATTGCCGCTACGGTTTTCTGGTCATCATTGAGGCGCATATAAAAAGCCTTGATATCTTTTGGATAGTTGCTCACGATTAAGGGCTTTTTAAATAGGTCTTCGGCGAGATACCGCTCATGTTCGGACTGGAGATCGATGCCCCACTCCACCGGAAATTCAAAGGTTTTATTGCTTTTCTCTAAAAGGGCGATCGCCTCGGTATAGGTAATCCGGGCAAACTCATTATCAATGATATTTTGAGCCGTAGCGAGGACAGAATTATCAATGCGTTTGTTGAAAAATTCCATGTCTTCAGGGCAAGTTTCCAACACATATTTAAAGATGTAGCGCAGAAATTCCTCGGCTAAATCCTGGTCGCCGATAATGTCGCAAAAAGCCATCTCTGGTTCCACCATCCAAAACTCTGCCAGGTGCCGGGAGGTGTTGGAGTTCTCCGCCCGGAAGGTCGGCCCGAAAGTGTAGACATCTTTGAAAGCCATCGCCATCACTTCCGCTTCTAACTGACCGCTCACGGTGAGATAGGCAGGTCGCCCAAAAAAGTCTTCAGCATAGTCAACGGCGCCATCTTTTGTCCGCTTTGGGTTGGCCAGATCAAAGTTGGTGACGGCAAACATTTCCCCTGCCCCTTCGCAATCGCTGGCGGTGATAATCGGTGTGTGAGCCCAGATAAAACCCCGCTCCTGAAAGAATCGGTGAATCGCGGTGGCACAGGCATTCCGCACTCGCATCACTGCCCCCATGGTATTGGTCTTACCCCGAAGGTGGCCGATGGTGCGCAAAAATTCAAAGCTGTGGCGTTTTTTCTGGAGGGGATAGGTTTCGGGATCGGCTTCCCCGTGGACAGTCACCGCTTTGGCCTGGAGTTCGATGCGTTGCCCTTTGCCTGGGGATTCCACGACTAAGCCTGTCGCTGTAACCGCAGCCCCCGTATTGAGCTTTTTAATGATGGCTTCGTAGTCGGCCAGGGTACCATCGATAATCACCTGGAGGCCGTTCATCGTCGAGCCGTCGCTAATTTCAATGAAAGAAAACCCCTTCAGTTCCCGTTTAGTTTTTACCCATCCCTCGGCGGTGATGGTGCTGTTGATGGCGGCGGTGTTGAGGATTTCCTTAATGCGCATGGTCGTTGATCTAGTCTGAGGTAGAGGAACTGAAAACAAGTGCGCCCTTTATCTTATCGAGTTTGAGGGGTTCAGGGCAGAAATGGGGAGGGTTTCGTCAAATCCATGGTGCGGCAGGTGCGTTGGCCAAACCAACGGTAACGGTTGGTCGCCACCAGCCGATAGAGCCAATCCCGAAAATTTTGCGGCAAAGGGCGAGCCAGGGTGAATAGTTGCCAGGGGCCACCAAGCTTTTGACAGATAGCCAAGCAAGCATTGGATGCATAATAGGTATTTGCTCCATCAAAATAGGCGATCGCCCAGTCTTCTGGATCTTCGGGGAGGGGTGGTAAATATTGCTGGGCTGTTTTTCCTTGGAGGGGCGCTAGATAAAATCTCTGGTCTGGGTCGATTTTGAGCATCAAATCAACGAACCCATTACAAAGATTACACTCCCCATCAAAGAAAATAATCGGCTTTGAATGATCAAACATTGAAGTATTTTGCAACGGGGTGGTAGGTGATGATCGCCGAGGTGGATTGTTCGGGATAAATTTGCTCACTTTCGTCCATGTACATCCCAATGCGGTCAGTTTTCAGGAGGTCTAACTGGGTATATTGATCCAAAATATTTGGACAAGCCGGATAACCAAAACTATAGCGGGAGCCTTGGTACCGCTGTTTCAACATATCTTTAATGTTGTCGGGTTCAGAATCCCCAAAGCCCAGTTCACGTCGAATCCGGGCGTGGCACCATTCCGCTAGGGCTTCTGCCGTTTGGACAGCAATGCCATGGTAGTAGAGGTAATCGGTGTATTCGTCGGCAGCAAAGAGCTTCCGGGCGTATTCCGTCGCAATTTCTCCCACGGTCACCGCCTGCATCGGAAAAACATCTAAAACCCCTGATTCGGTGGACGCAAAGAAATCGGCAATGCACAATCGTTTTCCGGATTTTTGCCGGGGAAATTCAAAGCGGGCGACTTCTGTAATGGTTTGTTCACTGACATATTCATCGGGATCATAAACGATCAAGGTGTTGCCTTCCGATTGGCAAGGGAAATAACCATAGATCACTGTGGGGTCAAGAATCTTTTCGGCGATCGCCTTTTGTTTCCATTCTTCCAACAGGGGATGAACGGTATCTTGGATGAACTGGTCATATTCTGCTTTAGATTGTTCTTTGGTTTTGCGGAATTGCCATTGCCCCACAAACAAAGCCTGAAGATCGAGATGCCAGAAAATTTCCTCGAGATCAATGTCGGCAGCCCGGAGAATTTTTGTGCCCCAGAAGGGAGGACGGGGACGGGCAATATTATCCTCCACCAATTCAGAACGACGGGTATCGATCACTTCTGGTTCTTGGGATTTTGTTTCCTCCACGGCAATTTCCTCACCATCGCCGCTGTAGGTGCGCTGATTCGCCTCGGCATATTCCCCTAAAAATCCTTGATGATCATCCCATTTACTATCAGCCTTAGCGGGCATTAATTTATCCATGAAATGCAGATCCGCAAAGGCATCTTTTCCATAAATAACTTGTCCTTTATAGGTGTTTTGACAATCCTGATAAACAAATTTTGGTGTGAGGGCAGCTCCCCCTAAAATGACGGGAACGGTAATTCCTTTTTCGTTAAAGGCTTCTAAATTGTCCTTCATAAATGCCGTGGATTTTACCAACAACCCACTCATGGCAATACAATCTGCACCGTTTTCTTCGTAGGCTTGGATGATATTTTCAACGGGTTGTTTAATACCAAGATTAATCACTTTGTAGCCGTTATTGGACAGAATAATATCGACTAAATTCTTGCCAATATCGTGAACATCTCCTTTAACCGTCGCAATAATAAATGTGCCTTTACCGCTGTCATCCCCTTCTTCTTTGTCCATGTAGGGTTCGAGGAAGGCAACAGCAGCTTTCATGGTTTGGGCCGACTGCAAGACAAAGGGCAATTGCATTTGGCCAGAGCCGAATAATTCTCCGACAACTTTCATGCCATCGAGCAGGAAAATATTAATAATATCGAGGGGGGGATATTGCTCTAGGGCTTCGGTGAGAGCCTCTTCTAAACCGAGCCGTTCGCCGTCAATAATGTGCTGTTTTAAGCGTTCATTGACGGGCAAACTTTTGTCAATGGCTTCGGATTTTTTCGCTTTTTTTCCGGCAAAGATTTCGGTTAATTTAGTGAGAGGATCATAGGTACAAACTTCGCCTTCAAATTCGCGGCGATCGCCAATTAGATCGCGACAAATTTGAATATGTTCGGGATCAATTTTGGCCATCGGTAAAATCTTACTGGCACTGACGATCGCTGAGTCCATCCCCAATTGCATCGCATCATGGAGGAAGACGGAATTTAACACCTGACGCGCCACGGGATTCAGACCAAAGGAAATATTCGAAACCCCTAAAATGATGTGACAACCGGGTAATTCTTTATGGATGCGTTCAATGGCATCAAGGGTCGCTTGTCCGTTATTGCGATCCTCTTCAATCCCCGTCGAAATTGGCAACGCAAGGGGATCAAAAAAGATTTCGTAGGCAGGCAATCCATAGGCGATCGCCGCATCGTAGGCTCGCTTGGCAATCTCAAATTTTTTCTCCGCTGTCCGCGCCATCCCTTCTTCATCAATGGTGCCAATCACGACCCCAGCCCCATATTTTTTCGCGAGAGAAAGGACTTGATAAAACCGTTCTTCGCCGTCCTCGTAGTTGGTGGAATTAAGGATACATTTACCACCCGCCACCTTTAAGCCAGCCTCCATTTTTTCCCATTCGGTGGAGTCGAGCATCAAGGGCAACGTGACGTTATTCACCAAGCGGGAAGCCAATTCGTGCATATCGCGCACGCCATCCCGTCCGACATAATCGACGTTCACATCTAGCACATGAGCGCCTTCTTTCACCTGGGATTTGGCGAGGGAAACAAGGCTATCCCAATCTTCTTCATTGAGGAGGGTGCGACATTTCTTGGAACCGCTGGCGTTTAAGCGTTCGCCCACAATTAAGAAGGAGTTGTCTTGGATGTAGGGCTGGGGACTATAAATAGAAGCCGCTGACGGTTCATATTCAGGGTGACGCTCTTTTGGCGTGAGTTCAGCCGCAATTTCTGCCAAAGCTTGAATGTGTTCGGGACGTGTGCCGCAACAGCCACCGATTACCTGTACCCCTAAATCTTCAACAAAGTGCATCATCGCCATCTTCATTTCGAGGGGCGTGAGCTTGTAATGGGCTTGGCCACCAACATTCTCTGGCAATCCCGCATTGGGAATACAGGAGACAATAAAGGGGGAATGCTCCGACAAATATTTAACGTGCTCCTTCATCAGATCGGGGCCAGTGGCACAGTTCAACCCCAAAATGTCGATCTTGTAGGGTTCGAGGATCGCTACAGCGGCGGCAATTTCAGTACCTACCAACATCGTCCCCATCGTTTCCATCGTCACGGAGACCATAATCGGCAGGCGATCGCCTTTTTTCGCAAAGGTGCGTTCAATGCCATTGAGCGCCGCCTTAATTTGCAACACATCCTGGCAGGTTTCCACGAGCATCAGATCCGCGCCACCGTCATAGAGACCTTCGGCCTGTTCCGCAAAAGCATTTTCCAGGGTGTCGTAATCAATGTGGCCCAAGCTCGGTAATTTTGTCCCAGGACCAATGGAACCTGCCACAAAACGCGGCTTTTCAGACGTCGAAAATTCTGCCGTGACACTTTTTGCCAGTTCTGCAGCTTTTTTATTCAGTTCATAGGCGCGATCGCCGAGGTCATATTCCGCAAGGACGATCGAAGTACCACCAAAAGTATCTGTCTCAATCACATCCGCCCCAGCAGCTAGGAAGGCGCGGTGTACTGTGGCAACAGCTTCCGGCTTTGTCTGCACTAAATACTCATTACAGCCTTCATATTCAGCCCCCCCAAAATCTGCCGCCGTCAAATTCTGTACTTGCAGATTGGTGCCCATTGCCCCATCGAATACAAGGACAGGACGCTCAGGACTATTTAGGCGATCGAGGAAGGCACTTTTCATGGAGAAATGTTTCGGCGGTATAGAACAAAAAAATAAATAATGGCGTTCTATATTCTAACCTGATTACTCGGCCTGGGTTTGCCTGTTTTTCCTATCATTTTGGGTAGATTATGCCCTGGTTTTCGATGGCGATCGCCTAGGAAAAAATCCGTGAATCATCATCGCTTGGGACTTCCCTCAAGAATTTTCATCGGGGGCGATCGCCTCAGTTTCAGTTGAAGGCTCCGGTGCTTTAGGGGTCGTCCGTGCTGGGGCTGGCGGATTAGCGGTAGTCGAAGGTGTGGGGGCAGGTTGGGGTTTCGGCATAAACGCCGCACAGAAAGCAGGTTCGTATTTGTAGTTAACACTGACCCGATAGTTACTATTTTTCCCATCAAAGCGAGCATTCCGAATATCTTGACTCGCTTGGTTATCCAAGGCATTTGTCCCAGAGCTTTGCACCAAGTTCCATTGGGAAGGACTGCCTTCTGGGGACACAGTGACATTGTAGGTCGCGGTACCACTGGCTTGGCTACTACAGGCGCCTTTGGGATAATTCCCCGTCAGACTACGGTTTACCGCCGCTGTATTGCGGGCCGTTTGGCTAGGGGGCGGCGTGTTGGGGCTAGGTGTGGGGGGACGATTATTCGTGTTATTCGTGCCACTATTGCTATTACTGTTATTGCGCAGTTCCCGTGGCTTGAGCAGATCGGCATCAAAGTAAACTTCACCCCTGTTTGGGTTATTGGTACGGGGTTGGAGGGCGATCGCCGCTTCCTCTTCGAGGCGCCGTTGCCGCTGCACTAATTCCGGGTCAGGTTTCGTTGGAATCGTGAACTGTTGTTGACCAGAGCTACCGTTAGGTCTGGGGGGCGTCAGGGT
Organism: Sphingobacterium thalpophilum; assembly: GCA_943371005.1. Taxonomy (GTDB): domain Bacteria; phylum Cyanobacteriota; class Cyanobacteriia; order Cyanobacteriales; family MRBY01; genus MRBY01. The sequence goes on from CALRTB020000003.1 coordinate 130,247, forward strand.
CGGTAAAGCACCACGTTCAGTCTCTGTCGGTACTGGTGCATTGGGAAGCTGGGAATTCACCTGGTTCGGGACATTCGGTGGGGGCGGTAAAAAGCTCATGTTCCGGGGTGGCGGCGGCGGTGTAAACCCGGTATAGCTACTGGCAATGGGGGGCGGGCTGAGGGGAATAAAGGAAAAACTATCTTGCCCCAAACTGGGGGCCATAGGCGTCGGTAGGGTATTGAGGCCAGTAATGTAGGTGCCGTTGGGATTCATTCCCTGACCACTTAAGCCAGACAAGTCTAAATTAAAATCCGGGCTCGCCTCAAAAATTGACAAATCTAAGGATGCCGTTGTTGAAGGCAAGCGATTTTGCACCTCCGGGGGCAAATCCACAACCCTCACCACCGAACGATCCTGGGATTCTGGAGGGGCATTGTCAAAGTTGGCCCATAGGGGAATTGTCGCTGCCGCCAACCCATGCAGAGCAATAGAACCGATGACTGCGGCTCCCTGGGGACGTCGGGCATAATCCCCCAAATTTCTGAAGCTTTGGAAGAATTGATCTCTAGGGCTAGCGAGGCTTTTATCTAACATGAATCCAAAGGGGGCTGGGGGCAGATAGATGGCAAAAGATTGCTGTTCGATTCTAACTGATCATCTTGGTAAATTTGGCACAGAATCCATTCGCTAGAATGCCTTTAGAAACCTTTCCTAGGAGCAGCACTTTCCATGGCGAATCGCTTGGCCGACACCAAAAGTCTCTATCTCCGCAAACATGCGGACAATCCCATCGACTGGTGGTATTGGTGTGATGAGGCTTTGGCTCAGGCAAAGGCAGAAAATAAGCCCATTTTCCTTTCCATTGGTTATTCTTCCTGCCATTGGTGCACTGTGATGGAAGGGGAGGCGTTTTCGGATCCAGAAATTGCTGCCTACTTAAACGAAAATTTTTTACCGATTAAGGTTGACCGTGAGGAACGGCCAGACATTGACAGCATTTATATGCAGGCGTTGCAACTGATGACGGGGCAAGGGGGCTGGCCGCTGAATATTTTCCTGACGCCGACTGATTTGATGCCCTTTTATGGGGGGACTTATTTTCCCGTCTCGCCCCGCTATAATCGTCCTGGCTTTTTGGATGTGTTGACTTCCCTGCGACGGTTCTTTGATGAGGAACCGGCAAAACTCCAGGAGATTAAAACTGAAATTTTCACAATTCTAGACCGTTCCGCCCAATTGCCCCAGGGACAAGCCCCCCTTGACCAAAGCTTGTTCCTCAAGGGCCTGGAGCCTTGTACTGCCATTGTGGGTCGGGGTGATGCAGGGCCGAGTTTTCCGATGATTCCCTACGGGGCGATCGCCTTACAGGGGAGTCGTTTTACCCTGAATGCTCGCCACAACGGTTTGTTAGTGAGTACCAAGCGGGGTTTAGACCTGGCTTTGGGGGGCATCTATGACCATGTGGGGGGTGGCTTCCATCGCTATACCGTTGATCCCCATTGGACGGTGCCCCATTTTGAGAAAATGCTCTATGACAACGGGCAAATCACCGAGTTTCTCGCCAATCTGTGGGCTGATGGGGTCACGGAGCCTGCCTTTAAAACGGCCCTAGAAGGAACCGTCGCTTGGCTCGCGCGGGAAATGACAGCCCCCCAAGGCTATTTCTACGCGGCCCAGGATGCTGATAGTTTTCTCAATGCCGCTCACCCAGAACCGGAAGAAGGGGCTTTCTATGTTTGGGATTATGACGAGCTCCAGACTCAACTCACGGCAGCACAATTCGCTGAATTAGAACAAGCATTTTTTATTGCACCGGACGGTAATTTTGAGGGAAAAATTGTTCTAAAGCGACGGCAATCGACGGATATTTCAGAGAGCTTGCAAGGCATTCTTGATCAGTTATTTACAGAACGCTATGGTACGCCCCGGCAGGCTCTCGATCGGTTTCCCCCCGCCCGTGATAACACCGAAGCAAAGGTAACATCTTGGCCCGGCAGAATTCCCACAGTCACGGATACGAAATTAATCGTGGCCTGGAATAGTTTGATGATTTCGGGATTGGCGCGGATCTATGGGGTTCTGGGCCTCGAAACAGCCTGGGAACTGGCCGTTAACTGTGCCAATTTTATTCTTGAACACCAGTGGCAAGGGGGGCACTTATATCGGCTGAATTTTGATGGGGAAGCGGACGGGATGGCGCAAGCGGAAGATTATGCGTTTTTCATTAAAGCTCTGTTGGATTTGCAGACTAATCACCCCGAACAGATCCATTGGCTTGAAAAGGCGATCGCCCTCCAGACGGAATTTGATCAGCAGTTTTGGTCAACGGATTTAAAGGGCTATTTCAATAATCGCCAAAGTCCTGAACTTCTGATCCAAGAACGCAGTTACCAAGATAATGCGACCCCTTCGGCCAACGGTGTTGCCATCTGTAATTTGATGCGTCTTTTCTTGCTCACAGAAGAGACCCAATACCTCGACCGAGCCACAGATGGGTTGCAGGCCTTTGGGTCTGTGCTCGAAAAATCGCCGCAACAGTCCCCCACCTTACTTTTAGCCCTAGATTGGTACTTGCATGGCACCGTCGTGAAAGCAAAGCCAGAACAACTATGTAAACTGAGAAAAACCCTGTTAAATACGGTGGTGCTCAAGCCCACCCAAGAGTTGCCAGCGGCTTGTATCGCTCTCGTGTGTCAAGGGTTAAATTGTCTTGAACCTTGTCGCAGTGAAAGTCAATTGGCGACTCAACTTCAAACAAGTTTACAGCGGTGAGGGGTGTGAATTAAGCAACTTCGGTTACGCTGGATTTGCTGCCTGAATCCCTCTCTCCCCATAAGCGCCATGCTAGAGCCTAGCCATCCCTCGCCCCCCTTGCCCCAAGATCATCGCCGGGAGGTCAGGCGGGTTTTATGGTTAACGCTATGGCTGAACTTGCTCGTGATGATCTTAAAGGCTGTGGTGGGTTTGATCACGGGTTCCCTAAGTCTCCAGGCGGATGCTCTCCATAGCTTTACGGATAGCGCCAATAATGTTCTGGGCTTATTTGCTAATAAATTTTCTTCGCCGGAACCCGACCGGGATCACCCCTACGGCCACCAAAAGTTCGAGGCGGTTGGTGCTTTGGGGATTGGGATGTTTCTGGGGATTGCCTGCTTTGAAATTTTACAGGGGGCGATCGCCAAATTAATTGCTGGCCAGAGTGAGATCAGCATCAGCCTGGGGGAACTGAGTTGGCTCATTGTCGTACTGGGGATCAATATTTTTGTGGCTTTCTACGAACGTCGGGTTGGCCAACAGGTGGGCAGTGCGATTTTGCTCGCCGATGCGAAACACACCATGGGCGACATTTGGGTGACAATCCTCGTGATGTTGGGTCTCTTGGGGGTCTGGCAAGCAAAGGTTTGGGGACTGCCCCAGCTGCAGTGGTTAGATGTAGTATTGGCTTTCCCCGTGGCGGCTCTGGTTTTCAAAAGTGCCTGGGAAGTGCTCACCGACAATTTGCCCTGGTTAGTCGATGAGATGGCGATCGCCCCCGAAGCGATCCACAAACAAGTGATGACCATTCCTGGGGTGATCAACTGCCATGACATTGCATCGCGGGGGTTGCGTGGTCGGCAAGTTTTTATCGAAATGCACCTAATTGCCGCTGCCGAGGATGTGGCTACCGCCCATGCCATTAGTGAACAGGTTGAACGCCACCTAGAGCAAGTATTCGCCCCAGCGAGAGTCACGGTGCACATCGAACCCAAAGCCTACAGTTCCGACCACATTGGCTTTGACGGTACCTCTTCTCACCCATAAAAAAAGACCCCACCCAAAGAGGCGATGATCCATACGTTAACTATCTTGAATTCGGTTTTACTGTTGGCGATTTTCCATTAAATTTGCCAAACGTTCGATGGCCGCTGTGAGGTTTTCTTGGGCCACAACTGCCGGGTCGGGCGCAGGGGGGGGCGCATCTAATTCTTCCATGGCTTTAGCGCGGTTAAACCGTCGTTGCATTTTTTCGATGGCCCGGATGACCAGGAAAATGGCAAATGCAATCACTAAAAAGTTGATCACCGCCGCCAAAAAGAGCCCATATTTAATGCCATTAAAAGATAATTCACCCAGAGCATCTAAATTAGCTGCACTTAATGCCGGTTGCAAGATTGCCGGCGTAATAATATCTGCAACCAAAGAATTGATAATTTGACCAAAGGCACCACCAATAACGACGGCCACCGCCAAATCAATCACATTTCCCCTCATGATGAAGGCTTGGAAATCGCTCCAAAAACTACTTTTTTTTGCCATAGATATTCATCTCTTTGTGATGGATTAAAAGCGACGCACAAAAACAAGAATGTGATCGTCCCCATAAAGATAAGCGACGAGATCCAGTAAATCAATTTTCTTAACCAATTCTTAAAGAGAATTAGGGCTAAAAAGCAAAATTTAGCCACCAATAAACAATTAAACAAACTTCGTCAAGCGCAAAATAATTGAAAACCAATTCACAAAATTTGTATCTAACTTTACGGCATGACCAATAATCAATCGCTTGTTGGCTATTTAGCCACTGCTCCATGAATAAGATGGTTTATCAGCGAAAATTCACAAATAATGGAGCAAAAATATTTGGTTTGCTTAATAGTGTTGCCGTTAATTTTTTATCTTAATTATACTTAAGAGGCCTGTTCTTTCAGTCGTCATCTACTATTTTAATGAATAAAAGCACTGTGCTCTTGGCTCTAGGTCTTGCCGCGATCCTCTCCGGCACAGAGGCGATCGCCCAAAATAAGCCACCAAAGACGATTACTGTGGGTGTTTATCAAAACGATCCCAAGGTTTTCATCGATTCAGGTGGGCGGCCCCGGGGCTTTTGGGTAGATATTACGAATGACATTGGGCGCGTGGAAAATTGGGCGATCACCTACGTTCCCTGTGAATGGAATCAATGTCTCCAACAAATTGAACAGGGGCAACTCGATCTGATGGTGGATGTGGCCTATTCCGACACGCGAGATGAGGTCTTTGATTTTAATACGATTATTGTTTTGTCAAGTTGGTCACAGATTTATGCGCGACGGGGTGTCCAATTAGAAACGATTTTAGATCTCGACCAAAGAAAAGTCAGCATCCTTGCTTCTGGGATTCAACAGGAAGTCCTCCGGGAAAGAATTAAAGCCTATGGGATTCAGCCAGAACTGGTACCTATTGATAGTTATCCGGGAATGTTTGAACAACTAGAGGCGGGAGACGTAGATGCCGCCATTGTCAATAATTTTTTTGGGAGTAAATTTAGTCCCGACTATCAAGTTATTAAAACGAATATTTTGTTTAATCCGGCCCGCTTGCATTATGTCGTTCCTGAGGGTGATCCCAAGCAGCTCCTCCCTGACATTGATCGGCAAATGAGTCGTCTGTTGCAAGATCGTGATTCTGTCTATTATCAGGCGATCGCCCAGTGGTTAGAACCCCCTGAAAAATTTAATTGGATTAGCCTACAAAATTTTCTCTTTAGCCTAGCTGTCTATCTACCATTCCTCATTTTAGGGTGGTTTATTCTCCGTAATTACAGCCTGAAAAAAGAAATTAAACAACGTAAACAAATCGAAACCAACCTCATTGAAAGTCAGCAGCGATATGCCAATCTCGCCAATACTGTTCCCATTGGAATTTTTCGCACTAATCTGCGCCACGAATGTATCTATGTCAACGATTACTATTGCAAACTGCTCGCGATTCAACCCGAAGATGCACTCCATAAGGGTTGGTTAGAAAAAGTCCATCCCGATGACATTGACTACGTGCGCGAGCAGTGGCTCAAATCCATCACCAACCAAGAATTATTTACCCTGGAATACCGGTTTCAGCGTTTTGATGGTTCGATACTTTGGGTTTATAGCCAGGGCACCGTTGAGCTCGATAGTAAGGGTGAACCCCAGGGTTGTGTTGCGACCATTAGCGACATCAGCACCCGCATCAAAATGGAGCAACAACTTAAACATGATGCTCTCCATGACCGTCTCACTGGCCTTGCTAATCGCAACCTCCTGATTGAACGGCTCAATTTAGCCCTAAAACGCTATAAACGATATCCCATTCATGAATTTGCGGCTCTGTTTTTAGACCTTGATAATTTTAAAGTTGTCAATGATAGTCTGGGCCATGTTATTGGTGATGAATTGCTTATTGAAGTCGCCCATTTACTCAAATTCTTCATTCGCGATACAGATTTAGCTGCTCGTTTGGGGGGAGATGAATTTGTCATTCTCCTAGAGGAAATTCACGGGGTAGAAGATGCCATACACATTGCGGATCGCATCCTCAATGCCTTAAAAACGTCCTTCAAAATTTCTAATTACGAAGTTTTTATTACGACGAGCATTGGCATTATCGTCGGTGATTCTCGCCATGAATCGGCCCAAGATCTCCTCCGGGATGCCGATATTGCGATGTACCGGGCCAAACAAAGTGGGAAGTCACAATATGCGATTTTTGACCCCCAGATGCACCTACAGGCAATGAAACGGCTGCAGTTAGAAGGGGAAATTAGAGCGGCCATTGAAGAAAAGCAATTTGTTTTGTACTATCAGCCGATTATTAATTTAGAACAGGGCAATATTGAAGGGTTTGAGGCGTTAATTCGTTGGCAACACCCCCAACGGGGATTGTTGTCTCCCTATGAATTTATTGAGATTGCTGAAGAAACAGGGCTTATTATTCCCCTCGGAGAATGGATTTTAGATACGGCCTGTAGTCAATTATTTGAGTGGCAGCAACAGTTTAATATTCCCCTGAAAGTCCATGTCAATTTATCCGTTAAACAGCTCCAAAATTCATTGTTATTTTCACTGGATCGATTATTGGAGCGCTATCCAGTTTTCCCGAATACCCTAGGGTTAGAAATCACTGAGAGTATGCTGATTCAAAGTGTGGAGCTAACTTGTCGCCTGCTCAACCAAATTCGCCTCAAAGGAGTTTTTATTAGCGTCGATGATTTTGGCACAGGGTACTCTTGTTTAAGCTATTTACACCAGCTTCCCATTGACGCGCTCAAAATTGACCGGAGCTTTGTGAATATTTCTGAGTTAAATGACCGCAACCGGGTGATTGCAGAATCTATTCTGGCCCTTTCGAAATCAATCGGGATTAAAACTGTGGCAGAAGGCATCGAAACGAAACAGCAATACCAGTGGTTAAAGAGCCAGGATTGCCAGTTTGGTCAGGGTTATTTGTTTTCTCGACCTGTTTCTTTGGATCAGGCAACAAGCTTGTTACAAGGTCATTCCTTCGAGGCGTTAGAGAAATTACGCTCTTCCTCATAACGTTATTGAAAAATGAACGGGTTCAACTTGCTCTCGGCAATTTTTTGGACAGGGTTTGCCAGAAATGTCAGACTAAAGGACAGTAACGAATTTTGAGGTTTAGTTATGGAAATTCGCGGTAGTTCGCAAACGGCAGCGGCTTGGGCTGGTGAGGCGATCGCCTTAGGTTTTTTTGAGAGCGAAACCGTACTAACAGTGCCCGAAAGCCTAACGGCCCTGGACGAACGGTTGTCGGGGGTGATCACAGAAGTCATTACCGAAACAGAATTTAAAGGTAAATCCGGCGAGCTATCGGTGACCCGCCTTGGGGGTGGTGCGTCGCTCAAAAAGTTGATCTTGGTGGGCCTGGGCAGTGCCGAAAAGTGGAGCAGTGCCTCGTTGCGGAGTACCGCAGCGGCGATCGCCCGGGCGGTGAAAGGGGATAAAGCGATTACAACTCTGGGCTTGCAGTTGCCTGTGGCCGAAAATGAGGCGATCACAGCGCAAATGGTCACAGAAGGGATGTATCTGGGCTTCTATGAAGATAATCGCTTCAAATCAGAACAAAAAGACTCCCCAGCCCTCCAAACCGTTGAAATCCTCGGCATTGGCGACCAAGCAGCGGCGATCGCCTTGGGCACAAGCCTCTGTGAAGGGGTGATCTACGCGCGGGAACTGGTTAACGCTCCGGCCAACATTATTAACCCCGTAACCCTGGCGGCCTCCGTGGAAAACCTTGCCAGCACCTACGGCATGGAACTCAATATCCTCGAAGAAGCAGACTGCGAAGCGGCGGGGATGGGATCTTTCCTGGGGGTGGCGGCAGCCTCGGATTTACCGCCGAAATTTATTCACCTCGTTTATAAACCCCCTGGTACCCCCCGGAAGAAAGTGGCGATTGTCGGGAAAGGGTTAACCTTCGATTCCGGTGGCTACAACATCAAACCCTCTGGCCCCAGCATCGCGATGATGAAAATGGACATGGGGGGCGCCGCGGCAACTTTTGGAGCAGCAAAGGCGATCGCCGAACTCAAACCCGATGTGGAGGTGCATTTCATTAGTGCCGCCACTGAAAATATGATTAGTGGTCGCGGCATGCGTCCGGGGGATATTCTCACGGCCTCCAATGGTAAAACCATCGAAGTAAACAACACCGATGCTGAAGGTCGCCTTACCCTCGCTGATGCCCTCGTTTATGCCGAAAAGCTAGGGGTCGAGGCGATTGTGGACATTGCTACCTTGACTGGAGCCTGCGTCATTGCCCTGGGAGATGATATTTGTGGCCTCTGGAGTGACAATGATGATCTGGCCCAGGCGATCGCCACCGCATCTGAAAAAGCGGGCGAAAAATTCTGGCAGATGCCCCTCGAAGAAAAATACTTTGAAGGCTTAAAATCTCCCATCGCTGATATGAAAAACACTGGGCCACGGGAAGGAGGCTCGATTACGGCGGCGTTATTCCTCAAGGAATTTATTGAAAAAACTCCCTGGGCACACCTTGATATTGCCGGGCCAGCCTGGTCAGAAAAAGACGCCGACATTTACAGCAAAGGCGGCACAGGGTTCCCGGTACGTACCCTTGTTCACTGGGTACTGAGCTAACGTTACGGCTCAAAATTCACTAAAAAACCCCCGGCAAATCACTCTGGGGGTTTCTTTCTATCTAGCCAGAAAAATTTAGATCAACCGGAGATTAAAGGGATAACGATACATTTGGCCTTCTTTGACCTTCGTTGCCGCTAGGATGACCACTGCAATCTGGAAAATGGCGATCGCCACAATCAAAGTAATAAAAGCAAATACTCCGACCCCGGTCAAAATTGCCATCAAGGCCGCAAAGGGATTGTTGCTGCCACCCAGTCCCAGCAGGATCACGAAAACGACGCCGATAATCGCTAAGATTCCCAGGATAATCCCCGCAGCAAAGCCATAGATCGTCATTGAAAGCTGGAAATTGAGGGATTCTTTCCCATGGACATCGATCAATTCCGATTCATCTTTCTTGAGATACCAAATCACCGCTGGCGCAATCACATTGACAAACGGAATCGCCCCAATCCCAAGGAAGGTTAGGGGAATCCAGGCCAAGCTCGACAAATGGCAGGCGATCGCCCAATTTCTTTCCTGTTCTGCATCCATAAATTTAGAAGTCCCTCCATGTCTACCCCAAATATATAGCAGACCTCAGTCTAGCTGGCTTCAAAGGCAACATTAAGCAATGATGATTGATTTTTTAAAATGGACACAAATTAGTTCTGTAATTTCCCTCGTCCAGTGTTCCTTTTTTATCTTGTCTATTCTGGAAGGGGGCGCTGTCGTAGTTGTGTACGCTCAAGTACTGTAAAACGACCCGCAAAGATAAAGTTTGAATTTTGCAATAATTTCAGAAGGTTTTGGGCTGGTTCTAGAGGTGTTTGGGGAGTATAGCGAAAGTAAATTACACCAGCAGGTGGATGTAATCCGAAACGATAAATAAGTTCGCCATAATCTCGATCAAACGTCAAAATAATTCGTTGCTCATTCACTGCACGAGACAAAACTTCTGAGTCAGAAATGCCTGGTGAATTTTCTATGATTGCCACAATATCAATATTTTCCTCTTGCAGTAACCGGATACTCGTTAAGGGAAAATTTTCGTTGGCTAAAAACTTCATCAACTCGCTTCTGATAAAGGAATAGTCATATAGAGAAGTTCGTCTTTCATGCACTCAGCAGTAAAAGCAAAAATTGCACGAATTGATTCTGATGTGAGGGATGGATAGTTTTCTAATATTTCAGCTTCTGACCACCCATTCGCAAAAAGACTCAAAAGAAATTCAACAGAAATTCTGGTGTCTTTAATTACAGGCTTACCGACTAGAATACTAGGATCTGAATGAATATAATTTTGCCAACTCATAATAGCGAGAATCTGATTTTTTTAAATTAAAATGTAATTTCTTTACTTTTTTTACTGATTCAGTGCTGGAATTTAATTATATCTATAAAAATCCCCCTGAAATAAATCAGAGGGATTAAGTCAAATTAGTTATGCAGATTTTGGAGTTGAGACTTAAGTCTTAGTAGTCGAAGTCACCGGCACCGGGAGCTGCACCAGCCTTATCTTTTTCGGGCTTGTCAACAACGATGCACTCAGTGGTGAGAACCATACCAGCGATGGAAGCCGCATTCTGGGTTGCAGAACGGGTTACCTTAGCAGGGTCAACGATACCAGCAGCGAGCATATCAACGAATTCGTTGGTTGCCGCGTTAAAGCCAGTGTTGAAGTCTTTTTCCTTCACACGCTCAGCGATTACCGCGCCATTTTGACCAGCATTTTCAGCAATACGCTTCAGGGGCGCAGTCAGAGCACGGGCCACAATCAAAGCACCAGTGAGTTGCTCGGCAATGAGGTTGTCGGTTGCCCACTTTTCGAGTTCAGGAGCAAGGTGAGCGAGGGTTGTACCACCACCGGGAACGATTCCTTCTTCAACGGCTGCTTTGGTCGCGTTGATCGCATCTTCAAGGCGGAGCTTACGATCCTTCATTTCAGTTTCGGTTGCAGCACCGACTTTGATCACAGCAACACCACCGGAGAGTTTCGCGAGGCGCTCTTGGAGTTTTTCTTTGTCGTAAGAAGAATCAGATTCTTCGATTTGACGGCGGATTTGCTCACAACGGGTCTTAACCGCTTGCTCGTTACCATCGGCAACAATGGTGGTGTTGTCTTTGGTGATGGTGATGCGGCGGGCTTTACCGAGCATGTCAACGCTGGTGTTGTCGAGCTTGAGGCCTGCATCTTCGGTGATCAGTTGGCCACCGGTGAGTACAGCGATATCTTCGAGCATCTGCTTACGGCGATCGCCAAAACCAGGTGCTTTAACCGCAGCAACATTGAGGACACCCCGGAGACGGTTGACCACGAGGGTGGCGAGGGCTTCTTTCTCGATGTCTTCAGCAATGATCACAAGGGGCTTCCCTTGGCGGGCAACCTGCTCAAGGATCGGGACGAGGTCTTGAACCAGGGTAATTTTCTTGTCAGTGATCAAGATAAAGGGATCTTCAAGCACCGCTTCCATGCGCTCGGTGTCAGTAACAAAGTAGGGAGAAGTGTAACCCTTGTCGAAACGCATCCCTTCGGTGATTTCGAGTTCGGTTTCCATGGATTTCCCTTCTTCGAGGGAGATCACACCTTCTTTACCGACCTTGTCCATGGCTTTGGCAATCATGTCGCCAACTTCCTTGTCGTTACCCGCAGAGATAGAACCAACCTGGGCGATCGCCGTGGAGGATTCCACCGGACGAGATACTTCCTTGATCCGACCGACGAGGAATTCAGTAGCTTTGTCGATGCCGCGCTTGATGGCGATGGGGTTTGCCCCGGCCGCAACGTTGCGCAGACCTTCCTTGACCATCGCGTGTGCCAAAACAGTCGCAGTGGTGGTTCCGTCACCGGCCACATCATTGGTTTTAGAAGCCGCTTGACGAATGAGAGAAACACCGGTGTTTTCGATGTGGTCTTCGAGCTCGATTTCCTTGGCAATGGTTACACCGTCATTAACGATCTGGGGTGCGCCAAATTTCTTTTCGAGTACAACATTGCGGCCTTTGGGGCCAAGGGTGACGGCAACAGCCTCAGCAAGAAGATCGATCCCTTTTTCGAGGGCGCGGCGAGCATCTTCGTTGTAAATAATAGATTTAGCCATAATGATTGAATTTCTAGGTTGAGCGTTTTACGAGAAAAAATAGAAAAATCTGAAACGATTGCTTAGGTCAAACCTAAAAATAATTACGCAACGGTTGCGAGGATATCTTTCTCAGAAAGAAGGACATAGTCGTCGCCACCGAGCTTGATATCAGTACCAGCGTACTTAGAGTAGAGAACTTTATCGCCAACTTTGACATCAACGGCAGAACGGCTACCATCATCGTTGCGCTTGCCTTCACCAACAGCAACAACTTCGCCGATTTGGGGCTTTTCTTTGGCGCTATCGGGAAGAAGGATTCCACCAGCGGTCTTTTCTTCAGATTCGCTGACCTTTACGAAAACGCGATCGCCAAGGGGCTTGAGGGTAGAAACATTGATGCTAATTGCTGCCATGGATAATTTCTCCAGATCAATAAACGACTAAATTTAGCTAGATTGAAGTTTAGCACTCTCAATCTCTGAGTGCTAATTTAGCGGAGAAATTTAAATCCAGACAACTCCCGGTAATGTACGGGTTCCCGAACTTTAGATCGTCGCGAAAATTAGACCCTATTGTTTCCCAAAGAAAACCCTGACAGAGACTGCTTTCTGCCCCTGCCAAAACTTTCGGAATAAGTGAGCCTCTATTGTTTAACGATCGCCCCAAAATCCGCCAAAACCCGCGCGTGATTTCGCAATAGCCCAAGGAGATTCAAACGATTTTCCCGAACGGCGGGATCTTCTGCCATCACCAAAACACTATCTTCCCCATCAAAGAACCGTTCGACTGTGGGGGCTAGGGCCGCTAAACCATCGATTAGTTTTTGGTAATCCCGTTCGGTGCGGGCCGCTTCGGTGGTGGGGACAAGTTCGACTAAACCGGCATAGAGATCCCGCTCGGAATTTTGCTCAAATTTCTCCGGGTTAATTACCCCTGTCGGATCGAGGCTATCCGTGCTGAGGTTCCCCTTCGCTGCCAACTTTGCAGAACGGTTCACGGTGGCGTAGATTTTTCCGAGTTGGCCGTCGTCGCGAATACTCTGCAAAAAGGCGGCGCGATCGCCCACGTCTAGCAAATCCGTTAAGGCTCGTTCGGTGTATTCCGCATCATCACCCAGCACCGCATTCACCAGGTCATAATCGATGCCTTTTTCGTCTTGGAGCAGAGTTTGAATCCGCTGAATGAAGAAGTTTTGCAGGGCTTCGAGGGGAGACGTTTTATCGGGGTGAGCCGTGACGAAATCCTTCGCACCCTGGGCTAACAGTTCTCCCAGGTCAATTTCAAGACCCGCATCCCAAGCGACGGTAATAATGGCGTTGGCCGCTCGCCGCAGCGCAAAAGGATCCGAGGAACCAGAGGGGATCATTCCCAGACCAAAAATACTAAGCAACGTATCCAGGCGATCGCCCATGCCCACCACTTGACCCGCGAGGGTTTGGGGCAAAATATCATCGGCATTGCGAGGCAGATAATGCTCAAAAATCCCCTCAGCCACGGCGGGCGCTTCCCCACTGACTAGGGCATACTTTTGACCCATAATTCCCTGGAGTTCCGGGAATTCATAGACCATCTGGGTCACCAAATCCGCCTTACAGAGCATGGCAGTGCTGGCAATAATTTCTTTGTCTGCCTCAGACACGCCAAGCTGTTCAGCGATCTGCTGGGAAATTTCCATAATGCGGTCTACTTTATCCCGCATCGTCCCCAACTCTTCCTGGAAGGTGACGGCTTCTAGTTGGGGCAAATAGGTTTCTAAATGTTCATCACAGTCGGCCCGGTAGAAAAACTGACCATCCGCTAACCGCGCTCGGATCACCCGACCATTACCAGCAGCAATAATATCTGATTTCTCTGGGTCGCCATTGGAGATGGTAATAAATTTCGGTAGGAGCTTCGTTTTATCTTGGCGATCGCGCACCGCAAAATATCGTTGGTGGGTGACCATCACCGTCGTAATCACTTCCGTTGGCAGTTCTAAAAATTCTGCTTCAATGTCACCGACCACGGCTGTGGGATATTCCACTAAATTCACCACCTCAGCGAGGAGATCAGCGGGCATTTCTGCCTCGCCACTAATCTTTTCCGCCGCCGCTTTGATGCCAGCAACGATTTTTTCTTCCCGCACCTGGGGGTCAACTTCCACAAAGGCTTGTTGCAAGGTGGCCACATAATCAGCGGCATTATTTAAGGTCACATCTTTTGCGTGCAGAATTCGATGCCCGCGAGAAATACGACCCGCCTCTAACTGACCGGAGCCATTCACCAATTCCAACGGCAAAACAGCCTCATTCCAAAGAGAAACTAACCAGCGAATCGGCCGCGGAAAGCGCAGATCCCCATCAGCCCACCGCATAAAGCGCCGCCCTTCGAGGGCCGTAAACCAACCTAAAACCAGTTCCTGCAAAATTTCTGGGGTGGGACGACCGAGGGTTTTCTTTTGGACAAAAACAAAGTCTCCTTTTTCCGTGGGGCGCACTTCTAGGGCGGACAGCTCAACCCCTTGTTTGCGGGCAAAACCTTCGGCGGCCTTGGTGGGGTGTCCCTCTTTAAATGCCGCCGCAGCGGGGGGGCCTTTAATTTCTTCTTCCCGGTCAGCCTGCTGGTCTGGCAACCCTCGAATTAACACAGCCAGGCGCCGGGGCGTTCCGTAGACTTCGATTCCGTCTGGGGTGAGAAAATACTCCGTGAGACTATGGGAAACGCGATCTTTTAATTGGGCGATCGCCGCCGCGACAAAATCAGCAGGGAGTTCTTCTGTACCAACTTCAATGAGGTAGGTTGCCATGGGAAACGAAATCAGGTCAATAATGAATCTTGATTAGTTTACCGTGAAGCCACAGGAAAAATAGTGCCCATGGCAATTCATTACCTCCGTAGTAAGAAAAAACGGGCGATCGCCGTCCTCGAAAAACTCCACGAACTCTACCCCGATGCCACCTGCAGTTTGGACTACGAAACCCCTGTGCAATTGATGGTCGCGACGATTCTTTCGGCCCAATGTACCGACGAGCGAGTGAATAAAGTGACACCGGTGCTCTTTGCTCGATTTCCTGATGCGGCGGCCTTTGCGGGGGCGGATGTAGCAGACATTGAACAGTTGGTGCGCTCGACGGGTTTCTATCGCAATAAAGCCAAAAATATCCAGGGAGCCTGCCAGCGAATTATGGCGGTTTTCAATGGGGAAGTGCCGCAAACGATGGAAGAACTCCTGACCTTGCCTGGTGTGGCGCGGAAAACGGCCAATGTGGTCTTAGCCCATGCCTTTGGCATTTTTGCGGGGGTGACGGTGGATACCCATGTCAAGCGGCTGAGTAATCGCTTGCGCCTGACAAAATCTGATAATCCGGTGCAAATTGAACGGGATTTGATGAAGTTAATCCCCCAGCCAGAGTGGGAAAACTGGTCAATTCGTCTGATTTACCATGGTCGCGCTGTCTGTAATGCCCGGAAACCCCAATGTGATGTCTGTGCGATCGCCAACCTTTGTCCCTCAGCCCCAAAACTCCAGCCCAGTTAAAGATGATCAAAAGATAAACCGACTGGGCACAAGCTGAATCCGGCCCGCATCCATCTCCGCCATCAAGAGTTCGAGAGCTTCATAGTCCTCATCGGAAACATGGCCGAGGCGTGTCAACTCGGAGTTGATCGCGTTTTCAATTTCGGGGGTCATCTGTTTAATGAAAAGGGCTTTTTCCACTAAACGACGAATCATAAATGGCGTACTCACAGCAGTAATGTTTTTCCTAAAGAGGAACCGATTTCATTACAAAGGAACGATTCTTTTATTGTCGCTGATTAAGAGAAAATAATGAATGGTATAAATAGCGTAAAGTGCTGAAATTAATCTGGGTTATGGTTCTATTTTCGAGGTGTTTACAGAATTTCTCCCAGGTCTTAAATAATTTTTAAACTTCGGGCTTCTATTTTTAGAAAAAATGTAAACAAACATACCATTCTCAAAGTAATAAAGGATCTTTTAGAAACGAGATGTCTTTGTTCAGGATAAGTTATCTTACGCCTGGTTTTCTAGTCTCCCCCATACAATGGTTCTATCCCAAATCAAATGTTTAGCAACCTTTTCAGGGTTTGCTCAGTCTAAAAAGTTATTTGATTTTTGTATAAAAGTTGTGACTAAGACGATGGGTAAACAGGGAAGTTCCCCTGGGGAGAGTCTACCGATGGATATGAACCAACAGGCTGTTATTCTGCGCCCAAATTCTGCTTTGGTGGCCCCAAATCTTGATGGATTTTGGCGATCGCTCCATAGGGCGATTAATGATGAATTAAGTCAGGAAATTTTAGTCGACTTACAGCAGGTAGAATTCATTGACAGTGCGGCGGCGGTGGTGCTCAGCCAGGGCACAAAATTGGCCGAAGCCCATGGCAAACGTCTTGGTTGCTGTGGGATTAATTCCCAGGTGCGCATGGTCTTAGAACTGACCCAAATGGAGCAGTTTGTGCGCATTTTTGAGAATGAAGCAGCATTTTTCACACAGACATCCCAGTTGTTCGCGGCCTAACATCTCGAAGGCTCTCCGGTATAATGGGGGACTGAATTGTTTCCCTTGAATCCCTTGGAGGTTCATCACCTGTGGCAACGGCTCCCTGTCTTCCTCAACCGGCTGATTACGAAGCGCTGATTACGACGGATATTTTTAAACCGGCGCGCTACTTGGGCAATGAACTGGGGGCAATCCACAAGCCTTGGACGGAGGCGGTGGTGCGTTGGGTGCTTACCTACCCGGAAGTTTATGAGGTGGGTTCCTCGAATTTGGGTCATATCCTGCTCTACAACGTGATTAATGCCCAGCCTCGACAATTATGCGATCGCACCTATTTGCCTGCCGCTGACCTGAGCGAAAAGTTAAAGGCAAAAAATCTGCCGTTGTTTGCCCTCGAATCCAGGCGATCGCTCTTGGAATTTGACATTCTCGGTTTTAGTTTGAGCTACGAGCTCGGGGCGACAAATATTCTGGAAATGCTTACCCTCGCCCAGATTCCCCTCACTTGGCAGGAACGGGAAACGGGGAATTATCCGTTCATTTTTGCAGGGGGACAAACGGCCACCTCCAATCCAGAACCCTACGCTGACTTTTTTGACTTTATTGTTCTCGGTGATGGCGAAGAACTCCTGCCGGAAGTGGGTTTCATCCTCGAAGAAGCCAAGGTTAACGGTTTGAGTAAGGAAGAAACTCTGCTGGATTTAGCCCAGGTGCCGGGGGTCTATGTGCCTCGCTTTTATGAAATGGCGGCGGAT
Organism: Sphingobacterium thalpophilum; assembly: GCA_943371005.1. GTDB lineage: Bacteria > Cyanobacteriota > Cyanobacteriia > Cyanobacteriales > MRBY01 > MRBY01. Next base: position 147,445 of record CALRTB020000003.1, read on the forward strand.
GGTTCTGTGCATCCAATCCGTGACGAAGTGCCCAAGCGAATTTTGCGGCGCGTCGCCACGCCAATTCCCGCCTATTCCATCGGTCTTGTGCCCTACGTGGAAACGGTTCATGATCGCCTGACGGTGGAAATTCGCCGGGGTTGCACAAGGGGCTGTCGCTTCTGCCAACCGGGAATGTTAACGCGACCGGCAACGGATGTGGAACCCGAAAAAGTCGTCGATGCCATCGAAAAAGGAATGCGGGCGACGGGTTACAACGAATTTTCTTTACTTTCTCTTAGTTGCTCTGACTATCTCTCGCTGCCAGCGGTGGGAGTCGAGATTAAAAATCGCCTCAAGGACGAAAATATTTCCCTATCTCTTCCCAGTCAGCGGGTTGATCGCTTTGATGAAAATATTGCCAATATCGTGGGTGGAACGCGCAAAGCGGGTTTGACCTTCGCCCCAGAAGCGGGAACCCAACGGATGCGGGACGTGATCAACAAAGGCTTAACCAATGAAGAGTTGCTGCGCGGTATCCAAACGGCGGTCAAAGAGGGCTGGGATAAGGTAAAGCTCTATTTTATGATTGGCCTGCCTGGGGAGACGGATCTTGATGTGCTCGGCATTGCGGAAACGGTGCAATGGCTGCGGCGGGAATGTGCTTCTCTGAGCAACCGTCGTTTAAACTTCAACATCACCATTTCTAATTTTACTCCGAAACCCCATACCCCTTTCCAGTGGCATTCGGTTTCGACGACAGAATTTAAGCGCAAACAAGAACTCCTGCGGGAAGCTTTTCGACCGATCCGGGGCGTGAAAGTGAACTATACCGATGTGCGGATCTCGGCGATGGAGGATTTTGTTGGTCGGGGCGATCGCCGTTTGGGTAAAGTCGTCCGCCGGGCCTGGGAACTTGGCGCTGGGATGGATTCCTGGTGGGAAAATTTGGACAAAGCCTATGGGGCTTGGGAGCAGGCGATCGCCGAATCGGATCTCACCTGGAAATACCGCAAAGTAGAAAGCGGTGAATGGAATATCTTTGAAACCACCAACAATGATCCCCTTGATGCGCCCTTACCCTGGGATCATCTCAACACAGGCATTGATAAACAGTGGCTAAAAGAGGATCTAAAGCGGGCCCTCGAAGCGGCCACCATTCCCGACTGTGCCTTTGATGGTTGTTCCCACTGTGGCGTCTGTAGTACCGATTTTGGCCATAATGTCGTCTATCAACCACCCGAAATCCCCGAATTTGTAGGCCAATTCCAAAAGGATCAAGAACGCCTACAACGGTTCCGGGTTTGGTTTGGCAAACAGGGGGATATGCGCCTGGTGAGCCACCTCGATTTAGTGCGTTTGTTTGACCGAGCCGTGCGCCGTGCCTCAATTCCTGTGGCTTTTACCAACGGCTTTCATCCTAGCCCCCGCATTTCCATCGCCAATGCCCTATCGTTAGGGGCCACCAGTTCAGGAGAAATTATCGATTTCGAGCTGCGCCAAGTTTTGGATTTAGAGGATTTTCGACGGCGACTCGCTGAACAGTTACCCATTGATATGCCCATCTATCGGGTAGAAGAGGTGCCCGTTCGTTCTAAGGCTGCCACAGCACTCCTCACGGAAGCGGAGTATTTAATTGATCTCGAAACTGAAGAACCTGTTTCCGTTGACCAATGGGAAGCTTGGCTCGAAACCATCCGCCAGACCCCGGAAATTTTTCTTGAAAAGAAAACGAAGTCTGGCAAAACCAAGCAACTTAATCTCCGGGAAATGTTAACGGCGATCGCCCTCGAAAAAGTCATTAGCCCGACTCAAGTCCAGCTCCGCTATCGAGGGAGTTGCCGCAACGATGGTACACTCCTCCAAGCAGATCACATTCTATATTTACTTCAGCAATTTATTGTCCAAAAGTGTTCTCTTTTTCATATCAATCGACTAAAAATGATTTTGGATGAGTGACAATAGTCTTTTATTATGCTTAAAAATCCAAAACAGAGAATAGAGCATTCACAATCCAAACAAAAAATTTTAATGATCACTGTACGCTCTGATATCGGTGGGGGGCCACGTCATTTGCTTGATTTATGCCGAGAGATTAAGCAGAGCAATAAAAATATAGAAATTACTATTGCGGCTCCTAGTGCAGGGGTCTTTTGGAGTAAGTATCAAATATTTGCTGATCACTGCTTGGATATTCCTTATCGCCGATTTTCTTGTTTTTCTTTGATAGGAATTTTGTTTTACTGTTGGAAAAATTCAATCGACATTATACATAGTCATGGTAGAGGTGGAGGTCTGTATTCACGTATTCTTGCTTTATTTGGTTTCAAGGTAGTGCATACCTTTCACGGAGTTGGAAGTGAGCAAGGAATAATTGATTATATAAAAACTCAACTAGACATTTTGTTGAAAAATCTTCCACAGGCTTTTATTCATGTGAGTAGCGATGAATATAATGAAGCTCTAAGAAAGAAAATAAGTTGTCCTCGTCGAAGCTATGTTATTTCAAATGGCGTTAACATCTCTAGAATACAAGAGCAATTCAATTCTTTAACTAAAGAAGAAGCACGACAAAAATTCAACTTGCCAAAAGACAAAATTATTTGGGGGACTTTGGCGAGATTAGTTTATCAAAAAGGAATAGATTCTCTGTTAGATCTATATTTGCCACCCAACATAATATTTGCCATTGCAGGTGATGGCAATGACTTTGAATCTCTAACTAAAAGAATAGATCATAAAAATATCAAAAATATCATTTTTCTAGGAGAAACCTTGCAACCTATCCATTTTTTAAAATGTCTTGATGGATATTTTTCCGTCGCTCGTTGGGAAGGTCTTCCTATCAGTGTATTAGAGGCTATGACTTGCGGACTCCCCTGTATCTTAAGTGACGTAAAAGGGCATAGAGAGTTTCGAGAGAAAGCCATACTTTTCAACTCAAATGATTCACAATCTTTGAGTCAAGCTATTTTAAGTGTTGACTATAGAATGCGTGGAAAAGATGCTCAAGAGTATATCAATAGAAAATATTCTAGTGAATCAATGTGTAGAAAAACACTGGATGTCTACTTCCATTTATAATGACGCCAGATGCTAATGATTTTCTTGAGACCTATTCTTTTAAAAAAAATCTTGGCGTATACTCTTGATTTTCTATTAGCGACAAAATAAGAAGATCTAGGCCCCCAAAAATTGTGCTGACATAAGGCTTGTTTGATTTCTTGTAATGATTCTATTTCTCGCTTATCTGAAACCCCCCCTGATTTCATATTCACTAATATGCTAGGAGAATAAATATATTTTTTGCTACAGTTACTAGGATCTGTATACATACGTAGAACAAATTCATAATCCATTGCTATTTTATACTTAATATCGAATAAGCCCAATTCCTGATATAAAGACTTTCTGATAAACATAGTTGGATGATTGAATGGCATGGCATAAGTAATGGGACACATTAAAGGACGTCGACGATGATTGCCATATTCACAATCAATAAAATTTATGTCTCCATGGACAAAATCGATATCAGAATTTTCGTGCAATATTTCTATGACTTTTTCAAAGACTTTCGAATGCTCATAGAAATCATCACTATTTAAAATAGCGACGATATCCCCCGATGATTTTATAATTCCTTTATTGAATGCATCTGAGATACCCAAATCCGGTTCACTGTAAACCTTGATTTTTGGGCATTGCTCTGAATATTGGGTAAGGATTTCTAATGTACTGTCAGAGCTGCAATTATCAATAATGATATGCTCATAGTTTTTATAAGTTTGATTTTTAACTGATTTCAATGTTGCTTCTATCGTTTTTGCAGAGTTAAATGTTGGAGTAACAATACTGATTTTCATTCTTTTTGGGGACGACAAGATGAGTTGAAGATTTTAAGTCGAATATTATCTAAAGGGAACCGATTAATTACTTTTTTGAGGATTTTTAGGAGCTGAAACAACGAGGATACCTTGAGGATGTCAGGGGAATTTCTATTGTTCGAGGTGCTCTAAGTAGATTGGGGTAAAAAAACGAGGTGGAATCGTCCATACCAGGTACTCTTAGCGGATGTCTACCTCAAATTAATTAAGCGTGGCTACTTAAAACATTCTTTTTGATATGATTAATTAAATTCTTGAATATCGAAACTTTGTTAAGTGTTGGTGGATGATTGCCAAGGACTTTATTTCTAGCAAGACTTTTATTTAGGGAAAATTAAATAGTTTAAGCTAAATTTATATGAATGTTTTTTTGTTTGAAAATAGATACTCTTAAAAGCAACATTGGTCTAACTGCTTAAGCAGATTTGCACTTTTGAAATATTCTTTATGCTTAATATTTTGAATATGCCATTAAATTAAAAATAAAAGATTTTAGCATTGATGTCAGTTTTTGATTTTTAGTGATTATCTCTCTTAAAAACTAAAAATTCCTCGGCATATGCCGAGGAGAGGTGAATCTCAACGAAAAATTTAGGTTTATTTTTTACCCAATACTTGAGACTTGAGAGAATTGAATTCTGCCAGCAATTCATCACGGTTTGAAGCTTTAAGCAAATAGCGATAGACAAACCATGCTGTGTAAGAAATACCAATCAGCTCGAAGGTGGGCGCTAATAGGGGAATATCGTTAATGGCACCGATTAATGCGAAGGTCAGTTTGACGGTGATCAAAGCTGCCACGATCAGGCCAACGGTGATTAGGGGCTGCTTATAATCAGCGAAAAATTTCCCTAGCTCCTCAGGCAGTTCAGACAGAAAATCCGTGATGGGTTTGACTGCCTCTTGCCAAGGCTGCTCGGTTTGGGGGGAGGTCATGGGACCAGGTGCTTCGTTGTTAAACGGAGTCGTACCAGTTTCTACTTGGGTTTCAGGCTGTTGTTCCATCTTTCAAACCTATCCTTAACGATTTATACAGTACAGAGTGGTGATGGGGCAGTCTCACTAGGATGCAGCGGAGTTGCCTTTCAGATTTTGAGTAAGGGACGAATGATGCCCATATTATCAGACATATCTGTAAATCTCTGTCTACATCCTACCGAGAGAATCAAGAATAGCTGATATAAAACGGTCTCGGCGATATCTCTTCCTTAATTTGCTGAAAAAGGACTCTGGAAAGGTGGTTATTTTTGGGGTTTGTGCTGCACCCAAACGCTTAAGATGCCTATGCTATGATGATGCCAATTTTTATGAAATCGCGTAGAACGTATCATAGATCTTAGTCATCCATGTCTGCAAAATTTTAGCCTCCGGTTTATATGAGCCAGAAACCTGATCCCTCGCAAGTGCAATCCGTTTCTCCCGTTGGCACCCAATCGCAGCCAGTGTTATCAACTGAAGCAGGTTTACCGGAAGAGTCTGGGACGCAAGATTTAAACACGGAGATGACAGCGATCGCCAATGGTGATCCAGAGCAAGCAACGGCAGAGGCAGAGACAGAAATCCTTGAAATTCCTCGTAAACGCCAATTTCTCCTGCCCAATTGGCAATGGTTAGGGTTGCTCTTAATTTTCCTCTCGGGGGGGGTGGGCTTTTTAGCGACATCGGTACTCCTGAGCTTTAATGGCAGCAACAATTGCGGAGCCCTTTTCTTGCCCTTAGCCTCGGCTACAACCCGCTTGTATTGCGCCCAGATTGAGGCGGAGGAACAGACCCTCGCCAGCTACCTCAAGGCGATTCGGATGGTGAGTGGTTTTTCGGAGAATCACCCCCTCCGGGCGGATATTGACCGCAATATTGAAGTGTGGGTCTCGCAGATTATTGCCCTCGCTGAGGTGGAATTCCAGGCGGGAAAGTTGGATGAGGCGATCGCCATGGTGCGCGATATTCCTGAAAAGGCTGGTTTTCAGACAGAAATTGAGGCCCAAATCACTACCTGGGAAGACATTTGGCAAGAGGGAGAAGCGATTTTAGCCCGCCTAGAACGGCAACTCGAAGCAGGGGAGTTAAGCCAGGCGATGCGGACGGCTGTCCAGCTCAGTTATCTGGAAAATCGCTACTGGGCGACGGTGAAATACGATGAGGCCATGGCGCAAATTCAGTTGGCCCGTAAGGAAACGGAGCAACTAGATGGGGCATACGCCGCCTTTCGTCGGGGGGGCTTAGAAAATTGGCTCCAGGCGATCGCCCAGGCGAGCAACATTACCCAGGATAGCTATGCCTACTCCCAGGCCCAACGTTTAATTAGTGACGCCCGCGAAAAAATCGTCGACTACACCGACAACATCATTGATGAACGCCGCTGGAATGATCTCCTCGCTCTCTGCGATCGCCTCCCCGCTCAACTGAACCTTGATAATGTGGTGGTTGATTGGCGAATTCTGGCCCAAGCTGGCCTCAGGGCGAACCAAGGAACCGTTAAGGATCTCGAAACAGCCCTCGTCCAAATCCAAAGTATTCAACCTGCCAGTGCCGTCTATGACCAGGCCCAAGGTCTGATTAGTCGTTGGCAACGGGAAATTGAGGACGTTGCGCTCCTAGAACAGGCTGAGGAATTGGCCCAGGGGGGAAATATCGCTGACTATGAACGGGCGATCGCCCAGCTCAACCGCGTCCCCTCAGGCAACCCCCGTTACGATGAAGCCCGCCAAAAAATTCGTCAATGGCGTCGCCAAATTGAAATTGCCGAAGATTCTCCTACCCTGGCCTATGCTAAAGATTTAGCGGCGACCAATCGTCTCCAGGAGGCGATCGCCGAAGCCCGCACCATCCAATCCGGCCGCGCCCTCTACACCGAAGCCCAAGAAAATATTCGTCAGTGGCGCAACACCATTGAACGAAGCGAAGACCAGCCAATCTTTGACCGGGCCGTTGCCCTCGGCCAACAAAAACGCTTCGACGAGGCGATCGCCGTTGCCAACCAAATTGCCCCGAACCGTGTCCTCTATGACGAAATGCAGGCCAGGGTCAGAAGTTGGCGTCAAGAACAAACCGCGATCAATAATCTCAATCGCGCCTACCAAGTGGCCAATGGCAATTCCGTCTCTGCCTGGGTAGAAGCGATCAACCTTACCCAACAAATTCCCAGCAGCATTAGCCAACTGCGGGCCGAAGGGAAACAGGCCGCTGACCAATGGAGTTATCGGATTCTTTCCGTAGCCCAGAGCCAAGCCAATGCCTCAATTCCCCAGGCGATCGCCACCGCCCGCCAAATCCCCCGCAATACTGCCGCCTACGACGCTGCCCAAACCCAAATCGACACCTGGCAACGTCTCACTACGCCCAGCCCGAGCCCCCAAACCATCGACGTACCCACCAACCTCTAACCTCTCCTCCTCCAATTGCCCATGACCACCGAACACCCCCTTGGCTCCGTAATTCAAGGTTCCCTAAGCCAAGGCCTCGAAGTCCGTCTCCATGGCGATGTGTCCGTCGAAGAAATGCGCGTCGGTAAATTTCTCGTCGTCAAAGGGAGTCGTTCCCAATTTTTCTGTCTCCTCACCGATGTTTCCCTGGGCACCTCTAGCCCCCGAATCCTCGCCGATCCCCCCAACCCCAACGATGACTTTCTACAAGCCGTCCTCGCCGGCACCAGCACCTATGGCACCGTCGAATTAGCACCCATGCTGATGTTTACCCCCAGCCAAGAAGAAGATAGCGAGATAGAAAACTTTGACACCCTTGAGCTACTGCCCGTAAAAACGATTCCCAGTCACTTCAGCCAAGTTTACGAAGCCAACGAACAAGACTTTCGGCGAGTATTTGGTTGGGAAGACGATCCCCACCACAAAAAATTTGCCATTGGCCGTCCCCTCGATATGGACGTACCCATTTGCCTCGACCTTGACCGCTTTGTCGAACGCAGCAATGGCATCTTCGGCAAGTCCGGCACCGGAAAATCTTTCCTGACCCGTTTATTGCTGTCTGGCATTATCAAACGCCGGGCCGCCGTAAACCTGATGTTCGATATGCATTCCGAATACGGTTGGGAAGCCATTGAAGAAGGCAAAGGCGTCAGCACTGTTAAAGGTCTCCGTCAGCTTTTCCCCGGTCAAGTCGAAATCTACACCCTCGATTCAGAATCGACCCAACGGCGGGGGGTACGCGACGCTCAGGAACTCTATCTCAGCTTCGATCAAATTGAAATTGAAGATATTCGGCTCGTTGGCTTTGAACTAGGACTATCTGAAGCGAGTCTTGATAATGCTAATGTTCTCTATTCCGAGTTTGGCCGCACCTGGATCGTCAAGCTCCTAGAGATGAGTAATGAAGATATCCGCCTCTTTTGCGAAGAACGTCAAGGCCATGCCGGTTCGATTATGGCCCTCCAACGGAAACTGAAACGACTCGAAAATCTTAAATATATTCGCCAAACCTGCCCTTTTAATTACATTGATCAAATTCTCCAGAGCCTCGATGCTGGGAAACACGTAATCATTGAGTTCGGTTCCCAGTCCAATATGCTGTCGTATATGTTGGCGACGAACATGATTACCCGACGCATCCACTCCGCCTATGTAAAAAAAGCGGATCTGTACCTACAAACCAAAAACGTCCAGAATAAGCCAATGCCCTTGGTGATCACCATTGAAGAAGCCCACCGATTTTTAGACTCTAAAATCGTTCACCAAACGATTTTTGGCACGATCGCCAGAGAAATGCGGAAATATTTTGTCACCCTCCTGGTCGTCGATCAGCGTCCTTCCGGCATCGATAACGAAGTTATGTCCCAAATTGGCACACGGGTAACTTGCTTACTCAATGATGAAAAAGATATTGATGCGATTTTTACGGGGGTTTCTGGGGGCGGCAACCTGCGCTCTGTCCTGGCCAAATTAGACTCTAAACAACAGGCCCTCGTGCTTGGCCACGCCCTCCCGATGCCGGTGGTGATGCGGACTCGCTCCTATGACCAGACGTTCTACCAGGAAATTGGCTGTCACGACTGGCAAACTGTGACGGATGAAACCTTGTTTGTTGAGGCAGATTTGGCGAAGGCGGATCTCGGCTTTTAGGAAGATTGTTAAAAAAGTTTACAATAGACAGATATTTTATTGACCAAGTAGTCAAAAAGAACGATTAAATTCATGACAACGACTTTTGCAACCCTTTTAGAGACTTTTCACCTTTGGGATCTCCCCTTGGCAAACCGCGTCGTAATGGCGCCCATGACTAGGGCACGGGCCGGGAAAGACCGTATTCCCAATGCTCTCATGGCGGAATACTATGGCCAACGGGCTTCGGCGGGTCTAATTATTGCGGAGGCAACGACCATTTCAGAACAAGCCAATGGTTGGAATGAATCACCAGGTATTTATACAGAAGCCATGGTTGAAGGGTGGCAACTCACAACCCAGGCTGTCCACGCCAAAGGCGGTAAGATTTTTCTGCAATTGTGGCACATGGGCCGCGCTTCCCATAGCAGTTTCCATGGGGGTCAATTGCCGATCGCCCCTTCTGCACTCAAAATTGATAACGGCGAAGAAATCCATACGCCCCTTGGGAAACAGCCCTACGAAGTGCCCAGGGCCATTGAAACCGAAGAAATTCCTGGGATTATTGAGGAGTACCGCCTGGCGGCAATCAAGGCAAAAGCAGCGGGCTTTGATGGCATCGAAATTCACGCCGCTAATGGCTATTTGCTTGATACATTTCTCCAATCAAAAACAAACCATCGCACCGACGCCTATGGGGGCAGTGCGACGAATCGTTGTCGGTTACTCTTAGAGATTTTAGATGCAGTGACAACAGTCTGGGATTCCCGTCGGGTGGGTGTTCGTTTTTCCCCCAATGGTTCCTTTAATGATATGGGGTCGCCCGATTTCCGGGAGCAGTTTACCTATGCTGCAAGTCAACTGAATCGCTACAATTTGGCCTATCTTCATGTGATGGATGGTTTGGCCTTTGGTTTCCATGAATTGGGAGAGCCGATGACCTTGGCAGATTTCCGGGCTGTCTATGATGGTGTGCTCATGGGTAATTGTGGCTACGATCAAAAGAGTGCGGAAACGGCGATCGCCACTGGGCAAGCCGATCTAATTGCCATTGGTCGTCCTTTTATTAGTAATCCTGACCTCGTTGAACGTTACGCTAATAACTGGGCCTTAAACCCCGATGCAGATATGGCCACCTGGTATGCTCCCACAGGTGCCAAAGGCTACACTGATTTCCCGGCCTATGCCGCCTAGGATGTCGGTGAATTTTCCCACGATTAATTAGGTCATTTAGTAAGAAGGACAGCCCTGGGGCTGCCCTTTTTTTCCGTTTTAGATTGTGACGCTAAAATCCCAAACTGCCCTAAATAAAGCTGGGTTGGTGACGAATCAAGTTGAGAAACTCTTCGCGGGTTTTTTGTTCTTTCTGGAAGCAGCCAATCATGGCACTGGTAACCGTCCAGGAACCAGGCTTTTGCACACCCCGCATGGACATACACATGTGGATCCCTTCCATCACCACCGCAACCCCTTGGGGGTCAAGGATTTCTTGGACGGCTTCCGCAATTTGCCGGGTCAGGCGTTCTTGCACCTGGAGGCGGCGGGAATACATCTCAACGATCCGCGCTAATTTACTGAGGCCCACGACCTTTTGGTTGGGGATATAGGCCACATGGGCCCGCCCCATAAAAGGCAACATGTGGTGTTCGCAGAGGCTAAAGAAATCAATGTCCCGCACCAATACCATTTCATTGTGCCCTTCATCGAAAATTGCACCATTGACGATGTCTTCAAGGGACTGGTTATAGCCTTGGGTCAGAAACTGCATGGCTTTTGCGACCCGCAGCGGCGTCTTTAGGAGACCTTCACGGTCAGGATCTTCGCCGACGGCTTCTAGCATCGTATGCACAGCCTCTGCCATTCTTTGCTGGCTTTCTTCTGTGGCAGGGCGAATGCTGGCTGCTTTGCCATTGTGGCTATTGCGGTCCGGCCGAGTTACCAGATCATTGAGGTCACGACCTAGAGCATCAGTCGCCATGGTTTTTGTAGAACCATTGAAGCCGCTTGAAGAAGATGTTGTCATAATTCGGTATGGAATGAAGAAGTAAAAGGAACTGGGGCAGGGGAGAGTAGATCCTCGCTAACAATAAACTGTTGGATTCCCTGCTTTGGAGATCATGGTCAATTCTTCAATACTGGGCTCAACGGATGGTCGAATCCCTTGAAGAATACTTTGGGGACGCTCTCGGAAATTAAAATCCTGAAGCGGCCAAAACTTTAGCCAGACATTATCAAGCCGTGTCAAAGGATGACGGCACAGCCAAGTTGGTCTGGAGATAAGGCGTTGCGGAATGGCAGTAAATGAAGCGTCGAACCAAGTCCCAAACCTGACATGCTGTTGAAACTTGGGCTTGGAAATCAGGGGGGCTGCCATCGCAAGGGAAGGAAAAAGGGCCAAAAGTTTATCAGAATCTAGGGGCAGGGGCGATCGCCAAGGGTGGACAGGAGAGATCATGGGAAGGGAACTGCACTCAACATAGCGCGATGGGTGGGCAAAAAAATTTAGCTTAGTCCATAGAAAATCCCAGAAAAAATGTCCACAACCTAAACTCTGCTGACCAATAGAGACAAAAAGATATTGGTGATTTCACTGCCTTTTGGGAGAACAAAGCTGGGGGAAAGTCCCATAGTTCACATTAGGGCTCAGCGGCTTCTTATCCTAGCAAAATTTCGGAAATGTTACAAAATATTGCTAAATGCTCAGAATCAGTACCCATGAATGCCAGGCCAGATTCTCAGGTCAGGAACTTTCTAAAAACACACCAATTTTCCGGAACCGCTGGTAGCGTAATTCACGGCGGCGTTCTGGCGTCAGCTTTAGCAGGGTTTGGAGGTTTTCTTGGATTGCCGCTTTAAGGAGTTGGGCGGCCCCAATGGGATCTGCGTGGGCACAGGAGGCTGGCTCTGGGACAATTTCATCGATAATCTCAAGGCTTTTCAGATCCTCTGCTGTAATTTTGAGGGCGGCGGCGGCCTGCTCTGATTTACCGGCATCTTTCCAGAGAATTGCGGCACAGGCTTCTGGGGTCGCTACTGTGTAAACGGAATTTTTTAACATCAAGACGCGATCGCCCACGCCAATGCCCAAGGCCCCACCGGAACCGCCTTCGCCAATGACCGTGCAAATAATTGGCACATCGAGACTAAACATTTCCCGGAGGTTAAAGGCGATCGCCTCCCCTTGGCCTAATTTTTCGGCTTCCAGGCCAGCCCAAGCCCCAGGGGTATCAATAAACGTTAAAATCGGCATCCCAAAACGGTTGGCATGGTCCATCAAGCGCATCGCTTTACGATACCCCCCAGGGGCAGGCATGCCAAAATTGCGGGCGACATTATCTTTAGTATCGCGCCCCTTTTGGTGTCCCAGCATCATCACCGGTTGACCATCAAAACGGGCCACCCCACCGATGAGGGCCGGATCATCAGAACCACCGCGATCGCCATGGAGTTCAAACCACTCATCCGCCATCATCTGAATATAATCAAGGGTGCTGGGACGTCGGGGATGCCGCGCCAATTGCAACCGTTGGGCCGGGGTGAGGGTACTAAAAATTTCTTCCCGGAGCTGGTCTGCCCGTGCCTCTAGCTGCTGAATCTGTTCTGAAACATCAACATTATTCTCCGCAGCAAGATCACGAATTTGATGGATGCGTGATTCTAATTCCGAAAGAGGTTTTTCAAAATCAAGCAGAAACGTCCGGCGCTCCGTTTTCGGCATGGTGAGTTCAATTCACTGACAACTATTCACAAATTAAACTCTATTATCCCCGGAAGCCTCCCCAACAGTAAAGGAATCCGTACTGTCACCCCCAAAAAGTTTTGCCAAAATAGAGGGTAAGCAGTTTTAACTTTTCAAGTATCAAATCACTTATTTATGAGCAACACCAGTAATTTTCGTGACGCCATTCGGCAGGCCAAAGGTCAAGCCCTGGTTGGCCCGGAGGTCATCAAAAATGCCCTACCCTATCTGGGGGGTGGCCTACTCCTTACTGCCCTAGGAACCTATGGTGGTTTGGGGGTGATCCAAACCAATCCCAGCATCTTTATGCCCACCTTCTGGGTTGCCCTGATCGCTGAATTGGCCCTCTTTTTCGTTGCCCGCGGAGTCGCAGAGAAAGGAAATAATAGCGTTGCCCTCCCTCTTTTAGCCGGCTACAGTCTACTGTCTGGGTATACCCTTACAGGTATTGTTGCCCTTGCCATTGGGACTGCGGGAGTTGGTATTCAGGGCGTTGGCATTGCCGCTCTGGGTTGTGGAATTACCTTCATCCTGGGTCGCAATATTGGCTCAAACCTCTCCGATGAAGATGGCCTGGCCCTAGCCCAAACGGTACGCCTTGGGATTATCGCGCTGTTCGTAGTGCTGTTGGCCCAGCTTGGTTTTGCCTTCTTTGGGGTTTACACGCCCAGTTGGCTAGAGGTCGGCATCTCTGGCTTGGGAACCTTACTATTTGCGGGTTCTGCAGTGGTTGACTTCTACGTGTTGCCCCGCGCCTACCGCAATGAGCAATACCTATCGGCCGCTTTGTCGATGTATTTGACCTATATCAACTTATTTGTGTTTATTCTGCGCTTGTTGATTGCCATCAATAGCCGCGACTAACTTTCTTTGCCTTCGGCATCTCCCCCAGGGGAAGTTATAGCCCCCACTGTCTTCGACATCTCCCCCAGGGGACGTTAACCCCCTCTGCCTTCGGCATCTCCCCCAGGGGAGAATGGGCTCTCTGGTTACATCAGCCAGGGAGTTTTTTTATTGGGGTTGCAGCACCATCAGGGCGAGATCGAGGGTTTCTCGAAGGTATTCGGGATTCGGCAGGCCTTTGATGCGGGTATTTAATCCTAGAAGAATTTGATAGAGATAACGGGCGGTTTTTGGGCTGTCAAAATCTGGGGGCAGTTCTCCTTTGGTGATCGCCTGATTGAGAGTATTCACAAAAATTTGTTCGACATTGGTGGCAATATCTTCCACGAGGGCGGCCACTTGGGGGTCATGGGGCGCGAGTTCAATCATCGCATTGACAACAAAACACCCTCGATAACCGAGCAGTTTGGCATTTTCGGCGGTTTGATAAAACAAATTTCGGAGATTTTCTAGGGGTGAAGCGGAATAATTGAGTCGTTCTTCTAGCTGACGTACTGCGATTTTGCCGTAATAGGCGATCGCCTCTAGGAACAGATCATGCTTATTGCCAAAAGTGTTGTACAAACTTTGCCGCTGAATCCCCATACAGTCTAGGAGGTCTGCTAAGCTCGTAGCCTTATAGCCTTTTTCCCAGAACAATTCCATCGCCTTTTCGAGGGCGGCATTACGGTTAAATGCGAGTTTACGGCCCACCATGGTAGATAACCTAATGCAATAGACAAATAATCCTATCCTAAGGGAAATTTCCCAGGAAAATCAGAAGAGAAACGATTCTATCATCTGGGGTTCAGTATATTTTTAAAGGGAAGTCAGGGCGAGTTTCGCCGCGCCGACCATGCCGGCATTGTTTCCTAACTGGGCTTTGGTGAGTTTTAAATCAACCCGTGAGGAAGGCAGCACCCGCCGCTCAATTTCGGCGATCGCCGCTGGGAGGAAAAATTCACTGCTGGCACTAATGCCACCCCCCAGGATAATCATTTCGGGGGTGAAAATATAGATTAAGCTTGTTAGCCCTGCCCCCAACAGTTTGCCGTAGGTTTGCCAATGGGCGATCGCCTCAACATCTCCCGCCTGGGCCAGTTGGCCTAATTCCCCAGGATCTTTGCCAGAAATCCGTTTGACGCCATTAATCGAACAATATTGCTCAAAGGAACCATTATTGCCGCTATTGCAGGGGGGGCCGTCAGGATTGAGGGTAATTAGTCCCAACTCAGCAGCCGCACCATAATGACCTGTAAACAGTTGCCCATTCAGAATGACTGCTCCACCCACCCCTGTTCCCAAGGTAATGAGTAAAAGATTTTGGCGATCGCGTCCGGCCCCTAACCAAGCTTCGCCCAGGCCCGCACAGTTGGCATCGTTATTTAACGTTGTCGGCAAACCTGTTTTTGCTTCAACCCAAGCGGCGAGGGGGACATCCTGCCAACCACTGAGATTGATCGCGACCTTGGCAATGCGAGCGCTGCCATCGACTGGGCCAGGAATGCCGATCCCTACGGCTTTACAGGTGCGATCTTGGTTGAGTTCATTTACTAAATTGGCGATCGCCTCAGCAACAGCGGTTGGGGTACTGGGTTGGGGGGTAGAAACTGATTTTTCCGCCAGACAAATACCATCGAGGCTAAATTTTCCCCCTTTAATGGCGGTGCCCCCCAGATCAATCCCAATCACTGCGCTCATCTAGTCCAATGCTCCATCTACCAAATTATTCAGACCATACACATGGCGACGACCGGCCAAGGCCACTAATTCTACGTCTTTTTCGTCACCGGGTTCAAAGCGCACCGCTGTGCCCGCTGGAATATTTAAGCGCATTCCCCTTGCCGCGGCCCGGTCAAACCGCAGGGCACGGTTCACCTCGAAAAAATGGAAGTGAGACCCCACCTGAATCGGGCGATCGCCCGTGTTAGCCACCGTAACTACCTTTGTTTCTCGGCCTGCATTCAGTTCAATTTCCCCGGCTTGGGGACGTAGTTCACCTGGAATCATCGCCATGTCGCTCCAAAAACTGCTTTTATCCTACGTAATTATCAGGAAATGCAACAGAGTAAAAAGTCGCCAAAATATCCAAGCTAGACTGAAAAAAATTCACGAGGGCGATCGCCGATGACCGGAACCTACACCATCAGAACCATGACCCGGACGGAGTTGGATTTAGCCATTGAGTGGGCCGCCCAGGAGGGTTGGAATCCTGGCCTACAGGATGCCGCTAGTTTCTACGCCGCCGATCCCACAGGATTTCTGGTTGGTTTGCTGGATGGAGAGGCGATCGCCTGCATCTCCGCAGTGAAATATGCCCCGGATTTTGCCTTCATTGGTTTCTATATCGTCAAACCAGAATATCGTGGTCAAGGTTTTGGTTGGCAAATTTGGCAGGCCGCCCTCGCGACCGTGGGCGATCGCAATGTAGGCCTTGATGGGGTGGTCGCCCAGCAGGAAAATTATAAAAAATCGGGCTTTACCCTGGCCTATAACAACGTGCGTTACAGCGGTTTTGGTGGTGGTCAGATTCCTGAACATCCCGGTTTAAAGCCCTTGACAGCGGTCGATATTGAGGAAATTTGTGCATATGATCAGCGGTTTTTTCCGGGCGATCGCCGCACCTTTTTAAAAGCTTGGCTGCAGCAACCGAATAGCACCACCTGGGTGACCGTCAACAATGGTGAAATTACTGGCTATGGCATGGTGCGCCCCTGTCGTCTGGGTTATAAAATTGGCCCCCTCTTTGCCAACAATGCTGAAATTGCAGAACGTCTCTTTCTTGCCCTCAAAGGTAGTCTTGCCGCCGGTAGTGAACTTTTCCTCGATGTGCCCATGGTTAATCCAGAGGCGATCGCCCTTGCCCAACGCTACCAACTGCAGCCTGTGTTTGAAACGGCCCGGATGTACACTCAAGCGCCCCCGACAATCCCGGTCAAAAACATTTTTGGGGTGACTAGTTTTGAATTAGGCTAGGCCAGCGCGGGGTTTCAGGCCATAAAAAAAGCATATGTTCTTACACATATGCTTGCCGTAAAAATGATTTAACTGACCTATTCGCCGTACTCGTTGAGAATTTCTTTTGCTTCCCGGACTGCATCCGCATTTTTGTTTTGGGCATCCTGCTGCTTGAGCATATGTCTCGCCCAAACCCGTTCCATCGCCCGGAGGGTTTCACTTTTCTCTTTACGCATCCGCATAGCCTTAAACTCCCTTTAAAAAAACTTAATTTAGTTACTTTTGATACAGAAACTATCTTTTCTATATTATATGCAGCGACCGTCAAAGATTCAAGGGCTTTTTTCCAGTACAAGCATTCCAAAAATGGGCCAAAAAATAATCAGTCGCAGGGAACTGATTAAACACAAATAATTACAACTGGAGCGAATTTGGAAAATTTATTCGAGATCGAGGATGCTCCGGGTGTTTTCGCGGCGACGGTCGTCCTTCGCCTCGTATTCGGCCATGCAGCCATTTTGCTCGACCATCACACAACTGAGATAATCAGTGGCTTCAATCAAGGCCGCCCGGAGTGCTTGGCCAACGGGAGCGCGATTTGTTTCGGTGCGATCGCCGCCGAGGTTAATCCCCGCAAAACTCGCCGTAGCGCCCCCAGATGTCGAATCAGACTGTGCCCGTCCTTCAACGGTACGCGCGTAGAGCACTTCCCCAGTGGTCGAGTCAACGACCCGGAGATCGACTGCAACGTAGGCCTCTTCACTAGAGCCACGGCCACCACCGCCGAGGGAAAAGCCACCGATCCGAATCCCACTGAGCCCAAAGCCAGTCGATTCTTCCTTCACACCTTCCTCGTAGGAGGTGATCTGACCGAGGACGATGTATTGAGCGCCTGTGACCTGACCCCGTTGGGCTCCCGTTTCTGGGCGAACGATCCCCAATTCGGCTAATTCCTGTTCCGACAGGACAGCCCCTAGGTTTTGCCGTTCAACGACGCGGAAGTTGCCAGTAGCAGTAAGCTCATTGCTGAGGGCATCGGCCAGTTCCTGGGAGGTACTATTGTTCCACCACCAATAGCTGCCATTGGTTTCATTTTTAAATTCGGGAACAGAAATGGTCGGTTGCCACTGGGCCAGTGCTTTTTCGCCCCCAAGCCCCAGGGTGAGCGCGAGAAAGGCCAGGGCAGTAGAGCGACTTACGGATGTCAAAAGCTGAGTGGTTTTCATGGGTTTTTTCAGATGCTACGGAATAAGGACAAAGTTTGGATTGTGCCGTATGCTCGCCCTTATACATTTATACGCTTGTATTTACTTGCCGCATACTGACACTGATGCACTTCACTGCACTTAAACATACATTGACGCTTTTGTCCCCTCCTGGGGTTCCCGGTTTGAGGATTTTGTGGGGTGAAATATACTAAAAGGTCTGGAAGCCGCTAGAAGCTGGCGTTTTCGGTTTGACCACTGCTTTGGAGAAGGGATCCCCCATGACCCGTTATGCGCTTGTTCATGAATGGTTGACGCCCTACGCGACGGGGGGTTCAGAGCTTGTGGTGCAAGATATCCTCCGAGAGATTGATGCGGATCTCTTTGCCCTGATTGATTTTGAGTCAGCTAATCCCGATAGTTATCTCTATGGTCGGGCGATCGCCACGAGTTTTTTACAGAAATTTCCCCGGGCAAAATATGGTTTACAAAACTATCTGCCGCTGATGCCCTTAGCCATTGAGCAATTTAACCTTGAAGCTTACGACGTAATTTTGTCATCATCCCACGCGGTGGCTAAAGGAGTTTTGACGCGGCCCCACCAATTACACATTTGTTATTGTCATACGCCGATGCGCTATGCCTGGGATTTAACCTTTGATTACTTAAATAACTCTGGCCTCGGCAAGGGTGTTAAAGGGATCTTGGCGCGGTATTTTCTCCATCGACTGCGGCAATGGGATGTGATCAGTGCCAACCAGGTGGACTATTTTATTGCCAATTCCCACTGGACAGCCCAACGGATCTGGCGTTGTTACCGGCGGCGGGCGGCGGTGATTTATCCCCCGGTAAATTTGGAGCGGTTTGCCTACCGAGAAGAAAAGGATGATTTTTATGTGACGGTGTCGCGGTTGGTGCCTTACAAAAAAGTGGCGTTGATTGTGGAAGCCTTTAACCAGTTGGGCAAAAATTTGGTGGTGATTGGCGGCGGGCCAGAGTTAGAAAAGTTGCAAAAGATGGCAAAACCAAATGTACAAATTTTGGGTCGGCAACCGGACGGAGTCGTAGAAGATTATCTGGCACGAGCAAAGGCCTATGTTTATGCGGGCTGTGAAGATTTCGGCATTGTGCTCGTGGAAGCCCAGGCCTGTGGGACGCCAGTGATTGCCTTCGGTCGAGGGGGCGCAGCCGAAATTGTGGCCGATGGAAAAACGGGAATTTTATTTCCCCAGCAATCGGCCCAGGCGATCGCCAATGGAGTCGAGCGTTTTGAGGCCCAAGCACTAGAAATTCAGCCCGAAGCTTGTTTTGTGAGAGCCCAGCAATTTGCCGCTAACATTTTTCGGCAAAGCTATGTAGAATTTGTAGACAACTGTCAAGAAAAGTGGCATGGATGGCGATCGCCCCGTTCCATGTTCCCAGGGTGTGACCAGTGGTGAGGCGCAACCCTAACGGCCAGGCAGTTTTTGGTGTGTGGAGAGGATCGTAATGGCAGTTTATCGGCAGTTTGATGCGCTGAAATTCGTTACTGGGCTAGCGCGACAAGGCTCAGAATTTTTGTTTGCCCCCAGCGATCATCGATTTTTATCCCTGCGGCGCTGGCTCGATGGAGCGATTGCGAAACGGAGCTTTGATATTTGTTTTTCCCTCGGCGTTCTGGTACTGTTTTCTCCCCTCTATTTGGCGATCGCCCTGATTATTAAACTCACTTCTCCCGGCCCTGTTTTCTATGTGCAACGGCGGGTGGGGAAGGATTTTCGTCCCTTTGGCTGCATCAAATTTCGGACGATGGTTATTAATGCTGACGCCGTACTCGAAGAAATGTTGCGGCGATCGCCAGAGTTGCGCGCCGAATTTGAACAGGATTTTAAGCTCAAAAAAGACCCAAGAATTACTGGCATTGGCCATATTTTGCGCCTCACTAGCCTCGATGAATTTCCCCAGTTTTGGAATGTGCTCAAGGGTGATATGAGTATTGTTGGCCCCCGCCCCCTCGTCCCCAAGGAACTTTATAAATATGGTCGCCACATCGACAAAGTCTTGACTATTCGTCCGGGCCTCACGGGGCTATGGCAGGTGTCTGGGCGTAACGATATTCCCTATGGCACCCGGGTAAGGATGGATTCTTATTATGTGCACCACCGCCATTGGTTGATGGATTTGTGGATTGTCTGTAAAACCGTTTTTGTGATGCTGTTCCCGAAAAATAACGGTGCCTACTAAGGCGAACTTTCTCGATAAAGCTTGTTGAGAATCGGGATGGTTTCCCACTGCTGGGGGCGAATTTGTTGCCAATCCAAGCCTTGGGGTTGCGGGTGGTTGTGGTGCGTTTGATAAATATTTGTGGGGGTACAAAGCCAATCCAGGGGCCAGTCATGGGCTTCTAGGGGTAATGCTTTGGGTGGCACCACCTGCAAATTGTGCACCGTGGTCACAATGGTCGTTTTTGCATCCACCAGGCCAAACCGTTGGAGGAGGGCCAGTTCTAAATCGGCAAAGCCCGCCCCCTTACCGGTACGTCCGCCGGCCAAACTCACCGCTACACAACCCACCACCGCCAAATCAATTTTCTCCATTTCCGCAAAGCTAACAGGACGGCCATACTTGAGGATGTTGTTTTTTTCAGCGGCGATCGCCAGGTCGAGACCCTGGGGCACCTGTTCCCGCGTAATCGTGACAAAACAAGATTCGTCTACTAACTGCGGCACCGCCATGTACAGGGTTTTCCTCGCAGCCAGGGCTTGGTGACGCACAGGGGCCTGGGGTTTGTCTGGATTGCACTTAACCACCGTTGCCTGTCGCCAAATATCCAAAGTGCTTAACTGCTCAGCGGCGGCGATCGCCCCGACAAAATTGGGAATATGGCCATGGGGAGGCGTCACCGTTGCCCCGGCGATTTCAAGGCGATCCCAGATGGTTTGTCGCAAGGTCGCTTTTGCGGGGTTGTAATGCTGCCAAGGAGAATGGGCCATCGGTGCTATTTGCGGTGGGTCTGAAAATCTCGCCTACGCCACAGTTGCCAACCCCAGACTCCGACAATCACGGAAATAATCCCGGCATAGAGGGTGCCGCTGGGGAGCCCCGAAAAGGCGATCGCCAAACTGCCCGCCCAGAGGGTGAGGCCATAGATAAATAAAACCGTGGTGCGATGGGAGAAGCCTGCCGCCAAAAGTCGATGGTGCAGATGTCGTTTATCCGGTTTAAAGGGGGAAGAACCGCTACTAATCCGCGAAAAAACCACCGTTGTCATATCAATTAAGGGCACTGCCAAAATCACATAGGGCAGGAGCACTGCCGCCGCTGCCGTTGTTTTCACGAGGCCCACAACCCCCATGGCCGCCAGGGTAAAGCCCATAAAGTAAGAGCCGCCATCCCCCATAAAAATTTGGGCGGGGTTGAAGTTATAGCGCAAAAAGCCGAGGGCAGATCCTGCCAAGGCCGCTGCAATAAAAGCCACCATCGGTTCGTTGAGATAGAGAGTCGTCACCAACAGCACTGCCGCCGCAATTCCAGATACACCGGCGGCTAGACCGTCAAGGCCATCAATCCAGTTAATGGCATTGGCCATGCCCACGAGCCAAATTAGAGTTAAAGGTAGGCTCAACCAGCCCACAGAAAAAACTTCCCCGGTGAAAGGAATCGTCAAAAATTCGATTTGTACTCCCATCAACCAGGCAATTCCCGCCGCGATAAATTGCATCAATAGTCGCGATAAGGCACTCAACTCAAATAAATCATCCCCAAAGCCAATGGCAAAAAAGGCGATCGCCCCGAAAAGCACCCCTAAGATCGGCCATTGCTCCCCAGGGAACAAAGGAGGGAACCAATCCATCTGCCAAGCCGTCCCCAGAGACACGAGAGTCCCCGTAAAAATCGCCACACCCCCCAAGCGCACCATTGGTCGGTCATGGACTTTCCGCTCGTTGGGGCGGTCTACCCGGCCACTCCGTAAGCCAATCGCTTTCACAATGGGGGTACTAATCAGCACCACAACCAGGGCGATTAGACTCGTGACTAAATACAACAATTCCTTCGGCATATTGGCGTTGGCTAAGAACAGAGAGAGTAGGGCAAAAACCGAAACAAGAAAAAACTCAGGCTACCTTTTTCATTAAACCTGAGCTTTCCATTATTTAAAAAGATATTAAAGAATTTAGGCGATCGCCGCTACCGGAATCTGTAAATGGGGGTAGAGGGGGAACTTCTCACAGAGATCCGCAACGCGCCCCAGACAATCCTGTTTCACCGCTTCATCATCGGGATTTAACAGACGATCCGCAATGATGTTAGCAATTTCAGCGAAGTCCACTTCCTTGAGGCCCCGGGTAGTCATCGCTGGCGAACCGAGGCGGATACCGCTACCGACCCAGGGTTTTTCGGGGTCAAAGGGAACAGTATTTTTGTTGGCGGTGATGTTGATGCCACTAATTAATTCGTCGGCCCGCTTCCCGTTCATACCGATGGAGCGCATATCCACGAGCATCAAGTGATTGTCGGTACCGTTAGAAACCAGCTTGAAGCCACGGCCCACGAGGGTATTGGCCATCGCCTGGGCATTGGCAATCACCTGGGCAGAGTAGGCTTTAAATTCCGGTTTGAGGGCTTCGCCGAAGGCCACCGCTTTACCGGCAATGACATGCTCAAGGGGGCCGCCTTGGCTACCAGGGAACACAGACTTATCAAATTTCTTGCCCAGTTCGGCGTCGCGGGTCATGATCAAACCACCCCGGGGGCCACGTAGGGTCTTGTGGGTGGTGGTGGTCACGACATCACAGTAAGGAATTGGGTTGGGGTGATGGCCTGTCGCTACCAAACCAGCGATGTGGGCAATGTCTGCCATTAGATAGGCACCGATTTCGTCGGCGATCGCCCGGAATTTATCAAACTCGATAATGCGCGGGTAAGCAGAATAACCACAGATGATCAGCTTCGGTTTTTCCCGCAGGGCAATTTCGCGAATTTCATCATAATCAAGGCGTTCGGTTTCTTTATTGACGCCATATTGCACCACTTCAAACCATTTCCCCGACACATTCACCGGAGAACCGTGGGTGAGGTGGCCGCCATGGGACAAATCCATCCCCATGATTTTGTCGCCGGGTTCCAGGAGCGTCAGGAACACTGCAAAGTTGGCCTGGGCGCCGGAGTGGGGTTGAACATTGGCATGGGCCGCCCCAAACAGCTCCTTGACGCGATCAATGGCAATTTGCTCCACTTGATCGACAAATTCACAACCACCGTAATAACGCTTATTGGGAAGACCTTCGGCATACTTATTCGTGAGGACAGAACCCTGGGCCGCCATCACCGCTGGGGAGGTGAAGTTTTCGCTGGCGATGAGTTCGAGGTGTACCCGCTGGCGGTTGAGTTCACTGGCAATCACCCCAGCAACGACACTATCAGTTTGGGCTAAGAAATCAAGGTTAGTTTGGGTCACGGTGAGGTCTTCCTTTCGCAATCGCAAATAAAATTTAAAAATACTTCCTGCGGATGGCGCATTATACCATCGGCATCGCTAAAATTTTAACAAACATTCCTTGTCGAACCGGGCCCCATAGATGAAGCGACGGCCCCCAAGGTTAAGCAGTGTAGCAAGTTTAACGAATTTATCAGCAGTTCCCTTTACAATAAAAATTAAGCAAGAGTGGTTGTTGGGTCCCATGGGAGGCAAGCTCAGATGTTGATGATCCTTACGGATGGACAGATCTTACCCACTGATCAAGTGTGCCAGGGTTGTTTGATGGCGGATCAGAGTGGCACCCCCCGCGTGCGCCAGGGCAAATTATGCTGCGGCCACCTCATCAATGGTAATTTTCCCAAGGTAGCGACGACCTATGAATGCCAAATGGGTTTTCGGATTGCCGACGTTGGTGATTAGGCTTTCTGTTTCCAGTCAATTTAATTCAAAATATTAATCACAAAAATCCCCCAAATTTCGAAAAGTCAAGCAATGGGGGAGATATTGAGGTAGCAATTATTTATAGGGTAGGCCTAAGCGATTGTAGGGGCCTCGGTACCCGTTGCATCTTTTGATTCCCTAAAGAAAGCACTGTAGGCATATCCTGCGGCGATCGCCCCAAAAATCGGTGCCACCCAAAAGAGCCACAGTTGAGCAATCAATTCAACATTGCCACAAAAGAGAGCGACCCCCGTACTCCGGGCCGGATTGACCGAGGTATTTGTGATGGGGATACTGATCAGGTGAATCAAGGTTAAACCAAGACCAATGGCGACTGGGGCAAAACCAGCGGGGGCACGACGATCTGTGGAACCCAAGATAATCATCAAAAACATAAAGGTCATGACAATCTCGGTAATGAGAGCCGCCAGTAAGCCATAGCCACCTGGAGAATGGCTGCCAAAACCATTGGTCGCTAGGGGGTTCGAGCCAGATAAATCTAAAGCGCCATTCCCACTGCCAACCACCAGAATGACAAGGCCAGCCAAGGCTCCTCCCAATACCTGGGCCACGATGTAGGGAAGTAATTCATTCCCAGGAAAGCGTTTAGCTGCCCAGAGGCCAAAGGAAACTGCCGGGTTAAAGTGTCCTCCAGAAATATGTCCAAAAGCATAGGCTCCGGTCACAACCGTTAAACCAAAGGCAAGGGAAACCCCAAGGAAGCCCAAACCTAACCCATTGGAAAGATCGTTTTCAGATAAGGCAACGACAGCCGCAAAAACAGCACTGCCGCATCCCCCCAGAACCAACCAGAACGTTCCGAGAAATTCTGCAATGTATTTTTTCATGGATGTTGATTACAAATAGACTACATACATAATTCTCTTTTCAAGCCCAGTGAGAAGCAGCCTCTTTGTCATAAGAGTTCACTAAAGATATGTAATTTCAAGCCCCGCCCCTCAGCCCAGGATAAATTGCCGACCAATGGGCCTATTTCGCGCTTTGCAGCACCAGGCCAGAGGCGATCGCCATCACGATCAGGTTCGGTAACCAGGCTGCCAAAATAGGGTGCAGATACCCAGCCACGCCTACAGAACTGATCATAAAAGCGAGGAAATAATACCCAAAGATTAACCCCACACAGAGGCCAAACCCCGTGGCTTTCCCGGCACTCTGGGGCCGCAGACCAATGGCTGCCCCCACGACTCCCAAAGCAAGACAAATGAAGGGGAACGAAATTTTTTCTTGGAAACGCACCCGCAACTTACGCAACCAGGCTTCATCCCGGTCAGGGTCGGCGGCAACGGTCTGCATATATTGCTGGAGTTGGGCCAGACTCATATCTTCATGCTTAGGTAATTCTTCGTCCACCCGCAGTTCGTTACTGAGCTGGATTTGGTGGCGATCAAAGCGCAGCACATTACGGTAGGAACCATCGGCATCGATAAAGTAGATAATGCCATTTTGAAAATTCCATTGATTGCGGGCCAGATCCCAGCCCGCGGCATCGGCGGTGACAATTTGGTTGAGGCTGCCGTTGGAGCGGTCGATGATCGTCAGATCTTTCATCTGCTGTCCGTCAAATTCAGCCGCATAAAATAAGCGTTTGAGGACGTCATCCTCGCCATATTCAGGATAAATAATTTTTTCGTCCCGAAACGGGGCCTGTTTCTGAAGAAATGCCTGCTCTAAAGTTTGGGTGGCCTGGGCATTGGCGAGGGGAATGACTTGATCTTTAAAAACAAAGGTGATCGCTGTGGTCAAGATGCTAAATAGCAAAGCGGGCAACACAAGGCGATAAACACTGATGCCCAGGCTGCGGAGGGCAATGATTTCACTATCCCCCGACAGACGACTGTAAACAATGAGGGTGGCCAAAAGCACCGCCATGGGCAGGGCAAAACCGATAAATTCAGGCATTTTCAGGGCCATCACCTTGAGAGCCACATCAAAGAGCAACCGGGATTCTCGCACCTGGGCCAAGAGATCAAAGAGACTACCGACAGCGATCCCCAGGGCGGAAAATAGCCCTAGGCCAAATGCAAAGGCCAAATTGAGTTCACCAATGATGTAGCGGTCTAAAACGGAAAGGTTCTTGAGCAAAGATTTCATTGAAGCGGCAGGGTGACAATGGCTTGGGTGAAGTCGTTGATATTGTGGTTTAATTCTTTGGCGATCGCCAATCCCCTTTGGAACGCAACGAGGGCATCGGGGTAGCGGCCTGCCTGTTCATAGAGGGTGCCGAGGGTACGGTAGGTTTCCATCATCCCAAAGCGGTTATAGCTGGCCGCTTGGACGGTGATCAGTTGTTCATAGACCTGGACGCCAGCAGTGTTTTTCTCCTGGGCTAGGTAAAGGGTCGCCAACTGGGTGAGGGCACTTTCGGCGGCGTCAAAATACCCCAGTTCCCAGGCGAGGGTGAAGGCGTCACGGCTAAAGCTCACGGCTTGGGGATAGTCCTGGAGTTGCCCATAGTTAGCGGCGATTTGCTGGTAGGTGCGGATTAGTTGGGGCAGGTTTTGTTCTTGGAAATAAACTGCGGTGAGTTGCCGTTGTTGGGCGATCGCCTTTTCTGGTTGCTGGGTTTGTTCATAGAGGGCCACCAGTTGTTCCCGGTCGGCATCCGTCAGGGCGTTAAGGGTTTCAATTTCTTCTAGGGCTTTGAGGGCGGCGTTGGTGTTAAACCAATCTAGGGCCAGTTGGGTAATCAGGCGCAAAATTTCCGGTTTATAAGGATCTTCAAGGGTCTCTAGGTGCTGCCGATAAAGGGCGATCGCCCGTTGGGAATCCCGAATTTGTTCATAGGCCGTGGCTAGGGGCAGCAGGAGGTTATAGTCTTGGGGGAAATCTTGCTGTTCGATGGCCACCAAACGTTCGGTGATGATTTCTACTGGCTCCGTTTGGTTATCTTCCCAGGCGATCGCCCCGATCCGCCCTAAACTTCCCACTTCGGCCTGGCGATCCGGTAAGACTTGCCGTAACCGCAGTTGTCGCCACCACCGAGAAAAGGCTGCCTCTTTGTTGCCCTCGGCCCATTGCTCAAACCCCTCAGCCTCTAGGGTGATAATTTCCTGGGTCAGTTGGGTGGCTTGGGACTCACTCAAAGGGCGATCGCCTTGCTGTGCGGGGAGCAAAGGATCCTGAATTGGCCCTACCAGAGATGTCGCCGAAACCTGCCCGGCCCCCATCATTAAGCTGAGGCTAAGAAAAAGCAAAAGTTTGCGATAACAATTGGTCATGGGGTTTACTCTATTAACAATGGCGAGAAAGGCTTCCCGTCACAGTTTCGATCCTCTGCATAAAAAGTATATGTCCTCTGCGAAAACCGCCAGTAAACTCAAAACTGACCTCGATAATCCGCAATATTATTTTAATCGGGAACTCAGTTGGCTTGAATTTAACCGCCGCGTGCTCAGCGAGGGATTAGACGACCGCAATGTACTCCTAGAGCGCCTCAAATTTCTGGCCATTTTTAGCAATAACCTCGACGAATTTTTCATGGTGCGGGTTGCCGGATTGAAGCAACAAGTAGAAGCTGGGGTCAGCAAACTCTCCTTTGATGGGCGCAATCCCGCCGAACAACTCCAGGACATCTACGAACGCCTCAAACCCCTCGTCCAACTCCAAGACCAACATTTTCAACACACCCTCAAGCCCCTCCTCGCCCAGGAAGGGATTTACCTCGTTGATTACCTCGATCTCAACCGGGAACAACGGAACTATCTCCATGATTTTTATCGGGAGCATATTTTCCCCGTCCTGACGCCCCTCGCCGTTGATCCGAGTCACCCATTTCCTCATATTTCTAACCTCAGCCTCAACCTCGCGGTGGTGATCAAAGAACCAGAAAACGAGCAACAGGAAAGATTTGCCCGGGTCAAGGTGCCGGGAAATTTCCCCCGGTTTGTCACGTTACCACCAGAGCTTTGCTATTACCCCGACCAAGAACAAGCAATTTGGGTCGGGGTGCCCATCGAACAGGTGATCGCCCATAATCTGGATACCCTATTCCCGCAGATGAATATCCAGGAGTGCTATGCCTTTCGAGTCACCCGCAATGCTTCCCTTTCGGTAGAAGAAGATGAAGCTGATGATTTGATGATCGCCATCGAGGAACAGTTACATAAGCGGCGCTTTAGTGGCTCTGTGGTGCGCTTGGAAATTCACCACTCGATGCCGGAAGATGTGCGACAAATGCTGATCAAGGAAATGGATCTCCAGGACATTGATGTCTATGAGGTAGAAGGCTTAATTGGCTTGGATTCTTTATTTACCTTCTTGGGTTTACCCCTCAAGCGCCTCAAGGATAAACCCTGGTCACCCACCGCCCCCGCCTGGCTCGATGCAGGCAAAGGCAGCCGTTCTTCAGAGGAATTTGAGCCGGATTTTTTTGAGCTGATTCGCCAAGGCGATCGCCTTCTACACCACCCATACCATTCTTTTTCGGCCACCGTCCAAGCCTTTATTACCCAGGCGGCGAAGGATCCCGACGTGCTGGCGATCAAAATGACCCTTTATCGAACCTCCGGCGATTCCCCAATTATTCAATCCCTCATCGAAGCCGCCCAAAACGGGAAGCAGGTGGCGGTATTGGTGGAATTGAAAGCCCGCTTTGATGAAGAAAATAACATTAACTGGGCGAGAACCCTCGAACAAAAAGGGGTTCATGTGGTCTATGGCCTGGCTGGGCTGAAAACCCACACCAAAATTGTCTTGGTAGTGCGCCAGGAGAAAAAGAAAAAAATTCGCCGCTACGTCCACATTGGCACCGGAAACTATAACCCGAAAACCGCCCGCCTCTATACGGATCTGGGGCTACTGAGTTGCCGGGAAGATTTAGGGGCAGACCTCACGGATTTGTTTAATTTCCTCACAGGCTATTCCCGCCAAAGTTCCTACCGGAAGTTGCTGGTGGCCCCTGTGACCCTCAGGCCCCGCATGGTGGCGATGATTGAACGGGAAATTGCCCACGTCAAAAATGGCGGCAGTGGACGGATTGTGGCGAAAATGAACTCCCTGGTCGATCTGGAGATGATCCAAACCCTTTACCGGGCGTCCCAAGCAGGGGTGGAAATTGATCTGATCGTGCGGGGGATTTGTTGTCTGCGCCCTGGCGTCGAAGGCCTCAGTGAGAATATCCGCGTCATCAGTATTATTGGGCGTTTTTTGGAACACTCGCGCATTTACTATTTCCAGAATGATGGGGCCGAGGAAATGTATATCGGTAGTGCCGATTGGATGACCCGGAACCTGAGTCGTCGGGTAGAAGCGGTGGCTCCCGTAGAAGATCCCAAGTTAATTGGTGATCTCAATGAGATTCTGGGGATTATGTTGTCTGACAACCGTTTATCGTGGCAGCTCCAGAAGGATGGCCATTATCACCAAAAGGAACCCCATGCAGATGGCCATAGTGATAGTACCCACGATATTTTGATGCAGATGGCTCTCCAGGACAGCTTGGATTAATTTTCGTTGCAGAGAGCTTTAAATTCTGTGGTAGCATCCTAACGTTTTTGACCTGATCTTTTTGTTGCGGAGACACATTGAATTTAAGCGTTTTAAAACGGGAATGGTTTGCCAATGTGCGGGCCGATATTTTGGCTGGTGCAGTGGTGGGATTGGCTTTGATCCCAGAGGCGATCGCCTTTTCGATTATTGCTGGGGTGGATCCGAAGGTGGGCCTATATGCTTCGTTTATCATCGCGGTGATAACGGCCTTTCTGGGGGGCAGACCCGGTTCCATTTCAGCAGCCACAGGAGCGATGGCCCTGTTGATGATTGATCTAGTGAAAGATCATGGCTTGGAATATTTGTTTGCGACGACCCTCTTGACGGGGGTAATTCAGCTAATTTTTGGGTTCCTCAAACTGGGCCGTCAGATGAAATATGTGCCGCGAGCGGTGGTCTTGGGCTATGTGAATGCTTTGGCGGTGTTGATTTTCTTGGCCCAACTGCCCCAACTGATCGGAAAATCACCAATGGTTTATATGCTCACGGCGTTGTCCCTGGTGATTATCTATGGTTTACCCCGGCTAACAACGGTAGTGCCCTCGCCCTTGGTGACCTTGGCGGTGATGACGGTGGCGGCGATCGCCTTAAATCTAGATGTTCCGACAGTGGGCGATATGGGCGAACTGCCCACGGCCTTGCCTTTCTTCCGTTTACCCCAGGTGCCCTTGAATTGGGAGACGCTACAGATTATTTTCCCCTACGCGATCACCCTGGCAATTGTTGGTCTTCTGGCCTCGTTCTTGACCGCTTCTCTGGTGGATGAGTTGACCGATACCCCCAGTGACAAAAATCAAGAGGCGAAGGGACAGGGCTTTGCCAACATTATCACGGCATTTTTTGGGGGCATGGCAGGTTGCGGCATGATTGGCCAATCGGTGATCAATGTCCAGTCCGGTGGCCGGGGCCGTTTATCGACCCTATGTGCGGGGATTTTTCTGTTAATTGCCATTTTGGGTCTCCAGGATTGGGTGCAACAGATGCCCATGGCGGCTTTGGTGGCGATTATGATCATGGTCTCCATTGGCACGTTCCGCTGGTCTTCTCTCAAAAATCTGTCCCGTCTGCCGCGCAGTGAATCCATGGTGATGCTGACGACGATGACAGTGATTATCTTGACCCGCAATTTTGCCCTGGGAGTCGCGACGGGTATTGTGATGAGTACGGTCTTTTTCTCCAATAAAATTGCGCAAGTTGTCTTGGTGGACAAGCGGGTGGAAGCTGGGGGCGATCGCCATGTGTATACCGTCCGGGGACAAATCTTTTTTGTCTCTAAGGAAGAGTTTTTTGACGCCTTTAATTTTGAGGAAGTCGTCGATGAAGTTGTCATCGATCTCAGTGCGGCCCACCTCTGGGATCAAGGGGCCGTGGAAATGCTCGACCGCATCGTGGCAAAGTTTCACCGTACAGGGGCAGAAGTGGAATTACTGGGTCTCAACGCCGAAAGTGCGAAACTGGTAGATAAGCTGGCCACCTATAGTAAAAAACACCTTGCAAAAGCGACCCCGGCCCCCGTAGACGTTTCTTGAAAGCCTTAAAAACCATGCAACGAATTCTGTTATGTACCGACGGCTCTAACTTTGCCCAGAGTAATTATCAATATGCCGCTTGGTTTGGCGATCGCCTGGGAGCCACCATCGATGTACTCCATGTCACCGATGCCCGCAGTCGGGCCGCTGCCGATGCCCGTAATTTTAGTGGCAGCATTGGCCTAGGAACATCAGAAAGTCTCCTTCAACGTTTGGTCGCCCTCGAACATGAAAAAGCCAAGCTTGACCACGAACGGGCAAAATTGATTCTCCAAGAAGCCCAAGAAACCCTCACCGCTGCCGGCCAAGCTCCCGAAAAGCTCCTCCATGAAGTGGGCTATTTCATCGATTGTCTCCAACATTTAGAACAAAATACCGATCTGATCATCTTGGGTAAACGGGGAGAATCAGAAAATATCGCCCCCGATCACCTCGGTGCCAATTTGGAACGCCTGATCCGGTCGAGCCATAAACCCTGCCTGGTCACTTCCCGCGAATTTCAACCCATCGAGCGTATTCTCGTCGCCTACGATGACAGTCCCAGTTGCCGCAAGCTCCTCGATTTTCTGAGTGAATGCGCCGCCCTTAGAGTCTTAGAAATTCATGTGCTGACCGTTACGAAAAAACCCGGTGATGCCACCACCAATCCCTGCCTTGCCCAAGCCAAGCAACGATTAAGCACCGCTGGCATTGAGGCCCATTATCACCTCGCCCCAGGCAACTCCGAAACGGCGATCGCCCAGTTTTGTGACCAAGCCAAAATCAACCTCTTAATGATTGGAGCCTATGGCCATAGCCGCATTCGCCACTTCGTCATTGGCAGCACCACCGCCCAAATTCTCCGCAGCAGTCGTATCCCTGTCTTCGTTTATCGCTAACCGTTTACCGACTGCCGAGCAACACTCCAGAAAGTAAAAATAAAAGTATCATCTGGGACATTGCCAAAAAATCATTCCTATAATTTCTAGTTATATAGTGCACAGGGACTCATTGTCTGCCAGCGCGATGACTCCAGGTCAACACCATTGCGTGACCAACCATGGCAGCAGGTGTCTCTGCACTGACTTGCAAGAGGAAATATCAATGCACGACAACATCACGAACACCGGGGGCAAATGCCCAGTAATGCACGGTGCAATGACGACGAGCAGCATGGCAAACATGGACTGGTGGCCCAAAGCCCTCAATCTGGATATCCTGCACCAGCACGACCACAAAACCAACCCGATGGGCGCAGGCTTCAATTATCAAGACGCCGTCAAAACCCTCGACGTTGCCGCCCTCAAGCGGGATCTCCATGCACTAATGACAGACAGCCAAGACTGGTGGCCCGCAGATTGGGGACATTACGGTGGGTTGATGATTCGGATGACTTGGCACGCCGCTGGCACCTATCGGATCGCCGACGGCCGGGGTGGTGCCGGGACTGGCAACCAACGTTTCGCCCCGATAAATTCTTGGCCAGACAACACCAACCTAGATAAAGCCCGTCGCCTACTCTGGCCCATCAAAAAAAAATATGGCAATAAGCTCAGTTGGGCCGATTTAATTGCCTATGCCGGCACCATTGCCTATGAGTCCATGGGGTTAAAAACCTTTGGCTTTGCCTTTGGTCGCGAGGACATCTGGCATCCCGAAAAAGATATTTATTGGGGCTCAGAAAAAGAATGGCTGGCTCCCAGTGAGAACCCCCACAGTCGCTATTCCGGCGAGCGGGATTTAGAAAATCCATTGGCCGCGGTGATGATGGGATTAATCTATGTCAATCCCGAAGGAGTAGATGGTAATCCTGACCCCCTCAAAACTGCCCATGATATCCGGATCACTTTTGCCCGGATGGCGATGAACGACGAAGAAACCGTCGCCCTCACTGCCGGTGGCCATACCGTGGGCAAGTGCCATGGTAACGGGGATGCGACATTACTCGGCCCGGAACCGGAGGCGGCGGATCTCGATGACCAGGGTTTAGGTTGGCTCAACAAAACCCAACGCGGCATTGGTCGGAACACGGTCACTAGCGGCATTGAAGGGGCCTGGACGACCTATCCCACCCAATGGGACAACGGTTATTTTCGACTACTGCTCAACTACGATTGGGAACTGAAGAAAAGCCCAGCGGGGGCTTGGCAATGGGAACCGATCAATGTCAAAGAAGAAGACAAGCCCGTTGATGTTGAAGACCCATCGATCCGCCTCAGCCCGATTATGACCGACGCCGACATGGCCATGAAAATGGATCCGGACTATCGGCAGATTTCTGAGCGGTTTTACCAAGATCCGGCTTATTTTGCCGAAACCTTTGCCCGGGCCTGGTTTAAACTCACGCACCGGGATATGGGACCGAAGTCCCGTTACATTGGCCCAGATGTGCCCCAGGAAGACTTGTTGTGGCAAGATCCGATTCCGGCAGGAAAGACGGACTACGATCTGCAAGCGGTTAAGGACAAAATTGCGGCTAGTGGTTTAAGTATTAGCGAAATGGTCTGTACGGCCTGGGACAGTGCAAGAACGTTTCGGGGTTCAGACAAACGTGGTGGGGCAAACGGGGCGAGAATTCGCTTGGCTCCCCAAAAGGATTGGGAAGGGAATGAACCAGACCGTTTGGCTAAGGTGTTGTCCGTGCTAGAGGCGATCGCCGCCGAGAGTGGGGCCAGTGTCGCAGATGTGATTGTCCTGGCAGGTAACGTTGGCATTGAGCAAGCAGCCAAGGCGGCTGGGGTTGAGATTACGGTGCCCTTTGCCCCAGGTCGCGGAGATGCGACGGCGGAAATGACCGATGTCGAGGGATTCGCGGTGTTAGAACCCCTCCACGACGGCTACCGGAACTGGCTCCCAAAAGACTATGTGGTTAGCCCCGAAGAATTAATGCTCGACCGCACCCAATTACTAGGTCTGACTGCCCCTGAGATGACTGTTTTAGTCGGCGGGATGCGTGTACTGGGCACCAATTATGGTGGCACCAAACATGGCGTGCTCACAGACCGCGAGGGCGCCTTGACCAATGATTTCTTCGTCAATTTGACGGATATGAAATACACCTGGAAGCCAGCCGGTAAAAACCTTTATGAAATTGGCGATCGCCACACCGGTGAAGTCAAATGGACAGCCACGCGGGTTGACCTCGTTTTTGGCTGTAACTCCATCCTGCGGGCCTATGCCGAAGTCTATGCCCAAGACGACAACAATGAAAAATTTGTCCAGGATTTTGTCGCGGCTTGGACAAAAGTGATGAACGCAGATCGCTTTGATTTGGCTTAATTCCTAAGTTGAATCCCCACACTGACTCACCATGAAGAAGCGAGGTGGTGTGGGGATTTGGCAAATTTACTGATCTTTACTGATCTAACTTGAGCACTGCCATGAACGCCTCTTGGGGCACATCAACCGTACCAATCGACTTCATTCGTTTCTTACCCTTAGCCTGTTTCTGGAGTAGCTTTTTCTTTCGGGAAATATCACCACCATAGCACTTCGCTAAAACATCCTTGCGTAGGGCCGGAATATGCTCACTGGCAATGATTTTAGAACCGATCGCCGCCTGAATCGGAATCTTAAACTGGTGACGGGGGATTAATTCTTTGAGCTTTTCAGCCATCGCCCGTCCCACGTTGTAAGCCTTGTCCCGATGGACAATCATGGCGAGGGAATCCACCGAATCTTTATTTACCAAAATATCCAGGCGCACCAACTGCCCAACCCGGTAGCCAATGAGCTGATACTCCATGCTGGCGTAACCTCTAGTACGGGACTTTAACTGATCAAAAAAGTCTGTCACCACCTCCGCCAGGGGCAGTTCATAGATGATATTCGTGCGACTTTCGGTGAAATACTTCATGTCCTTGAAAATGCCCCGTCGCGTTTGGCACAGATCCATAATGGTACCCACAAACTCCTCCGGGGTAATCACATCCACTTGAATGTAAGGCTCTTCGATTTTTTCGCGTTTTTGGGGATCTGGTAATTGACTGGGGTTATCAATTTCCATCACTTCTCCATCCGTCGTGGTGACTCGATAAACCACCGAAGGCGCCGTCGTAATCAAATCCAGGTTATATTCTCGCTCCAAACGTTCTTGGACAATTTCTAGGTGGAGAAGGCCCAGGAAGCCGCACCGGAAACCAAACCCCATGGCACTAGAGGTTTCCGGTTCAAAGGAGAGAGCCGCATCATTTAGTTTCAATTTATCCAGGGCATCTCGCAGATCCGCATATTGGTCGGCATCAGTGGGGAAGAGGCCGCAGAAAACCATCGGTTTCGCTTCGGTATAACCCGGTAACGGCGAAGGTGCAGGGTTTACAGCGGAGGTAATGGTATCACCGACCCGTGCATCTTCAACGGATTTGATTGCTGCGGCAAAGTAACCTACTTCTCCGGCGTGGAGCGCCTCTACTTGCACTTGATTCGGTGCGAGGACACCAAGTTCGTCGATTTCATATTCTTTTTTGGAGGCCATCAGACGCACTTTGTCGCCTTTTTTAACTTCGCCATCCATCACTCGGAAATAGACGATCACGCCTCGATAGGGGTCGTAGTAACTGTCAAAAATGAGTGCCCGCAATGGTTGATCAATGGTGTCGGCCGGGGGGGGCACCTGTTGGACGATGGACTCTAAGATATCGTTGATGCCGAGACCCTGTTTGGCGGAAGCTCGGATAATGTCGGTGCAATCTAAGCCGACCACTTCTTCAATTTCCTCGGTAACTCGATCAGGTTCAGCACCGGGCAGATCAATTTTGTTTAAAACGGGAATAATTTCTAGGTTGTTGTCCAGGGCGAGGTAAACGTTGGCGAGGGTCTGGGCTTCGACGCCCTGGGAAGCGTCTACGACTAGTAATGCTCCTTCACAGGCGGCCAAGGAGCGCGATACTTCATAGGAAAAGTCAACGTGGCCTGGGGTATCGATGAGGTTCAGGATATATTCTTCGCCGTCTTTAGCCACATAACGCATCCGTGCGGCCTGGAGTTTGATGGTGATCCCCCGTTCCCGCTCCAGTTCCATGTTGTCGAGGAACTGTTCTTTCATATCCCGTTGCGCCACTGTTTGGGTGTCCTGGAGCATCCGGTCTGCCAGGGTCGATTTTCCGTGGTCGATGTGGGCAATGATCGAAAAATTACGAATACGAGAGACAGGAACGTCAGTCATGGAAGATCCACTAATTTTTGAAAAACTTTACTTATTTTAACTAATGAAGGGGGCCTTCATCGCGGAAAGGCCAGGGAAGGAGCCAAGATTGTCGAGGATCTGGAGGAGCTTTGAAAAGTTAACAAGAAGTTTAGGCCCGCTTGCGACGACTGAGTGAGATCCCCTGTTCTTTGAGAATTTTACGCACTGTTTCACGGCAAATGTGCTTGACAATTTTTTGGGCTTTGAGTTCTCGCACCAGGAGACTAAGGGACCAATAGTCATGGCCGGGGGGAGGCCCATCGTGGTAGAGGGCAAGGAGTTTGGTGATTTTGGCGCTACTGAGTTTGGGTTTAATCGGTGGGTGTGCCCTGGGCTTGCGACCAAGGGCTTGGGCTTCGCCGTCGGTGACAAAAAGTTTACGGACACGGGCGACGGTGTTGGCATGAACACTCAGGGCTTGGGCGATTTGTTGATCTTGCCAGTTGCCGTCGGGGTGGGCACGGTCGGCCATCAATAGAATACGGGCATGGAGCATTTTTTTGGCTGGCTGGTAACCGTTACGGGCGATCGCCCATAGTCTTTCCCGCTGCTCAGTGCTCAAACACACCTTATATTTAGTCCGCCTACCCATAGAACCCGATAAAATAAACTGAAAATTCGATCAATATTGCTTAAAATTCACAAAAAATCGCCCTTAATTTACCATGACTATTGCACCACGCAGACAACCTGGCCGTGCCAAACGTAATCGTACCAGTCTGCTTTTTGAGCGGGGTATGGCTCTCTTGGCTTCTGCTAATTTGGTGTTAGTTCTCTTTGACCTGAGTTATATCCCCCTGCGTAATTTTTGGTTACAGGGCCGAGTCCAATTTTACGCACGCATTGCCAAATACGAATGGAAATTTCCCGCTGAGCCGGTGCGCATTCTCCCGGTCAATGTCACCCGTGCCTATGACTGGGTAAAAGGCATCGAAGAAAATCGCGACACCGCCTACTATCTCCAACGGGTCGAAGATCTCCAAGCAAAAATTCAACAGATTAATGATCTGACCCTCCGGTCAACAGGTGCCGATAGTGGCATTGTCGGTTCTGGCGATCGCCAAGACATCACCACCCAACTCCGCCGCTACAACCAAGAACAAGAAGCCATCCTCGCCGAACTCCGGGAACTGAGCGTTGAGATGGTAGATACCAATCCCTTTGAAATTGCCAACAAAACAGGTACCCTCGAAAAAATCAAAAATCGTATGCGCCGCCATGTATTTAGTGATGCTTCCGCTTCCTCCAAAGACGCATTTCAACTTTTTTGGAGTAGTGAATACCTCTCAGAAAATGGCTGGCGTGAAGAATTCAACTTTTACGAACGTGAAATCGAACCCCTCCTAGAAACCAACTATTTCCGTCCCATTGGCGAAAACGGCAAATACATTGATAACTTTGGCATCCTCGATTTCCCCTTCTTTCTCGCCTTCCTCCTCGAATTCCTGGCCCGGAGTTGGTACATCAGCCGTCGTCGCACAGGAGTTAGTTGGTTTGATGCCATGCTCTGGCGTTGGTACGATATCTTTCTGCTGATCCCCCTTTTTCGCTGGTTACGGGTGATTCCCGTGATCGTTCGCCTTAACCAAGCCGACCTCATTGACCTCAGCGCGATCCAAAAACAAGCCAGTCAAGGTTTCGTTGCTAGTATTGCCGAAGATATTACCGAAGTCGTCGTTATTCGGATTATTAACCAGATCCAAGGCTCCATCCACCGGGGAGAATTTGCCACCCTTTTGGCCCAAACCACCAGCCGAGAATATGTCGATCTGAACGACATCAATGAACCCATCGAGCTCGCAAAGCTCATGGCTAACCTTTTAGTCCACCAAGTCTTACCCAAAATTCAGCCCGAGGCCGAAGCCGTTATTCGCCATACCCTGGATCGAGTCATTTCCATGTCCCCTGCCTACCAAGGCCTACAGATGCTTCCCGGTGTCGGCGATCTCAAAAGCACCCTTGCCAAGCAACTCTCCCATCAACTCTATCAAGTTACCGCAGATACCCTCAAAGCCGTCCTCGAAGAAGACCCCGTCTTCGAAAAACTCCTCGAAGAGCTATTAACCCAACTGACCAGCAGCATCACTTCCGAAATTCAAGGCCAAGAAAGCCTCGCTCAAATGGAATCATTGATCAATGACCTCCTCGAAGAAGTCAAAATCAATTACGTTGAGAGACTCTCTGAAGAAGATGTCGAAGACATTCTGGAACAAACCCGTGCTCTGCGGCAGATGACCCGCTAAATTCCCCCAGAAAAAAACGAGGGTAGAAAATCTACCCCCGCTGGTTGCTTACATTGTCAAGGCGATTGAGATTGATGACGGCAGCTTACTTGGTTTCAGAGAACTCTGCGTCAATGACATCGTCACCACCATCGTTACCGCTGTTACCACCTGGCGCAGCACCACCGGCGGCAGCATTCGGATCAAACCCTGCCGCAGAAGGATCGCCACCAGCCTGTTGGTAGATATTGCTGCCAATGGTGTAGAGCAGTTGTTGCAGTTCCGGCATTAGAGTCGAGATTTTCTCGTCATTTTCCTGGGCCACAGCTTCCTTAAGATCTTTGATCATTTGGTCAGCTTTGCTCTTGTCATCGGCGGGAACTTTATCACCGAGCTCTTCGATTTGCTTTTCAGCTTGGTAAACGAGGGAATCTGCCTGATTCTTGCGGTCAATTTTTTCGCGGCGTTCCTTATCTGCTGCGGCATTGGCCTCAGCTTCGCTTACCATCCGTTCTACTTCGTCGTCCGGTAAGGTCGATGCACCAGTGATACTGATGGATTGTTCTTTACCAGTGCCCTTGTCCTTCGCCGTGACGTTTAGGATACCGTTGGCATCAATGTCAAAGGTGACTTCGATTTGGGGAACACCACGGGGAGCCGGCGGAATTCCATCGAGGCGGAAGGTACCAAGGCTCTTGTTGTCCTTAGACATTTCCCGCTCACCCTGCAGAACGTGAATTTCAACATTGGTTTGACCATCAACGGCGGTGGAGAAGACCTCTGATTTTTTGGTCGGAATCGTGGTGTTTCTGGGGATAATTTTGGTCATCACACCACCGAGGGTTTCTACACCCAAAGATAAGGGCGTAACATCAAGAAGCAGAATGTCTTTAACTTCACCAGCAAGAACACCACCTTGAATGGCTGCACCGATCGCCACAACTTCGTCGGGGTTCACGGTTTGGTTGGGCTTTTTACCCAGGACACGCTCAACGACATCTTGTACGGCGGGAATCCGAGTAGATCCCCCTACAAGAACGATTTCATCAATGGCGGATTTGTCGAGCTTGGCATCCCGAATCGCGTTTTCGACGGGGATACGGCAGCGGTCGATCAAGTCGGCGCACAGCTCTTCAAATTTTGCCCGGGTCAAGCTCATGTCGAGGTGCTTCGGGCCGTCTTGGGTCGCGGTGATGAAGGGGAGGTTGATATCCGCTTGGGTGACGTTAGAGAGCTCAATCTTTGCTTTTTCAGCGGCTTCTGTCAGACGTTGCAGGGCTTGCTTGTCTTTACGCAGATCAATGCCTTCGGCGCGTTGGAATTCTTCGGCCAAGAAATCAACGATCTTTTTGTCGAAGTCATCTCCACCTAGGTGTGTATCACCAGAAGTGGCGAGTACTTCAAAGACACCATCACCGACTTCTAGGATGGATACGTCGAAGGTTCCACCACCGAGGTCAAAAACGAGGATTGTTTCGTTACTCTTCTTGTCAAGACCGTAAGCGAGGGAGGCTGCGGTGGGCTCGTTGATAATCCGCAGCACTTCTACCCCAGCAATTTTCCCGGCGTCTTTAGTGGCTTGACGTTGGGAGTCGTTAAAGTACGCAGGCACAGTGATGACAGCCTGGGTAACAGGTTCGCCAAGGTACTTACTGGCGTCTTCGATCAGCTTGCGGAGTACCTGGGCAGAGATTTCTTCGGGGGCGAATTTTTTCTCTTTGGCAGGGCAATCGATTTTCACGTTGCCGGTGCTGTCGCGTTCTACTTTGTAGGCAACTTCAGTAGACTCGTTGCTGACTTCACTGTGCTTGCGGCCGATGAAGCGCTTTACGGAATAGAAGGTGTTGCCAGGGTTCATCACGGCTTGACGCTTGGCGATTTGCCCTACGAGCAGGTCTCCGTTTTTGGCATAGGCCACGACGGAGGGAGTAGTTCTAAATCCTTCTGCGTTGGCGATTACAGTCGGCTTACCGCCTTCCATAACGGATACGCAAGAGTTGGTGGTTCCGAGGTCAATACCGACGACTTTTCCCATAGCAGTGTGACTCCAAAGATCAGCGATTTAACTTGAATAAAACTTTCAAATATTGGTGCAACTATGACGACTAGATATTCTAGATTCGTGCATATGACTATTCCTATAGTGCTGTGCGATCTGGGGATCCTGATAGTGTAGGTTCCCGAACCTGTGGGGACGGTTTTGGGCCGGAAAATGGGTTAGCGACAAAGCACGATCCGGTAATGGGCCTCGCCACTTTTTAGGCGGGCGATCGCCTTGTTGACGTCTGCAAATTTGAAGGTTTCAATTTTGGGCTGGATATTGTGCAGTTTGGCAAATTCCAGCATTTTGGCGATGGTTGCGGGACTACCGACGGGGGAACCAGAGATGGAACGCTGTTGCATGATTAGGGCAAAGACGTTGATGTCGAGGGGATCGAGGGTTGCGCCAACGAAATGTAAGCGTCCATGGGGCTTGAGGGTGCTGAGATAGGCATTCCAATCGAGCTTAACATTGACGGTCGAAATGATCAGATCGAATTGACCAGCAGCAGCGGCGATCGCCTCTGGATCACGGGAATTGAGGGTGTGGTGAGCACCGAGTTCCAGGGCTTCTGTAATTTTTGCTTCGCTGGAGGTAAAGGCCGTCACTTCACAACCCCAGGCATTGAGAAACTGCACCGCCATGTGACCTAAACCACCAATGCCGAGCACCGCCACTTTAGAAGTGGGTTGGATGCCATATTGCACGAGGGGGTTAAAAACAGTAATGCCGCCACAAAAGAGAGGACCAGCGGCTTCGAGGTCAATGCCATCGGGAATTGGCACCACACTATTGGCCGCAGCCCGGACTTTCTCTGCAAAACCGCCATGGTGGCCGACGATGGTGCCTTGGGCCGTGGCACAAAGGTTCTGATCGCCTGTGGTGCATTGGGGGCATTCATTGCAATACCCAGCGTGCCAACCGAGGCCGACAACTTGCCCAACGCTGAGATTTTTGACATTTTCCCCAACTTTGGCGATCGCCCCCACGACTTCGTGGCCAGGGACAAGGGGATATTGGGTCATGCCCCACTCATTCCCGATCATGCTGAGGTCACTATGGCAAATACCACAGTATTTCACCTCAATCTCTACCTGATCCGGCAGTAGCTCACCGGGGTCATATTCAAAGGGTTGTAAATCACCAGAAGGTTCATGGACAGCAAAGGCTTTAATTGTGGGCATGGCGCAATTTTTTAAGTGATGGTCAATGCTTGCAGTGTGCCACAATTTTTTTTTCGCTGTCGTTTAGGGGAGCGACAACCCAGGGATTTACGGTTAAAAATAGGCGATCGCCCCAGCCGGTTTTGGCATTTTCATACGTGTTAAATCGTGATCCGGGCCATGAGAGCGGCGGTGAGGGGAATCAGACAGAAGCCCAGTAATTCGGCGCGAATCGACCAAGTAATCAGAGTCTGTTGGATTGGAGAAATGGCGGGCGCTTGTTCCTTAGCGAGGTCTTTAATCCACCACAAAATAAAAGTGATCGTGGGGTAGAGAGAAAGTAGGCTCACCACGATAAAAATGGCAATCTTGACCCAAAAGAGGGTGTTGTTGAGGTAGTAGGCCGAACCTTTGCCGAAGTAGAGAACGCGGAGAATGCCAGTAATCAAAATTGTGCTGGCGGCTAGGCCATAGACTCCATCGGCGATACCAACTAATTTCGCTTCTTTGAGGGAAATATCTTTTTTGAAAAATAGAGCTTCCAGGCATAAGGCGGCGAAACTTAGCATTAAGCCGAGGTAATGGAGATAGGCAACAAGGGCACTGGTTAACATTGTTTTGCTTTACAAGATTAAAATAAAAATCACTAAATTGCTTTTTAGTTATTTTATAAAGAAAGTCTTGGCTGCGGCAATCAATCCCTTGAAAAATTGCTCTGTGGATGGTGAGGCAAGAGAACCAAAAACCCTTAACGGACGTCGGCTTGGATGCCGGGGCTGGCGATTTGCGTTACCCAAAGGTCGAGGGCTGGATCATTTAACTCTTGGGCAACTTGGGTTTTAAGGGTCTGGGCTTGTTCGAGGGTTTCACAGAGGGCAAAAACACTGGGGCCGGAGCCGGACATCATCGTACCGATCGCCCCGTGTTTGGCGAAACAATCGCGCAATTGTTGCACTTGGGGAAATTCGGGTAAAACGACTTTTTCGAGATCGTTATAAAGCTCACGGGCGATCGCCTGCATATTTTTCTGTTGAATGGCTTTGATCAGACCGCCGGAATGGATTTGTTTCATGCGGGCATCCCAACTCGCCGCATCTTGGAGGTAATGCTCCCCAAATTGGGCGCGATAGGTTTGGTAAGCCCAGGGGGTAGAGACGGCAATGTTGCTGTATTTTGCCAAGACAATCGGCATGCCATCAAGATCGGGCAATGGGTCTAAAATTTCTCCTCGTCCGGTGGCGATCGCTGTGCCTCCCCCAATACAAAAAGGCACATCCGAACCCAGTTCCGCCGCCAACTCCTGCAATTCCGGTTGGGTTAACCCCAAATCCCAGAGCAAATTTAACCCCACCAATACCGCGGCACCGTCCGTTGACCCCCCAGCTAGTCCCGCAGCCACGGGGATATTTTTCTCGATGGTGATGTCTACGCCACCGCCCACCCTGGCATAGATATCCGCAAAACGCGT
Organism: Sphingobacterium thalpophilum; assembly: GCA_943371005.1. Lineage (GTDB taxonomy): Bacteria > Cyanobacteriota > Cyanobacteriia > Cyanobacteriales > MRBY01 > MRBY01. Next base: position 190,140 of record CALRTB020000003.1, read on the forward strand.
CATCATTAACTGGGCGGCCCGGTAGGCAATATTGCTGGCGGTGAGGGGGACTTCGGGGTGTTGGCAATAAAGATTAATGTCGCTGCTGCGGTTTTGTCGCACCTCAATCCGGTCATATAAGCCAATGGTCTGCATCACCATCACCAATTCATGGAACCCGTCGGGGCGATCGCCCAAAATTTCGAGGTAGAGATTAATTTTTGCGGGGGCGGTCAGAAGATAGGCGGACATCACACAGTACCAAGCAGTAAACCGACACCATTATCCGGTTTCCTTTGTTTTTTTGGAAATCCCTCCCAATCATGAGCCAAGCTTAACCCTTAATATTTCTTGAAAGATCCCCGGCGATCGCCCCCTACCCTTAAGGGCCAGCACCTTTCGCAGTAGCATAGATAGACGAATTGTTGTATGTGGCGGGGTAAGAACAATGCAAAAACCCATTCTTGTTGGTGGCTTAGGTTTAGCCTTATTTTTCGCAGTCTTGGGTCGCTGGCAAGGCAATATTTTCGACCTCGGCGAATGGCTATTTTGGGGGGCGATCGCCTGGGGTGGCCTCCTGCTTTGGCAAAAAAAACAGCCCCAACACCTCCAGGACAATCCCCAGAATCCCCTCAAACGAAAAGACGTTGACCAAGCCATTGCAAACGCCCAACAGTGGGTGCTGGCGCTCCAACAAGAAGTACCAGATCAAGATTTCTCAACCTTTAGGCAAACCCTAGATAACCTCCATCAAGAATTTCAACGGGAGCGCTTCACCGTAGCGATCACGGGTGGCCGGGGCACCGGGAAAACAACCCTCCTCAAGCAGCTTCAAGCCACAGCATCAGCTCATACCCTCCAGGAAACACCACCCCTATTTACCGACCTCGCCAGCTATGACCAAGCGGCCCAAAACCAAGTCTTCGCCGCCGACCTGGTAATTTTTCTTGTGAATGGAGACTTGATGGCCTCCCAATGGCAAACCCTCAACCACTGGCACCAGGCTCGCCAAACAATTCTCATCGCCTTCAATAAGCAAGACCAATATCAGCCAGAACAACGGGAATTAATCCTGAACCAACTGCGCAACCATTGTCAGCCGGCGATCGCCCCCCAAAATATCCTCCCCATCACCGCCGCGCCCCAGGCGATCAAAGTTAAAAAAATTCAAGCCGATGGCACCGCAACTGAGCATTTTGAACGTCCCGATCCGGTCATTGCGCCCCTGCAAAATCAACTCCAAACCCTCCTCAGTCAGCCCGAAACCCAACAACAACTACTCTGGTCAACCATCTGGCGCACCGCACGGCTCACCCAGCACAATGCCAAACAAACCCTCAATCAATTCCGACGCGAACGGGCTTTACCGATTCTCGAAAAATATCAGTGGTTGGCGGCTGGCGCGACCTTTGCGAATCCCGTCGCCGCTTTAGATTTACTGGCCACGGCAGCCGTGACAGGACAAATGATCATGGATCTGGGAGGAGTTTATCAACAGCGCCTTTCTTTAGGCCAGGCCCAGGCGATCGCCACGACCCTAGGCAAACAAATGATCCAGCTTGGCCTCGTGGAACTCTCTACTCAGGCCGTCGGGGGGGTGCTCAAAACCAACGCGATTACCTACCTTGCCGGGGGCGCTGTCCAGGGAGTGAGTGCGGCCTATCTGACCCACATTGCGGGGCTGAGTTTAATTCAATATTTCCAAGAACAAAATCCCCAAACCGCCACTGACTCTCTCAATTTCGAAAAGTTAGGTCAAATTCTCAAGCAGGTTTTTGAGCAAAATCAGCGGTCACAATTTTTCGGTAATTTCGTGAAAGGTGCCCTCAATCGCCTATCTCCCCAAGCGATTGGGTAAGATCTATAGTTAGCCCAAAAATCATAAAAATCATAAATCCCCTAAATTCCCATGGATATCGAACTTGAAAACCTAGAGGCCTCCGTCGAAAATTTATTGTCTGCGGCGAAGACCCACCTCGAAGAAAAAAAATTACAGCAGCAACGGGACGAACAATACCAGGACATCGTGCGCCAACGGGAAGCGAAGCTGCACCCCCTCCTAAAAAAAGTAGAAGAAATGATCAGCACCTACCGGGCAGAAGGATATCAAAATGCCGACATAATTCAACAATTACAAGAAAAAGCCGCTGATATTCGCCAAGAAATAGCAGAAATACCCGAAAAAGCCGCTGAAATTGTCGATGCCCAACTTGTGCTCCGGGAAGAAAGACTTTTAGAGGAAAAAGTGCGGGAAAAACTCCAGCGGTGGCAGTCTGACCTCCGGGATGATCTGCTCGATATGATCTTTGAACAGCAGGACTTTTTTAGTGCCACCGATGCGGCGATCGCCATTCGGGGTTATGTCGAAGATCTCAAGGAAATTGGCGCCCTCGAAGAAGTAGTTGATGCCCTAATTAACCAAATCAACGAACATAGCGAAGAAGGCCCCGTTGCCCGGCTACGGGGCACCCACGAACAAACCCTAAACTTTATCTACAATAAAGCCCTCGAAAACCGTTCCCGCACGGAACACCACCCCAATATTCAACCCAAATCCCGCCACCGCAAATCCGACAAACGCCCTGAACTGTATGCCGATCTTGCTGGTAAAGTCCTAGTCTTTGGGGGGCATGATCGCCTCCAAACTGCCGTTAAAAATCGCCTGCGGAATTCCCAGGTGGAACTGCAATGGTACAGCGAACAGGACGGCCTCCAGCTTTCCGCCCAGGGGGAAGCCCAGGTGACTAATGTTGACCTTATTTTGATTATCACGGGCTATGCGAGCCATTCAATGACGGAGCGGGCCATGGAAGCCTGCAAAAAAGCAGACAGAAAGTATGAAATTATCAACACCACAGGTATGACCAGAGTCTTAGAAGCCATCGAAGCGGGACTCAAAACCCAGCAATTGGCGCAACTCTGGAATAAGTAAGCGTTCTATGGCAGTTCCCCCCAAGTTTCTGATTCAAACGGCGCAATTTGTCTGGCATCGCCTCTGGCAAACCATGATGTCCCAATTGGCCCCCAGCGATCCAACGGGCAATTTTCAACGGGTCGAGAGTCAATTTCGCCATTGGGTTGGTTCTGAGCAGTTTCCGGCCGAGCCAAACCGTTATCGACTCTACATTGGCCTCACTTGTCCCTGGGCGCACCGGACAGCCATTACCCGCATTCTAAAAGGCCTAGAGGATGTAGTTGAGTTGAGTGTGGCGATCGCTGATGTATCTGTGGGGGGCTGGCGTCTAGAAAATGACCCCACGGGTTGCCGCAGTATGAAAGAGCTTTATCAATTGGGACGGGCGGGTTATAAGGGTCGCTGTTCTGTGCCAGTGCTCTGGGATTGCCAAACGTATCAGATCGTTAATAACGAGAGCGCAGAGATTATTGTGATGCTCAATGCCGCCTTTAATCAGCTTGCGAAATTTCCAGAGCGGGATCTCTACCCCCAAGCCTTACAAGCAGAAGGCGATCACCTGAATGATCTGATCTATCACACCGTCAACAATGGCGTTTACAAATGTGGCTTTGCCCGCACCCAAACCGCCTATGATCAAGCAGCGACAGCACTCTTTCAAACCCTAGATGATCTTGATGAACGCTTAGGCGATCGCTGCTATCTTTTGGGCGACCACCTCACCCTCTGCGATATCCGCCTGTTTACTACCCTCATCCGCTTCGATCTGGTGTACCACGGCCTCTTTAAATGCGATCGCCGCCGCATCTGTGATTACAAAAATCTTTGGGGTTATCTACGGGACATTTATCAACTGCCGGGTGTTGCCGCCACCTGTCCCCTCAAGACGATTCAGCAAGAATATTATCGCTCCCTATTCCCTCTCAATCCTAGTGGCATTGTTCCCCTCGGCATCGACTTACAGGCGTTGCACACTCCTCACCACCGCTCAGAAAAGTTCACGACACAAGAAAATTAACGTTTATGCCGACTCATTTTCTTGGAATCGTTGCGACTGTTCGCTATATTCTGTCCCTTGTCTAAAATAATTGGCCATTGCAAATAAGAACTCTGCAAATTCCTCTTCCCTGGTCAAAATTATCCCAAACGGCAACTTGTCTGTTGCATATTGCATTTCTATTAATATGTAGATAATCATCGCCACGCCAAAAAAGGACAGTAAATAGGAACCGGGAATCAAGTATTTTAATTTTCTTGCCAATGCAGGACGATTTTTTTGGCGAATCATCGCATAGCACACCCCCAAAATGATTAGGGTACAAATTAAAATAATGCCATCGCCCCAATAATCATTTAGCCAAACTAAATTGTGAAGCGTCAACTCTCCTTGAACATTATGCTCTTCAAAAAATTCTGGCAATTGCCAGCCAAATAAGCGTTGGCCCCAGCTAACTTCTTCACCACCTACCACGAAAAAACAAAAACTATAGAAGCAGTAGGCTCCACCGAGAAAAAATTGCCGCTTTTGGAAAAAATAACGGGCGATTAGAATACCAATACCTGTGGCAATAAAGAAGGCAAATACGGTGCCATATTCAAATAAACCACCTTCACTGTAAATTTGAGTGTACTCATTTGTATTGCCTAAAGCTATTTTTAGAATCACAATAACAACGACAAAAATAAAAGGCACTAATAATATTTTCTGTTTAGTCTTGGGCTTATGGGTAATAATCCAGTTTGATAATCTGTTTTTGAGTTGTTTGTGCAAGCCAAACCACAAAAAAACACAACCGACAATGATCGTTGCTATTTGTCCCCAAGTAATATTCCACCCAGGATAAGATTCAAGCAATGGTGAAATTTGTAATAGCTGGGAAATAATTGCACCTAATCCAAAAAGAATGGCGATGCTTTTGATAAGAACAAAAATATTTTGTAGTCGCTGTTCTAGGAGATTTTTAGGGGGAATTGAATGTTTCATAAGCGGTTCAATCAAATCTTCTACTGGTTAATGCAGTTCGGCGTGTTTCTTATCAAATGCTGTAATAAATTATTTGTTTGCCAACAAACTTATTTAACCATCTCTTAAGGAAATTGGGTAAAAACTTTAAACAAAAAAAATCCACAAATTATTTGTGGATCGAGAGCGTCTTATAATTTTTTTCAAAGATTGTTAAGGACAATTTTTTTTGAGAAGCTTAATCAAGGTCAGCATCATCGTCATCGTCGTCATCTTCAAAGCCGTCTTCATCCATCAGCTCAGATAAATCCTGATCGTCTGCCATCTCATCAACCAAATCGTCTTTTTTCTCGCGGTAGATAATGCGACCATTTTCCTCTAGCCATTCTAGTAACGATGTCTTTTGCTCTAGGGCAATCACAGAGGCAGGCGCATATCGAGGTTCTTGGCGCAGGGAAGGATTTTTCATAGTCAAAACGAGGCGATCGCTACGGATAGATGAGCAATTTTTTAGTATAACCTATTCAGGATTCGGGGGAACTTGAGATAGAGTGCTTTTTAGGCCAAAACGGTACAGGGTGTCCCTGGCGTCGGTTCTAAAACGAGGGTATCGGGCTGTTTTTGATGGAGCATTTGCTTAAAGTCAGCAACAGTACCTTGGGGTTTAAGGAACTTCATCACCAACCCTTCAAAGTTGACATCTCCGCCAGCGGCAGTGGGTAAAATCACCTGGGGTTTTAGCCATTCACATACTTGTAATGCACTGGCTTGACCTTTGATCACGGGGCCGAGGAGGGGCAGGGTGAGATTAATCAATGGCGTCACCACAACATCAATCGGGGCGTACTGCTTCAACTCCGGGGAATGGTAACCGTGGGGCTCGTAATAGAGGGTTTGACCAGTGCTGAGATCCTTGAGCAGGTAGCCATTTTCAAAGGTGGTTGGCCCCACCGGAGACCCTTTCAGGGCCAGAATTTCTAAGTTGTCAATGGTGTATTGCTGATGGTGCTCTAGGGTGTGGATGGTTTGATAACCCAGAGATTGCACAACCTTGGCCGCATTAGGGGAGCCGACAACGGGTAAGGCGTGATCCAACTGCTCTAGGGTCGGTACATGGGCATGGTCTGGTAGCCCTTGGGATAACAAAATCAAGTCAACGTTTTCGGGAATGGGCCGATCCTGGGGGCGATCGCCTTTAAATAACCAAGGCGTATTCCCAAACATCAACGAACCCACCAGCCAGGGATCCAGCAAAATGCGTTTGCCAGCCATCTCAATGAGCCAGCTATTACTGTCGAGGTATGTCAATTCCATGGGTCAGCCTAGAGGTTTATTTACAGATCTTAACAACTTCTGCCCTGGGGTTAACGGCGAGACTCCAATACGGCCTGGGGATAGGCAATGCGCTTGTGGTTGTACTGCTCCCACACTTTCACAAAAACATCCACAATGGACGGCAACTCATTTTTCTCAATGCCAGATTCAGCTAATTGACCATCCTGCCAACGGGCCCGAAAAATACGATTTACCATAATGGCTGCTTGGTCGGGGGTTGCTTCTTTCAGGGAGCGCAGAGCCGCTTCACAACTATCCGCCAACATTACAACGCCCGTTTCCCGCGATTGGGGGATGGGACCAGCATAACGGAATAACTGTTCATCCACACTCTCTGGGGGTTGGCCTTCTTTTTCAGCTAGGGCGCGGGCTTGGTGGTAAAAATATGAAATTTGCATCGTCCCCTGGTGTTCTGGGATGAAGTCGCGGATAGCCTTGGGGAGCTTATGTTTTTTAGCCATCTTTTCCCCTTCCGTCACATGCTTGCGAATAATCTCGACACTTTCGTAGGGACTGAGCTTGTCATGTTTATTGGGGCCGCCCTGCTGATTTTCAATAAAACCTTGGGGGTCATGGGTTTTACCGATGTCATGGTAGAGGGTTCCGGCACGGATTAATTCCACATCACAGCCTAATTGGCGACCGGCGGCTTCGGCGAGGGAGGCAACAAACAGAGTGTGTTGAAAGGTGCCAGGTGTTTCTTTAGCAAGCTTGGCGAGCAGCGGACGGTTTGGATTGGAAAGTTCAGCCAAGCGAATGGGGGTCAGCAGTTCAAAAAAGCGTTCCAGATAGGGAGAGAGTCCGAGGGCAATAATAATCCAGACGGTGCCAGACACTCCGAAGAGCAAAGCTTCTGGCAATAGGACATACCAGAGGGTCTCAGCACTGGCACTAGCAATGAGATTCCAGGCGAGGCTAATGACAGCTTGCATGGCCCCAATGGTGAAACCAAGGGTGGCTTGTTCTTCCCGGGAGCGCAATTTACCGCTTTGTTGGGCTGCAATGAGCCCGCCGACGGTGGCCGCAATGAGGTGATCCCATTTAATGTCTTCGTCGCTAATGCCCGTAATCCCGGATAAAAGGGCTACTTGGGTGATTGCAATGTGGGGATGGTAAAGGCTACCAGTGAGTAGCCCAACGGCTGGTAAATTGTTGTTGTAGGGGAATTTTGTTAGGCCAAGGAGGGGGGTACTCAGGCTAATGAGCAGCAGCAGCACCCAATCACGCCGCCGCAGGTTTTTCTTGGTTTTGGTAACGACAATGATGGTTATGGCAACGCCACCGCTAACTAGAAGCGCATAACCGCCGAGACCCAACCAGTTAATTTGGCGATCGCTGAGGCCAAAGCCATCGAGCAGAACAAAATCTTCCTGGCTAATTTGTTCCCCCTTGGCAACAATTACCTCGCCGGCATCAATGTTCACAACAACGGGTTCCACGGCGAGGGCAGCTTGTTCGGAACGGCGTTTGGTTTCTTCGCGGTCTTCGATCAGGTTGGGGCGGAGAATTTGAGTTAAAGCGTCGATGGCAAAGGCGCGCCCGGAACTGTCGTTTTCGAGTTGTACTTGGACAGTTTCCTGAAGGAGGCTTTGGGAAATGCCGGGGGGAATCCCCTGGGTCAAAATGCGATCGCCGGCCTGGAGAATATCAGTACGAACTTGCTCCCATTCGGCATCAGACAGGCGGAGTAAAAACGTTTGGTGGGTTTGAAACAGATCGGTGTTAAAGGTGGTTTGGGCTTCGGCGATCGCCTGTTGATAACCTTCTCGGGCAACCATAATCGTCGTGATCACCCTTTGCACTGCCGTAGGGCCAGCTACCCCTGCATAGCCGTAGAGTTCCCGGGTCGGGGTCGCCAAATTTGCATCTGTGGGCAGCAAGGTGTCGAGGGGGGGCAGAGGGGAGATTTCGAGTTGATCGGCGATCGCCAATATCGTTTCCCATTGGACATCGCTGGCTTGGCGGAGCATTGTTTGGCTCGGAACCGATAAAATTTGGGGATCGAGAAACGGAAATTCACCGGAAATGGTGCGGATCCGGCTAATGTCATCGAGGAGGGTTTTGAGATCTTGCTTGATGGTTGGCGTCAGTTCTGGATCGCGTTTTAGGCTGGGGATGGCGCCCTGGCGAATTTCCTGGCGTTTGGCTTCGGTGGTCTTGGTGTCTTCAAATTCGCCATCGCTGGGGGCTGTGATCGTCTTGGGCGCAATGGTATCCACCGCCAGTTGTGGTTGGTTATAAAAGCGATCGCCAATAACGCTAGTCAAGGACGTGACCGCAACCACTGCCAATACCGAAGCAGAAAGTTGGCTAGGCGACTTCCGCCGGGTGGGAGATTGCCCTTGGCCCCGATGCTGTTTGGAATTAGACCAAAAATTCATATGCAAATTGAAAAAATGCGATTAATTCAGACGTCCACCGAGCGCAGAAGATTCAATCGGTCGCAGGGTGCTAAACAAGGTGGCGTTGGGAAATAAGTTGAAGCTGGGGGCGATATTGGAGAACGGACTGACTCGCAATGAGTGGTACTTGCTCCAACTGTAACTGATTTTCTGGGGGAAGTCCCGACCAGCGGCTCCAAAACTGTAAGACTTGGGTTTCCATTGCTTCTAAATCATGATGTAGCCGTAAGCATAGAGGTAAATGGCTATCGCCCCGGAGGATACCGACAAAAATTGCGACCCAAAGGCTGATAATACTTGATTCTGTTTGGACTAGGGCCAAGCTCTCTGGCCAACGACCGTTACCATAGGCGACCGCCCCGTAAATTAGCAGAAGTTGCTGAGTTGCCCTAAGGTGGTTCCCTGCTCGAATCGCCCGACCCAAGCCCGCCCAGGTCTGCCGGGGAGTCCAGTGGGACTGTAGCAGTGTGCCAACTGGAGAATATTGCGCGATATGGGTGCAGAAGTTCCCAGGGGTAAGCTTTTCTCGGAAACAAGCACTCAGGACACAAGCTAAATCCATCACCACAGAGTACTGCGCTTGGGGCAGATCAAATTCCCCTAGGCGATCGCCTAAATCTTGGGGATCTTCATGACAAAACACCAACAATGGCAACAACAAAAAACCATTTTCTAAGGGCTCTTCGGTAAACTGAGGCCGCCAATTGCCTGGTGTACCCGTTTCGCTGTATTGGGTCATCAAGGTCTGTAGCGATAGCATCAGCGGCGAGGAATCATTGCCCTCAAACTGGTGAGCGATCGCCAAGATCATGCCCAGTAATCGGTGATAAAGACTCACAATCATTCCCGAACCTCCCCTTGAGAAGCTTGCCAAGCTGCCCACAGATCCGGCCGCCGTGCCTGGGTGCGTTGGATTTGCTGGGCCAACCGCCACTCCGCAATTTTTTGGTGATTACCAGACCGCAATACCGCTGGAACTTCCCACCCCCGGAAATTAGCGGGGCGCGTGTATTGCGGATAGTCCAATAACGGCACCTGAAAACTATCGGCCTTTAGGGATGCTTCTTTACCCACCGTGCCCGGCAGCAAGCGAATCACCCCATTGAGCAACGTCAACGCCGGAATTTCGCCACAGGTCAAGACAAAATCACCCAAGGAAATTTCCCGCGTCACCAAATGCTCCCGCACCCGTTCATCAACTCCTTCATAATGGCCGCAGATTAAAACCAACTGGTCATAGGTGGTTAATTCCGCCAAAAGTTGTTGATCGAGCCGTTGTCCCTGGGGCGTCATCAAGATCACCTCCCGTTTGGGTTGCACAGGCAAAGACTCGACTGCCGCAAAGAGGGGTTCTGGTTTTAATAGCATCCCCGCACCACCCCCGTAGGGTTCATCGTCAACGCTCCGGTGTTTATCCGTCGTAAAGTCCCGGGGGTTGGTGAAGTTAACGGTGGCAATGCCTTTCCCTAAAGCTTTTCCCAGGAGGCCGGACTGGAGCGGCGAGGTAAAAAAATCCGGAAAAAGGGTCACAAGATCGAAATGTAAAGCCATAGAAAAAGGGGGAGTGAAAGTGATGGTTTTTTGACCTAAAAAAGAATAATCAGCTAATTTGAGAATGACAAGGACTATGCAATAATTGTGGGGATTTTTCTGGATTTCTCTGGTTCTTTTGGTAAGGGTTCAGACCGCAGGAATCTGGTCAATGGCTCGGGCCCAATGGTGGCTGCACCAAGTACAAACGGATCTGGAATTTCGCCACTCACCTGTCCTCAAGATTAAACTAATGCCGTCAGAAACTTCTCTTGCTCAGCAAACTTCTTTTAAGAGTTCCATCCTTGTCATTGGGGGAGCGGAAGATAAGGTTCATGGTAAGGAGATTCTCGCTTCGTTTTTCCGGCGGTCTGGGGGCACTGCGGCGGCGATCGCCATTATTCCGTCGGCATCCCGCGAACCGTTATTGATTGGCGATCGCTACCAACGCATTTTTGAGGACATGGGCGTCGCAAAGGTCAAGGTGTTGGACGTGCGCGATCGCATCCATGCCGAAGACCGCTATTACCAAGAGTTTGTTGAAGACTGTACTGGCGTTTTTATGACCGGTGGCGACCAGCTCCGGCTTTGTGGGCTACTTTCAGATACGCCACTAATGGAGCGCATTCGGCAACGGATTCACAGCGGCGAAATTACCCTCGCTGGCACCAGCGCTGGGGCAGCAGTAATGGGCCACCACATGATCGCTGGGGGCAGTAGCGGCGAATCTCCCAATCGGGGTCTGGTGGATTTGGCCATGGGTCTGGGGATGATTCCAGAAATTATCGTTGATCAGCATTTTCACAACCGCAATCGCATGGTGCGTCTACTCAGTACGATTGCCGTGCATCCGGATCGCCTGGGGATTGGCATTGACGAAGACACAGCAGCAGTCTTTGAGCAGGAAGGCTATTTAGAAGTCCTAGGCCGGGGGACAGTCACCATTGTTGATGCCCAGGATTTGACCCACACAAATCAGTCCCACGTCGATACATCTGAGCCGCTGAGTCTCCATAATTTGCATTTGCATATCCTCTGCCATGGCGATCGCTACGACCTCAAAAACCATCGGCCAATGTCCGGAAACCTTTAAATGATGGTCACTAACCGACAAATAATCCACGAACAAATTGTCCTAGAATAATTAGCAATTCTAGGGCGATCGCCAAATGTCAGACTCCAGTTCACCATTTCCCCTTGACAGACCACCGCTGCGGATAGCAATGGTCTAGCGCCGATTATCGCCCACCCATCGGCATTTGCACCCAGCCCCACCAGACTTTCAACCACGCCAACCTATGAGAATCCTCAAGACCCTAACCCTCAGAGGCCCAAACTATTGGAGTATTCGACGCAAAAAGTTGATCGTCATGCGTCTCGATCTCGAAGAAATTGCAGAAATCCCCTCCAACGAAATTAGCGGATTCTACGAAGCCCTCAGCGAAACCCTGCCTAGTCTCGTCGAACACCATTGCTCCCCCGGTTGCCGGGGTGGTTTTTTAAGTCGTGTCCGGGAAGGAACCCTCATGGGTCACATCGTTGAACATGTCGCCCTCGAACTCCAAGAATTAGCTGGCATGCCCGTTGGGTTTGGTCGCACCAGGGCCACTGGCGATCACGGTGTCTACAATGTCGTTTTTGAATATATCTACGAACAAGCTGGGCGTTATGCAGGGCGGGCCGCCGTACGCCTCTGCCAATCCATCCTCGACACCGGGCACTATTCCCCCAAAGAACTCGATCAAGATATTGCCGACCTCAAAGATCTCTGTGCCAGTTCAGCCCTCGGCCCCAGTACCGAAACCATCGTCAAAGAGGCTGAATCTCGTGGCATTCCCTGGTCATTGCTCAGTGCCCGCTCCATGATTCAACTGGGTTATGGCCTACACCAGCGACGGCTCCAAGCGACCCTCAGCAACCAATCCGGCATTCTGGCCGTTGAATTAGCCTGTGATAAAGAAGGTACCAAAAATATCCTGGCCGATGCGGGAGTCCCCGTGCCCCGTGGTACCGTGATTCGCTATTTAGATGACCTTGAGGATGCCATTGAAGATGTCGGTGGCTATCCCATTGTGATTAAACCCCTTGATGGCAACCATGGCCGCGGCATTACCATTGATATCAAAACCTGGGCTGACGCAGAACACGCCTATGACCTTGCCAGTGAAGCTTCAAAAACTCGCTCCGTGATTGTAGAGCGTTACTACAAAGGCAGTGACCACCGGGTATTAGTGATTAACGGTAAGCTCGTCGCCGTATCTGAGCGGGTACCGGCCCATGTGGTGGGAGATGGCCGCTCAACCATTGAAACCCTTATCGAAGAAACCAACCGCGATCCAAACCGGGGTGATGGCCATGATAATGTCCTCACTCGCATCGTGATCGACCAAACGGCCCTGAAAGTGCTCGATCGCCAAGGTTTATCCCTTGATACTGTGCTCCAGGACGGCGAAATTGCCTATCTGCGCGCTACAGCAAACCTAAGTACAGGCGGCATTGCCGTTGATCGCACCGATGATATTCACCCTTACAATGTCTGGCTCTTTGAGCGAGTCGCCAAAATTATTGGCTTGGACATTGCCGGGATTGATGTGGTCACCGAGGACATTACCCAACCCCTCCCCGATACCGATGGGGTAATTGTGGAGGTTAATGCTGCCCCTGGTTTTCGGATGCATGTGGCTCCGAGCCGTGGTTTACCCCGCAATGTGGCCGCCCCGGTGCTGGATATGCTCTATCCCGATGGTGCCCCCAGCCGCATCCCCATCATTGCCCTCACGGGAACCAATGGCAAAACCACCACCACCCGCTTGACGGCCCATATCTATCGTCAAACAGGGAAAATCGTAGGCTATACCAGCACAGACGGCGTTTACATCGGTGATTATCTTGCCCAAAAGGGTGATAATACTGGCCCCCAAAGTGCGGCGATGATTCTCCAGGACCCAACGGTGGAGGTGGCAATTCTGGAATCGGCCCGTGGTGGTATTTTACGGGCGGGTTTGGCGTTTGATCGCTGTGATGTGGGGGTTGTACTGAATGTCGCCGCAGACCATCTGGGTTTGGGAGATATTAACACCATTGAGCAAATGGCCCAGGTCAAGGGAGTGATTGCTGAAACAGTTAGCCCCGATGGCTATGCAGTCCTGAATGCCGACGATCCCCTCGTGGCGGCTATGGCTGAAAAGGTGCGGGGTAAGGTGACTTATTTTTCGATGCAGCCGGATAATCCCTTGGTTCTAGAACATATACGGCGGGGTGGCCTGGCGGCGGTTTATGACAATGGTTATCTAACCTTGTTAGAAGGGGAATGGAAGTTGCAGGTGGAGCATGTGAAGCACGCGCCGGTAACGATGGGGGGAATGGCACCGTTTATGATTGCCAATGCCCTTGCCGCTTGTTTGGCAGCCTTCGCCCAGGGGGTTGATATTGAGCATATTCGCCAGGGACTACGAACCTTTAAGCCCTCAGCAGCCCAGACCCCAGGGCGGATGAATCTTTTTGATTTGGGAACACACCATGCGCTGGTAGACTACGCCCATAATCCAGCCGGCTATGAGGCTGTTGGTGCCTTTGTGAAAAACTGGCCCGGCAAACGGATTGGGGTGGTGGGTGGCCCGGGCGATCGCCGCGACGAAGATTTAATTTTATTGGGCCGCATTGCTGCGGCGGTTTTTGACCGAATTATTGTCAAAGAAGACGATGATAAACGGGGCCGCAATGCAGGAGAAGTGGCAGATTTAATTCGCCAGGGGATTTGCGAAGAGAATCCAGATTGCCAATACGAGACGATCCTCGATGAACAACGGGCCTTGACTGTCGCCCTCGATGAAGCGCCCCAGGAAGCTCTGGTGGTGATTTTCCCCGAAAGTGTGACCCGGGCGATCGCCATGATTGAGCAACGCCTACCAAGCCAGACTAGCCCTGGCCTGAATAGCACGACGACTATCCCCTCCGAATCTCCCATTAGCTCTCCTTCCGTTGCTAGTTAAAGGGCCGTTTGTCCGGTGTTTACCTGTTTTCTTCAAGCAAAAACAAATATCTTACGACTGAGAGTCAGTGATTGGGGGAGGCGTTGCCCCCAGGGAAACCAAGGGAATCGTGCGGTAGTTGCCCAAGATTTTTAAAATTTCTGTGTGGGTTTGCAGCTCCGTTAGGGCTGCCTGGACATCAGGATTCGTTAGACAACCATCGAGATCGACAAAAAATAAATATTCTCCCAGGGAGCGTTTTGTGGGTCGCGATTCAATGCGACTTAGGTTAATCTTGCGGCGGGCAAAGACTTCTAGGGCGCTTACCAGAACTCCAGGAATTTTTGCGGGCAGGGTGAAGGCAAGGGAAATCACTTCCCCAGCCGTTTGGACTTCTTTCCCTAAAACCCAAAACCGGGTGCAATTTTGCGGAAAATCACCAATGGCATCCACCATGATTGGTAAATGGTAGAGGTGCGCAGCTCGGGGTGCGGCGATCGCCCCTAGATGGGGGTTGTCCTTGAGGCTATCCAGGACTGCAGTTGTGGAATTTGCTTCAATCAGGGCCGCATGGGGCAAATGTTTTTCCAGCCACCGTTGACATTGGGCCAAGGCCTGGGGGTGAGAGCGGACTTCTTTAATCTCGCTAAAATCTTGGGCAAAGGAAATTAGGGCATGGTGGATGGGCAGAATAATTTGATGGCAGATCGATAGAGGATGCAATTCCCAGACCAAGTCCAAGGCGATCGCCACCGATCCTTGAATTGAATTTTCCACCGGGATCACCGCTAACTGCACCTCATCGTGGGCTAAAGCATACAAACTTTGGGCAATGCTCTGGCAAGGAACAAGATCAACAGCCGGAGATTGTTCCCGCTGCAACCACCCTTGATAGGTCTGTGCCGCTGCTTCGGCGTTGGTTCCCGCTGGCCCAAGGTGAGCAATTTTTATGGTCATACCCGACGATTAATTGGCGAATGTTTCCAATCCTACCAAGTTTTAAGGGCGTTGCTGCCGTCGTGGTCGTGTCGTCCACCAGATCATTGCTCCACTGGCTAGGAGCAAAAGCAGGCCTAGGGCATTGAGAAAAGGATAGATTACCTCTAAATTCACCGGCCCAAAATGTCCCCGGTGGAGTTCTAATAGCCAAAAAAAGTCCGCCGTGTTGCCCGTCAAAGAAGCCACTTGAAACAGGGATCCCGTTAGCACCGTAATCAAGAGAGGGGCCACCATAATGGGCACAAGACGACGGTGAACCTGACGAAGATCGCGTTGGGGAAAAGCCATAGCTTGCTGTTACCTCAAAAAATAATCCCCTCTATTGTGGGATGTTTTCTAGAGATTGGTGGGTTGGAGCCGGGGCTGTTTCTTGGAAATATTTATGGGCCGTGTAGGCGAGGGTAATTACCCCCGTGAGAATTGCACTTTCGTCAATGTCAAAGAGGGGATGGTGCAGGGGATAGTTCAAGCGGTTTTGGTGGCCGACTCCCAAGCGAAACATCGTTCCGGGGAGATTTTCGAGGTACATGGAAAAATCCTCGGCCCCCAAGGAGGGCTCCGGCAAAATTTCTACATGGCGATCGCCAAGGGCTTCCCGACTTGCCTGTTCGAGGATTTTCGTCAAACCGGGATCATTTTGCACCGAAGGCACCCCCCGCTGGTAGTTGACCTTATATTTTGCGCCGTAGGTATTGCAGATGTTGGCGACGATATTTTCAATCCATTGGGGTAAATCGGCATGGGTTTCTGGGTGGAGCGATCGCACTGTGCCAGTCATGTGTACCTCATCGGCAATGACATTGGCGGCCCGGCCCCCGTTAATTTTGCCAATGGTGAGGACAATGGGCCGCAGGGGATTTTGAGTGCGGCTGATCGACTGTTGTAGGGCTGTGATCACCTGGGCGGCAATCCAAATGGCATCAATGGCTTGGTGGGGACGAGCACCATGGCCCGATTCGCCGTAGATAAAAATTTCTAAATCGTCGGCAGCAGCCGTGAGGGCACCGTAGCGAATCCCGATGGTTTTAGCGGGAATGGTCGGGAAAACATGCAACCCAATCACCCCATCGATCCCCACCAAGGCGCCGTCATCGACCATCCATTTCGCTCCCTGGGCAATTTCTTCGGCGGGCTGAAATAAAAAGCGGATATTACCGGCGATCGCCTCCGGGAGTTGAGCTAAAACCATCGCCGCTCCCAGACCCACCGTTGTATGTACATCATGGCCGCAGGCATGCATCACTCCCATGCGGGTAGAAGCATAGTCTAAGTTTGTACATTCTTGGATTGGCAGCGCATCCATATCGACGCGAATGCCTAGGGTGCGCGGGTCTGTCCCTTGGCCCCGGAGGTTACCGACTACCCCAGTTTTTCCCACCGACTCCTGTACCGCAATGCCACAGGAAGACAAAACCCCAGACACATAGGCCGCTGTTTGCTGTTCCTCGCCGCTTAATTCGGGGTGGGCGTGGATATGGCGACGGATTTCAATTAAACGGGGTGCTAATTTTTCAGCAAGGCTTTTAATTTCGGCGAGCATAGGGGCGGTCAACTTTGGACGGGCAGTTGCAATGGAGGTTTAGCCTTTTATTGTAAAACAGCTAATTTTCTAGCGTTGTTCGGCGTCGTTGCTAACCGAGGGCGATCGCCCCTAGATTTTAAGACCACCCACCAAAACAAAAATCCCCAGAAAAACTCCGGGGATGCAACAACCTTCTCCAAAACAAAAGACAAAACGACGAATTTTAAAAAATAACAAGCTCAAATCAGACCAGCAAACACAGGTTCTTTAGATCGCACCCATGCTACCCAAGCCGAGGATTACCCCAACACCGAGGATATGTCCGAAACTCGTGGTTGCGAGGAGTGCAGGGAGACCCATCCCACCGAACATATCAGGCATCGGCAATTCGGGGCCTTCGGAAGGGTGCTTGATGGTGGCTTTCCCAATGGCGATCGCCAAAACATTGCAGATCACCATCACAATGGCGACTTTGGGGCTCCAGGCCATGGTGGTGGGCACAGCAGCGGCAACGGTAAGGGCAAGGGACATGAATCTTGACTCCTAAATAACGATTAAATAAATTTTGGATTTTTTAGCGTAATTGTCCCTAGTTTTGCCCAAAGCTGAGCCTTTGCTTTATTTCCTTTGCAATACTTAGCAACATCGTAAAGTTTTATAAATGGATCGCCCCATAAGCTACTCGGCGCGAATTAATGCCAGTTCAATTTCATCTTCTGTGGGTTGGGCGATCGCCGCCGTAACATCCGGGCCAAAAAACCGCTCAATTTTTTCCCGGCGCGTTTGCCAATCTTCCAGGGAAAATAACGGCGACTTAAATTCCAATACCAACGCATAGCGCCCGTCCCGAGACTCCTCGCGGATGTGGTGCAATAGAGGCCGTTCCTCGTCCGTCGGGCTTAACCCTAGGCGTTCTAGGGCATCATCTAAATGACAATCCTGACCATAGCGATATCGGGTCACATCCTTTCTAATTTGCTGTTGGGTTGCCGTTGCCTGGCTATCCCGCAGTGCTTCTAGTTCTGGTGAAAGCTCTTTGCTGTAAGTAATCGGTTTAATTTCCGCTGCCTTGAGGGCTAACCCCCCCAAAAGAATGGGGATGCCATAGAACATCCCCGCCAAATTTAAGGTGGCATTACCAAAGCCATAGGCCGCGAAACCGACAACCGAGAGGATGCCTCCCACTACTAAACCCACACTACCCAGGGAAATTTTGCCGAACATCCAGTTGCCCCATTAATCCTAAAAACACAAAACGTTACTAATCTTAACACGGTGTTTTTAAGTCGTTGGCAAACTGTAGTCGCTATTGGGCGTTGAGGGATCGGTAATTGTGGCCACCAAAGTCTTGATCACGTCCTTTGCGCCTTTGCCCCCGGTGACAATCACTCGGTGGGCTAAAACAAACGGCGCGAGGTACTTAATATCATCGGTCGTAATAAAATCTCGATCCGCCAGAAAAGCATAGGCTTGGGCGGCCCGCTGGAGGGTGACTGTGCCCCGGGGACTAACCCCTAGAATAATTCCTTCATAATTGCGGGATTTTTGGACAATTTTGACAATGTATTCTTGGATTGATTTCTCGACGTGGATTTTATTGACGAGACTTTGGAGTTCACGCATGTCATCTAGGGAAATACAGGGCTTGAGTTCCTCTGGGGCAATGCGGGATTGGTGGAGTTGGAGCATATCCACTTCCTCAGAAAAACCAGGATAGCCAAGGGTGAGAGAAAGAATAAACCGATCCATCTGGGCTTCTGGGAGTGGGAAGGTGCCCTGGTATTCAATGGGGTTTTGGGTCGCAATCACAAAAAACGGTTTGGGTACTTTACGGGCTTCACCATCGACGGTCACCTGTTGCTCTTCCATCACTTCAAGGAGCGCGGACTGGGTGCGGGGGGTAGCCCGGTTAATTTCATCGGCGAGGAGGACATTGGCAAACACAGGGCCGGATAAAAATTCAAATTCGCGGCTACTGGGATTCCAAATATTGGTGCCTGTAATGTCACTGGGTAAGAGATCAGGGGTGCATTGAATCCGTTGGAAACGGCCATTGACAGAACGGGCGAGGGATTTTGCCAAAAGGGTCTTACCGACGCCGGGGACATCTTCGAGGAGCACATGGCCCCCACTTAACATCGCCACAAGCACAAGACGAATGGCATCTTCTTTGCCGACGATGGTCTTCGAGAGGTTATCGGTGAGGTCACGAATGCGTTCTTTCATGCTGATTGGAGGAGGAGGTGAGCAGGGTACGGGCGCGATCGCCATCCTGGTGAATTTGACTTTGGAGAGCCTGGAGGGAGGCAAACTTTTGTTCTGGACGTAGGTAATGGAGGAGATCAACCTTCAAGGTAGCCCCATAGAGATCCTGGTGATAATCCAAGAGATGCACTTCTACTGTCGGTAGAGCCGTGGTTGTGACCGTGGGGCGACATCCAATGTTTAGTATGCCCCATTGGGCGGTTGGCAAAACATCGCTGGTGACCTGCACGGCATAGACCCCATATTTCGGTAAAAATTTAGTGGCCTCTCCCTTGAGATTAGCGGTAGGAAAACCGATTTGACGGCCTAATTTTTGACCATGGGTTACGGTGCCTTGGAGGGAGTAGGGACGGCCGAGCAGTTGATTTGCGTAATGGATTTGTCCCGTAGCCAGGGCTTCCCGAATAGCAGAACTACTAATCCTTGTTTCGGCTTCCCGGCACAGGGGCGTGATATGGACATCGATCCCAAAGCTTTTGGCGATCGCCTGGAGATCGGTGGCACTGCCGCTCCGCCCCCGACCAAAGGAAAAGTCACTACCAACGCTAATGGACTGGGTTTGCAGTTGCTTGACAAGGATTTCGGCCACAAACTCCTGGGGGGAAAGGGCTGCCAGTTCTCGGTCAAAGGGGAGTAGCACCAATTGTTCGATGCCAAACTGCGCCAGAAATTCTTGTTTTTCTGGGAGGGGAGTCAGGAGATGTTGGGGGTTCCCAGAGAAAAACTCCCGGGGGTGAGGGTCAAAGGTGACAACGGTGGCGTGAATTTTGGGAAAACTTCGGGGGCGATCGCTAACCATAACCCCTTGGGACAGCACCCTGGCTTGGGTAACGGCTGGGGCAATGACCCGCTGGTGTCCCCGGTGCACCCCATCAAAATTGCCCAGGGCAATGCAAGTGGGTGTTAACGCTTCAGTTGTTGATGAGATTACCCGCACGCTTTACAGTCCGAAACATTTGACCGTATTTTATACCGATATCAGACGGATAGTGCTTGGATCGACCCAGGCAGCCCAGGATTTCCTTCTCCAGAGGCTTGCAAAATAATGGTCTGTCCCTCCTGGGCGATCGCCGTTTGGGGAAAAATAGCCCGCGCCGCTTGTTGGACATCATCAAGAAAATCATCACCATGGCTGGGATCGTGGTGAAACAGGATTAATTGCTTAACTTTGGCGGCCTGGGCAACCTTCACTGCCTCTTGCCAAGTGCTATGGCCCCAACCCACTTTGCTATGGTGCGGATCATGATATTCCTCGTCTGTATAGGTCGCATCCATGATTAATACATCGACCCCCTGGGCGAGCCGTAGCACCTGATCATCCAGGTGATCGCGGTAATGCTCCGTGTCTGTGATGTAGGCAACTCCCAGCCCTTGCCAGTCCACTCGATAACCCACTGCGCCACCGGGATGATTCAGAGGCCCATTGGTGACCCGCACCTCTCCGAGGGAAAGCGTTTCTCCTAGAGCTAAAGCAAAAAAGTTTAGCTCTGCCCGCATCACCTGGAGGGGTACCGGAAAGTTGGGGTGAAGCATTTGGTCATGGAGCCGTTTTTGGATCGGGATCTCGTCATCCGCCGTGACGCCGTAGATATTGAAACGATTTTTCTGTTGAAAAGCCGGCGTAAAAAAAGGGAACCCCTGGATGTGATCCCAATGGGAGTGGGAAAAAAACAAATGGGCCGTGACCGGTTCTGATTGTGCCACCAAGGTTTCACCCAGCAGGCGTAGGCCCGTACCGCCATCAAAAATGAGGTGTTGATCTCCCACACGCATTTCCACACAGGGAGTATTACCCCCGTAGCGGACGGTTTCGCGCCCAGGACAAGGAATACTGCCACGCACTCCCCAAAACTTGATCTTAAATTCGGTCTGGGCCTTGGACATGGCTGGTCAATGTTAGGTGGATTTGTGCAGGAATGGTGTCTTACTTACTTGAAATAGTTGGCTTTAGCGGTGGTAAGGCTAGCCTAATATTTTGATTCGGTCAGCGTCTGTATTGATACAACAAGCAAGACCATGAAAACAACTACCGTTAGACTAACAAACACCACCCTAGATTTAGGGGGCCAGTATCACTTACGTGGAGTGATTTGGATCACTAAACTAACGACCTAGGTGGTGCAGCTGATTAATGACTTCGGTACAGGTTTGGGTTACTTGGTTCAGGGCTTCTTTTTTGACAGCAGAGGGCGGGGCGATCGCCTCACCGATACGCACAGTTAACGGTACTGATTGGGGCATTTTCTTCCCCTTGACTAAAATCTTTTCGGTACCCCAAAGACTAATCGGCAAGAGAGGCACCTGGGCTTTCGCCGCAATGAGGGCGGCGCCGGGTTTGGGATCGGTGATCGTACCGTCTGGCGTTCGGGTTCCCTGGAGAAAAATCCCTACGCCCCAACCTTGCTCAAGGGCTTTGATCGCCGCGCGGATGGCGCCCCGATCCCCGGCGCCCCGCTTCACAGGGTAAGCGCCATAGAGGGCGATCGCCTGCTTGAGAATCGGCACCTCAAATAATTCTTCTTTTGCCATAAAAGCCACCGGACGACAGAGACAATTGGACAAAATAGGCGGGTCAAAGTTGCTGGCATGGTTACTCACGGCAACAAATGGCCCCTCCTTGGGCACATGCTCTACCCCATACACCCGGCCCCGAAAATACGTCCGAAACACCGGGTTCACAAAACCCCACTTGAAAGCACGGTAGAGGATCAGACTACTCAAAGGTTCCCTGGCACGGGGAGATTCCAACTCAGGCATGGTGTAAAAAATTGGCAAAATGACGGGTTCGATCAGTCGATATTACCGCGATCGCCGGATCGATACCTAGACATTGGGGACGAATTCAGACAATTCCCTTCCTAACGACCCATGGTGATGGAATTCTCGATGATTTGTAAGGTTTCGCCCATTCGCTTTCATCTTTGCCCTAAACCTTATTTTGCAACTTAAAGAACTTAATCTTTTTTTAAGATTCTTTTGGCCTCTAGAAACCCTTTCAAAAATCAGATTTTATATCTAAAATTGTTACTTAAATTACAAAAGAAAAATTTGGAAAATATCCGGCCAAAATGCGAATAGATAAACAAATATCAAACTTTCAAGAAGAACTATTTTGCTTAGCTTATGTCTTTGTAGTGGACGTTACAACCATTGGGGATCAATCGGTGTTAGCTTATCATCGAGAAATATAAAAGACTATTTAAATACTTACCCAGGAATACCATGGCTCAGATTCTTGATCCCATCCCAAATGACGACGACAAAGCCCTACTTTGCTGCTATGTAAATGCAACCAGTCAAATCCAAGTTGCTCGTATTACAAATGTCGAAGATTGGTATTTCGAGCGGGTTGTTTTTCCCGGGCAACGGCTAATGTTTGAAGCCCTGCCCCAGGCGATCTTAGAAATTCATACGGGCATGATGGCGAGTGCTATTTTGTCGGACACGATCCCCTGCTATCGTCTGGCAATGCAAGAACCTAGCCCGGAAACAGATGAACCAGAGCCGGCCCCAGTTAATCGAGATATTCCTGCGGTGAGACCGGTGGCGATCGCCCCCTAAGTTTTTCCTTGATTTTTGCCATGAGCCATCCTTCGGGGTGGTTTTTATTTTGTCTACCTCGATGCGCCTATCGTTAAACCCCAAAGCCAAAATGTAAGATAGAATACCGCTCCTAACCCTATTTGACCTTGACCGCCCATGACTAAGACCCTACCTCCCGTAACCGTAATCGGTGGTGGCCTCGCTGGCACAGAAGCCGCCTGGCAAATTGCCCAAGCCGGGGTTCCGGTCACCCTCTATGAGATGCGCCCCGTCCAACAAAGTCCGGCTCACCATACCGCCGACCTTGCTGAGTTGGTTTGCAGCAATTCCTTTGGGGCGGCCTCCAGCGATCGCGCCGCCGGACTGCTCCACGAAGAACTCCGTCGCCTCCAATCCGTGATCATCGGTACTGCCGATCAACACCGGGTTCCTGCAGGGGGAGCCTTAGCCGTTGACCGGGCCGTTTTTAGTCAAGATCTCACCCAAAAACTCGCCGAACATCCCCTAGTAACTTTTCGCCGCGAACCCCTAGATCAAATCCCCAGTGAAGGGATCACCGTCTTGGCAACCGGCCCCCTGACCACCGCTGCCCTGGCCACAGAACTGCAGCAATTCACGGGCTTAGAGTACATGAGCTTTTTTGATGCCGCGAGTCCAATCATTATTGGCGAAAGCATCAACCAAGACATTGCCTTTCTCGCTTCTCGCTACGACAAAGGAGAAGCCGCTTACCTGAATTGCCCGATGGATCAAGCCCAGTACCAAGCTTTTCGGAACGCCCTTTGTGAAGCAGAACAAGCAGAACTGAAAGATTTTGAATTAGAAACCGCGAAATTTTTTGAGGGCTGTCTTCCCATCGAAGAATTAGCTCGCCGGGGTGAAGATACCATGCGTTTTGGGCCTCTAAAACCTGTAGGTCTTTTTGATGCCCGTCTCGGTGATTTTCGCGCCCCCGAAAACAAAAACAAACGCCCCTATGCGGTCGTACAACTGCGCCAGGAAGATAAACAGGGTCAACTCTGGAACATGGTCGGCTTTCAAACTAATCTCCGTTGGGGTGAACAAAAACGGGTATTCCGCATGATTCCTGGGTTAGAAAATGCGGAATTTGTTCGCATGGGCGTGATGCACCGCAATACCTTTTTAAATTCCCCTGAGTTACTCGAAGCAACGCTTCAATTTAAAAAACGCCCGACCCTCCTCGCCGCTGGCCAATTAATTGGCACCGAAGGTTATACGGCAGCCGCAGCGGGGGGATGGCTCGCCGGTACCAATGCTGCCCGTTTAGCTAAAGAATTAACGCCTTTGACCTTACCGGAAACCACCATGATGGGAGCCTTGTTCGCCTTTATCCACAGCGCTTCTCCCAAGCATTTCCAACCCATGCCCCCTAACTTCGGCATTATTCCGCCCCTAGCAGAGCGCGTTCGGAGTAAAAAAGAACGGTATGGTGTTTATCGGGATCGTTCCCTCACTGACTTGGAGCAGTGGCGAGAGAATTATCGTTGTTCAGCCGTCTTGGTCTAATGACGCTGTAACGTCCCAGGTTCACCAAGATTTTGACTAAGTAAGCGTACTTTGATGGTGCGCTTTTTTTGTGGCTGGAGGGGCAGGCGATCGCCAAAAAAAATCTCCCGATTATTGCCGGGAGATTTGCTAGTTAGTTAGACAAGTTAGACACAATCCACATTAAACAGAGGTGAGTTGTTTTTCTGCCGCATTAACATTGGCTTCAGGGCTATCAGCCTCCGAAGGGGGCACCACTTGCCAGAACTGGGGTAGATAGGTGGCCCAGTCCGCCAAAATTGCCTTGGCTTTGGGGCTGCCCGTTTTCTCAGCATGGGCCGTGATGAGATCCTTCAATTGCTTCTCCCCTGCTGCGGTGCCAACCCGTTGAATACTCACAATCTCTGTATTCATCTTCTCAGGGAGAGTGTTGTGTTCATCAAGGATGTAGGTGAGGCCACCGGTCATCCCAGCGCCCACATTACGGCCCACATCACCGAGCACCACAATGACACCACCGGTCATATATTCACAACAGTGGTCACCGGTCCCTTCAACGACGGCTTTACCCTTCGAGTTCCGCACAGCAAAACGTTCGCCAGCGCGACCATTGGCATAGAGGGTGCCACCAGTCGCCCCATAGAGACAGGTATTGCCGATGATGACGTTATCTGCCGCCGTGTATTGAGACTGGGTTGGGGGGACGATGATGATTTCACCACCATTCATCCCTTTGCCCACGTAGTCGTTGGCTTCCCCTTCGAGGTGCATCGTCATCCCCAAGAGATTAAAGGCCCCAAAACTTTGACCAGCAGAGCCTTTGAAGTTGAATTGGAGTTCTCCTTCAAAACCTTCGTTGCCGTACTGCTTGGCGATAAAACCGGAAACCCGGGCACCGACGGAGCGATCAGTATTGATGATTTTGATCTCTTGACTCAGGGAACCTTGTTCACGGATGGCCTGCTGCACTGCGGCATTTGCCAAAATTTCATCATCTAGGACAGGGCCATTACTGTGCACATCGCCATGGTTCAACCAATCGCGATTGTCGCGGACATCCGGTAGGTTAGTCAGACAATCTAGGACAAGACCGCTGGTCTTCGTAAGTTTGACGTTTTCACGGGGTTTGAGCAGATCGGCCCGGCCAATAATTTCATTGAGACTCCGGTAGCCAAGTTTGGCCAAGATGGAACGAATTTCTTCGGCGATGAAGTAGAAGAAATTGACCACATGCTCAGGGATTCCCTTAAAGCGATCGCGGAGGCGTTGTTGTTGGGTCGCAACCCCGACAGGGCATTGATTGGTGTGGCAAACCCGCGCCATGATACAGCCTTCAGCAATCATCGCAATGGAGCCAAAGCCGTATTCTTCGGCCCCCATGAGTGCAGCCATAATCACATCCCAACCGGTTTTTAGTCCGCCATCGGCCCGGAGAATAACGCGATCGCGCAACTGATTATCCATGAGGGTCTTGTGCACTTCTGTCACACCCAATTCCCAGGGGCAACCTGCGTGCTTAATGGAACTGAGGGGCGAGGCACCGGTGCCACCGTCATGGCCAGAAACCATAATGACATCGGCATTGGCCTTGGCAACCCCAGCAGCAATGGTCCCAATGCCAATTTCTGCAACGAGCTTCACAGAAACCTTTGCGGCGGGATTGATCTGGTGGAGGTCGTAAATTAACTGGGCGAGATCTTCGATGGAATAAATATCGTGGTGGGGTGGCGGGGAAATGAGGGTCACGCCAGGCTTAGAATTCCGCAGCATCGCGATGTATTCACTGACTTTCTTGCCAGGCAGTTGTCCCCCTTCACCGGGTTTCGCCCCTTGGGCCATCTTGATTTCTAGCTGGCGACCGCTCATCAAATACTCAGGAGTCACCCCAAAGCGACCAGAAGCAATTTGTTTGATGGCAGAGTTGGCGGTGTCGCCATTGCGCAAGCCGTGGAGGTGGGGCAAGGTGGGAGAATCGCCGCTCGCATTCACATCGTCGAGGATCTTAAAGCGGACGGGATCTTCGCCCCCTTCACCGGAGTTGGACTTGGCACCCAGACGGTTCATGGCGATCGCCAAAGTTTCGTGGGCTTCCCGGGAGAGAGACCCTAAAGACATCCCACCGGTGCAGAAGCGTTTGACGATACTTTCAACGGACTCAACTTCACTGGGATCAATGGCCGGGCGATCGATCTTGAAATCCAGTAAATCCCGCAGCGCAGTCGCCGGGCGATTTTCTAAATAATCCTGATAGTTGCCGTAGTGATCAAAGGCTTCTTGCTGATCGTCGTTGTAAGCTGCTACTGCCTTATGGAGGGCCTTGGTCATTTCAGGGGAATTCATGTGATATTCACCCCCCTTGCGATAATTCACAAAGCCGTAGTTGGCCAGCTTACTGCCAGAAAGTTCAGGGAAAGCACGACTATGGAAGGCAATTCCTTCCTGGGATAGGTCAGCGAGGGTCATGCCACCCACCCGAGACGTGGTGCCCTTAAAGGCGACATTAATCACTTCCATACCGAGGCCGATCGCTTCAAAGATCTGAGCCCCGTGGTAGGACTGGAGCAGGGAGATCCCCATCTTAGAGAGAATTTTTAGCAGCCCCGCTTCAATGGCATGGCGATAGTTATCCTGGGCCTGTTCAATGGTCATCGCCGGAATTTGCTCGGCGGCCATTTGTTTCTGTACCCGGGGAATATGCCACCAGTGACGGACGGCTTCGAAGGCGAGGTAAGGACAAACGGCGGAGGCCCCATAGCCCACCAGACAGGCAAAGTGATGGGTGCTCCAACATTGGGCAGTATCGACCACAATGGAGGCGCTTAAGCGGAGTCCAACGCTAATGAGGTGGTGATGCACTGCTCCCACTGCCAGGAGAGGTGGAATAAAGCTATGGTCTTGATCGACGGTGCCGTCAGCGCGATCGCTCAGGATAATAATTTTATTGCCAGACCGGACGGCCGTTTCCGCTGCTGTGCAAAGGCTTTCTAGGGCACCCCGGAGACCATCGGGGCCATTGGCGATCGCATAGGTCGTTGCCAGGGTTGTGGCTCCCAGTTGGCTATCCCGTACCCGTTGCAGTTCTGCTTCGTTGAGGACCGGGCTATTCAGTTTGAGTACCTTGGCATCCTCAGTGCCACAGTCTAAAAGATTACCCCGTTCCCCAAGGTACATATTCAGGGACATGACCAGGCTTTCCCGCAGGGGATCGATGGGCGGATTTGTTACCTGGGCAAAGCGTTGCTTGAAGTAGTCGTAGAGCAGACGGGGCTTGTCGGACAGTACCGCTAGAGGAATATCATCGCCCATACAGAAGGTCGGTTCTTTCCCCATCTCTGCCATGGCGTTGATGATCATCTCGACGTCTTCGGCGGTGTAACCAAAGGCCGTTTGGAGCCGGAGCAGATCGGTTTCGTTCTGCTGGCGATCGCCAACGAAATCCTGAGATTCAAGGACTTGGCGATTTTCTTTGAGCCAGGTGCCATAGGGCTGGGCTTCAGCCACCCGCTGTTTAATTTCCCAGTTTTTGAGCAGTTCTTGGGTTTGGAAATCGACAGCGACCATCTGGCCTGGGCCAAGGCGGCCTTTTTCCACAATGTCTTCGTCGAGGACATCCACAACTCCCGCTTCCGAAGACACGAGAATATAACCGTCCTTGGTGATGCAATAGCGGGCTGGGCGTAAACCGTTACGGTCTAGGGTTGCGCCGACGGTTTTGCCATCACTGAATACTAGGAGAGCTGGGCCATCCCAGGGTTCTTGCATTCCGGCGTAGTAGTCATAGAAATCGGTAATTTCTGGGTGCGCTTTGAGGCTGGGCTGATTTTGATAGGCTTCCGGCACGAGGATCATCGCCGCTTCCATGGGCGATCGCCCAGCCCGGACTAACAGCTCCATCGCACTATCCAAATTGAAAGAATCACTATTGTCAGTGTTAACAATCGGGTGGAGAGCTTCGATATCTTCTTTGTCCCAGCCGGGAATTTCGAGAATATTTTCCCGGGCCTTCATCCAGTTGATATTCCCAATGAGGGTATTGATTTCCCCATTGTGACCCAACAAACGCATCGGGTGCGCCAGGGGCCACTTAGGCATCGTATTTGTACTAAAGCGACGGTGGTAAACCGCAAATTCACTCTTATAGAGGGGGTTGGTTAAATCCTTGTAGAACTTGCCTAGGACTTCCGACTGCACCATGCCTTTGTAAACGATGGTGCGACAGGACAAAGTACACACATAAAAGACATCGGTGAGGTGTTTCCCAATTTCCGAGCGGGCAATATAGAGGGCTTTATCGAGTTCATCGCCAGTCAACCCCTTTTCCGAGACCACAAAAACCTGCTTCATCTGAGGTTGGTTTTCCCGGGCCTGAATGCCCAAGGTTTCCGGGGCCACAGGCACATCCCGCCACCCTAAAATCTTGAATTGACGACGGGTCAGAGTATTTTCAACTAACGCTTTTGCCGCCGCACATTCCCCTTCAGCCTGGGGTAAAAACACCATCCCAACACCATAGGTTTCAGGCTCCGGTTGGGTAATCCCCTCTGCCTGGAACCATTCGGCAAATAATTCGTGGGGCAACGCCGTCATCACCCCTGCACCATCACCCGATTCTCGATCGGCGGTACAGCCCCCCCGGTGCTCCATGCAGCCGAGGGCCGTCAGGGTTTGTTCAATTAATTTATGGGTTTTGCGACCATCTTTGTAGGCCAAAAAGCCAACACCACAGGCATCCCGTTCTTCCACAAGCCAACGGGGACCGGTGTAGTAGTTTGTTGTTTCTTGATTATTATTGTTTTGGGAGAAGGTGCCTTGATGGTTCATTATGTCTCGGTCCATAGGTTAGGAATTTTAGGGTAGAAAAAACCTGGTGTGCTGTGGGGAGGGGACGTATTTTTGGGGACGACTTACCTCTACACGAACCCACGGGAAATGCTTGACTAGAAATCTCCGTTGGGCTTATTTAGAATAGCGATATTTTGTCGAACGTCAAGTTCTGGAGACGATGATCTCTATCCACTGCTGGTCATTCGCGGCTTTGGGCAGGATTTTAGCGACTGCATTTCCCCAGGGGCTGACGTTAACTCTCTTTAATTTCTAACTTGACAAAATCTACGCTAAAGACAGCGTAGCAATATTATAGGAAATAAATTCATTTAACAATAGGGAATACCGTTTAAGAACGGTCGTTTGAGGGGCGTGAAACATTTCCTCCGGGATAAAGTCAGTGTTTGTTGATGTTGTAAGGAAAGAGTGGGCTTTGATGGGATTACGTCGTTGGCAATGGTTCTTGGGGACAGTGGGCTGTTTGGGACTCAGTTTTGGGACACCTAATTTGCTGGTGGGAGATCTAGCAAGCCCACGGGCGATCGCCAATCCCGTGAGTCTTAATACCCAAATTCAAGCAAAGGGCAGTCAAATTCGTCTCAATGGCCAAACCCTCCGGGGAGCCTGGGCCCAGTGGTCGGAAAATGGCACTGTGCGCCTGGGGATTGAGTCGATGACCCTAGAAAAAACCCTGGGGATGGAATTGGGCAATGGCCTCGATTTGGGGCAGCAAGCAGTCACCTGGTTTGACAATACCCCCTACCAATTGCCGATCCGCTTTGCGGCCCCCTACCGTTACCTGGATGTGACCGCTTTGGCGGCGGCACAACAGTGGCAAGCTCGCCCCAACGGCAATGTCCTGGAACTGACGACCCCCAAGGGGCAAATTTTGAGCGTCCGACAGGGGCGGCAGAGCTGGGGGACGCGCTTAGTCATTGATCTAGACCGGCCTGTACTCTGGCAAAAGGTGACCCCCACCAAACTGCGGCTCCAGAGTGATTATGGGGCGACGGCCCAACGGCTCAGGGGACAACTAAGCACCAATGAACTGCCGTTTACCCTCAACGATAGCAATGGCTTAACGGAACTCGTGTTTAAGGCTGGCACCCCAGAGATTCAGGTATTTAGTTTGGCGAACCCGCCCCGTTTGGTAGTGGATCTGCGATCACAACCGGAAAATCAAAATCGGTCTGTGCAATGGCTCCCCGGGGTGCAATGGCGACAGGAAAATGTTGCGGCCAGTTCTGGCCCTGTACGGGTAACTTGGCTCGAAATTGACCCCACCCAACGGCAACTCCAGCTCAAGCCGATCACCCCGGAAAACAACACAATCGTGGGCTTAGCGCCCCTGTTGATCCAAGCAGAAACCAATCAGGCGATCGCCGCGATTAATGCGGGCTTTTTTAACCGCAATAACCAGTATCCCTTGGGGATTGTCCAAGGAGAACGGGCCTTGCGTTCGGGGCCGATTCTCAATCGAGGAGCAGTAGCCTGGGACAATACGGGCCGCTGGGAATTTGACCGCCTCAAAGTCGAAACCGATATTATTGCGGGCAATGGTGAACAGGTCAGTGTTGAACTGATTAATAGCGGCTACGTGAAAGCTGGGGCAGCCCTGTATGACCGCGCCTGGGGCAGCCGTTACACCACAGCCGTTGATAATGAAATTGTGGTGACGGTGATGACCTCCGGGGGCCGCGACCAGGTCATCCGCCAAGAAACGGCTGGGAAAGCGGGCCAAAACAGTTATGAAATTCCCCAGGGCGGTTATTTGTTGGTCTTTCGTTCCTTTCGCACCGGTGCGGCCAAATTCCCCGTGGGCGTAACCCTAGAACGGCGACCCAGATTTACCCCCAATAGTTTTGCTTCGTTCCCGAATATTGTCGGCGGTGGCCCGCTTCTGCTGAAAAATGGCCAGGTCGTCCTCAATGGTCAGGCAGAACAATTTAGTACGGCCTTTAATATCCAGTCGGCTTCCCGTAGTGCGATCGCCAGAACCCGAGACAACAAAATTCTCCTGGTGACCCTCCACGGCGCAGCGGAAGAAACAGCAGGGGCAACCCTCAACGAATGGGCGAATATTCTGCGGCGTATGGGGGCTACGGATGCCTTGAATTTAGATGGGGGCGGATCCTCGGCCCTCGCCATCGGTGCTAATTTAAGTGATCGCCACCCAAGCACCGCCGGACGGGTTAACAACGGTATCGGCTTGTTTTTAGAATAGAACCGACGCACGCTAATCCTCGCCCAAACTACCGATGAATAAACGCCTTATCCAAGTCATTGTCTTTGTGATGATCGTTCTGTTGCTGGTGCCCCTCCTGGCAACCCCTGCCTTTGGTGCCGATTTCGACCAGGGAACCCAAATCTTTGAGGCCCAGTGCGCCGGCTGTCATCTCAACGGTGGCAATATTGTCCGGCGCGGCAAAAATCTCAAAAAACGAGCGATGGAGAAAAATGGCTATACCTCAGTAGAGGCGATCGCCAATCTCGTCACCCAGGGCAAAGGCAACATGTCCGCCTACGGTGACAAACTCAGCCCCGAAGAAATTCAGGCCGTCTCCCAGTACGTTCTCCAGCAATCCCAAACCAACTGGAAATCTTAGAAATCAAAGTAAATGTAAGGAATATTCCCCTCCGGCCTAAAAATCAAAATACCGTAGAAACAGAGGGGAATTAGCGCCACTTTGAGGCCCCAATTTAGTTGGAGTTGCCACTGGCGCTGCACCAGATAAGTTCCCCCCATCCCCAACAGGAGCAAGCCCAACAACACCAAAAAACCAGGTCTCGCTAAACCAAGCCCCTCCAAATAAATTTTTTGGGTAAATTGCAGATCCCCCGGATAACGCCACAGATGCCGCAGAACTAGCACAGCGCGGGGCCCATCGGGTAAGCGAAAGGGAACCCAACTCAAGAACACAAACGCCTGGGTCAAGAGCCATGCCCCAAAGATTCCGGGTAGCGACGCCCAAAAACGCTCTAACCACAGCCAGCGCCTCGCACACCACTGCCCTAGTCGATGAATTCCTAGGCCCAAACCATGGAGACAGCCCCAGATGACGTAACCCCAGGCGGCCCCATGCCACAGTCCAGCCAAAAACATCACTACAAAAAGATTGGCACAGGTGCGCCCCAAACCCCGCCGGGATCCCCCCAAGGGAAAATACAGATAGTTACGTAGCCAATCCCCTAGGCTGATGTGCCAACGCCGCCAAAATTCTGCCAAACTCGTTGAAAAATAAGGGAAATCAAAATTTTCGGGGAGCTGAAAACCAAGTAATTTCGCACTGCCCAGGGCTAGATCCACATAGCCGCTAAAGTCAAAATAAAGCTGGAGGCCATAGGCCAAGATAAAAAGCCATAGATCACCGCTGCCCGCCCGTTCGAGGTTGTTGGCGCAGAGTTCCACAAAAACTCCCAGGTTGTCCGCGATGAGGACTTTTTTCACCGCGCCGCTGGCGATGAGCCATAGCCCTTCGACCCCTTCGTCGAGTAGTAAGCCTGCAGTTCTACGACCCTGCCCCGCAAAAATATGAAAGCGCGTAATTGGCCCCGACAGGAGTTTGGGGAAGAACAGTTTGTAACTACTGAACGTCAAGAGAGATTGGGCAGCGGGCGCACCCCGGTATACATCTACCAAGTAGGCAATACATTCAAAGGTAAAAAAGGAAATCCCCAGGGGCGCGATCAGTGTTTCTTGGAAGGCGATCGCCCATTGTTCTAGTCCAGGCCAGGGCCAGAGCCACGCTAGATTCTCTAGAGTAAAAGGAATATATTTAAACCCAAAGAGTACCGCTAGATTTAGAAAAATCCCCAAGCCCAGCCAGTACCCTGGCTGCCATTGCCACAACCGAAAAGCTTGCCGCAAAGACTGGGGGCGATCGCCTGCTGGGCCTTGGCGAGCGAGAAATTTCCCCCAAAAGAAGTTTAAGGCCGTCAAACCTAACAGCAATGGTAAAAACTGCGGTTGTAACAGGCCATAAAACAGGACACTCGCCAGGAGCAGCAGCCAACGTTGCAACGGTGGCCACAACCGCCCCAGCCCCCAATAGCCCGCCACTGTTCCCAGGAGGAAACAGCCATAGCCGAAGGATACCAGCCTCATCGGTTCGTCAGAAAAACATCAGGGTCACCATAGCAGCCCTGTCCCAGAATTAATAGCCCTGTCCTGGATCAAAGGGTTCCACAATTTCTACTTCAACGGCCTTTTCAATTTCTGGTTCCGCCTCAATAACCAAGGGAACCGATACTGGTTCTAGCTCTGGTAGGGCGATGCGCTGGGGTGCTTTTTCTTTCACGAGGTCTGGCATTGGCTCTGCCTTATCCAGCCAGTATTCTGCCACCGGTAACGTGTGCTCTAAATCTTCTAGTAGTCGCGGAATAATCATCACCGCATGGAGTTCACCGATCCGTTCCGCTTCATGCATACCCGCATCGATGGCCATCGCCACGTTGGAAACAGTGCCGCGAATAATCGCCGTACAAAGGCCATCCCCAATGGTTTCATAGGACGCCAATTGTACATCAGCAGACTTTAACATCGCATCGGCAGCCCCCACCATCGCCGGAAAACCACGGGTTTCTAGAAGACCAATGGAACGATTACTGAGGCGACTATAGCCCCGTTGCTGTTGGGCAATTTCTGCCAAATGACTCCCAATGGGAAAAATGGCCTCGAGGTTTGGCAAAGGTCGGGGAATAACTAATTTAGAAACATATTGATCAAACTGAGCAGCGGTGCGGGCTCCCTCTTCGACGGCGAGGCGGACATCCGCTGTTTTCCCCCGAACCACGGCGGTACAATAGCCACCCCCAGTTTTTTCGTAGCCGACAAGGGTGACTGCTGCTGACTTGAGCATCATGTCCGCCGTGCCCACGATCGCCGGGAAGCTTTTGGTAGAAACGAGTCCCAAGGCACAATCCTGAAACGGATGCACATGGCGGGGAGGTTGGCGGAGGGGTTGCCGACGGGCAGGAAAATTCATAGGAACTGGGGGAAGGATCGGTTTAGAACAGTCTCGCTTTATGATTAAGTTTATCGGGCAAATACTGATTTACCTATCATTTTACGTTATTCCATTTTTGATTCGGCTTTATGATTGGACAACCGCAATCTCCAGAACACAAACTCTCCCCTGAAGAAACGGACGCTTTATTCCGGTCACTGCTCCACAAGGAAGGGACTTGGGTCGAGTGGGGCGTCGGTTGCCAACAACTTCAGCAGTCGGGCCACAGTGCCCAGGAAATTTTTGAGCGGACGGGTTTCCAGACAGCCCAGCAAAATATGATCATTGTGGCGGCCCAGGTGTACCAAAGTATCGAAAGCAGTGGTGTCCCGGAAGATCTGCTGGCCTATTGCCGTGGCCCCCGTTCTGATGTGCTGTACGAGCTACGGATCCTTAGCCATAGCCAAAGGGCGATCGCCGCCCAAGTGTGCCAAGCAAAAAGCCTTGAATTTGATGGGGCGAAGGAACTGGCCCGGGCGATGCAAGAGTTTGCCCGCTTACCTCAGATTCCTGATGGTTTTACAGAGCACCCTGGGGACGCCGTTGCCTACCAAGCCTGGCGTTCAGCCAAGCAAAAAAAAGATTTACAGGACCGTACCCGCTTAATCGCCAAGGGGTTGAAATTTGCCCATTCCGCGACAGCCCGACAGAAAATCGAGCAACTCCTCAGTGACCTCACCACCAGCCCCACCAAGGCGGCCCCACTCCTCCCCCTCTACCGTTACGACGAAGATACCAATGTCCCCCTGTTAATTCCGGTGGCGGGATCTTTGCCCCTAGAAAGCGATCGCCTGCTGACAGTACCTCCCCTGAAACAAGCGTCCCCTTTCAATCTCGTGACAGTTACCGCAGAGACAAGCCTGGTGCCGCTACCCAGTTGGCAAAACGTGCTTACAGCGGGGGATCCGGTGGTGATCTTCCACCAAACCGATCAACTGCCCCAGCCCATTCCCGGCAAGCCAGAACCCGTTTTGATTTTGTTGGATCGTCAACAAACCACCTGGAATAACAACAGCTATTTTGCGGTGGATGCCGACGGTAAGGTGGAATTGGGTTGGTTTGCCGAGGCACCGATCGCCAAAATTTTAGGCCAAGTCCTCTTGGTGATGCGCCCGAAAAAAATTCTCGATGAGAATAACCTCCGAGAACCCTGGCAAATGGACGATTAGGCCCAAAAAACGCTACTTTTACCTGAATTTCAACCTATTTAACGCCAAAATTTTTGTCTGGAAATTCCCCCTAACGGTGTACTAGATAGCATTACTTTTCTGGGCGATTGCGTTACAGTATGAAATATAGAGCGTTATTCCTGAGGTGAAAAATGCCGCACTCGACCACTGCCTACACTGAAGCATCCCCAGATCACGCCATTTGGGATAGCCTGAAGCAGGCGATCGCCCGCAGTTCTGGTTTCAAGCGCTGGTATGCGAACCATTGCGAAATCCTCGCCCTTGAAAACCTCAGCGTCGATCAGCAAGTCACCATTTACCTTAAGGAAACCCTAGAGACCCTCGCTTACTAGGCGAGTTGACTGAACATCGCAAAGGGCGCTTGGTGGACAACCGCCAGCAAACCGTAAAATTTCACCATTATTTCCAGACATCTTTCAAGACCTTAATAGTCAGCGGCGTTTTCCCTTCGGTGTGCAGCTGGCTATTTTTTTGTGGGGTGAACCTTGGCGCGGCTTGGCCTTTTTTACTAAGTTTTGCAAGGCCCCAATCTCTGCCGTCGTTAAATGCCGCCATTCCCCTGGCCCTAGACCAGTAAGGGTTAAACTCGCTGGGCCTGTGCCCATGGCCACACGGATAAGGCGTAACGTGGGGTGGCCCACTGCGGCTGTCATCCGGCGCACCTGACGATTTCGCCCTTCCGTTAGGGTCAGCTCTAACCAGGCTGTCGGGACATTTTTCCGGAAGCGGATCGGAGGGTCTCGTGGTGGTACGGTTGGCTCTGGGGTCAAAAGATTGGCGATCGCCGGTCGCGTTTTTTTCCCTTGGATCATCACCCCCTGGCGTAGCTGTGTTAAAGCCTGCCTATCCGGGATATTTTCGACCTGTACCCAATAGGTGCGGGGGTGGGCAAACTTCGGTTCACATAGATAATGCTTCAAAGGAGCATCATTGGTCAGTAGCAAAAGCCCTTCACTATCTAGATCTAAACGACCCACAGAATAAATATCTGGCACAGGCACAAAATCCTTCAACGTTTGCCGCTGTGACCCTTGGGGGCTATTATCAGTAAACTGACAAAGGACGTTATAAGGCTTGTGGAGCAAAACGTATGAGTGCTGCATTAGAACAAGAGATGACTACTAACATCATGCCCGAAGTCACCTCCCAGACACCAGAAAAAATTCAAGTTCAGGAAACCCAACCCAGCCCCCTCGCGACAGCCCCGGCGGTGGTTCCTGAAACAAAAGCAGGCGAAAGTCCCCTCCTCGGCTTACTTTTGCTCATGCCCTTTATTTTTCTGATTTTGGTTGCAGCAGTCATCGTTGAGCGCCTGATTAAATGGGGTTTACGGAAATTCTTTGCTCCCCAAACCGCTCCTGCCCCTGCGATGTCGTCATCTCCCTTTGCCATATCCCATGGCTGAACCCCATTTTTGTTAAAAACAAAAAGTTTTCATGGAGTAACCCCCTCTTTTTTAAAGATTAGAAAAAGTTTGTTTATGATGCCGCCATAGCGATGCTTAAAATTCAAAGCCAAACTATCGACAAAGGGAATTTTTCATTGCCTTGTAGCTTGCGCAAACTAAAAAATAGAACAATTAGCTCTTTGCCCTCTGTAATTCCGTGAAAATGCGGAGACCCTCTTCACAAAAAAGATGAAGTAACAGAATAAAGTGGGCTACTGTCGGCTGAAAGTGAGCGAAGACAAAACTGAAAAATATGACTTTTTTTATATAGAATAGGGTTGATATCGACCTAAGGTTCTAACAGTTTTGGTTAAAATCATTCGCCGCAAGTTCATTGGCCGTGCGCCGACCTATGATATTGGACTCAGTCAAGACCATAATTTCTTATTGGGTCAGGGTCTTGTGGCGGCTAACTGTTTTAATAAATCCCACTCAACGGCCTATGCTTACGTAACCTACCAGACTGCTTATCTGAAGGCGAACTATCCCGTTGAATATATGACGGCACTGCTCAGTGCCAGCAGTGGCAATAAAGATAAAGTCCGCAAGTATCGGGAAAATGCGGAGCGGATGGGTATTCCCGTCTTACCGCCGGATATTAACGAGTCAGACCTGGATTTCAAGCCCGTGGGTGAAGGGATTCGTTTTGGTTTGTCAGCAGTCCAAAACCTTGGTGAAAATGCCATTAATGCTATTTTAACGGCACGGGAAGAGGGGCCTTTCTCAAGTTTATCTGACCTTTGTTCCCGGTTAGATTTGCGGGTTGTGAACCGCCGCGCCCTAGAAACTTTAATTACCTGTGGTGGACTCGATTCACTCCATGACAATCGCCAGGCAATGTTGAAGGGTCTGGATTTAATGATGGACTGGGCGCAGTTGAAGGCCAAAGAAAAGGCCAGCGGCCAGACTAATTTATTTGAAAGTCTAGGGGATGCGGAGGCAACATTTGATGAAGCCCCTGTTTTACCGAAAGTGGCTGATTTAACCTTAGAAGAAAAGCTCCGGCAAGAAAAAGAATTGCTGGGGTTTTATGTTTCTGAACATCCTTTAGAAAAGCTACGGTCAACGATTTCGCCAATTTTATCGCCCATTAGTCTCACGGCGATCGCCAATCACATCAATAAAAAAGTCAGCGCCGTGGCGATTCTCACGGATATGCGCAAGATTTTTACGAAGGCCAACAATGAACCCATGGCCTTTATTCAGCTAGAAGATATTTCGGGTCAAGTAGAGGGGATTGTCTTTCCCCGCACCTATCAAAAAGTCGAACAACTCTTGCAGCTTGATAGCCGCGTCATTGTGTGGGGCAAGGTGCAACAAAAAGATGATCGGACGCAATTGATTGTGGACGATCTCGAACCCATTGAAGAGGTGCGAATGTTGATGATTCGCCTCTCTCCTAGTGAGCTTCATCACACCCAAAGTCAGCAACGACTGAAGCAAATTTTGTCGCAGCAGGCTGGGGATAAGAAGACGCGGGGACGAGTTCCAGTGATCGTGATCGTCGGGAAGGGGGGCGATCGCACCTTCATTCGTCTTGGGCAGGACTATTGGGTGGAGGACGATCACCAGGCCCTCTTGGCACTCCGACAGGGGGGCTTCCATGTCTACCGCGAAAACCTGATTCCCCAGGCCCAAGCGAGCTAACAATTACTTCTACTTTTTAAAAGAAACCCATAAAACAAATAAATCCTATGTCTTACACTTACGAATATCCAAAACCGGGCGTGACCGTTGACTGTGTTGTTTTTGGCCTCGACGCCACACACACCCTGAAAATGATGCTGATCCAGCGGGGGGTTGAACCCTTTAAAGGAGAATGGGCCTTGCCCGGGGGCTTTGTGCGCCTTGATGAATCCCTCGAAGAAGCGGCGATGCGTGAACTCCGGGAAGAAACCGGCGTAGAGGAAATATTTTTAGAGCAGCTCTATACCTTTGGTGCTCCGGATCGTGACCCCCGCGATCGCGTCATTACCGTGGCCTATTATGCGTTGATTAACCTAGAGGATCATCCAATTCACGCCCAGACAGATGCCGATGCTGTGGCTTGGTTCTCGCTGGATGAGTTGCCCAATGTTGCATTTGATCACCAACAAATCATTGATGTGGCCACCCAACGGCTCCAGGGCAAACTCCGCTATGAACCCATCGGCTTTGAGCTACTGCCGCGCAAATTCACCTTGACCCAACTGCAAAAGCTCTATGAGCAGATTTTGGGAACCCAACTGGATAAACGGAACTTCCGGCGCAAAATCCTTAAAATGGATCTCCTGATTAAATTAGATGAGCTGCAAACGGGGGTTGCCCACCGGGCAGCGCGTCTTTATTCCTTTGATGAGGCGAAATATCAACGGCTCAAGGAGGCTGGCTTCAATTTCGAACTCTAGGGTGAACTTGGAGTTGGTTCGTCAGATTCGCACATCAGATTCGCATAATGATTGAAGGCGATCGCCAAAAGTAGATGGAACCCATCGAGGAAAAACGCGATCCGACTCTCTGGTATCGACTTTACTGTGCAGGCTTAATGCTAGGCCAAGTACTCTGGCATCTCCTGCGGGGGAAACTCCGGCGAGACCAGATCACGGAACAAATGCTAACGGCAGGGCCGAAGGCGTTAGTACCTGTGCTTCTGGTCGCTTTTTTTGGGGGGATGATCTTCACGATCCAAACCGCGCGGGAACTCACTACCTTTGGGGCAGAAAGTTTTGTCGGGGGGGCGTTTGCGATCGCCTTTTGTCGGGAACTGGCGCCGATTTTGACAGCAAGCATTATTGCGGGTCAGGTGGGTTCTGCCTTTGCAGCGGAATTAGGCTCGATGAAAATCACCGAACAGATCGATGCCCTTTATATGCTCCGGTCTAATCCCATTGATTATCTGGTGATGCCCCGGGTGGTGGCCTGCTGTTTGATGCTGCCGATTTTAACGGTCTTTGCCTTGGTGGTGGGGGTGATTGGTGGTACTGGGGCGGCTTATCAGTTCTATGACCTCGCGCCGATTAATTTTTTAACGTCTGTACAGACTTTTTTGGAACCCCAGGATCTCATTAATGTCGGTGTCAAAGGGATTTTGTTTGGGCTATTGGTGGGGATTATCGGCTGCAGTTGGGGGCTGACAACCGTCGGCAGTACACAACAGGTGGGCCGCTCTGCCACCTCGGCGGTGGTGACAACCTGGATCGGCATTTTTATGTTGGATTTCTTTTTGTCGCTCTTGTTGTTTCACCAATCTCCCCTCAATTAAAGCGTCCGCGAAGATTTACGCAGCCCGAGGTCAGGGGGATATGTTATTTTCCAAGGAGATTCTTTTATTCTGAGTGCTACATGTTACTGAGCGATGATCTGTTGTTGAATTTTAAGCGGTGTGAACGTCGGGCTTTTTTAGACCTTTATGGCGATCGCACTGAGCAGACATCCGAAAAAGATTTTCTCCAAAAATTACGCAAAGAAAACCAACGTCAAATTCAGGAATATTTAGGCCAACGCCCCTACCACGAACCCGAAGCCGACGATTGGGAAACCCGTGCCGCCGAAACAGAAGCACTAATGGCGGCGGGGGTCGAGTGCATTTATCGGGGGGTCTTGCTCTATCACTTCGACCAGTGGCCCGGCACCCCCATTGAACAGTTGACCCTGGTAGGGAAACCCACAGTTTTGCTCCGGCAGCCAGGCCCTTCCCGTTGGGGCAAATGGCATTATCGACCGGTCAGTGTCAAATTAGGCCAAAAACCCAAGCCGGAATATAAATTAGTGGCAATGTTCCACTCTTTTTTATTAGAAACTATCCAAGGGCGATCGCCCCGGTTAACCCAACTCATTTTGCGGGCCCGCCGTCCCCACCGCGTCGATGTAGACCTCTGGGCCGACAAACTCCAGGAGACGATCACTGACTGCATCAACCTTCTATTGCCCGAACTAGAGCCGGAAGTTTTTATTTCCCGCCAACGCTGTCACCTCTGCTCTTGGCACAACCATTGCTATGCGATCGCCCAAGCCGATAACCATTTATCCCTTGTACCCGGCGTCACCCCCAACCGTTACGAATCCCTCCAGGGCATCGGCGTCAACACCCTCGAATCCCTCGCCCAAACCTCTCCCAAACACCTGGGCCAACACCTGGGGGCGGATATTGCCATGCAACTCCAACAACAAGCGCGGGCCATTGTCCACCAAGAAGTCGTCTGGCGCATCAATCGTCCCAACAAAACCCAGCCCATCCCCCAGGGAACCGTCGAACTTTTTTTTGATATCGAGGCAGAACCCGACCGCAATGTCGATTATCTTTTAGGGGTGTATCTCGTGGATCAGCAAAACCAACGGGAAAAATTTTACGGTTTTGTGGCAGAAACTCTAGAAGAAGAAGGCAAAATTTGGCAAGAATTTGTTGAATTTGTCACGCAATTTCCTGAAGCACCGATTTTCCATTTTTCCCCCTATGAACGGGACACCCTCAATCGCCTGGGAAAAAAATACGGCACGCCGCCCCAGCAACTCCAAAAAATTGTGGGTCGCCTGATGGATATCCACCAATGGGTGACCAAATATCTCGTGTTTCCCGTCGAAAGTTATTCCCTCAAGGCCCTGGCCAATTGCCTTGGCTACCAATGGCGCGAACAGGGGGTCAGCGGCGATCAAACCGTCTGTTGGTATGACCAGTGGTTAGAAACGGGCGATCGCCAATTATTAGACGCCATTGTTCGCTATAACGAAGATGACTGTCGAGCGACTTATCACCTCAAGCAATGGATTGCCACTTTCCTAGAATCTCAACAAAAAGCCACGGTATTGCGTTGATTCTGCTCCTTAGAGCAAGCCCCGATAGCGAATAAACATTAGAATCGCCGCCCAGGAGCCCAGGGCAACCTTGACCGCCACGATGATATTGAGGATCGTGATCCAACCGCCACTAAATAATGTGCCAAATTCACCATAGGGTAGCTGGAATCCCATCAGGGACAAAGCCGCGAACAGGAAAAAGATCAGCACCGAAATTTTTTCAAGAATCGCCGCATTCCATTTTTTATAAATGGCATCCATCCACTGGGGTGAAGAGACGATCGCCACCAAACCAATGGCCGTCCCCCCCGCCACACCAGCGGCAAAACCACCACCAGGGCTGAGGTGTCCCCGAATGGCCAACTCAATCCCAATGAGGGCCGCAATGGTCGCCCCCAACCGCGCCAGGACAATGGAGGGGGAATCGGTAAATTGTTTGACTTCCTTCGAGGGATGTTCGTCGGCCAGCAAAAAACGCACACCCATGATCGCCAGGGTAAAGACCATCACTTCAAAGCCGGTGTCGTAGAGGCGATTGCGCAAAATAATCCCCGACACGGCATTGGGGACACCCGCTTCGGCGGCCACCACTTCGGCGATCGCCCCAATCTCCCCTTCCATGGCAAAATTCGGGAAAACGAGCATTTTCACAAATAAAGAAATACCAAACGCAAGGTAAACCCACTTCATGATTGATGATTCTCCATAAGGGATTGCGGCGATGGCGGCCCAACAACATCAGCGCTAGGCTTTAGCTCCAGCAGTTGCAGTTCGATCACGTCCGTCAAGGCCGAGGTTTTAAAAATTTCATAGAGGCGCGGCACACGGGTTTTCAGGACATGAAGTTGCCCATGGCCATCCACCTGCAAAATACAGTGCACATCTTTCTGCTCCAGGGCTTGCTCCAGGGCTTGGGTATCTTCAAAAACCACTGGTTCCAGGCGTAAATGATATTTGCCTATCACCTGCTTGAGCAGCGGGTTGACTTTTTGGATGAGATTAACCGTATCCGTGCCAGTGGCCAAAACCCCCAAACGCAGACTCATTGAGGAACGCACGGCCACTGCATACAGGGTAATGGACAGCATCGTCCCCACCAACGCTTCGGTTAAGGCCACATCTGCCGCCCCGAACATCGCGTACAGGAGCGCGGCGATCGCCCCCAGGATCCCCCGAATCACCAGCGCATAGTAGGGATTTTTTTGGGCGACCAATAATCCCGCCGTCACCGGTAATAACAAGGCGATCGCCCCCACAAACCAGTCAAAATTAGATCCGCTCATCACCACCTCCACGACTCGAACAATAGGCCAACACATACCCCAGCACCGTATTCCAAATCGCTAGGGCAATAATTGCCAAAATCAGTAGGGGCCATTCCCGGGGGATTTTTAGCAGTAGCCCCGCCATAATCGCCATCGACCCCAAGGTGTCAGAGACCGACAAAGTATGTAATTTAAACAGTACAGAACGATTACCCAGCAGGGGAGCAGTGCCCCAAAACCAGAAAATCACCCCCACGATGATGCAGCCGTAGCTGAGGATATTGATAAAAGTGCTCATGGTAAATTCACCCGCCTCAAAATGTGAGCTAGTAGCATTAACGCCGCATTACCGACGCACAAAATTAGGACACCGACCACCCCGACTGTCCAGTCATCCCGCAGCACCGAAATCACCAAAATCATCACCGAGGTTTTACTCGCAATGCTGGCGAAGGCCAGGAGCTTTTGCCAAATATCTTCATCCTGTATCGCCTCATAAATCGGGAGCAGTAACGCGCCGATCATCGCACCAAAAATCCAAGTCATTTCTGTTTCCTCCTTTGCACACGGTGGACTTCATACCAACCGTCTTTGTGGTAATGCAGCACAATCGTTTTGGGGGTAAAGGTAATTAGAAAAATATCGAGAAAAATTAAGCCTGGAGTCCGATTTGGTTTCACCCGCTCCATGGTGACTGTTTCATAGAGATGGGGGCGAAAAATCATTTCAAAGGCTTCGAAATAGGCCTGGGGAATGGCAATCAAAATTTCCCAAAACACATGGAGCCAATCTTTAATCTGAGCCCCATCAAAGCGTTTGCCGGGCATCAAGATTGCAATGATCACGCCGATGAGAATATTGGCTGCACTCAGGTCTGCTGTGAGCAGAAACCAGATCATTAAAATTAGAAAAATATCGAGAATGCCGATCATAGGGTCACCATCCAAAATAATCCAGTTAAGACAACGCTCATGGCGCCGATCAACTGCTCAAACGCCTCGAAGATCCGGGGAAGCTTGAGCTCGATGCGCTTCATAATGAGCCAGTACAACGCCCAACCAATGGCAATTTTGATTAAGGCCTTAGGGATATTGTCCAGTTGATAGGCCTCGAGATA
Source organism: Sphingobacterium thalpophilum (assembly GCA_943371005.1). Classification (GTDB taxonomy): domain Bacteria; phylum Cyanobacteriota; class Cyanobacteriia; order Cyanobacteriales; family MRBY01; genus MRBY01. The sequence continues at coordinate 233,691 of CALRTB020000003.1, forward strand.
AAAACCATTGGCGAGGACGACACCACTGAATAAAAAGGCGATCGCCCCCCAAAACGTCGCGCTTTTAGCGGTAAATTTCGTCGCGGCATCCTGGGAAATAAACAGGAATTTGGCGAAGGCCAGGGCTGTACCCACGGCGGCAATGTTTAAGCCGATTTCCTGCCAAGGCGCAATATTTTTCAGCAGTAAGGCTTTCGAGCTAAACCCAACCAGTAACGGCATGCCCACCATCGACAGGCAGGCGATCGCCAAGGGAATCCACAGGCTGCGAGCAATTTTGGTTTGACGGAGTTCCTGAAAATTACGGGTGGGCAATTGACCCGCCATCAAAAATAAAGAAGATTTCACTAAACCATGGGAGAGGGCTGCCAAACCCGCCACCGCCGGTGCCGAGAGCAATAATCCCAATTTTGAGATGGTACTAAAGGCCAGTAAACGTTTGGCATCGGTTTCGAGAATGGCAAAGGTAATCCCCAGCAAGGCGGTGGCCATCCCGAATAGTCTCAGCCACAGATCCAGGTCTGGCACCAAAATGCCGCAACGCAGGAGGGGAAAGATCCCCGCTTTAACCACAACACCAGACAACATGGCCGATACGGGGGTTTCTGCTTCGGAGTGGGTCAAGGGCAACCAGAGTCCCGACACAAAAACGCCACCCTTGGTGAGTAAGCCGAGAAAAATCAGGGCGATCGCCTCACTGGGCGCTTCAGCCAGACCCGCAAAGGCAAAGGATTTGGTCGCTTGGTAAACCAGTACTGCCCCAATGAGATAGAACAGCATCGCCGTATTGCTGAGGAATAAATACCTGAGACCAATCCAAATGGAACGGTCGGTGCGCTGGTAGGTTATCAACAGAAAAGCCGCGATGCTAATGGCCTCCAGGGCAACATAGAGACTAATCAGATCGGCGCAGACAAAAACAGCATTGAGGGCCCCTTGTAAAACCACCAACTGGGTAAAGAAAAAGGCACTCTTGGCGCTTTTCCAGCAGTAAAGCGTCACGGTGATCGCCACCGCCGCATTGGTCAAAATAAAATAGCCGCTTTGGTCATCCACCAACAGATCCACCCCGTACATCCCCAGGAGCTTGAGGCTGTAGGGTTCCGGCTGAAAAATTTGAACAAGGCCAAAGATCAGCGAACAAATAGAAACGAAAATCGCCAGATAACGATCAATTTTGGGTAATAGATAAATACTAAAACCCACAACAAAGGGAAAAATCACCCAGCCAATGGTCAATTCATTCATGGTTATCGCCCTCCCTAAATTAACGACCCCTTAGAGTTGTCCTATGCCAACACCAGCCAAAACAAACCCGTCAACACGAGACTCATCACACCCACGAGATGTTCAAATTGCTCTACCACCCGGGGCAACTTGACGGTAATCCGCTGGAAAATCAGCCCATAGGCCAGCCAACCGATGCCGATGGTCACTAAAGCCTTGAGGATATTACTGGGTTGATAAGCTTCCAGGTAAAAACTATTGGTCACAAACAATCCCCCGAGGAGCAGCACAATCGCACCATAAAAATTTGGCAAAATTTTGAGACTGGGGTCTGTTTTTTTCGGCAGGAAAATAAATTTCGCAAAGGAAATCGCTGTCCCCACCGCCGCCACATTGAGGGCAAAGCTTTGCCAAGGCAGGATATTTTTCATCGTCAAAATTTTAGAACTGTAGCCCGCCAAAAAGGGCAGTCCAGAGATCGAGGCACAGGCCAGCACCAAGACCCACCAGTACGCCCGGGGAATCGACTGTTCGCGCAAAACCTTAAAGTTGCGACTGAGTAACTGTCCCGCCGTGAGAAAGAGAGCACCTTTAACGAGGCCATGGGTGAGGGCATAAAACCCCCCCACTGCCGGCGCCGCCAACACAAAGCCCAATTGGGAAACGGTATGAAAAGCTAACATCCGCTTGGTGTCCTTTTCAAAAACAGCATAGGCAACCCCCAATAAGGCTGTCCCCACACCAAATAAACGCACGATAGGATCAAGCTCCGGCACGAGTAGGGCACACCGGGCCAAGGGAAAAACGCCAGCTTTAACCACGACCCCTGATAAAAGGGCGGATACGGGGGTTTCTGATTCCCCATGGGTGAGGGGGAGCCACAGACCAGAGACAAAAATGCCCCCCTTGGTGAGCAAGCCTAAGAAGATTAAGGCGATCGCCTCCTTGGGGGCCACCGCCAAACCCGAAAAAGCAAAGGAATAACTCGCCTGGTAGACCAATACCGCACCGATGAGATAAAACAACATCGCGGTATTACTGATGAATAAATAGCGCAGGCCAACCCAGAGGGAGCGATCGCTGCGGGAATAGGTGATCAATAAAAATGCGGCAATCCCAATGCACTCTAGGGCCACATACAGACTGATCAAATCTGCACAACAGAACGTCGCATTCACCGCCCCATGGAGGATTACCAGTTGGGTATAGAAAAACGGTGATTTCTGTTTATCGAAACAGTAAAGGAGTACAGCCCCCGTCACCAGCCCATTCATCAAAATGAAGTAGCCACTCAGTTCATCGAACATCAGAGTGACGCCGAAGCTGTCCAAGAGTTCTAGGGTAAAAGGCTCTAGACTCCAAAGCAGACCAATACTGTAGACCACCGAAAGGCCGGCGATCGCCAAGGCAAAATAACGGTTCCAGCGGGGCAAGAGATAAATACTAAACCCCACCACAAACGGCAACAAAATCCAAATAATTGTGATGTCGTCGATCATGGCGTATGGCTTTTCTCGATTTCGCTGGTTTCTAAGGTCGGATTATCCCGTGACAACTTCATCACGCCCACGAGCATCAAAGCTTGAATCGAAAATCCGATCACAATCGCCGTCAAAATAACGGCCTGGGGCACCGGATCAGCATAGGCAATCGCCTTCTGTTCAGCATCCACAATGGGGGCAAAAATCCCCCCCCGGGCCGCCACAAGAATGTAATACGCAATCACCCCGGTACTCATCACATCCATCGCCAGGATTTTCATAATCAAATTTTTTTTGAAGATGATGCCGAAAAACCCAATAAAGATCACCGCAAATACACAGGCTTCGAGTATAGACATAGACATGGCTGCATTCCCTCCGTCCGAGTTAAGGGATTACCAGCATGGCAATCCCCAATCAATGATTTCCTACACCGACATTTTCTCGAGGGCCTCCCGCTCTGCGGGGACATCCGGATCCTGGGGCTTGTTCAAAACAGCCTGGAGTAAGGGCGGTGCCAAGAAAGTCGTCAAGATTACCATCACAATAATGGCCGCTTCTAGGGGCTTATCCAACACACCGCTGGCAGAACCGATGCCCGCAAAAACCAGGCCCACTTCCCCCCGGGGAATCATGCCAAAACCAATGGCCAAACGATTCACTCCCGGCTGACCAAAGACAGCCCAGCCCGTGATTACCTTCCCGACGATCGCCACAACGATCAAGAAAGCTGCAATCACTAATCCGGCGCGGTTGGCGGACTCGAAGGGGTTGAGAACACCGAGGTCTGCTTTTGCCCCCACGGTGACAAAAAAGATGGGCACTAAAAAGTCGGCAATGGGCATCACCTGACGGTCTAACTCTTTACGGAGATCCGTTTCATCCAACACCAGACCAGCCGCAAAGGCCCCTAAAATGGCTTCCAAATGGATCAAGTTCGCAATAATCGCCATTACCAACGCAAAGGCAAAGGCCGGAATCAACAACGCGCCACGGGTTTTTAATTTGGCGGCGATCGCCTCAAAACCTTGGTTAAAGAACTTACCGAGCAGGATTGAGCCCAACAGAAAAGCACTGGCACCAATAATCAGATAGACCACATTTAGGAGATCCACTTCCCCAGTCTTGGCCAAACTCGCGACCACTGCTAAAACAATAATCCCCAGCACATCGTCAATCACCGCAGCACCAACGATAATTTTGCCTTCGGTAGACTTTAACTGGCCCAAGTCCGACAACACCTTAGAGGTAATCCCAATACTCGTGGCCGTGAGGGCTGCCCCAGCAAAAATAGCGGGGATAACCGGGGTATGGAACAAGGTTACGAGACCGACCGTCCCCAGGAGGAATGGTGCCACCACCCCGACAACTGCGACGACCGCAGCCTGGGAACCCACCTTACTCAGCTCTCGGAGGTCTGATTCGAGGCCAATTTCGAATAACAGCACAATGACTCCGAGCTCTGCCAGGACTGAGATCACTTCACTTTGGCTGGCAAAAATATGCTCAAGGGCAGTGCCATCTAAACCACCAAGCTGCTGCAAAAACAACATTAAGCTTGAGTCGGCCGCCGTTGCTCCTGTTTCCGGAAAGACAATCAAATGTAAAGCAGAGACCCCAACTAGGACGCCCCCGACCAGTTCCCCTAGCACAGGGGGCAAACCGACTCGCTTGGAGAGTTCTCCCCCCAACTTACTCATGGCATAGATCACCACCAGGGTCATTAAAACGCCAGTTAACACAAATGAACCGTAGTCAGCCTCTGGGGTCGTCGCCAGGGACGGGGAAGGAAGGAAGTCTGTAAATCCTGGCAAACTGCCGGGAAGTATTGTGGGACATAGCATAGAATTTTGCCTCAAACGTTTTGGTAGAAAGCGATTGCGAATGTTGCAGCTATGGGACAAAAGTGAAAGAAGGATCGGTTTTGTCGCGCCAGGAGGAGGGCTATCTGCCAACCGTACCGAACTCAGACAAGCCAGCAAGTTGGATTCAGATAGCCAGAGTGGCCTACAGCAGATCAGGGCTTTAACCCATCTCTGAACTGGGGGCCGCAACACCATCTGCCAGATGGGGATAGATTCCGAGCACGGCATTTTTTAAGGCCTCTTCCCGCGACATTAGGCATTTATCGGGGGGGAGTCGCTTAAAGAGTTTGAGTTTTTCCAGACGGCGGCGAGTTTGGCCCGCAGCACCGACGATATAAACTTGACGATCTTTGTCGAGGGCCTCTTCAATGGCATTTTCCAAAGCGAGGGAAGCGGTAACCCCCATGTGGGGCACTTCACCGATATCAAAGACGAGGGCGTCGCAATCACCCATCGCATTGTGTTCTCTGGCGATCGCCTTCGCGACCCCAAAGATCATCGGCCCACTGAGTTGGAATAAAAGAACACGGCCTTGGCCTTCATCCAACCAACGTTTTTCGGTGGCAGTCAGGCGAATATTATCGTCAGCATCACTAACCGTCTGGACTTTTTCGGACTGGAGATTACTCATCCGTTCGATGGTGAGCACATTGGCCACGAAGACCCCCACACCCACGGCAACAATCAAGTCAACCAAGACAGTCAACAGAATGACGCCGTACATAATGAAGGCTCCTTTGGGGGAGATTTCGTGGGCCCGTTTCAGGAAACTCCAGTCAATGATGTCAACCCCGACCTTGAAGGCAATTCCAGCCAATACAGCGAGAGGAATAGTTGCCGTCAAACTTGCGGCCCCAAGGATCACCACCAGAAGGACGAAGGCCCGCACCAAGCCAGACAGTGCGGATCGACCACCGGACTGGATGTTAACCACAGTCCCCATGGTGGCCCCAGCCCCGGCAATCCCCCCAAACAACCCAGAAAAGAGGTTCCCTAGACCCTGACCAATTAATTCTTTGTTGGAATTATGTTCGGTACGGGTCAAGCTATCAGCAACAACGGAAGTCAAAAGAGCATCGATACAACCGAGCATTCCTAACACCGCCGCATCGAGAATCATTCTCTGGAATTCCCCCGCACTGAAGCTCGGTCTGACCAATTCTGGGAATCCGGCTCTAATTTCACCAATCCGACGGAGATCGCTCACCTCTGGCGGAAAGACGAAAAAGGCGATCAAAGTCCCAAGGACGAGGGCCACCAATTGGGGCGGAATCACCTTTTTAAACCGCTCTGGCATAAACCAGATGATCCCCACGGTACCTAAAGCTAAGGCCGTTTCGCCCGGTTGGATATTACTGAGTAACGTCGGTAAATTTTGGAGCGTGCCGATGACGCCGCCCCCCGGACTCGCCTGTCCCAGGAAGGGGGCTAACTGCAAAATGACCAGGATGATCCCAATCCCTGACATGAAGCCAGAAATAACGGTGTAGGGCATCATGGTGACGTATTTGCCAAGCTTGAGGGAGCCAAAGATAATTTGGAAAATCCCCGCCATCATCACGACGGTAAAGGCGATCGCCAAACCTTCTTCTGTGGTGGCAGCACTGGCAGTGAAATGGGCAATCACAGCGGTCATAACCACCGTCATCGGCCCTGTGGGTTCAGAAATGAGGGTCGGCGTTCCCCCAAAGAGGGCCGCAAAAAAGCCCACAAGCACAGCACCCCAGAGACCGGCTTCGGCCCCCGCACCGGATGCCACCCCGAAAGCTAGGGCCATGGGCAGCGCAATGACCGCCGCCGTTAGCCCGCCAAAAATATCGCCTCGGATATTCCTAAAGTGAATTTTGTTGGTTATCTGCATGGTTACGCATTTTTCAAATCAATAGTGAGCAAAGCTACTAGACAAACCATAAAGGATCCCCGGATCGGCCTGCTGATTGTTGTTAAACTTGTTAGCACAACAGCAGCATAGTTTTATGTCTATATAAAATTTATTTTGTATTGATTAATATCTAACCATAGCCCCCTACCAATTGTCTCCATTGGGAAAACTATCTTTTTGATGAATTGGATAAGTTTTTTTTATGAAAAAGATAGGCTGTCGATCGCCCATGGCCCAAGGCACTGGGGGGAGATTTCTAGGGTTCAAGTTACAATGACAAAACTTTGTGGGGCGTCTAAGGAAAGGAAATGTTATGAAAATTTTTTGGTCAGGTTTAACCATTGCAACCCTGGGAGCCTTAGCCAGTTTGGTCAGTCAGCCGGGCCTCACCCAGGTGCTCCAACCGACCACAAATCCAGGGGCGATCGCCTTGCCGGATTACGGTCTGTGGCAAAACCAAGAACGCCAAAAGTTACTAAATGCCATTGACCATAGCCTGCGTTATATCGATACCAATACCGCTCAAGAAGATTACGCAGCGGTACAAGTCCCCGGATTCAGTCGAGAAAAAGTGCGGCGATCGCTGGTACGGTTTCGGCAATTGGTGCAACAGTATCCCGACCCCCGCCAACTACATCAAGCGATCCAGCAAGAATTTGTCTTCTATCAGTCTGTGGGCAAAGATGGTATGGGCCAGGTGGACTTCACCGCCTACTTTGAACCGGCCTACGTCGCCAGCCCTGTCAAAACCAACGAATTTCAATATCCCCTTTATCGTCAGCCCCCCGGTTTTGAAAATTGGTCGCAACCCCACCCCAGTCGCGTTGCCTTAGAAGGCCGTGATGGGATTCCCCCTAGCAATAGTCCCTTGCAGGGGTATGAATTGGTTTGGCTAAAAAGTCGCCTCGAAGCCTACCTGATTCAAGTGCAAGGGTCTGCACGGTTGCAATTGACCAATGGCCGTACCATGACCATTGGTTTTGATGGCAGCACTGATTATGAATATGTCAGCCTCGGCAAAGAACTGATCAATGAAGGGATTTTTCAGCCAGAGGAATTGAGCCTCCCCAAATTAATTGACTATTTTGAGGCTAACCCCGCAGCGCTAAGTACTTATATCCCCCGCAATAATCGCTTTATCTTTTTCCGGGAAACCTTCGGCTCACCTCCCATCGGCAGCATTGGGGTGCCTGTATTGTCAGAGCGGTCGATCGCCACCGACAAAAGCATTTTTCCCCCAGGGGCGATCGCCTTTATTGCCACCCAACTCCCCTACCAGCGAGCCAATGGAGATTGGTTAAAACTCCCCGTCAGTCGTTATGTCCTGGATCAAGATACGGGCAGTGCCATCAAAGGAGCCGGACGGGTTGATATTTTCCTCGGCACAGGGCCAAACACCCAAACCCGTGCCGGTCTCGTCAACGATCCAGGAAATCTATACTATCTACTGCTCAAGGATTAAGCTCCGCCCAATTTCTCGATCAAAAATCCCCCTAAATTTTTTCATCTAGGGGGACTGGTCTTAAGATTCAAAAGTTCGTTAGATATCAACGACTGCCTTCGTTGGCGCTTGGAAGTCTGCGCATTCCTTGAGTAGAGCATAATCTAGCTCACTAGGAACATTGATCGGCTGGAAGCCTGCCGGAACCATCTGCAACGTCGGGCGATCGCCACCATTCGCGACAAACCCCTTGGCCACATAGTCCAGTTGATAATCGTAGGCCACCTGCTCGTAGGGATCGAGGACAGCTAAATCTAACTTGCCGTTGTTAATCGCGCCCGAAAAACAAGCATATTCCGAATTTACTTGATAAAAGACCCCTTGCACTCGGTTGTTCCCATTTACCTGGAGCACCATGTAATCTTGGCCTAATTGTTGGGCAACGGGAGATGTTCCATAAACGAAAATGGCGCTTTGTTGCTGGGCAATTAAGCGGGTATTTAGGGACGCAAAGAAGTTTTCACTCCGACTCAGGGCACGGTGTTCGAGGGTTGCCCCCTGGGCTAAATTCGGGGCGATCGCCGTTAGACCTAAACCCAGCAGCAGCGCCACTGGCCGCGCCACGAAATGACCTGCGAATTTTCTTAACTTTTGCCACACCATATTGCGCTCCCTAAATCTCTATCAACTGCCAAAAATCTCGATATTGCCCCAAAAAATTCCCCAATTTCTGGATCACTGGCGAAAAATTTTCCTGTGACTTTATTTGATTTTCTTATTCCTGACTGTAACGTAAATCGAAACCTCAATGGAAGGGGAAAAAAGCCTTTCTTCTCATAAATTTACGATGTGATTTTTTGCTCACAAAAAAAGACCCGGCTGGGTCAAGAAATGTAAATATTCCCTGGGATTTAGGTTGAATATTTTTTGTAGGAATTGTTCAGTCCGTAACCAGAGGGGGGATGTTGAGGGCTTAATTTTGAAGGGCGCGGCGGATTTGTTGCATCAGTTGTGGCGCAGCAACGGCCCCTTCGATGCGAGAAACTAACTGTCCTTTGTTATAGAGCACGAGGGTGGGATAGGCATGGACGCCATGGTGGGAGGCAAGGGCGGGATAGCGATCGCCATCTACTTTAACGATTTGAATTTCATTAGCCATTTGAGGACTGATTTCTTCGAGGGTTTTTCCCATAATTTGGCAGGGGCCACACCAGGTTGCATAAAAATCAACCAAAACAGGCTTTTCAGCGGCCTGTAACATTGCTTCAAAACTGGAAAATTGTTTTTTGACAGCCATGGAAAATAGCTCCGAAACGGGATTGCTAGGGGAATTGTTGCGATCGCACGACCCTAACTCCTATGATAACCCAGTCATCAAAACGCAAAGACTTTTGGAGAGATAGGCAATGGAGCTTTTACCCGCCGCGCAACAACGTTTGAAGGATCAAGTGGCCATCGTCACCGGGGCCTCTCGGGGGATCGGTAAAGCCACGGCGATCGCCCTCGCCACAGAAGGTGCCAAGGTGGTGATCAACTACGCCCGTTCCAGTGCCGCCGCCGAAGCATTGGTCGCTGAGATTCAGGCTGCCGGAGGAGAGGCGATCGCCCTCCAAGCCGATGTGTCCCAGGAAGATCAAGTCAACGATCTCATCGAAAAAACCCTCGCCCAATGGGGCCAGATCGATATCCTCGTCAACAACGCCGGGATCACAAAAGATACCCTGCTGATGCGCATGAAGCTCGATGCCTGGCAGGCCGTTATTGACCTCAACCTCACGGGCGTCTTTCTCTGCACCAAAGCCGTCACCAAACCGATGATGAAAAAACGGCGGGGCCGGATCATTAACATCACTTCCGTCGCCGGTCTGATGGGGAACCCTGGTCAAGCAAACTACAGTGCCGCCAAAGCCGGGGTCATTGGTTTTACGAAGACTGTCGCCAAAGAACTGGCCAGTCGGAATATTGTCGTCAATGCTGTGGCCCCTGGGTTTATCGCCACTGACATGACCGAAGGCCTCGAAGCCGATGAAATTCTCAAGTACATTCCCCTGGGCCGCTATGGTCAACCGGAAGAAATTGCCGGGATGATCCGTTTCCTCGCCGCTGATCCTGCCGCTGCTTACATTACTGGTCAAACGTTTAATGTTGATGGCGGCATGGTGATGCACTAAAGCGACGCCTGGGCGATCGCCTATTTTTTCTGGAAGACGCCCCAATGTTCATCCCCTTGCCGACTCGGCACAGAGTTTTGAATCGGATCCAGGGCAAGAATGTTGAATTGTGGGGAAAATAACTGCCTTAATTCCTGGGGGGTTGTGCCAAAGGGCGGGCCTCCCGGTTTGCTATGGGTATAGAAAATGCCGTAGAGTTTAGCGCCTGGTTTGAGGATTGTCGCCGCGAGGGTAACGTAATCGGGGCGCTGCTCTGGGGCGATCGCACAGAAGCAGGTATGCTCAAATAAATAGTCGAAGTGACTTTTATGACTTTTTTTGAGATCAAAAATATCTTCTTCGAGTAAAGTAAGGGTAACACCATGATCTTGACTTAAGGCTTTCGCGGCGGCGATCGCCGATGGAGCAAAATCAACCCCCGTTACCGAGAATCCCTGTTTTGCCAAAAACACAGCATCATGGCCCTGACCACAACCCAAAACCCCCCATTCCCCTTGGGGCGATGCCGATGTCTTTGCTAAAAAATCCTGAAGCGGTGGTGCTGCTTGGCCCAGATCCCAACGGTGTTGAGCCATTTGATATTTTTCTTCCCAAAAATTTGTATCCCGTACCATCACCATTGCCCAACCTTAAAGCTTAGTTGCAAAGCACAAATGAGTTTATTTAATCAGTATTACACTAATTTTCATGGGCTTTTTGATCGAACTTTTCAAACTTGATTGCCGTTTAGTGATCGGCCGTCCCTCATCATCCTTAGCCTGATTTTCCTTTTCCGCCACGTGCGTCCTACCGCAGCTTGCCCATGCAATATAATCCCGCTCTAATTCAAGCCCTTGGTGACATCGTCTACGAACGCTGTCTAGCCTCAGGTGCAATGGTTTGGTACGGAGATTTTACGCGGGTTTTGGGGTATTCTGCGGCGGAAATGGGCAACGACTGTCAAACTTGGCTGGAGCGACTCTATCCAGAAGACCAAACCAAAGTTTTGGCCATCCTCGAACAAGCCTTTGCCCAACAGCAAGCCTACGAGTTGGACTATCGGTTTCAGCACCGTGACGGCTCCTATGTTTGGATCCAAGACCGAGGAGTGCCGAAGGATCTTGCGGACCAAGAGTCGGGTCAATTTTGGGTGATTGGGGTGATGCGTGACATTAGCGATCGCAAACAGGTAGAGCTAGATATGCACAATGCCCTGATGCGCGAAAAAGAACTGAATCAACTGAAAACCCGTTTCATTGACATTGCCTCCCATGAATTCCGCACCCCTTTGACCTCGATTTTGGGCTTTACGGAACTCCTCGAACAATACGCCCACAAATTTAACCCAGAAGCCCAACAGCGGCATCTACAGCGAATTAAGGGGGCGGCCCAACGGCTCCAAACCCTAGTTGATGATGTGCTTTCGGTCAGCCGCGTTGATGCGGGGCAACTCACCCTAGAGCCAGCGCCCGTGCATTTGGAAGGGCTATGCCAGGACATCATCGAAGAGTTACAGGTGGTGTTTGGCCATACCCACCCGATCCGGTTTGATTTCACGCCCAAATACAAAGGCGATCGCCGCCTTTTACCTATCCTAGATGCCAAGATTATCCGCCATATTTTGTCTAATTTACTCTCGAACGCCCTCAAATACTCCTTTCCCGGTGAAGCCGTCAGTCTAGCGGTTCGTTGTGGCGATCAACAAGTGAGTATCACCATCACTGACCGGGGGATTGGCATTCCCCAAGCCGATTTACCACATTTATTTGAACCCTTTCACCGGGCGCAAAATGTCGGCAAAATTCCAGGCACAGGTTTAGGACTACACATTGTGAAACGTTACATTGACTTGCACGATGGTACGATTATGGTCGCAAGTCTCGTGAATTCTGGCACCACATTCCGCGTTAATATTCCCTGCTCTTTCGTGAGTAATCCATGACTGACGCACAAGTCCCATGAGAAACATCTACTATGGTTGCCTCCTCACTTTCCCCCACCATTCTCGTCATTGAAGACGAAGATTCGATCCGAGAGCTAATCGTCACGCTGCTCATCGCCGAAGACTATCAGGTGCTAGAAGCAGAAAATGGACAAATTGGCGTCGGGATCGCCATCGAGAATCGTCCCGATTTAATTATTTGTGACATTATGATGCCGGGCATGGACGGTTATGGCGTCTTAGAAATTCTCCAAGCGGATCCGGAAACCGAAACGATCCCGTTTATTTTTTTAACGGCTAAAGGCACAAAGGAAAACATTCGCCAAGGGATGAATTTGGGGGCCGACGACTACCTCACGAAACCCTTTACAACCTACGAATTACTTGATGCCATCAAAACGCGTTTGCGGAAACATCGTTCTTGGCAAGGCTATTTCCAGCAGAAAAAACAGGCTGGCGATCGCCAACAAATTAACTACGCCGTCACCCACGATCCCATTACCCAGCTTCCCAACCAACTCGCCCTCCGGGATGACCTCAATCGCCTCCTCAAGCAGTGGGAACCGTTCGTTCATCAGCAACTCAAACCCCATGAGTCGTGGCAAATTCCTATTTTTTACCTGAGCGTTGATCGGTTTGAAAAAATCAACGAACTTTTCGGATATCAATTTGGCAATGCTGTTCTCAAACATATTGTGCGCCAGTTGGTGACGGTGGTGGCCGAAGATGCCTATTTAGCCTGTTTAAATTACACAGATTTTGTGGTGATTTATCCCCCCAGTTGCACGGTGAATGAGGCCGAGCTCAATCAAATGGCAGAGCAGATTCTAGAAGCCTTTGGCAGTCCCCTGACGGTCAATGGACAAAAGATCTTGATCAATTGGTATATCGGGATGATCACCATGCCCTACCGAGAATACAACTTTGATAAGTATCTCAACCAAGCAAAAGAAGCAATGGAAACGGCGCGTCAACGGGGCAGCACGAACTATTATTTCCATTTCCAAGAAGCGCAAATTAATGCCAATCACCAAAATCTGCTGCTCGATGCGGATCTCTACGACGCGATCCAAGAAAATCAACTGACCCTGTACTACCAACCCAAAATTAGTACCACGACTGGCAAAATTGTCGGTGCAGAAGCCCTTATTCGCTGGTTTCACCCCACCTTAGGCATGGTTTCACCGGCTAAATTTATTCCCCTCGCTGAGAAAAATGGTTTGATCACTAGCATTGGTGAATGGGTCTTTCGGGCGGCCTGTCGCCAGGCCCAACAATGGATGCAAGAGGGAATTGCGTTTCCTAAAATCGCTGTTAATCTTTCTGGGCGACAGTTTTACCAAGGGCAACTGGTCGAAAATCTAGTTGAAATCACCCAGCAGTATGGGGTTAATCCGGCCCAAATTGAGTTGGAAGTGACCGAAAGTATTTTGATTTCAGATGTGGAATTGGCGATCGCCCATCTGCAAGCCCTAAAAAATTCCGGTTTTCCCATTGCCATCGATGACTTTGGGACGGGCTATTCTTCCCTGAGTTACCTCCAAAACTTCCCCTTTGATATTCTCAAAATTGACCGCTGTTTTGTCCGAAACGTCGCCCACAACATTACCAACTCCACCATCGTCAAACACATCATCATGATGGCCAAGCAGCTCGAACTAACCACCGTCGCTGAGGGGGTTGAAACCATGGCCGAATTAGAATTCCTCAAGACGCAACATTGTGACGAGATCCAGGGATTTTTGTTTAGTCCGCCGGTGCCCGCCGAAAAATTTACAGCAATGCTCCAGGCCGACCAAAACTTTTACGAACCGTGTCCAATCTCACCTGAGCCTGCCTAGCTTCTGACCCTGACGCGAAGAAAGAACCGGAGTACGATAGGATTAAGCCTATTCCAATCTTTTTTCGTATCAGACATTTATTCACAATGACTGCAGAGCCTAATCCCGCGATCGCCTTTTCCATGGACGACTTTGAGCATGCCCTCACCGAACATGACTACCATTTCGAACAGGGGCAAGTGGTCACAGGAAAAATTTTTGAACATCTATCCGATGGCGTCCTCGTGGATATTGGTGGAAAATCACCTGGGTTTTCTCCCCTCCGGGATGCACTCCTGGTAGGCGAGACAGATGCCCATACGGCTCTGCCCGTGGGCGAAAACGTTGAATTTTTGATTGTCCGGGGCCAAAATGCCGATGGCCAAGTTACCCTGTCCCGCCGCAAATTAGCCGAACAACGGGTTTGGGAAGATCTCGCCCAAGCTGCCGAAGCAGGCAACTCCGTCCAAATGCGCGTCACAGGTAGTAACCGGGGCGGCGTCACTGGCGATGTTCAAGGACTGCGGGGCTTTATTCCTAACTCTCACCTAGTCGATAAAAATGTCGATGATCTAATGGGTCAACTCCTAACGGTTAATTTCCTGGAGTTTGACCAAGAACGTCGCAAATTAGTGCTGTCCCAACGCTATGCTGCCCAAGCCGAAGTGATGCGTCGCCTGTCAATTGGTGCTTTAGTCAGTGGCACCGTGGTGAATATCAAACCCTACGGCGTTTTCGTCGAACTCGATGGCATGACCGGACTCCTCCACCGCAGTCAAATTAGTGCCAAGCCCGTTGAGCAAATCGAAGCCCTCTTTAGCATTGGCCAAACGGTGCGGGTGCTGATCACAGACATCGAAGAAAGCAATAATCGCATTTCCCTGTCCCTACAGGCCCTCGAAAAATTCCCCGGTGAAGTGATCGAGCAGTTTGACGCAGTACAAACTAATGCCGAGGAACGGGTAGAGGCAGCCCGCAAAAAACTCAATCTGGTTTAAGGCATAAAAAATAAGGGAAAAGTTTCCCTTGTTAACCAGAATCAACTAACTTAACTGGTAATTTGAGGTGGTCTAGAGACCATCTTTTTTTTGGGCAAATTTCAGAAAGCGACTATTTTCTGTGTTTTACAGGGAGACTATTCAAAGTCCAAGTCCGCATGGAGGGAGCCAGATTCAACGAGGCTAGATTCTAGGTTCATGCGTTGTTCCATCTGGCCGAGGAAATAACCCGTCATCATGGCGGACGCTAGGAGATTTGCTAGATTTTCGCGGTCGGTGGTAATGCTCACTTGAAAATCATCTGGGGGTAAGACACCGATTAAGCCTCTGACATTGTGGGCGATGATATCTTTTATCTCCGAGCTAGCGGACTGGGCCACCCGTGCAAGTACGTCCGGATTTTGCTGTTGCAAGTATTCCATTAAATTGTTTGCGGCTTGTTCGTCAACGTCGGCGGAAAAGAAGTCAGAGTTAAAAATCATTCCTTAGTCCGAAAATATTTACTGCTCACCCCCCACTTTAGCTTTTATTTATCAGACTGTACATGGTGGGTAGCCGGAGAGCTTAGGGAGAGCGCTAGGGGCCAATGGTGTGAATCACGGGGGCGATCGCCCCCAAAAAGTCCCTGGGGATGATCAACTGTAAAATAAGTAACGCCTGCAAACCCTGTTGTAATTTATGCCGACGATGACCGTAAGCTCTTCTCGCCAACCCACCGATTTTCGTGTCAAGCTAGTCAACGGCCTTTTGGCAATTCGACCGATCGCTGCCCTGGCGAAAAACCGCGCCCGGGCGATGATGATTCAGCGGGCCGAAAGGTTAGGGGTGCCCTGGCGGGAAACTGTGGCGACCCTACAAAAACGGGATTGGCAGGGGGATCTCGCGGCGGTTGAAAATCCGGATTTAGAGTATCCCGAATATTATCTGCGCTCATTCCATGCCTATGAGGCTGGAAATTTGGGTTGGGAGCCGGCCCTAGAGGTCGAATCGGCAGCCTATTCTGTCCATTCAACCTTGTTTGGTGAACCGAACGTCCAAGGGGATGCGTTGCTGCGGGATAGCTACCACCAAATTCTGAAATTTAACATTGATATTACCCCTGAAAAAATTGTCGATATTGGCTGCAGTGTGGGCATGAGTACGGAAGCATTGCAGCAGGTTTTCCCCCAGGCACAATTGACGGGAGTAGATCTGTCGCCCTATTTTCTAGCCGTAGCCAAGTATCGCACCGCAAACCTGGGTGATCGTTTTACCTGGTGCCATGCTCCTGGAGAGGATACCAAACTGCCTGGGCAATCGTTTGATTTGGTGTCCTGTTCTTTGATTTTCCATGAGCTGCCCCAGACAGCGGCGATCGCCATTTTCCGGGAAGCGAAACGACTCCTCAAACCGGGTGGCTATTTTGCGATGATGGATATGAATCCCCAGGCGGAAGTTTATGAAAAAATGCCCCCCTATATTTTGACGTTGCTCAAAAGTACAGAACCCTATTTGGATCAGTATTTCAGCCTGGATGTGGCCGAGGAGTTGCAGCGGGCTGGGTTTGAGGCCCCCTTCATCCAAGAAAATACCGTCCGTCACCGCACGGTCATTGCCAAGGTCAGGGATTAAGCCATGGTGAAACGGGTTGTAATTTTAGGAGCAGGGGTCGTTGGGGCGGCGATCGCCTATGAGTTGAGCCGATTGAATCAGTTCGAGATTACGGTTTTAGATACAAGTCAACCGGCCAGTGGGTCAACGGGGGCGGCCCTGGGGGTACTGATGGGCATCATCAGCCGCAAAACGAAGGGACGGGCCTGGACATTACGCCGCCGCAGTATGGAACGCTTTCCTGAGCTTTTAAAAGAACTCGCCGCTGCGGGTCAGCCAGTGCCCCACAATCCCCACGGCATTTTGAAATTATTGCGAGAACCAGAGGAACTAGAAAAAGGCGATCGCCTCCGGGATTTGCGCCAAGCATCGGGTTGGCAGTTGGCAATCTGGGATCAGGAAATGATTCAGCAACATTGTCCCCACCTCCAAGCCGAAGAAGCTGCTGGCGGCATTTTTTCGCCCCAGGATTTTCAGGTGCAGCCCGTCCCCTTCACCCAAGCGCTACTGGCCGTCGCCCAACAAAATGGTGTGCATTGTCAGTTTGGGGTCTCCCAGCCCAGGTTGGATGTAACAGATCAACATTGTCAAAAAATTGTCACGGATCAAAACAGCTATCCTTGCGATTGGCTCATTGTTTCAGCGGGTTTAGGTTCCCTGGAGATAACCAAAAATCTAAGCGCAAGCCTTTCCCTGGGGCCAGTGTTGGGGCAAGCCTTTCACCTGCGTGTGCCAGAACAAGTTGAACCGCAAACCCCTTTTCAACCCGTAGTGAGTTTTGAAGATATCCATGTGGTGCCCCTCGGCCAAGGGGAATATTGGGTGGGGGCGACGGTGGAATTTCCCGCTGAAACAGGTGAGATCACCACCGATGCGAACCTCGCTGATCAAGTGCTCCAAAAGGCGATCGCCTTCTATCCGGTGTTAAAACAGGCAGAAATTCTCCGGCATTGGTCAGGAAAACGGCCCCGGCCCAATGGTCAAGGCGCTCCCGTACTCAAAGGATTAGCGGGTTACGACAATATCCTCCTGGCCATGGGGCACTACCGCAATGGCGTACTCTTGGCCCCAGCCACGGCCTTAACGATCCGCGATTGGCTCCTGGCCCCGGAAACCATTCCTTTTTAGTCCCTCCCAGTTCTTAAACTTCCTAACACAAACCATGACGACCTCCGGCACCCTTTATCTGGTGGGCACCCCCATCGGCAACCTCGATGACATGACTTTCCGGGCGATCGCCACCCTCAAAAACGTTGATTTGATCGCCGCCGAAGACACCCGACACACCGGCAAACTCCTCAAGCATTTTCAAATTGCCACCCCCCAAATCAGCTACCACGACCACAACCGCCACCAACGACAGGCGCAACTCCTCGAAAAATTGCACAGTGGGCTAAATATTGCTCTAGTTAGCGATGCCGGATTACCGGGGATCAGCGATCCTGGCTTTGAGTTGGTCGCCAGTGCCATCGACGCAGCAATTACGGTAGTGCCCATTCCAGGGGTGAGTGCCGGACTGACGGGCTTAATTGCCTCCGGTATCTCCCCCGAAAAATTTGTCTTTGAAGGTTTTTTACCCCCCAAGAAAAAGGATCGCCATCAACTCTTAGCGCAACTGTGCGAGGAGCCCCGCACCCTAATTTTCTACGAAGCGCCCCATCGTCTCGTAAAAACCCTGACGGATTTGCTAGAGCATTTTGCAGGCGATCGCCCCCTTGTGTGTGCTAGGGAATTGACAAAACTCCACGAAGAATTTTGGCGCGGCACCCTAGAAACAGCCCTCACCCATTACCAACAGCACAATCCCAAGGGGGAATTCACCCTAATTTTGGCCGGGGCGAGCCCACAAACTGACCAGGAGGCACCGACTGATGCTGAAATCTTGGCCCAACTTCAGGTGTTAATCCAACAGGGAATGAGCCGTTCCGGGGCTAGTCGCACCCTCGCCCAACAACTCAACCTCTCCCGCCGCCACATTTATCAACTCAGCACAGATCTAGAGAGTTAAGCCTAAGAAGATGCTTGAGTTTTAGGTTTGTTGTTGTCTGCTTTGGCTTGGTAGGTAAACTCTTCGACGGCACCGGGTTCCCCTAAACGATGGGGTTGCTGGTTATTGATGGTGATATAAACGGCCCCGGCATTACCGGAACGGACTCGCACACTTTCATCGGCGATCCATTGTTTTTGGGTGCCCTTGGCGAGGGTGCCTTCAAAGGCCGTTTGACCATCAATTTCCACTCGCATCCAAGCCATTTCTTGGGTTTGAATATCCACCACCACCGATTCTGGCACGTCTGCTGCATTGCCATTGGGGTTGGTGGCAGCGATGGGCTGGGATAGTACGGTGCTTTGGGCCGTTCTGTTCTCTTGGCGGGCGGGGGTTGTACTCTCCAGGAGCGCTGGATCGAGTTGGGGCGTCAGACTGGGATTTTGGTTACGGACGATATTCCCCAAGGATTGCACTGTGGCGACGATGATCAACAAATAGGCAAGGTACAGATGACTAGGTCGCAACTGGAAATGATAGATAAATTGGCTCCAGCGGGGAATGTGCCAACGGTTTTGGGCCTCGGCTTGGGGAAATTCTTGGGCGATCACCGTGCCATCGAGGCCAAGACATTCCGCATAGCAACGCAGGAGACCTTGGAGATAAACCGGCTCTGGGAGTTGCTCTAGGCGACCTGCTTCAATGCTTTCCAGGAGTGCCCGGCGAATATTCGTTTTACGGGCAACAAAGGCGAGAGACCAGTCTTTAGCGAGGCGTTGTTGCTGCAACTGGACACCGATTTGGGCAAGGTATTCTTGCTGGGGGATGGGGGAATGGATCGCTGTCTCCTTCATGCTTGGTACTCCCGGACTGGGGCGGATGAATGGAATGGAAAATTAGAATTATATTTGGATCGGAGCTGTTTGATCTCAGCTTTGGTTAGGGAACGGGCTTGCCCCCGTTGCAGATCACCCAGGTGTAGGTTGCCAATGGCTAGACGATGGAGTTTTACCACAGGAAAACCGAGCTGATCAGCTACCCGACGGATCTGGCGGTTGCGCCCTTCGGTAAGCATGATATCAATACAGGTTTTATCTTGGGTAATGGTTTTGAGGTGAATTTGAGTGGGCAAAGTGCGGCGATCGCCTAACATTATCCCCTGACGCCACTGGTCGAGGATATGCTCTGGCACTTTCCCTTTTAGCCAAACGCGATAGGTTTTGGGAATGTGGTACCGAGGATGAGTCAAGGCCAGGGTGAAATCACCGTCATTGGTCAGCAGCAACGCCCCTGTGGATTGGGCATCGAGGCGGCCAATGGGGTGAATTCCCTTTCCCTGTCGGAGCGGTGGGGGCAGTAAATCTAAGACTGTAGATCGTCCCTTGGGATCGGCACAGGTAGAAACCACCCCCTTGGGTTTGTGGATGAGGTAATAGTAATGTCGCGGCCGTTCAGTCGCCTTGAGGGGTTTACCGTCAACACAGAGGCGATCGCCTTCTGGATCGGCTTGATCGCCCAACTGAACGGGTTTGCCATTGAGGGTAACCCGTCCAGCGAGAATGAGTTTTTCTGCGCCCCGCCGTGAAGCAATGCCCCAACGGGCGAGAATCTTTTGCACTCTTTCAGCCATAGATTATGGAGTGCTGGTTTTTAAAAAGCCAGGAAAATTGCAAGTCATATTTTACAAATCTTAGCAGGTGTTGTTTCCCTGCATAAATACCTAAGACCAAAGGAAGATGTTGAAATTCCTTGACAAACGTGGGTAGAAGAAATGGGTCTCTGCCTTAATAGTTTACCCATAGCGTCCGGCGTAATTTCGTCCCTTAACGACCAATGGTGATGTTTCCCACCCGGATTGGGACGCAGGCGTGGGTCATTTGGGCAATCTGCATTGGCTCTCCTTTGCCGCACATATCGGTGCCGCGCTGTTCTAATTCTGAAGCCGGGGCGATCGCCTCTACTTTATTCCAGAATTCTGTGGTCATGCTCTGGTAAGTGAGATTTTTGACCATGCCGTTGAGTTGACCATTTTTGACGTGCCAGACCCCATTGCCGCCAAACTGAAAATTCCGCCGCTGTTGGTCAATGGAAAAAGTATCATCCCCGTCGATGAGATAACCGTCTTTGGTATCGGCGATCATTTCCGCGAGGGTTGCCGTGCGATCGCCCCCAGGTTCTCCCGGTTCAAGGCCCAAATTCGGGATCCGCACCATGGGGACACTGGCCCAACTATCAGCGAAGGCACAACCATTGCTTTCTGGGCAACCGAGGCGGTGGGCTGTTTCTCGGTCGGTGAGATAATCCGTCAAAATGCCATCTTTGACCACGTACCATGCCTGGGCCTTAACCCCCTCATCGTCATAGCCAGCGGTGCTGCGACCACCAGGTTGGGTGCGGTCAGCCTTGAAATTCACCCAGGGGGCCGCGTATTGCAGTTGATTGAGATGATTTGTTGTGGCAAAACTTGTCCCGGCAAAATTGGCCTCATAGCCATAAACCCGGTCTAACTCCGTGGGATGGCCGACGGATTCGTGGATCGGCAGCCAGAGGTGACTGGGTTTGAGGATTAAGGTCGTTTCACCGCTGGGGGCTTCGGGGGCATGGACTTTTTCGATGGCTTCCTGGGCGACGCGCTCGACATTGTTGCGGAGGGTTTCCGGTTCGATGTGTTCATAACCGAGGTTCAAGGGCGATCGCTCATATTTTCGACCCTGGGCATCCCCATTGGCCACCGCCGTACAACCCATCCCGGCCCCACTGCGATAGAGCCGTTGTTCAATTAAAGATCCTTCCGTCGAAGCAAAGATTTTGTCCTCTTGGGTAAAGCTCAGATAAGCATAGGCTTTTTTAATCTGGGGATCATGGCCCAGGAACCGATCCGTTAAATCGAGGAGGAGGTCTGTTTTTTCCGTGAGGGACACCGCAAACGGATCAATTTGAATCGGCGTTTCGTAGCGATCGCGGTAGGCGGGCACTGGCACCAGACGAATCGGTTCCCGTTGGCTGAGGCGACTGCCTTTGGCAATATCAATGGCCAACTGCACAACGCGTACAATCTCTGCGGTCGTTCGCCGGTGACTCGCGGCAAATCCCCAAGCCCCCTGCCACAGTACCCGCACCCCAAAACCGGCACTCACATTATCACTGAGGCGCTTGAGGGAACGATCTTGGGCCCAGAGTCGCTGCTTACGATAGGTACAGAGACGAATTTCGCCGTACTCACAACCCTGTTGCCGGATTAGTTGAATGGCAGCTTGGGCAAGGTCGCTAAACGTCAAATGTTGGGGGTGGGGCGCGGCTTGAACCATGGTTTAAAAAAGAATGAGGTTGTTGTGATCTTAGTGAATATTTTTGGCGATCGCCTGACCCGCGAGCCAACTTGTCGTCCAAGCACTCTGAAAATTAAAGCCCCCAGTGATCCCATCAATGTCGAGCACTTCCCCAGCGAAATAGAGGCCCGGACAACGGCGACTTTCGAGAGTTTTAAAATTCACTTCCTTCAGGGAAACACCACCACAGGTGACAAATTCTTCCTTAAAAACGCCTTTCCCTTGGATGTTGTATTGGCCCTGGGTGATTTCTTGACAGAGAATGTTTAGTTGTTTTTTCGCCAGATCTGCCCAATTTTGATCAGGACTAATGCCGGCAAATTGCGCCAAACTTTGCCACAGGCGTTTGGGGATATCCACCGGGGGCAGGGTCGTAATTTTCTTTTTGGGATGTTGGGTTTTAAAGGTTTGGATTTGTTGACGGAGGGTTTCTGGGTTGATGTCGGGGAGCCAATTAACCGTGAGGGGCATTTTGTAGCGGTGTTCGGCTAACGTGCGCGCTCCCCAAGCGGAGAGTTTTAAAACCGCTGGCCCACTGAGACCCCAATGGGTAATTAGGAGTGGCCCCGTTTGGGCGAGTTTTTTCTTTTGATCGAGTTTGATGCTCACAATTGCTTTGGGCACGCTCACCCCGGCGAGACCTTGGAGCCGCGGATCGTTGATCTGGAAGGTAAAGAGGGACGGTTTCGGCGGCACAATCTTGTGGCCCAAGGTGGCAGCGACTCGATGGCCCGAAGGATGACTCCCCGTTGCCAACAAAATGCAGTCGGCAGAAAGGCGATCGCCCCCCTTGAGATTCACCTGAAATTGTCCTGTTTCATCTTGAACAATGCTTTGCACAACAGCCCCGGTGCGACATTGAATCTTTGCCGTAGTTGCCGCTGCGAGAAAGGCGCGAATAATCGTTTCGGAATCGTCCGTCACCGGGAACATCCGCCCATCGGCTTCGGTTTTGACCTTGACCCCTTCGGCCTTGAGCCAAGCAATCATGTCCTGGGGTTGAAACTGACTGAAGGCCCCCCGTAATTCCCGCTGGCCCCTCGGATAGGCCTTGACTAATTCTACGGGATCAAAGCAGTGGTGGGTGACATTACAGCGGCCGCCCCCAGAGATTTTCACTTTGCTGAGAAATGCTTTGCCCGCTTCGAGGATAATCACCTCTAACTTTGGGTTCGTCCGGGCAGCGGCGATCGCCCCAAAAAAACCCGCCGCACCGCCCCCAACGACGATTAATCTTGCCATGGTTTGTTAGTAATTCTTTGTCCACTCCAGCCCATAGAGGATCCCAGAAAGGAGCGTCAGGAGCAACATGATATTAATGATGCCCCCCGGCAGTAGCGTAAAGGGCGGCACCCCAAACCCCCGCAAAATCCAGAGCAACAAAAAGCAGACGAGGCAAGTAATAAAGAGGTAGAGAACACCGGAAGAATTGGAGCGATTCACAGGGCGACACACCGGGTCAAATAACGTCTCTAGTTTAACATTTGCCCCTTGGGGCCGCCCAAAACCCGCTATCATAAACAGTTGCAAAAATATCTAGATCAACACCCTCCTATGACCCAGCAATACCGGATCACCCTCCTCCCTGGCGATGGCATTGGCCCCGAGATTTTGGCCGTGGCAGTGGACGTTTTAAAAACCATTGGCCAACAATTTGATCTAGAGTTTGTTTTTACCGAAGCTTTAATGGGGGGCGCAGCCATTGATGCCACCGGGGAACCCCTCCCCCAAGCGACCCTAGATGCTTGTAAAGCCAGCGATGCGGTATTGTTTGCGGCCATTGGCGGCTACAAATGGGATAACCTGCCCCGGGCGCAACGGCCAGAAACGGGTTTATTGGGTTTGCGGGCGGGCCTCGGTCTGTTTGCGAATTTGCGTCCGGCCACGATTTTGCCCCAATTGATTGATGCCTCTACCCTGAAGCGGGACGTGGTCGAAGGGGTCGATATTATGGTAGTGCGGGAACTCACCGGCGGTATTTATTTTGGGAAGCCCAAAGGCAGCGTCACTTTAGAAACGGGCGAGAAACGGGGCTTTAACACCATGGTCTATGACGAATCGGAAGTGGATCGCATTGCGAAAGTCGCCTTTGAAATTGCCCAAAAACGGGGTAAACGTCTCTGTTCTGTGGATAAGGCGAATGTCCTCGATGTGTCCCAACTGTGGCGCGATCGCCTGAATCTAATGGCCGAAAATTATCCCGATGTGGAACTGTCCCATCTCTACGTGGATAATGCCGCCATGCAGCTCATCCGCGCCCCCAAGCAGTTTGACACCATCGTCACGGGGAATTTATTTGGGGACATTCTTTCCGATGCGGCCGCCATGCTTACGGGGAGTATTGGGATGTTGCCCTCAGCTAGTTTGGGGGCGGATGGCCCTGGGGTTTACGAGCCAGTCCATGGGTCTGCGCCAGATATTGCTGGTCAGGATAAGGCGAATCCTCTGGCGATGGTGCTCAGTGCGGCGATGATGTTGCGCTATTCTTTTGACCAACCAGAAGCAGCAGCCAAAATCGAACAAGCGGTACAAACGGTACTCGATCAAGGCTTCCGCACCGGCGATATTATGTCCGAGGGCATGACTCTCCTGGGCTGTAAAGGCATGGGCGAAAAACTCTTGGCGGCCCTCAATGCTTAGGTCTCACCTTGGACGTTGATGCCGGGAAATAATTCGGTGAGCCATTTTTAAAAAATGCTTTTTGGCCATGGGGAACCTGAACTTTTCGAGACGGATTCCCCTACTGTCAAATTCTCCAGACAAAAATACAATAAATGGGTAAGTTCTAGGGTTTCTTTTCGGAGAAGCGATGGGACTTTATCTTAATATTTATTGTTCTGTCCTATGCAACCCACTAACCCGAATCAATTTACCGAAAAAGCCTGGCAGGCGATCGCCCAAACGCCGGATCTTGCCAAACAAAATCAGCAGCAGCAGATCGAATCTGAACATCTGCTACAGGCACTGCTAGAGCAAGACGGCCTCGCGAAAAGTATTTTTACCAAAGCAGAGATTCCCCTCGCCAAATTGCGAGACCGCACCGCAACCTTTATTGCCCAGCAACCGAAAATATCCCAACCGAGCGAATCGGTTTATTTAGGGCGGAGTTTAGACCTCCTTTTAGACCGCGCCGATCAACACCGAAAATCCTTTGGGGATGACTTTATTTCCGTTGAACATTTAATCTTGAGCTATGCCAAAGATGACCGTTTTGGCAAAAATCTCTACAAAGAATTTGACCTCACAGAAAATAAATTAAAGACGATCATTACGCAAATTCGAGGTAATCAAAAGGTGACCGACCAAAACCCGGAAGGGAAATACGAATCCTTAGAAAAATATGGCCGTGATTTAACGAGTCTCGCCCGCAACGGCAAACTAGACCCGGTCATTGGTCGCGATGATGAAATTCGCCGCACGATTCAAATTCTCTCCCGCCGCACGAAAAATAATCCGGTTTTGATCGGGGAACCAGGGGTCGGGAAAACGGCGATCGCCGAAGGATTAGCCCAGCGGATCGTTAACCGTGATGTCCCCGAATCCCTAAAAGATCGCACCCTAATCGCCTTGGATATGGGGTCACTCATTGCTGGGGCAAAATATCGCGGCGAATTTGAAGAACGTCTCAAAGCAGTCTTAAAGGAAGTCACCGATTCCGAAGGGCAGATCATTCTCTTTATTGACGAAATCCACACCGTTGTCGGCGCTGGCGCAACCCAGGGGGCAATGGATGCCGGGAACCTGCTTAAACCCATGCTCGCCCGGGGTGAACTGCGTTGTATTGGCGCGACGACCCTCGATGAATACCGCAAATACATCGAAAAAGATGCGGCCCTAGAACGGCGCTTCCAGTCGGTGATGGTCAACGAACCCAATGTGGTCGATACGATCTCGATTCTGCGGGGTCTGAAGGAACGCTACGAAGTACACCACGGGGTCAAAATTGCCGATACAGCCCTCGTTGCTGCCGCAATGCTTTCGAACCGTTACATTAGTGATCGCTTTTTACCCGACAAGGCGATTGATCTAGTGGACGAAGCCGCAGCCAAACTAAAGATGGAGATCACCTCCAAGCCGGAGGAACTCGATGAAATTGACCGGAAAATTCTCCAGTTGGAAATGGAAAAACTCTCCATCCAAAAGGAAAAAGATGAAGTTTCCCTAGAACGACTCGCCAAGCTGGAAAAAGAACTGGCCAATTTTAAGGAAGAGCAGTCCCAACTCAACGCCCAGTGGCAATCGGAAAAAGAATTTATCGACAAAATTCGCTTTCTTAAGGAGGAAATCGATAAAACCAACCTAGAAATTCAACAGGCCGAACGCAATTATGACCTCAATAAGGCGGCAGAGTTGCGCTACGGGAAGTTGACGGAACTGCAACAAAAAATCAAAGATATCGAGAGCAATCTCGCGGCCCAACAGGTAACTGGAGAATCTCTGCTACGGGAAGAAGTGATCGAGTCGGATATCGCTGAAATCATTTCAAAATGGACAGGTATCCCGATTAGTAAATTAATCGAATCGGAAAAAGAAAAGCTGCTCCACCTCGAAGCAGAACTCCACCGTCGGGTTGTCGGCCAAGAAGAAGCCGTTACCGCCGTTGCCGAAGCGATCCAGCGATCACGCGCCGGACTCGCCGATCCGAACCGTCCTACGGCGAGCTTTATTTTCCTGGGGCCGACGGGGGTCGGGAAAACAGAACTCGCCAAAGCCCTCGCCCAATTTCTCTTTGATACCGAAGAAGCCCTGGTACGGATCGATATGTCTGAGTACATGGAGAAACATGCCGTTTCCCGTTTGATGGGAGCGCCTCCAGGGTATGTGGGCTACGAGGAAGGAGGTCAGTTAACGGAAGCAATTCGCCGTCGCCCTTACTCGGTGATTCTCTTTGACGAGATTGAAAAGGCCCACGCCGATGTGTTTAACGTGATGCTGCAAATCTTGGATGATGGTCGCCTGACCGATTCCCAGGGGCGGACGGTGGACTTTAAAAACACTGTGATCATCATGACCAGTAATATCGGCTCCCAATTTATCCTTGATATCGCCGGGGATGACAGCCGTTACGAGGAAATGCGGAATCGGGTGATGGACGCAATGAACGCGAACTTCCGACCGGAATTCCTCAACCGCATCGATGAACTGATCATTTTCCATGGTCTACAAAAAGATCAGCTCCGTTCCATTGTTCAACTCCAGGTTAATCGCCTCGCCGAACGGCTTGCGGAACAGAAGATCAGCATCCAACTCACCCCAGAGGCCTATGATTTCATTGCGGAGGTGGGCTATAACCCAGTTTATGGTGCGAGACCCCTGAAGCGGGCCGTCCAAAAATATGTCGAAACGGCGATCGCCAAAGGCATCCTCAAGGGTGAATTTAAAACGGGCAGTGCAATTACCGTTGATGTGAAGGACGAAAGACTCGTTTTCCAAGGCTAGATTTACCTACTTATTTCTAATTCCAAATTGATGGAGGGCGTGCTACAGAGCGCTCTCCTTTTCGCATATTAGCGGGCGAGTTTGTTGCTTTCTTTTTTCTTTCTCCGGCACAATAGAAAACCGTGCAGTTTAGTCAGGGAAACATAACGATGGCCAGTCAGTGGGAAAATTTTCTAAAAAATCTGGGGAACTGGCGCGGTTCCTTTGCGGGTGTAAATCTGGATGGAGAGATCACCACGGAAGTCCCTTCCATTTTGACCCTGTCGCTCATAGACGGGAACCGAGATAAAGTGCTGTTTACCCTGCGGCGCTTTGAAAATGGTGGCTATGACAGCGAACCCACCAGCAATATGTCCCAGGAATTTACCGGCTTGGGGCGACACACAATGTTTTTCGATACGGGATCTTTCTCGAAAGGTTCCATGTGTCTGTCGTCCATTTCATCCTTTATCGCCGAATATGGGTTTATCAAAGGCGATCGCCGCATGCGGATGGTGCAAATGTACGGCGATGCGTTTACCTTCAACAAATTGGTGTTTATCCGGGAATTTCGGGAGGGAAGCAATGCCCAGGAGCGTTCCCATTTAACCGTTGAACAACTCTTGGGCACCTGGGAAGCGGAATACCACGTTTATACCCCCGACCTTGATCCCCCTAAGGTGCACCAGAGCCGCTTAAGCCTCAAAAAAGAGGGCGATTATCTCCACCAGACCCTCGAATTAGAACACCAAACCATCGCCTCTAAAGGGCAGATCCAAGGCAACACAATTCGTTTTACGGAAGGCAGTACGCCCCGCAATTTGGTGCTGCTACCCGATGGCGCTTCGATGAATGTGCCCCCCCAATTGGCCCAACGTCAGGCTTTTTTCGTGGAAGCGGGTTGGCTCGTCAGCGACAACGAACGGCAACGAATCATGCGCAACTACAACGACCGGGGTGAATGGGTTAGTTCGACGTTGATTTTTGAGCGACGGGTGGCCTAGGCTCCGGTTGACACAGGGTCTGATGCAGTTGGTAACGATACTCTGCCGTCAAAAATTGGTGCTGTAGTTTTGTCCATTGGTGCCAAGTTTGGTGACGATTGTCGTGGAAAATTTGGCAGAGGGTGGGGAGTTCCTGGGCGAACGTTTTACCGAGGGCTTTTTCTAGAAATTCTTGCAGTACTGCATCATCTTGAAGTAAACCGATTAGGGTTTGGACTTTTTTGATCGCTTGGAGCTGATCGGCATAATTTTCACCGTAAAAAGGCGCAAAAATTTCCCTGGTATAGCGCGATCGCTTGGCGGCCTTGCGGAGGTCATGGAGGATCGGGCTGTCGGTCGCAAAAAGTTTTTCTAACTGTTTTTTCGAGAGCTTCTTCGGGCTGTAACCGACCCACCAACCGGGATGGAGCAGCAGTTCGCTCAGTTGAGGCAACAGCAAATCCGGCAAGATCAGTTGAATGTCTACCGAGGCGATCGCCTGATATTGGGGTTGATCTAACCAAGCCTGGGTCGCCCCTTTGAATTCCCCATAACGTCCTGAATTGAGGAATTGCCGCACCTTAGTCAGTTGTTTTTGACGACGCTTGGCCAATTTTTTCAGGGCAATTTCGAGAATTGTCACCTCAACGGTCGGCAGTTGAGGCAGATACCGCTCCCGAAACGTCAGGGTCATCACATCCACATCTCGCAACTTCCCCAGAACCCGACCATAGCGGCCTACTTGCTTCGGGGCCATGGCTTCCGGCACCACCAAAGCAGGGGCAAATCCCAACAACACACTGCGCAACCGCCGCATCCCCACCCGCATTTGATGCAATTCTTCCGGGTCACGGTCGGCTAAAACCCCCGCTTCGTGGCTGAGGATTTTTTTGTAATGCTTGGCGATCGCCTTATGTGCCCAATCGCCAAAACTTTGTGTTTGGGGTGGCTGCATCATTTATGCTCAAATCAATCTCACTACCTCGATCTTAAGAGGCGCAATTTTAAATCCCGATTAAGAACACACAAGGCTTAATGATTCTGGGTTACAGTGTTTTTCCCTCCCAGAGCAAAGCCCTAGTCCAATGTCTAAAGGAACTGTCGTGCTTCTGTCACCCATTGCTTGACCAACCCCAGGGGAGGCGCCAGATCCTTACGCTGGAGGTTCGCCACCTGTAACTTCATAATATTTTGGTGGAGTCGCGAAAAGGGTGTTTGGGCGAGCTGATTTACCGATGCCACGCCACTATGCAATACTAAGCCGCAATATTGTGTGCCAATACTCGGTACTCGCGCCAAATCTGCCAGGGCTACCCACTTCAAAACGTAATTGAGATGAATTTTGAGGCGACAGGCCAACGCTTGTTGCGCCTGGGGCGTGCGGGTCGCTAACAAAAGCTGATGGGTGGTGCGAATCCCTTGGGCGGCGAGTAGAGTCTGCTGTTCTTTGCTCAGGCCGGGTAATTCCACAATCCGCCAATTACAGGAAGCCATAGGAATCCTTGTTAAAATGGAAGCACATAATATCAAGAAAAATTGTCGTTACCCCCAAACGTAAAGAAATTTATGACTGTTGGTCTATCTGTCGAAAAAGGAAAGCAAGAGACTCCTTCTTTAGAACTCCATTACCTCGGCGACAAAGTGCTCCGCCAAAAAGCAAAACGCATCGCCAAAGTGGATGACGAAATCCGCACCCTAGCGAAGGAAATGCTGCAAACCATGTATTCTTCCCAGGGGATTGGTCTGGCTGCGCCCCAAGTCGGTGTTAATAAGCGTTTAATCGTCATTGATACCGATCCAGAAAATCCTGCCAATGAACCACTGGTATTGATCAACCCTGAAATCAAAAAATTTGGACAACAGCTTTGTCCCTTTGAGGAAGGTTGTCTCAGCATTCCTGGGGTTCACTTAGATGTCATTCGCCCCGATGAAATTGAAGTAAGTTACCGAGATGAACAGGGTAAACCCAAACGGATCAAAGCTTCTGGCCTTCTATCCCGGGTGATTCAGCATGAAATTGACCATCTCGATGGGGTGATGTTCGTTGATCGCGTCGAAAATGAAATTGCCCTCAGCAGCCAATTAAAACAACGGGGATTTGCCCTGAAATCGGTACAGCGCATTTCCTAAATTTTTTTGTCTTGCGAGTTTCAACATGACGGTAACTTAGTGCTGTACAAAACTCGTGTCAGACAATTTCCGTCAAGTGAGATAGACGTTCTACCCCGTGAGGTGGTCGTCTTTTTTATTGCCTAATCTTCAGCAAGGTTGCGTTTTGTATCAAACCGCGAAAAATTTACGTTTCGTTAGCAAATTCTTGAGGTAACGCAGCAGCACCATTGCCACAGACATCGTTTTGAATCTCGGATTTTACAAAAAATAAAAGCTGGCTTTCCTCCATGGCAAGCGATTGGCCTACTGCGGGTGTTGCGTGGGGCATAAAATTTGGCGATCGCCTTTTTGAAACAAACCTGTATTTATACTCAGGTTTATTTTTAAATCTATTTTTTGTGTATTGTCTTTATTTTTATAAAATAAAGACGTAAATATTGTTTAAATCAAGCATTTAGAGATTTCTGCTAATTTTTAAGCTTTTGAATGTCTATAAAAGGTTCTAAGTCTTTATAAGTCTGTTTGAATGCTAGATCCCAAACCGTTGCACCTTTCAATTCCCCCAGGGATTGCCAATAATGCAGCTAACGGAATTTTTAGGAGCACGCAATTCCATGACAATGACCCTCGCGGTTTACGGCAAAGGTGGCATCGGCAAATCTACCACCAGTTGTAATATTTCCGTTGCCCTCGCCAAACGGGGCAAAAAGGTTCTCCAAATTGGCTGTGACCCGAAGCACGACAGCACTTTTACCTTGACAGGCTTTTTGATTCCGACGATCATCGACACTCTCCAGGAAAAAGATTTTCACTACGAAGACATTTGGCCAGAAGATGTAATTTACAAAGGCTATGGCGGCGTCGATTGCGTTGAAGCGGGTGGGCCTCCGGCGGGAGCAGGCTGCGGTGGTTATGTGGTCGGGGAAACAGTCAAACTCCTAAAAGAATTAAATGCCTTCGATGAATACGATGTGATTTTGTTCGATGTGCTGGGAGACGTGGTTTGTGGGGGCTTTGCGGCACCACTCAATTACGCAGACTACTGTTTGATCGTGACGGACAATGGCTTTGATGCGTTGTTTGCGGCGAATCGTATCGCGGCTTCTGTGCGGGAAAAAGCGCGGACGCACCCCCTCCGCTTGGCTGGCTTGATTGGGAATCGCACCTCGAAGCGGGATTTGATCGAAAAATATGTGAGCCATGTGCCGATGCCCGTGCTGGAAGTATTGCCCCTCATCGAAGATATTCGGGTGTCGCGGGTGAAGGGAAAAACCCTCTTTGAGATGGCAGAAGGGGATTCGATGTTGGATTATGTCTGTGATTTTTATTTGAATATTGCCGATCAAGTGTTGGCCGCCCCAGAGGGAGTTGTGCCCAGTGAGGCTTCGGATCGGGAATTGTTTAGTTTGCTCTCAGATTATTATCTCAATCCGCCTGTCGAAAAGACTCAGGAAGATGAGCTGGATCTGATGATGGTCTAGGCCAGGGGACGCTGGGCAGGATTCTCGAAATCGCTTATCCGGCAATGGCTCACTGTGATCATCCTCCTGGGTTAAATTTTGCTTCAAAATAGAGGCGATCGCCCTAAACGGCACAATGATCAAAAAAGGCGATCGCCCATTACCCAAATCTCTGCAGTTGATTTACGAGGAGCGTAAATATTGTGAGCTTTTTCGAGCAAATTAAACCCAGCATCAAAACCAAATGGCTAGATTACTTTGAAAATAACCAAGACTGGCTAAATATCCTGATGGATCGCGGCGAATCCGTGGCGACCCCCGACGGTGGCCGTCGTCCCCAAGGTTCCGTAATTCTCGGTGCGATCAGTGCCAAGGAACCTCGCCTCGCCGAAAGTCTCTATCTGTTTTCTTTAGTTGAAGCGAATTTTGACACGATTGTTGATGTTTTAGGGCTAAACTTTGACCCACTCTTGGAACTCCGAAACCTAGAGGAAAAAGGAGCGGCAGCAAAGCCAATGATTACGCCCCCGAACCCAACCGTTTTGCCCACAGAATAATTTCTCATCATTTGCCCTTCATTTTTTTGGGGGGCATCCCCTGAGCAACAATCGTGTCACTCCATTTCTAATTCACCCTTTCCAAAACTTTTTGCAAATCTATTTAGGAAAATTTTTATGACCGTTGCTCAAGAAACCCCGAACTTAACCTTTGACTGCGAAACAGGCAATTACCACACCTTTTGTCCGATCAGTTGTGTGGCTTGGCTTTATCAGAAAATTGAAGATAGCTTTTTCCTGGTCATCGGCACCAAAACCTGCGGCTATTTCTTGCAAAATGCCATGGGCGTGATGATCTTCGCTGAACCCCGCTACGCCATGGCCGAACTCGAAGAGAGTGATATTTCTGCCCAACTCAACGATTACGACGAACTCAAACGTCTTTGTCTGCAAATCAAACGCGATCGCAACCCCAGCGTGATTGTTTTTATTGGCACCTGCACCACCGAGATTATCAAAATGGATCTCGAAGGCTTTTCTCCTCGCCTCGAAGAAGAAATCGGCATTCCCATCGTGGTCGCCCGGGCCAATGGCCTAGATTATGCCTTTACCCAGGGTGAAGATACCGTCCTCGCAGCGATGGCGAACCGTTGTCCCAGCGAACCCCCGGCCCCCGCAAAAGAGGAAGAAGATACTGCTGCCGCCACCCGCTTCCAAAAGCTTTTAAACCTGGGCCTCAAGAAAAAAGAAGAAGCCCCCCCTGTGGCCACAGAACAAAAAGAACACCATCCCTTAATTTTGTTTGGCTCTCTACCCGATCCCGTGGCGGCAAACCTGGAGCACGAACTAAAGAAACAGGGCGTTAAGGTTTCGGGCTGGCTCCCCACCAAGCTCTATACAGAATTACCGGTTGTGCAAGAAGGCTATTACGTCGCTGGCGTAAATCCATTTCTCAGTCGCACCGCTACCACCCTGATGCGGCGCCGCAAATGTAAGCTCATTGGCGCTCCGTTCCCCATTGGCCCCGATGGCACTAGAGCTTGGGTTGAAAAAATCTGCTCCGTGTTGGAAATTGAACCCCAGGGCTTAGCAGAACGAGAAGCACAAATCTGGGAGAGTTTAGAAGACTATCTACAGCTCATTCGCGGCAAATCAGTCTTTTTCATGGGGGACAACTTACTAGAAATTTCCCTCGCCCGGTTCCTGATCCGCTGCGGCATGACCGTCGCCGAAATCGGCATCCCCTACATGGACAAGCGTTACCAAAAAGCAGAGCTTGATTTCCTGGCCCGCACCTGCCAGGAAATGGGTGCACCGATCCCCAAAATTGTTGAAAAACCCGATAATTACAACCAAATTCAACGCATTAATGCCCTACAACCGGATTTAGTGATTACAGGCATGGCCCATGCAAATCCTTTGGAAGCCCGGGGGATCAACACAAAATGGTCAGTGGAGTTTACCTTTGCCCAGATCCATGGCTTTACCAATGCGCGGGACATTCTCGAACTGGTGACACGACCTTTGCGCCGTAACAACAACCTCAAGGATCTTGGTTGGGATAAGTTAGTCAGAGATAAAGCGTTGGTCTAGTGCAATCGTTGACGGCAAAATAAAGGCGGGTTCACATTGACTGTGTTTACGCCTTTATTTTTTATCTTGAAATAGCTCCGGTTGTGCTAAATATGCGTCAAAATCTCTTTAAGAAATATCGTTTTTCAAGTCAGACAAGTAGGAAAAATCAAAAATTATTTAGTTACTCCTATCATTCACCTGGCAGTATTCAAGGGACTTTACGGATTCCCCAAAAAGTATCTCATCCCCGGATTACTTTAATCGATTATGATGATAATCATTACTTGAAAATTGACCATATTTCCCTAGAAAAATGTCATCCTTATCTGCAAACAGACTCTGTTTCTTGGATTGATATTGGGGGAGTGAGCGATGCAAATACGTTTCAGACAATAGGAGAAACTTTTCAGTTACATCCACTAATTTTAGAAGATGTTGCAAATGTCCCTCAGCGGCCCAAAATAGAAGAACAACAGGATCAATTATTGATTATCACTCAGATGGTCATGCTAAAGCCGAATCATCCTAGTTTTTGGTTGGAGCAGGTGAGTTTAATTTTATCTGGGCATTATCTTTTGACGGTGCAGGAAGAGTCTGAAGCGGATTGTTTTGGGAGAATATGTGATCGCCTTAGTTTAAATCAGGGTTTAATGCGGCACCAGGGGACCGATTTTTTGGCCTATGCCCTATGGGATGCAGTAATTGACGGTTTTTTTCCGGTGCTTGAAACCTTAGGCGATCGCCTTGAAGATTTAGAAGACAAAGTTGTCATCGCCCCGACCCCGGCAACCCTGACCGAAATCCATCAAATAAAACGGGAATTATTAGCTTTACGCCGGGCGATCTGGCCACAAAGGGACGCTCTAAATACGCTAATTCGAGACGGCCATCCACTGGTTAAAGAAGATGTAAAGCGCTATCTTCGGGATTGTTATGACCATACGGTGATGATCATTGATGTGATCGAAACCTACCGAGAATTAGCGTCTGGGCTAATGGATGTTTATTTATCTGCAGTGAGCAATCGCATGAATGAAGTGATGCAACTGCTAACGGTGATTTCAACGATTTTTATTCCCTTGACTTTTATTGCCGGGATCTATGGGATGAATTTCAATACAGAAAAGTCACCCTGGAATATGCCAGAGTTGAATTGGCCGCTGGGTTATTTTTTTTGTTTGGGAATTATGGGGGCGATCGCCGGTTATTTACTCCTTTTTTTCCGACGTAAAGGCTGGCTCAAAATTAGTGATTTTCATTAAACTATTCCGTCTTAACCGTCAATACCTGGGGCGGTGTGGCATCGGGGGGATAACGCAATTGAATATTCACTAAGCGGCGATCGCCGGGGGGCATTTCCAGGGTGACGAGGGGTTCCCCGGCTTGGCCGCGCTTTTGCACGAGGTGGAAATAGTCTGTACGCAAAAAGCCCTGGTCATCTTTGTAATTGACCCGCACTGGCCCCCGGAAAAAGGTCGCCGTCGGTAGGGGATCAAAAAAGCGCAGTGCTTCATCGGTGGCATCCTGTTTGATGGGTGTTTCAAGGGCGATCGCCACGGTTTGGGTTGCCTCGGTGGGATTGTGGAGGGGCAGGGTCAAATCGTAGAGCACCCCGTAATTCCCGTGGGCAGCATAGGCAGTATCGGGATAGCGGCGCAACATTTCGGCTGTTTGGATCTGGCCCGTGCCATGGGTTCCCCCAACGAGGGTGCTAATGCCATAGGAAAAGGCTTCCCCAGGGGCAGGAATGGTGAGATCCCAGGTGGGACTGTCATAAATTTGCGTTTTCCAAGTGCTGCCTGCGGAAACACCAGCCACCCGACCGTAGATTAAACCTCCTGGAGCACCAGGCACGCTGGGGGGGCGATCGCGCGGGCTAGAGAGTTCCCCGGTTTCAAGAAGTGCTTGCCATTCTGCCAGGGTAGGCCCTCGGAAATTGCCTTGGCCATCGGGTTTTTCAAAGAGGGCTAAACTCGCCACATAAACGGGGCCAGTGCTGGTGAGTTCCAGATAGGTCGAGCGGCCATTGAGGGGCGGTTCTAGCTCCCGCACCGGAATCGGCAGATCAAAGATCATCTGGTAGCTCTGGGGAGCGATGGTCAATTGCTTGGGAAACTGCTCCTGGAGACGGCGACGCAGCAGATTATCCATCACCCGACTACCCGGCCCGGCGTAGACAGTCCCCCTCGGATTTGGCACTTGGGCATCCAGGGCAATAAAGGGAGCATCCGGTTGGCTCAAATAGCTCGCGCCATGGTGGAAATAAAGGGTAATGGGTTGATCGCTCGGATTGTAGGCGATCGCCCCGATGTGGAGACTGCGCAGATCCTCTGGGGAACCCTGGGCGACGTGGTGGGCAAACAGATCAAACCGTCCCGAAAAGGCAAAATCTAGGTGAGCATCTGGATGGGTTTTCCCGGTGGCCGGAAATGTGGATAGCAAAATTCCTTCCCCCAACACCTTTTCCGGGCTGTTGCTGTTAAACACAGGGGTTTGATCTAACTGTCCCGGTAAAACACGCACTTCCTGGGGACGCGCAATTTCTACCGGGGGCGGCGCTTGGGCAACAAAGAAGGGGAAAAACATACCGACATTCCACACACATTGCCGCCCATTGTATTGAGTTTTTTGGCTTTTTGGGTAATTACACGAGATCGCGATCCGTGAGAATTTCGTAGCCTGTTTCTGTCACCAGCACCGTATGTTCGAACTGGGCTGACAGGGACTTATCGGGAGTAATTACCGTCCACTTATCTTCGAGGGTGATTGTTTCCTTGGTTTTCGCATTGACAATCGGTTCAATGGCCAGCACCATGCCCGCTTCGAGGACAACATTAGGCAGGTCACGGGTGCGGAAATTAAACACCGATGGTTCTTCGTGGAGTGCCTGGCCTACCCCGTGGCCCGTAAAATCTTCCACCACCTGGTAGCCATAGCTGTGCACATGGTCTTCGACGGCCCCGGCAATATCCAGGAGCGTATTTCCGGCTTTTACTTGCTCGATTCCTTTATAAAGTGCTTCTTCGGCCGCTTGCATCAACCGTTTCGCCTCCGGCTTAATCTTTTTGCCAACGCCGACGGTAATACAGGAATCGCCATGGTAGCCATTGAACAATGCGCCCGTATCGACTTTCACGATGTCCCCTTGGTGGATGCGTTTGTCCGCCCGGGGAATGCCATGGACAACTTCATCATTGATCGAGATGCAGATGGAACTGGGAAAACCGTAATACCCTTTAAAGCTGGGCGTTGCGCCTAATTCTCGGATCCGCTGTTCAGCATAGGCATCCACTTCGAGGGTCGTCATCCCCGGCTTGATGATCTCACTCACTTCCTTGAGAACGGTGGCCACGATCCGCGCCGATTGTCGCATAATTGCAATTTCAGCAGCGGTCTTAATTTTGACTTTGCTTTTTTTACGGCGGCGGGGGAGGCCCACTTGGGCTTTTTTGGGTTCGGGAATTAGGAGATTGAGTAACTGTTTCAATGGAGTACCTTGAGGAAATCAATGGCAGATTGGGCAATTATTTCGGCGGCGGGATCGAGATCAGCGACAATGCGGCGGGCATGGTAAAAGTCTTGGCGATCGCCATTGAGGTAATCGTCTAGTTTTTGACCCGTAAATGAACCGTCACGCAGCCCCAGCACCAGGATGATCGCCGCGAGATGGGGTTCAGCGGCAAAGTCTGGGTGATCGACGAGATTAACGCCTATGCGATCGCCCCACCGGGTATAGTTTAACCGACCGGCAATTTTTACGAAGCCCCGTCCCTGGTAGCGCAGCCCATCACCTGGCTGGATATTTCCCAAATCACGACGGCCTTCTAGGTTTGGATCTGGGATCGGCTGCACAAGACTGGCACCAAAGGCCCCTTCATGGCTCGCCGTGGCGAGAATATAGGCCACCTGGGTGGGTTCAATGATCCCGCAGCGTTGGCAGGTTTCTAGGAGTAG
The DNA here is from genome assembly GCA_943371005.1 of Sphingobacterium thalpophilum. Taxonomy (GTDB): domain Bacteria; phylum Cyanobacteriota; class Cyanobacteriia; order Cyanobacteriales; family MRBY01; genus MRBY01. The sequence continues at coordinate 271,402 of CALRTB020000003.1, forward strand.
AGGAATGGTTTTGCGGGCAGCATTGTGGTGGGGATGATTTTCTAAGGATGCAATCAGGCGATCGCCATAACTTTTGAGGGGGCGTAGGGGCGCATAAACTTCCACCCATTGATTTAATAGTGTCATCCAAGTTTGACCCCCAACAACGCCATCAATGGTTAATTCCGCAATCATCTGAAAGCGTTTAACAGCTTGTTCGGTTTGGGGGCCAAAGTGACCATCAATAGTGAAATGCTCAAGGGACAGCAGCCGCTGCAACAACCGTTGTAAATAGCTCACCGAAGCATTGAGTTGAGGCGTCGCTAAACCATCGCCCAAGTGAAGGATTGGATATTTACGGTCACTGGCTGGGAATTCCCCGCTAGGCAAATGTTGCAAGTCAGCATATTTTTTGGCGATCGCCTCTTGATCCTGAATAAATTTTTCCAAAGCTTCCCAGGTGGATAGCCCCACAATCCCATCGGCCACAAGCTTTTGGCGTACCTGAAAAAATTTCACGCCGTTTTCTGTTTGCCGACCAAACTTTCCGTCCAGCTTGGCCGTTTCTGGGATAAATAGACCCCGTTGCAGCAATTTTTGCAAGTAATGAACCGCCTGCTGTTGGGGCGAAATTTCAAACCCGGCCCCCCGGCGCAACAGGAGTTTTTCGGGCCGATCTTGTTGTAAAAGTGAAGCGGCTTCCGGGGCCTGTTGGGGTGAGGGTTCTGTCGTCGCTGGGGGGGTTAGAAAGAGTTGTTGATAGCGTTCAATGGTTTGCCAAGTGCAGGGATCAACGGTGCCCGTTTTTGGCAGTTTATTCGCTCGTTGAAATGACCGGACCGCCGCTTCCGTCGTGCGCCCAAAAATGCCGTCAATCACTGCCGAGCGAGGTAAAAATCCGGCGGCCCGCAAAAAAGTTTGCAAATAACCCACTTCATCATTGGCGATCGCCTGGCGTTGCAGTTGCCGGGGGCGTTTGAGAGCGGGACGTTCACGGCTGGCGGTGGCGGACTCACGGTGACGCTTCATACTATGATTGGGGGTGATGGGAGGGGCGATCGTCTTCCATTGTAAGAAATAAAAAAATCAACCACCGCCACCATGTTCAGAATTCTTCACTTCGCCGATATCCATATGGGCAGCGGTTTTTCCCATGGTCGGGTGAACCCAGAAACTGGCCTAAATTCCCGCCTCGAAGATTTTGAGCAGACCCTAGGGCTTTGCATCGACCGGGCGATCGCCGATCCCGTAGACCTTGTTATTTTTGCTGGGGATGCCTTCCCCGATGCCACCCCGGCCCCCTATATCCACGAAGCCTTTGCAGGGCAATTTCGTCGCCTTGTCGCCCACAATATCCCGGCGGTACTTGTCGTCGGGAACCATGATCAATATTCCCAAGGCAATGGGGGAGCTAGTTTAAATATCTATCGCACCCTGGCGGTACCTGGTTTCATTGTGGGCGATCGCCTCACAACCCACACCCTCGAACTGCCCAAAGGTCCCTTGCAAATCATCACCCTGCCTTGGCTCAACCAAGCCACCCTCCTCACTCGGCAACAAACCGAAGGCAAAACCCTCAACGAAATCCACCAGATCCTCCTCCAGAAACTCGAACCGATCCTCGAAGCCGAAATTCGTCGCCTCAATCCCGAAATCCCCACGATCCTGGTGGGTCATCTGATGGCCGACCGCGCGAACCTGGGGGCCGAACGCTTCCTCGCTGTGGGTAAAGGCTTTAATATTCCTGTGGCTTTCCTCAACCGTTCTGAACTTGATTATGTGGCCCTCGGCCATGTGCACCGCCACCAAAACCTCAACCCCAGCAATGATCCCCCAATCATCTATCCTGGCAGCATTGAACGGGTTGATTTTAGCGAGGAAAAAGAAGCAAAAGGCTATGTTTTAATCAACCTCCGCAAGGGTCAGGTCGACTGGGAATTTGTCCCTCTCCCAGCCCGGGCATTTCGCACGATCAAAATCGATGTCAGTGACGCTGACGAACCAGAAACCGAGATTCTTAGCGAAATTGCGAAGGCTTCCATCACCGATACCGTGGTTCGTCTCATCTACAAAATCCGCCCCGAACAAACAGAACTCATTGACCAGCGCACCCTCAGAAAAGCCCTCAAAGCAGCCCATCAAGCATCCATTCAAGCGGAACTAGTAAGTCAACTCTCCCGTCCCCGTCTGCCGGAACTGGGCATTGGCCAATCCCTCGATCCGATGAATGCCCTCAACACCTATCTCACGAACCGAGAAGATTTACAGGATATTGCCCTCGCCATGCGCGAAACTGCCACAGAACTCATGTCACAAACCTCACCTTGAGGCTTAGAACACTAGTGGCCAATGCCCAGATAGCGAAACCCTAGTGCTTCTAGGGCGTCTCGGTCGAGAAAATTCCGGCCATCGATAATCAACCGATTTTGGAGGCGATCGCCTAATTGCCCATAGTCGAGGTGCAAAAATTCTTGCCAGTCCGTGACTAAAACCAACGCGTCACAGGTGTCTGCTAACATTTCTGGGCTATCTTCGATGATTACCCCTGATAGGCCGTGACCAATGCCATTTTGGGAGACAATTGGATCGTAGGCCTTGACCCGCGCCCCCAGGCGATTTAGCTCTGTAATCAGATTGAGGGATGGGGCATCGCGCATATCATCGGTGTCTGGCTTGAAGGTTAACCCCAGCAGACCAATGGTCTTCCCCTTAAGAATCTTCAGTTCCTGTTGCAGTTTTTCGACGACGATTAGTTTTTGCCGATTATTCACTGTCACTGCCGCTTCTAGGAGTTGCGCCTGATAGCCGTAGTCTTCTGCGGTGTGCACTAAAGCGGCCACATCTTTCGGGAAGCAGGAACCGCCCCAACCTAGACCCGCCTGGAGAAATTTATTGCCAATGCGACTATCGAGGCCGATGCCCTTCGCCACCTGGAGAATGTCGGCCCCGACACGATCACACACATTCGCTACTTCATTGATAAAGCTAATTTTCGTTGCGAGAAAAGCATTGGCGGCATATTTAATCATTTCGGCGGAATTGAGATCCGTTTCTACCACCGGAATCGGTTTGGGGTGTTCTGGCTCGCTAAAGCGCCCTTGGATAAGGGGATCATAAAGCTGTTTCATCAAGGCGATCGCCTTGGGACTGCTACTGCCTAGAACAATTCGGTCAGGGTTAAAAGTATCGAAAATCGCCGAGCCTTCCCGCAAGAATTCGGGGTTACTAACCACATCAAACTGCACCGTATGGCCATTTTGTTTCTGTTTGACCCCATCGAGGACGATCATCCGTACCCAATCCCCTGACCCAATCGGCACGGTTGATTTATTGACAATCACTTTATAGCTAGCCGCTGGTAAATGCTCACCAATGCCCTTGGCCACGGCCTCCACATAGCGGGTGTCACTTTCCCCCGTCGGTAAGGCTGGGGTACCCACCGCAATGAACAAAATTTCCCCGTGGTTGATCCCTCGCCGCAAATCGCTACTAAATTGCAAGCGTCCGGTGGCCATTTCCTGCTGCATGAGTTCCGCTAGACCAGGTTCGTAAATGGGCGATCGCCCCGCCTGCATCAGCTTGATTTTCTGCTCATTGTTGTCGATGCAGATGACATCATGGCCCATGTGCGCCAGGCAAACCCCTGTGACCAAGCCCACGTACCCCGTTCCAATTACACAAACTTTCATCGTCGTTTCTAGTGTTGTTGTCCGTAAATTATTCTGCGAGGCGATCGCGGAAATAGGCGATCGTTTTTTCTAAGCCCACCTTGAGGGGGACTGTCGGCTGCCAATCCAAGTAGGTTTTAGCACGGGTAATGTCCGGTTGCCGTTGACGCGGATCATCCTGGGGCAAAGGTTCAAAGGCCAATTCAGCATCGGGATTGACCATATCCTGAATTGTTTGGGCCAACTCCAAAATGGTGTACTCATCAGGATTGCCTAAATTGACGGGGCCGATAAAGTCTTGGTTCATCAGGCGAATTAAACCTTCAACCAAATCACTCACATAGCAAAAACTCCGGGTTTGGGAACCATCGCCATAGACTGTCAGGGGTTTTCCTTGCAGGGCTTGGACGATAAAGTTGCTTACCACCCGTCCATCATTCGGCAACATATTGGGGCCATAGGTGTTAAAAATTCGAGCGACGCGAATATCAACATCATTGGAACGGTGGTAATCAAAGGCCAGGGTTTCCGCCATCCGCTTCCCCTCGTCGTAACAGGAACGAATGCCGATGGGATTCACGTTGCCATGGTAGGTTTCTGGCTGGGGATGGACTTCTGGATCGCCATATACTTCAGAGGTGGATGCCAACAGAATTCTCGCTTTCACCCGTTTCGCCAACCCCAACATGTTGAGGGTGCCCATAACGTTGGTTTTAACGGTTTTAATGGCATTGAACTGGTAATGAATGGGTGAAGCAGGACAAGCGAGGTGATAGACCTGATCCACTTCGAGGCGGATCGGTTCGGTGATATCGTGGCGCACCATTTCAAAGTAGGGGTTGCCAATCCACTTCAAAAGATTATGCTTGCGGCCCGTGTAGAAGTTATCGAGGCAAATGACTTCATGGCCTTCGGTCATCAGGCGATCAACGAGATGGGAGCCGATGAACCCTGCACCGCCGGTCACTAGAATTCGCATGGTTAGTTCTGGAACGATGAATGTTCAGATGATTTTCCTAACGGTAGCGAGAGATGAACACTTTGTCTAGCCATCTAGTTCTCCTTCAAGGATCGTGGCGATCGCCTGCCTGGTATTTTCTTTAAATTCACGGATATTAACGTTATTGAGAATGAAAATGGCGCTGAACATCCCCACGGCCTGGAGCAGGAAAACGGAACTGTAGGCCAAGAGAGGCGTTTGAAAAATCGCCCGTCCGATATCTAACACGACTCCCCCCATTAAAGTGGCGATCGCCCGGGACATCGCTTGGGCTAGCGCCCAGGTGCCAATGAAGGTCCCTGCAGTTTCGGCAGCGGTGAGATCGAGCATTAAACTAATCGCGCCGATGGTACCGATCCCCGTGGCCATACCAAAGAGAACGAGGGCATATCTCAGGATCTGGGGTTGTTGGGTAAACCCCGCCAGAATAATTAGAAAGAAGCAAGCTGCCGTGAGCAAACAGCCTAATCGGGCCGTATTTTTTTTCCCGAGGCGCGGCACTACCAAAAATCCAGTCACACTGTAGCCAACGAGGACGCCGATCCCCCAGTATGAATTGAGCAGGGTACTCTCGCCGATGGACATCCCAAACACTTCGCCGCCGTAGGGTTCCAGCACGGCCTCCTGCATAAACAGGCTGATCGTAAAGGTCACCAAAAAGCTGAAGAAAATGGCCGTTTGTGGGCTGCTGCTCACGACTCTAATGGAGTCCCGAAAGGTGATTTGGTCTTCCCGCGTTGTGGGGGCAGTGCGCCGATTAAAGCGCGAATATTTGCGTTCGACCCCAAGGATACCGAGTAGCCCTAAGCCAAAGGCGATCGCCGGCACCACCAAAAAGAGAGAATTGATTGGCCCCTGCAAACTTTCGATGGGGGTATTTAGGAGCTTTTCCCCCTGGGTGATGATCGCCCCGGCATTGACGCCGAGGATCACCCCAGCCTGTTGCACCTGATCGAGGAAAATACTGCCACTGATCCCACCAATCACAACCCCTAGTAGCAGCATTGACCAGACCACTGCAACGATTTTTGAGCGGTTGTTTTCATCGGAAATATCCACCAACAGCGCCGTGAAGGGGGTGGACGTAGAGCTGAGGGCAAGGCCATAGAAACCGAGAACTGCCCCCAAGGCGATCGCCCACAGCAACATCTCCCCAGACCAGGCCCAGCCGCCATTTTCTCGCACCGCGAGGGCCAACTGCCAGACGATTTGTACCGCCACAAAAACCGCAGAACCAAATAGCACTGTCCCAATCCAGACATAACCACTGCGGTGGAGCTTGAAAATCTTTTTGCTGTCGGACAGTTGCCCGAACCAGACCCGCGCTGGGGCCATAAATTGCGGTACCGCCAAAGCCCCCGCTGTCACCGTCGCCGGAATGTCCAGTTCACTAATCATCACCCGGTTGAGTACCGCCAGGGTCAACACCGCCATCAAACCCAAGCCCAGGTTAAAGAGTCCCAGGCGAAACATCGTGAATGGGCCAACGGTGGGTAAATTTTGGGCGGAGGTGGGACTAAGTTCAGAAGTGGTCATGGGGCGATCGCCACAGGGCTTGTAAGAATCACGGAAAACACCCTACATTCTAGAATGCATCGGCCTCGAATGCCCCTTCTAGGTAAGTAGCCAAGCTGAAGCCATGGGGGAATACGGCGGTTTTGCTGTAGGCGACGAGGGCCACATCAAAGCGACAGCCGTAGGTTTCATATTGGGGAAATTCACTTAAAAATTGCATCGCCGCCCGGATGGTTTTGCGTTGTTTGCTGGGGGTAATGGCCAGTAGTCCCTGATGATCCAAGCTGTGCCGTTGTCGGGTTTTCACCTCCACAAAAGCCAAAATGTTTGTCTGGCCCTGAAACGCCACCAAATCTAATTCTCCCCAGCGGCAGCGCCAACGGGTCGTGACCATCTGCCAACCTTGGCTTTCGAGGTACTGCTGCACAAAAAGCTCCCCCTGCTCACCAATGGCAAGGGCGGCTAATTTTTCGGGTGAGGGGGTGTCGGCCATGGTAACGGCTTACATGCCTCCAGATTCTGAATAGCCCTGGAGGTTTTCTGGGTTTTGCTCCTGGAGGAGACGGGTGACTAAATCGCGGTATTTATTCAACTCGTATTTGTAGATCACGAGGTATTTTCCAGCATTGAGGCGATTGCGATAGGGTAGGGCGTCACCACTCCCCACAGCCAAACCAACGGTTGTACCAACGAAATAACTACCCATGGCGCCACCGATGGCCCCAGCAACGCCGCCCAGAATATGGTCTCCGGGAGTGCCTGCCCAAGCAAAAGTATCTAATCCTGTAATGTAATCGAAGACAAACCCCCCAAAAAAACCAAAGGGAATTAGCCAATAGGCCATCAGTTTCGCGCGCTTGCGCCCCTGCTTCGAGGGATCGATAAAGCCAAACTCATCGGCGGTTTGGTAGCCTTGACCCACAATGGCCAGACTTTTGGTGGGCACTTTGGCCTTTTCCAGTTGGGTATAGGCTTCTTCGGCAGTAATACGGTCTGGGAATACGGCGATCAGATAATTCATAGCAACGACAAACCAATGGGATCTTCAACGTTTGATTGTAGGCGATCGCCCCAACCTCCGGGTTGAAGTTACAAACACCAGCGCCTATTTTGATTTTGGCGGCAACTTAAAGCAGACTATTTTCTAACTGCAGGGGGTGTCAGTGATATCAACAACTAAAACCAAGTCATCATCGGTTTCATTATAGGAATGAAATCCAGTAATTGATATTTCATTGATGTCATTTTGAGTAAATCGTCTAAGACCATTTTTGCCAAAAAAAGTCACCGCAATGTAACAGCCGGAACCATAACTCCAGCGTTCATAATCGTAGACAGAATTAAAGGGAATATCTGTATTATTATTTTGATTGATGTCTGGTCTATCCCTAACATACCCTGTATGCACCTTAAAACATTCAGACCCGGGATAGTAGGGGACATTACGGTTTTGGTCGGGGGGATAACTACCATTATTCAAGCGATATACTTTCAGCTCCTGAAGCATGCAGCGCATTTGCAATCTGGCTTTGGCATATCGAGATTTGTCCACTTGATTTAAAAAAGCCGGTAAGGCGATCGCCGCGAGAATGCCTGTGATAATCATCACAATCATGAGCTCGATCACAGTGAAGCCTTTAGAGTTTTGGGATACTTTCTTACGATGGAAAAAGAGAAGGTGCAACATACATAAGGAAGCTTTTTTGGATCTCAGAACAACCTTAGATTTACAATACCCAATTTATTTTTAAATTCGATCTTTTATGACAGAGAAAATGCTCTATTGATCACCAAGCTATCGGTCTATACTTGGATGGAGATTTTTAAAATCTCTGCGTAAAACGAATTTTAAACGGTATTTAATTGCTTTTTTGGTTCTTTTTTAGCCCAAAATCTTGGGGAATTTTGCCAAGCAGAAGTAAAAGTTTATGGCGTATGGTGAGTGCTGCTTCTGTGGTGCTTTAGGATTGGAACATTTCACTGGATATTTTCGATGGCGATGGATTTTGTGCGTGGGTTAGCTCGGTCAGTAGCAACTTTATCTTGTTTGGGAGTATTGTTGATCCCAATGGAAACCCCAGAGAGGAGTAAGGCGATCGCCGACCCAGTGCCAGCCATTGCCCGGGCAAAAACCATTAATTTTCAGAAACATTTTCAGGATTTGGGACTGGAAGGATCGATTTTGATCTATGACCGCCAGACGGGGCGAAGTTTTCAGCACAATCCCCAACGTAATCAGACAGCGTTTCCGGTCGCTTCAACCTTTAAAATTCCCAACTCTTTGATTGCCCTCGAAACAGGGGTAATCCCCAATGAGCTGGCGTTGCTCACCTGGGACGGGATTTCGCGGGAATTACCGGTGTGGAATCGGGATCTGAATCTCAAGGAAGCCTTTAAACATTCAGCGGTATGGTTTTACCAAGTCCTCGCACGGCGGACGGGCCATGACCGGATGAAAGAGTGGATCGAGGCGATCGCCTATGGCAATCAAGCGATTGGTACTCCAGAGAATATTGATCAGTTTTGGCTGAATGGCACATTACAAATCACGCCCCAAGGTCAAGTGGACTTTTTGCGCCGTCTCCATGCCAATGAGTTACCTTTCTCAGCAAAGGCGATCGCCACGGTCAAGGAAATCATGATCGCTGAACAAACCCCCAATTACACGATTCGGGCAAAAACAGGCTGGTTTGGTTTTGGGAACCCCCAAGTACAAAATATTGGTTGGTATGTGGGCTATGTGGAACGGGGCGATGATGTGTACTTTTTTGCGACCAACATCGATATCAACAGTCCCCAAGATGGTTCTGCTCGCCTGGAGGTTACCCGTCGCTGTTTACAGGAATTGGGGGTGCTGCCATAACAACCTCTGTTAGCCACTTTCCCCAGGGAAGAACCCCTTCCGGCCTATGGCCACCTTCCCCAGGGAAGGATTATTTGAGGAGGGTGGTGAGGGCGATCGCCAATTGGTCGATGTCTGCGGTGGTAGTGAAGTAGTGTGTACAGGCGCGGATACAGTCCGGGAAGCGGATCGTCCGGAGACAAAACCCCTGGGCTTCGAGGGCTTTGACAATATCACTGTGGCTTTGGGCGGTATCGACTTGAAAGGAGACTAACCCCGAAGCGGGTAGCGTAGCCTTGAGACATTGCACCTGGGGGATCGCGTTGAGTTTTTCCCAACAGTAGGCACTGCGATCGCAGATTTGTTGATAACGGCTGGTCGTATCACCCCATTGTTGATGAAAGTGGATCGCCTCCATTAAGCCAACATAGAGAGGATAAGCGGAAGTTGCGACTTCATAACGGCGGGCATCCTGGGCAAGGGCCACTTCAGTCGTTGAATCCCATTGGGTTACACCCCGCCAGCCAATAAAGGTCGGTCGATGCTGGGCGATCGCCTCGGTGGAAATATAAAGTCCGCCGACCCCAGCCGGGCCGCACCACCATTTATGACCCGTAAAGGCATAGAAATCGACCCCCAGCGCCGGTAAATCGAGGGGCAGCATCCCGAAGGATTGGGCTGCATCCACCAGCACCAGGGTATTTTGGCCATGGCAGAGGGTACAAATTTCCTTTAAAGGCAATATCTGGCCTGTATTCCAAAAAAGATGGCTAATCACCAAGAGGCGAGTTTGGGGGGTTAAATGTTGGGCGATCGCCGCTGTAGGATCACCCCCATTGAGGGTGTCAAAGAGGGGACAAATGCGAATCTTCACGTCGAAGCGGGCCGCAATCTCCTGGACAATGCCGACAATGCCTGGATGCTCACAATCACCGAGGAGGATTTCGTCCCCCGGTTGCCAGTTGATTCCCCAGAGGGCAATGTTGCAGCCAGCGGTTACATTTTCGGTGAGGGCAATATTTTGGGGTTGAGCTTGGAGTTCAGCGGCGATCGCCCCCCGCAATTCTTGAATGATGCCCGTTTCCCATTGACCCTGGGTGAGGGAAAAAGGCCCTTGGCGATCGCCCTGGTGATAACTGTCGAGGATGGCATTAAGGCTCGACTGGGGTAACGGCCCCTGGCCACCGTAGTTAAAGTAAGTTTTGTGGGCGAGGGCAGGAAACTGTTGGCGATGTTGGTGCAGATCGGGCATGGGAGAATGAATGAAATTATGGGGGTAAAAATGAACAGGGTTATTGCTGGGGCGAAAACTGACGGGTATTGGGATCGTAGCGCCAGGAAATATTATCGGGATCTTTAGCCTGACTCCATTCAGCAAAATTATCACGGCCCCGGCGTTTACGGAGGGTGCTGGGATGTACGGAAAAACGTTTCGCGAGTTCCGTTTGAATCATCGGTGCTGGCGGTGATTTTGGAGTTAAGGGTGGTGGCGTGGGTTCCTGGGGATCTGGCTCTGGGATTTCGGGATCACTGCCATTGAACATACTGCCCAGGGCACCGCTCGTCAAAAAATAATAAACAATGCCTGTTTTTTGATAGACAACGGCCTGGGCGGCGTACTCCTTTGCTTTGCGTTCGAGAAACCAACGGACATCACTCCCCGATAAGCCCGTAGCAAGGGTTAAGTCGGCTACGGTAATTTTCCCTTGGTTGGCTTCGATCAGGCGACGGAAATCGGGGGTGAGGGTGATTGAGAGTTGCTGCCAGCGGTACTGTTGCCAGAGATACCAGGCCACCACACAGGCGATCGCCACCACACAGATCGTCCAAACACTGAAAAAAACAGTCATTAACAGGGTGCAGGGAATGATCAGGATCAAGGGGCTTTTCGCATCTTTCTCCATTGGTTTTGTCAGGCAGTGCTGGTGAGAAGGGTCTACTTGCTAAGTTTAAACGGGGTTGCCTAAATGGGGCTGCTCGATACAGACAATGTGAGCCGCTGGAACATGGTCTGGCGTGCTTGGCGGGCCAGTTGATCGTCGAGGGGATCAAGGTGAATTTCGGTGTTGTACTTCCGTTCCAGGGCTTTTTCGAGGAGCCAATCGGCCAGGAACGGATTTTTCGGTAGCAGTGGCCCGTGGGCATAGGTGGCGATCGCCTTTTGGTAGAACGCCCCTTCCCAACCATCTTCGCCGTTGTTACCGTAGCCCTTGAGGACTTTGCCTAGGGGTTGCACCTCTCCTAAGTAGGTACGCCCACCGTGGTTTTCAAAGCCGATGGCAATGGGGCGATCGCCGAGTTTGGCCTTTAATTCTGTGGCGAGGGGTTCGGCGGTGATTTCAAAGGCGACATTCCCGATGCAACGTTTTGCCCCAAAGCCCGGATGCTTGCTGACAAGATCTAAAATGCCGAGACCTTCGATGCGTTGGCCGAGGGCAGGTTCATAATATTTACCGAGCAGTTGTGGTGAGCCGCAGGTGAAGACCCCTGGCACTTGATCTTCGATGAGGGCTTTTAATTGTTCTGCCTTGGCCCCCTGGAGATCCCGCATGACAATTTCCTGCTGGCGATCCTGGGCTCCCCCGCCCACAATCAAATCTACTTCTTCCCAAACGTTTAGGGGCGCTTCTTTATCGAGGGAGATCACTTCAACGGTAATCTGTCGCCATTGGGCCCGTTTTTCTAGGCAAATCACATTGCCGCGATCGCCATAGGTGCCCATGAGGGTGGGGTAGAGCCAGCCGAGCTTGAGGTGCATCGTCATTGAGCCATTTACCGAAAAAAAGAATGCCCCCTATCTTAACCCCTGGGGGTCAACTCCGAAAAAGGCGGGTGTATTGGGTTTCATGGTTCATACTCGCCAAACTTAAACCCCAGGTACAGGCATAAAGATCCATCTCTTTTTGCCTCACCAAAGTCTCTGCGGTCTCGGTGATTAGGGGTTGTAACTGGTAGATGATCTGTTGGCCCTGGGTCTGACCCAAGGGGATCATTTTTACTCCCGCACTTACCAAATTGCTCACCCAGCTATGGAGATAACCTAAAACGGCCTGGTGCGGCTCAATGTCCCAGAGGGCCCCAGCAATCCCAAAGGCGATCGCATAATGGCAATTTTTGCCGATCTGCTCCCGACAGGCTTCTAGCTGTGGTCGCTTATTTTCGTCTAAATCTCCCAGCAGTTTCAACAAACTATTGCCCATCTGGATACTTTGTTGCCGCAGTTCCTTGGTTTCTCGTGTGCCATTGAGCCAAGTATTCCAGTAGCGAAGCTGTGTCAAATCATCAGCGGCGATCGCCTGAATAACCCGCAGCATAACGCTCACTTCAGCGCGGATCGAACCATAACGCAGGTGCAACCTCAACCAAGCCTGAAAGCTCTCAGCCTCAGAACATCCAGCCGACTCAATCAAATATTCCAAACCCTCCGAATAGTTATAGGCTCCAAGGGGAAAGTTTGAATTAATGAGTTGCCAGAGAATTAGTTGTTGCACCAGTGACCTCGCATAAATTAAAGAAAATCGCGTTTTAGGTAGGGCCGCAGTACCTCTGGCACCGCCACCGTCCCGTTGGGCTGTTGATAATTTTCTAGGATTGCCGCCATGGTGCGACCGATCGCCAAACCAGAACCATTGAGGGTATGGACAAACTGAGTCCCTTTTTTCCCTGCTTCCTTAAAGCGAATTCCCGCCCGTCGCGCTTGGAAATCATAGAAATTAGAACAACTAGAAATTTCCCGATAGGTCTCTGCGGAGGGGAGCCACACTTCTAGGTCATAGCATTTCCCGGCGCTGAATCCCAGGTCGCCGCTACAGAGTTCTAAGACACGGTAGGGCAATTTCAGGGCTTGGAGGATCGCCTCGGCATTGGCGACGAGTTTTTCGTGTTCTGCCGCCGAGGTTTCCGGCTGGACAAATTTCACCAGTTCCACCTTATTAAATTGGTGTAGTCGAATTAACCCACGGGTGTCTTTGCCGTAGCTGCCTGCTTCTCGCCGGAAACAAGGGGTGTAAGCACAATGGTAAATGGGCAAATTTTCGGCTTCGAGGATTTCATCACGGTAGAGATTCGTGACGGGCACTTCCGCAGTAGGGGTGAGCCAGAGATCATCATCGGCACAGCGGAAACTTTCCTCGGCAAATTTTGGCAACTGTCCTGTCCCGGTGAGGGAATCGCTATTGATCAGCACCGGAGGCATCACTTCCACATAACCCGCCGCAATTTGCTGATCCAACATGAAATTAATCAAAGCCCGTTCTAGGGCCGCCCCTGCACCAACTAGACTCACGAAGCGACTCTGGGCCACCTTCACTGACCGAGCAAATTCGAGGATGCCAAGCTGTTCGCCAATTTCCCAGTGGGGCAAAATGTTGTCGTTGGTGGGCTTATGTTCTTCTCCCCAGCGGCGTACTTCGACATTTTCGGTTTCGTTAGCTCCCACAGGGGTGCTTTGATCCGGCAGATTGGGTAGGGCTAACAGCAGATTATAAATTTGGGCTTTGAGTTCTTTTTCTTGGGGTTCGAGGTCGGCAAGCTTTTGTTTAATCTCATTCCCCTCCGCTTTGAGGGTGGCAATTTCTTCGCCTTTGGGATCGGCACCGCCCTTAATCTTTTGGCCGATGAGTTTACCGATTTCGTTGCTGCGGGCCTGGAGTTGGCTGCGATCGCCTTCGAGGGTACGTTGTTGAATATCAAGATCAAGAATCGGTTGAATCGCGTATTCTCCCGCTTTACGGGCATCAAGACGTTCTTGGACAAGGGTCGGATTTTCGCGGAGGAGTTTAATGTCTAGCACGGACTTTGCTTTGCTGCGGTTGAATCACCCAACATTATTCATGATGGGCTAGTAATAATCAATCGAATCCTGCTGGGTACTGTCTTTAGGGACACCCCTCTAACTCCCCTCATAGGGGAGAATGGCACCCTCCACCTACGGCACCTCCCTTGAGAGAGGATCTTTTGAGGGGTTTTCCGGAATACTGGCTAATTGTCCCCTCCTGGGAGGGGTTACGGGTGGGTTATGCAGAAAGACTAGCCAACTTCCGCCTGGGGCACCTCTCTCTAGGGAAGATTTTTGGGGAGGATTGGCGATAGTTATTGACTAACGACGAACTGATTGGGGATTACGACATATTGCGGAGAAAGCACACCTCTTTGGTATGATGCTGGGATTCTAAACATTTCTACATATAGAAGCGAACAACTCATGGCACCAGATTTCCCATGGTTGACGGCAATCATTGCCCTGCCAGCTCTTTCGACCTTATTGATCCCGTTGCTTCCTGATAAAGAAGGAAAAACTGTACGCTGGTACGCCCTAATCGTCGGTTTAGTCGATTTTGCGCTGATGTGTTTTGCCTTTTGGCAACATTTTGACCCCCAAGCGACTGAGTTTCAATTGGCAGAAAGTTATAGTTGGCTGCCGTCCCTGGGAATTCAGTGGAGTGTCGCAGTGGATGGCATCTCTGCGCCCCTCGTGCTCCTCGCCGGTTTTGTAACAACCCTATCAATGTTTTCCGCCTGGCAAGTCAACCGACGACCCCGGCTTTTTTATGCCCTAATGTTGTTGCTGTATTCGGCGCAGATTGGGGTATTCGTCGCCAAGGATTTATTTTTGTTCTTCCTGATGTGGGAGATTGAACTGATCCCGGTGTATCTCCTGGTTTGTATTTGGGGAGGGAAACGCCGCCGTTATGCCGCGATGAAATTCCTGCTCTACACAGCTGCGGCTTCGATTTTTATTCTCGTGGCAGCCCTGGCCCTGAGCTTGAATCTGCCCGGTGGTCCGAACTTTGATTTTGGGGCGATCGCCCAACAGGATTATCCTCTGGGATTACAAATGTGGCTCTATGCGGGACTTTTAGTTTCCTTTGGCGTGAAGTTGGCGATTTTTCCGCTCCACACCTGGCTACCTGATGCCCATGGCGAAGCTTCATCCCCTGTATCAATGCTCCTGGCCGGCGTCCTTCTAAAAATGGGGGGCTACGGGTTAATGCGCTTCAATATGGAACTGCTGCCCGATGCCCACGTGCGGTTTGCGCCCCTTTTAGTCATTTTGGGGGTGGTCAATATCGTTTATGGCGCGTTTAGTTCCTTTGGCCAGACCAACATGAAACGCCGCCTCGCCTACTCCTCTGTGTCCCACATGGGGTTTGTCCTGATTGGCATTGCCTCCTTTACGGATTTGGGGATCAATGGGGCGATGCTACAAATGCTCTCCCACGGCTTGATTGCGTCGGTGCTCTTTTTCCTTGCTGGAGTCACCTATGACCGCACGAAGACAATGGTGCTTGCGGAAGTGGGGGGCCTCGGTCAGGTGATGCCCAAGGTTTTTGCGATGTTTACGGTGGGGGCTTTAGCTTCCCTGGCGCTACCGGGGATGAGTGGTTTTGTGGGAGAACTCTCGGTGTTTGTGGGCCTCGCCACCAGTGATACCTATAGCGCAACGTTCCGCACAATTACGGTTTTCCTCGCTGCCGTTGGCGTGATCCTGACGCCTATTTATCTGCTCTCGATGCTCCGGGAAATGTTCTACACCCGCGAAATGGATCTCAGTTGCGACCTCGGTCAACCGACCAATGTGGCGATCGCCGGCAATTCCCCCGTGTGTTTTGGTAATGACTGCGTGCTACCGAGCAATGCCATCTACGAAGACGCCCGACCCCGGGAAATCTTTATCGCGACCTGCTTTACCGTCTTGATCATCGGGGTAGGACTTTATCCGAAACTGCTGATGCAAGTGTACGATGCGAAAACCCAAACCCTCAATACCAGCGTGCGTCAGGCCCAGGCGATCGCCCAGCAACCCAGTGAGCCCATCGCCGCTTTACAGGCCCCAGAATTGACCATGCCTCACTAGCTTGTTTGATGTTTTCAATACAGTGACATCCCCAGTCCCCGATCCGTCGGGGATTTTTTCGTACTTGCACCCCGTGGCGCAAAAAAATAGAAGCGCTTCCCAAGGGAAACACTTCTAAATGTTCTATTTATCTAGTTGCCCAAGGTGGGCCGAGAAATTCTAGTAGAGTTCTTCCTCTTTGTTAGTTTCGATGGTGACATCAGATTGAGGATAAGCAATACAGGTCAGAACGTAACCCGCTTCAATTTGATCATCATCGAGGAAGGACTGTTCGGATTGGTCAACAGTACCGGAAACGATCTTACCAGCACAGGTGGAGCAAGCACCGGCACGGCAGGATGCAGGAAGGTCATAACCAGCATCACCGGCGGAGTCTAGAATGTATTCATCATCGGGAGCGTCGTAGGATACTTCGCCGTCGGGAGTGATGAGTGTAACCTTATATGTAGCCATTAGTGTTTCCTCTGGTGTAACAGGGTGTTTACAAGGATTTCATCCAGCTATTCGAGAGCGTGCTCGGGCCTAAGCCTTGGGCTACCCACTCAATGCCTTCTGAAATTGATGGATCATTTTCTGATGATAAAGGAAAACAAAAGAGAACGAATGTCGCATTAGGAATGAAGTTAGCCCACACACTTTATATAAGACTGACTTATGTTTTTTTGAGCAATAAAATCAGGGCAATAGAAGAATCCCTATAGCTTGCAAATCCGGGTGCTTCAGCGACCTAAGTCATGGAATGTGGTTATCGCCCCTTGTCATCTTCCTTCAAAACTGCATCAGGAATACTTATGCGATCGCCGCTGGATCGCCCAATTAGTAGAGATCTTCCTCTTTGTGGGTCTCGATCACACAGTTAGATGTGGGGTAAGCAATGCAGGTGAGGACGTAACCCGCGGCCACCTGTTCGGGGCTGAGGAAATTTTGATCACTCTGGTCAACGGTGCCAGAGATGAGTTTTCCGGCACAACTGGAACAAGCCCCGGCCCGGCAGGAATAGGGAATATCGATGCCTTGGTTTTCAGCTTCATCGAGGATATACATATCATCGGGAACGCTGATGGTATATTCGCCTTCGGGGGTCTTCAGAGTAACTTCGTAACTTGCCATTGCGGTAATGTAATTTTGCAACTAGGGTTTTCATTTTCCATTAAACCCGGTTGGGGGCCTTGGGAAAATACCTGGTGTTCCATCGGGATTCTGGGCAGTGTAGTTTGAGGTTGAAAATTAAACGATGGCAAAAATTCGAGTGGGCATTGTCGGAACTGGTTACGCGGCCCAACGGCGGGCAGAAGCCTTTGTACGCGATGGGCGGACTACCTTAGTCGCTGTGGCGGGGCAATGGCAGCAAGCCCGGGAACAGTTCGCCAGCAACTATGATCTAGAGGCGATCGCCCACTGGGAAGACCTCATTCAGCGGGACGATCTTGATTTAATTGTGGTGTGTACGGTCAACCGACTCCATGGGGCGGTGGTACGGGCGGCCTTAGAAGCAGGCAAACATGTGGTGGTGGAATATCCTTTGTCCCTAGATCCCACGGAGGGGGCGGAGTTGATTCAACTGGCCCAGGCGAAAAAACAACTCCTCCATGTGGAGCATATTGAACTGTTGGGGGGACTGCACCAAACGATTCGGCAGACTTTACCGGAACTAGGCGAGATCACTTACGGCCATTACATTACCCTCGCTCCCAAAGCGAAAACCCTCCCCCACTGGACATATCATTACGAGGATTATGGTTTTGCCTTTGTGGCGGCTCTGTCACGGGTGAACCGATTGCTGGATCTTTTTGGCACGGTCGAAACAGTCACCGGGGCGGCCCAATTTCTCCCGGCAGAGTTGCCCGGCTATTATCAAAATTGTCTCTGTACAGCGCAACTAAAATTTCAAAGTGGTGTGATTGCCCACCTCACCTATGGCAAAGGAGTCTTGATCCCCAAAGGCGATCGCCGTTTTCAGATCTATGGCGAAAAAGGCACTTTAGAATTTAACGGCAACCAAGGCACTCTGACCCAAGGAGATCAACAAACAAACCTTGATGCGGGCAGTCGGCGCGGCGTCTTTTTGCAGGATACGGTTGCGGTGTTGGATCATTTAACCGCAGACAAACCCCTTTATATTCAGCCAGAACAAAGCCTGTACGCCCTCCAGGTGGCCGCCCAAATCCAACAGACTGCCTTGGGCAAAACCTAAATATTTCTATGACTTCTCAGACTTCGGCCCAAGGCGCTCGATAAAATAGAGTGATGATTTACCCTGGGAAAATTATGGTTGCGTTGTTCTCTGCCCAACACAGGACAAAATTTTTCGGGCCGGTTTTGCTACTGACCTTGATGCTACTGAGTAGTTGCGGTGGCAACAATCCCCCAGAAGAAGCCGTTGTCCCTGAGTCTCAACCTCTGCCCACGGAGGAGATCCCAGCGGAAAACGCGCCCCAAGTCCCCAACGCCAAAAATAACAATAACCTCCCCAAAGATAATCTGGTGGTGCAGGGGGAACCGATCCAGAATGCACCCGCTGACAGTGCTGCCCCCAAGATCACCAGCAAAACGACCCTAGAGGCAGGGGCCTATTGCTATCGCACCGAAGAGCAGACCATCCAGGCGATCGCCGAATTACTCGTAGAACCCACAAACGATGTCAGCGGCACGATCGAAGCCACGATCACCAACGACGAAGCAGGATACTACACTTCCTATAATCAGAGAATTGCCGGGGTTTTGGAGACAGAAACCCTGAGCGCTGCCGTCGTCACCAACATCGAAAATGATGTGCAAAACTCCCAGGAAACCTGGACGTTAAATCGGAATGTGTTTAGCAATGGCCGGGATGTGAACCTGAAGCGGGTGAGTTGCGAAGAAATTATCGCCCTCAAAGCCAACCGCAAAAACAGTCCCTAATGGCTATGGTCATGGCTCGGTTCTGCCATTGGATCAGCGGCAGGCATGGTTGAATTTTCGCTCGGTAAACTGTGCTGGTGGGGTTGGTTGAGGGTCATATTTTGCCGCCCAAAGGAATACAGCCCCATGGAAACGGCCCCCACACTCAAAGCCCCCATGGAAACCAGGCCACAGGAAATCACCCCCATTGCCACAACCCCAAGAGAAATAATGCCGTGGGTGGCCACCCCAATGGCGACAATACCGTGGGCAGAGATGCCAATCGCGATGGTGCCGTGGGCGGAAATACCAATGGAGAGAAATTTGGTTTTCGAGAGGGGAGACGGTTTGGTGAGTTGCTTTTCTGGATTAAAAGTGGTCATCGGTACCGCACAAAATAATTTAAAAAGAGGATTTAAAACTTAGAAAGTTACCGCCCAATATAACGAAGCTAAGGCGATCGCCACCGTTGCTCCCACCAAAGTATTGAGAATATTCACCACCTCATTGGTGAGGACGGCAAATTTTTCCTGAATCGTCGCCCCGATCACGCTTTCGATATTCGTTGCCACAAAGGCCGCCACCACACACCAAAAGATTCCCAAGACATCCATCAAACCAACCCCATATCCCACTAAGGCGATCGCCACCGAGGCAACCACTCCGGCTAGGGTTCCTTCCAAGCTCACGGCTCCTTCCGTGCCCCTAGGGACAGCTTGAAAAGTGGTGATGAGGAATGTGCGTTTCCCGTAGGCTTTCCCCACTTCACTGGCGCTGGTATCCGAGAGCTTCGTGCAAAAACTGGCCACATAACCGAGCAACAGTAAGGACTGAATATTTTCCGGCGCAATTAAAGTTCCCAGGGCGCAAAGGGTGCCAATTAAGGCCGACCCCCAAACATTTTCTGGCCCCCGCAACCCACCCCGACCTTCGGCAATCCCAGCAGCTTCTTTGATATTTTTGCCAATTTTCGTGACGCCGACCCCCACCAGGAAATAGAACATCACAACGCCATAGCCCTGCCAACCCAAGCAACCCCAGACCAACACCCCCAACAGCCAAGCGTGGAGATAGCCCCAGGGGGTCAGTAATTTTTTCGGCACCAAAAAGGCAAGCAAAATCAGGGTTGAATTTAAGGCGATCGCCACGAGCCAGTTATTTGTCAGAACGTCCATCACAAAAACCAAACTTATTTTTCAATATCTTATTGAATCGCCTGACCCCGTTGACTTTCTAGCTGAGGGGAGAGTCTATGATAAAAACAATTGTATTTGCAGTGTCAGTAATGGTGAAAAAATCTTGGTTTGCTGTCGGGGCGATCGCCTTTTTGCTTGGTATCGGGGGAGTTGCCGCCTTTAGTCAATCCCAGGCCCAGGGAGATCAACGCCGCCTTGTTGAAAGTCAAATACCGGTGCCTAGCCAGGCGATCGCCGCAGAAGTTTACCGGACGCCCACCTGCGGTTGTTGTGGTGCTTGGGTTGATCATGCCGAGGCTAATGGCTTTACCTTTACAGACAATATTCAGCCGGATATCACCGCCATCAAAGAACAATTCGGCATCACCCCAGAACTCGCTTCTTGTCACACCACCGTCGCCAATGGCTATGTGTTTGAGGGTCATATTCCCGCCGCTGATATTCAACGGTTTTTAGCGAATCCGCCCGCTGATGTCGTCGGTTTGACTGTGCCAGGAATGCCCATCGGCTCTCCGGGGATGGAAGCGGGCGATCGCCAACAGGCTTACCAAGTTCTCGCGCTCCACAAAGATGGTACGACTTCTGTATTCCAAGAATATCCAGGTAACTAGAGGACGCAGGCCATGGCCATAAAACGGCGGCAATTTCTCGGTTTAACGGCCTTGGGAGCAACGGGAGCCTTACTTTGGCAGGGGCGCAATCTCCTGACGGGAAAAACTTCTAGCCCTTTGGCGGCAACAGCATCGGAGATTTATCGCAGTGAGGGGGGTTCCCTGGAAATTAACCTCGAAGCCCGCTATGAAGATGTAATCCTTGGGGGAGAACCCACGCGCAACATGATGACCTACAACGGTCAAATCCCTGGCCCCCGCTTGGAAGTTCGACCGGGCGATCGCCTCACAATTCATTTCACCAATCGCCTCGATCAACCGACAAATCTGCACTTCCATGGACTGCACCTTTCCCCAGAAGGCAACCAAGATAATGTGTTCCTCCACATCGAACCAGGGGAAACTTTTCACTACGAACTGGAGATTCACCCCCAACAGCGGGCGGGCACTTACTGGTATCATCCCCACCACCATGGTTTTGTCGCCGAACAGTTATTTCGGGGCTTGGCTGGGCTGATCGTTGTGCGGGGCGACCTGGATGAACTGCCAGAAATCCGTGCCGCCCAAGAGGAATTTTTCGTTCTCCAGGATTTTAACCGCGATCGCCCGTCCCAGGGCATGATGGGCTCCCACATGAATTTGATGGCAGGTCGAGAAGGGGATCTGATCACGGTCAATGGCCTTTTTCACCCAGAAATCGCTGTCACCAAAGACTTAGTGCGGCTACGGTTACTGAATGCGTCCCCCTCGCGGTTCTATCGTCTGCAACTCTATGGCCAAAAACTTATCCAAATTGCTGGGGATGGCGGTGCTTTTTCTCAACCCCTGGAGCGGGATGAATTACTTTTAACCCCAGGTCAACGGGCGGAGGTGCTCATCAAAACCCAGGATCTACCGAAAACGCCGATCCATTTACTCAACCTTCCTTATCAACGCGCCCAGATGGGGATGATGGGCCAGCAATACAACAATGTCACCGTGGCGATCGCCGATTTTACCCCCAGTGCTCAAACCTTCGCCCCGGTGCAAATTCCTGCCCAATTAATTCCCGTTGAACCTTTACCGGAGCCGAGCCGAACCCGTCGTTTTACCCTGAACCATGGCATGGTGCCAGGACAGGGAATGGCTTTTTTGATCAATGGGGAAGCCTACCGAGATCAACCCCAAACCACCGTCCGCTTAAACGATGTGGAGGATTGGGAAATTGTGAATACGGGCACAATGGATCACCCCTTCCATGTCCATGTGAATGGCTTTCAAGTGGTGAGCCGCAACGGTGTACCGGAAGAAAATATCGCCTGGGTGGATACGGTACTGGTGCGCGTCGGAGAAACGGTCAAAATCAGAATCGCTTTCCGGGATTTTGCAGGGAAGACGGTTTACCACTGTCACATTCTCGACCATGAAGACCTCGGCATGATGGGCCAATTGGAAATTCTACCCGCTTCATAACCTGCTTCATAAAATGTGAAATTTTCGCCTTGACTCTCCAGCGCACTAGAGCTTTTATCCTGAAGCCAGCACTTGAATCATCGAGGAAAGTTCGCCATGGAAACCCGTCAGTTTCAGATCAAAGGGATGGGCTGTGCTGCCTGTGCCACCACCATCGAAACCGCTCTCCAAAAAACCGCAGGGGTACAAACGGCCCAAGTGAATTTTGCCGCCGAGCAGTTAAGGGTCGAATTTGACGGCACCCAGGTTAACGGGGAAACCCTCCAGCAGGTGGTCAGCGATGCGGGCTATGAAGCGATTCCCCTCATGCAAGGCGATCGCCAAAGTCAGTTAGACCAACAGGAACGGGAACAGGCGCGGCAACTACAGCAACTCAGCCGTAAGGTTTGGCTGGCGGGAGCCTTAAGTGCGGTGCTGGTAATCGGCAGTCTGCCGATGATGCTGGGGGTCAATATTCCGGGGATCGCCCATTGGTGGCACAATCCTTGGTTGCAGTGGGCTTTGACGACGCCAATCATGGTCTGGCCGGGCCAGGGCTTTTTTACGGGGGCGTGGAAAAGTCTCAAAAATCGCACCGCCGACATGAATACCCTGGTGGCCCTGGGGACGGGGGTGGCCTATGGCTATTCGGTCTTGGCAACGGTGTTTGCGGCCCAGTTCCAGGCTTGGGGTTTGACTGGGGATGTGTATTTTGAAAGTGCGGCGGTCATTATTACCCTGATCCTCCTCGGGCGTTTTTTGGAACGGCGCGCCAGGGGGAAAACGGCGGCGGCAATTCGGGAATTGATGGGCCTACAGGTAAAAACGGCGCGGGTGCTGCGGGGGGAAAGTACCGTTGATATTCCTGTGGAACAGGTGCAGGTGGGCGATCGCCTTTTGATCCGGCCTGGGGAGAAAATTCCCGTCGATGGCGAAATTTTAGAAGGAGATTCCACCCTCGATGAATCCTTGGTGACGGGGGAATCCTTGCCTGTGGAAAAAACCGTTGGCGATCACGTTATTGGTTCAACCTTAAATAAAACGGGTCGCTTAATCCTAAAGGCCACCCATGTGGGGGAAGACACGGTTTTGGCGCAAATTATTCGCCTGGTTCAGGAGGCCCAGGGGAGCAAAGCGCCGATCCAAAAGTTGGCGGATCAGGTAACGGCTTGGTTTGTGCCCGCAGTGCTGATGATTGCCTTGATTACTTTTAGTATTTGGGCGATCGCCGGTAATCTTTCGCTGGCAATCACGACTTTAGTGAGCGTGTTAATTATTGCTTGCCCTTGCGCCCTGGGTTTAGCAACGCCCACCTCGATTATGGTCGGCACGGGGGTTGGTGCCCAGCACGGCATCCTGATTAAAGACGCCCAAAGCCTTGAGCTCGCCGCCCACCTCAGCACCATTGTCCTCGATAAAACGGGCACCCTCACCCAGGGGAAACCCAGCGTCACCAACTGCCACAGCCTGATCGAGGAAGCCCAACTTTGGTCTTGGGTTGCCAGCGTTGAACAGTCCTCCGAGCATCCTTTGGGAGAAGCGATTTTCCAGCATGCTCAGGCGAAAAATGTGCCCTTCGTTTCCCTGGAAAATTTCCAATCCCAGACAGGGCAAGGGGTACAGGCCACGATTAATCAACAATCGATTTACATTGGCACCGCCCAGTGGTTGACGGATTTAGACATTGATCTTGAGCCGCTCCAATCCCAAGCAACAGCCTGGCAAAACGAAGGGAAAACGGTGATTTGGGTCGCCATTGATCAGCAACTCGCAGGCATTATTGCCTTGGCTGACCAGCTTAAACCCACCAGTGCCAGCGTGGTGAAACAGTTGCAGAAATTGGGTCTGACGGTTGTTCTGCTCACCGGAGATAATCCCCGCACCGCCGAGGCGATCGCCAAACAGGTAGGCATTGATCAGGTACAAGCGGAAGTCCGTCCCGACCAAAAGGCCGCTGTGGTGCAACAATTCCAAAGTCAACGGGAAGTGGTCGCCATGGTAGGAGATGGCGTTAATGATGCCCCAGCCCTGGCCCAGGCGGATTTAGGGATTGCCATTGGGACGGGTACTGATGTGGCGATCGCCGCCAGTGATCTCACCCTCATTTCTGGGGATTTAGAAGGGATTTTAACGGCCATCAAACTTAGCCGCGCCACCCTCCGCAATATCAAACAAAATCTCTTTTTCGCTTTCTTCTACAATGTCGCCAGTATTCCCATCGCTGCGGGGATTCTCAGTGCCTGGGGGATTTTCCTCAACCCGATGATTGCTGGGGCAGCCATGGCCTTTAGTTCTGTTTCGGTGGTGACGAATGCCCTTCGTTTGAAAAAAGTTAGTCAACGGCTTTAAAAAGTGATATAAATCTCCCCCAATTTGGGGGCTGGGGGGCTTTTTAGGCATCCTGTAAAAAGGCGATCGCCTTTCGTAGATTATTGGTAAATTTCTCGGCGATGTCCAATTTTAATGATCAGAATAATGAGCTTTTCGTTTTCAATTCTATAGATAATGCGGTAATTTCCTACTCTAATCCGAAAGCGACCATTACCATTTTTAAGTTTTTTGGTATCTGGTGGATACGGATTATTGATCAGGGCTTCAATTTTTTCAATGATGCGCTTCTGAGTACCTTTGGGCAGTTTAGAGAGTTCCTTTTGAGCAGTCTTCAGGAACTCAATGCTATAGCCAGCCATAATTCCTAAAGTCCTAGTTCTTGTTTAACAGTCTCTAAAGAAACACGTTCTTGATTTTCTGGGTTGGTTTCGGCTGCGATCGCATCATGAACATCTAATAAATCTTCTAATTCTTCGGCATCAATAATAGCTAATTTGCCTTGAATGATTTGTTTGAAAAAATCATCGACAGAAAGATTTAGTTGTGCAGCAAGGGTAGAAATACCCTGTAAAGATTCGGCTGAAATCTGTAGTGAAGTCATGGATTTTACTTGTAAATAATTTCTTCTAAGGCATTACTGATGCTTTCTGTAGAATATTTTACAGGCTCAAGCAAAGTTTAAGAGGCAGCTTGATAGGAGAAAACGTCCATTGTGATTGTTCTTGCTGGCTGTTGGTCTTCATGAAGCATTTTGCGGATTTTTTCTGTTGTTTCACGACTAAAAGTTTCTTCTCCGCACTGTTGGCAGACTTCCACAGGGATATTCTCTACTAAATAAAATTTACCGTTGATTTGAAAAACTTCACTGGTCACTTCTTGTTTTGAATGCTTAGATTGGCAAACATGACATTGAAACATTTTCACTTTCTCCTTATTTTGTAATTGTCCCATTCGTTTAAATTTGGCTCGTATAGGGTGATTATTTTTAATAAATTGGTTTTCAGTTTTGAAACTTGTAAATGTAAAGCGCGATTATTATAGGTAAATCCAAGCAAAAGACAACTAGGGGAATATTTATCGTCAGGGTAATCTTCCATGATTTCTATGGTGTCGGCTATTTCTTTTAATTCTTGTTCACTGATATTTCTTGCAACTGCTCGTTTAAAAGCATGACGACTAAATTCAAATTTTCCTTTTTTAAGCTTATGTTTAATTTGATCAATAATCATTTTTGGCCATAATTCTGAATCATAAATTGATAAATAAAATGTCTTATTAGATTATAGAGTTTGGTTGAACTAATTATTTTGGTGGGTTGTCGATCGCCCAAGGGCCAACTATATTTTCGCCATTTTTTTCTTTTTCGGCTAGGGTGAGGTTCAACTCTAAAAGTTTTTCGAGAATGTCGTCGTCTTTTTTGAAGCCGTAGGCTTTGAGCACAGAGGCATCGAGCTTTTTGTGGAGTTTATGGAGTTGGCTGGCGGGTTCGTCGAAAAAGGCGTTATAAAGTTTGGTGATCCCCCATTGTTTGGCTTCCATTTGGGCGGTGCGGTATTCGTGCAGGTCGATCATCGCTTGGCGGATCTGTTGGGTGAGTTTTGCACTCGCGGTCTGGGGAAAGGGAAAGGTTTCAAAACAAGTTGTATTCGTGTAACGGGTGTCGCTTTTTATAGTTGAACTTTGGGCTTTGACCCATTGACGATGGGCATCTGAGGTCAAAATTCCCAATACATAAAAATCATCTGAGGCAACGATTACTGTTGAGTCTTCAGGTAGCCATTCAGCTTGACAAATAGCAAAAATTGACCATTTTGAATGCCTTGGAACTGCAAAATATGAATTAACTGACAAAATTGCTCGCCGCATTTTTTGACGATGCCTCCAAAACATCCACCAAGACTTTTCTCTCGCAGTTGGATCTTTCACCCCAGGCTTTATATATTTTTTTGCATAATTTATTGGCAATGAATATTCAACTGCTTTTTCCAAGGAAAAGTTGCTAAAATCAATAACCCATTCTTTAGGGATGAAATTTACGCTATCCGTCAAGTCATCAGCAGACAAAAATCTTTTGATTACTTCTTGATTCTTTTTTTGGATTTTTATCCATTCTTGTACAGTAGAATAATTAATTTTAAATCCTGGATGTCGAGTTGTGACTCCTTGAAAAGCTATGCCCTTATTTGCTTTTAGTACCTTTGAAGTAGTTATATCAACTTGAAATTTCAAGGAACTGTTGATGTCATTGACAAATTTTTGATCAAGAATATAAGTTTTGGGTTTTTGTTTAGCCCAATTCACCAAGCTGACATGAACATTTGCTTCCCCAGACCAGGGTTGCGTTGAAATTGCTTCATGAATAAATCCGCCATTTTGCACAATATATTCCAAAGATGCGGTGCGGCTTTTGCCTTGACTAATTGAATTTGTTCCGACCAAGCCGGCTCGACCATTTTTGTTTATCTGATCATGAGCTTTCCGAAACCAATAGCTACATAAATCAACCGAATCTTTTACCTGAGGAAATTCAGCATAAATTCTTTCTGCATATACTTCACCTAAATCTTGCTTTAAATTTCTCCCCCCAAGAAAAGGCGGATTGCCGATAATCGCGTCAGCCTTCGGCCAGTCATTAAACAGCGCATCCTTGCAGACAATATTTTGATCCAAAGAATCCAACGGCAAAGCAGGCTCATTCAACCCAAACTTATCAATCGCAATCTTCCGCGCGATCATCATCGTCACCCGCGCCAACTGCACCGCAAACGGATTCGTATCCATCCCAAAAAACTGCAACGGCGTCACAATCCCCAGTTCTTCCTGCTGTAAAGCATCCCCCTGGAACCGCTTCCGCCGCTCATAGATCTTGTTCAGCAAAACCCGTTCCAGCCGCTTCAACTCCTGATACGCCACATAAAGGAAATTTCCCGAACCGCACGCCGGATCCAACACCCGATATTCCCGCAATTCCTGCTTCAGTTTTTCGAGATCTTCGTAGGTCGTCGCCTGGTCGATTTTTCCTTCCCAATAGTCGGCGATCGTCGGTCGCACAATCTGCCGAATATCTTTTTCAGAGGTGTAATGAATCCCCCTGGCATGGCGCTCATCCGCATCAATGGCACTCTCAAAAATATTCCCAAAAATCGAGGGCCGGATATTTGCCCAATCATCCCGCGCACACACATCGAGAATTTCTAGCTCGTTCTTCTCCAAGGGAATTGGCTGAATCTCCCCAAACAAGCCCCCATTAAAATAGTCCACCCCCTGATAGCGACCCTGGGGCACGATCCCCGGCTGATCCATCGCCCGAAACAACCCACTAAACGCATCATAGGCATTGTCCCGCCCCGCTAAACAGTCCTGCACCAACCCCACAAACAGATCCCGTGGCAGGAGGTTCCGATCTTCGGCGAACATTGCCAGCACACATTGCAGGGTAAACCGTTGCAGTTGCGCTTCTGTGAAATAAACAAATTTTTCCTTTTCGCCCCGCGATCGCACCAGCCGATAAAATTCCCCCATGCGTTTAGCTGTGCGTTCCGTTACCTCGACCTGATTGTTGCGAAAGACGGGTTCCCGACCGCCAATCTCCATAAATGAGAATGTCCCCGCCCGATGGGGGAGATCCTCTAACTTCACCCGGTCTACGGGCTCATCGACTTGGTTATTAAAGTCATAGACCCAAAACTCATCAAAATTGCAGAGAATCGAATAGCGTGGTTTCGGGGTCAGCCGCAGCCAATATTTTTCAAGCTGGGAATAATGCAGCGCCAGATCCGTGCCCCGCTTTTTCATCTCCACCACGATCCCCTTTACCCCAGGGGCAGGCGACCAAACCAAATCTGCAAAACCCGTTTTATCCTTCTTGCTCGCTTTTTTGACCCGCTCCTCAAACTCAGCCCCAACTTCCTTGATCCCCACATGGCCAAAGGCTTGAAAAAATCGCGTTAAAAATGTCTGCGCCTCCGACTTCTCATCCCCTTGGATATACGCCTTGCAGTAATCCACAAATGCCTGGAGAGAATCACGGGTTACTGCCATCGGTCACTCAGCCTACAACAAAAAAACGATACAAAGATTCCTCCATAGTATCGTCCCGCCCCAACACCATCCACCCAAAAAGCACTCACACAATTGATTTTAGGCAAGTATGATGAAAGTCATACCCTGAAGCTTGAGTTAAGCACTCATGAAAAAAACACTGTACATCCCGGATGAGCTGTGGCAGCAGCTTGATCAATACCTCCAAACTCACCCCGAAGAAAATGCCTCTAGCCTCGTCCAGAGCGCCCTCAGAGATAAGCTACGTCCCCGGAATGGTCAGGATTTGCTAGATTTAGCAGGCCTAGTTCGTAATGCCCCTGTAGATGCTTCGACAAATCCCTGACTTGCTCAGAAGGATAATTTATCACAGCAAAATAAGACCCCCACAAAACTTCTGTAAACCAGCAATTTCGCAGGGGAATTTCAATAAAAATGCGCTATTGAGTCTGACTTTAGGCTTCTACTTTGATGTTGACCTTTGTTTCTTTGTCCGCAGCTTCTTGGTAGAGCTTAAACCCAGAGACGAGGTCTTTTTCTCCGGTGATCAGGCGAGCGCCCCGACCTCTAGTAACGTAGTTCCAACCCCACTGGAGCATTACCACCATTTTGTTATCAAACTCGATCAGGTAATACACGTGGGCGAAGATCCACACCAACCAGGCGAAGAAGCCAGAGAATTTCACAAAACCGAGATCTACGACGGCGGCATTTTGCCCAATCACCGCCAGGCTCCCCAATTCCATATAGCGGAAGGGGGCCATCTCCTGACCATTGACCCGTTGTTTGATGAGTTTTGCCACATATTCCCCTTCTTGCATTGCCACCGGCGCCACCCCAGGCAAAGGTCGTTCATTTTGGTGGGGGAAGTTGGCCAAATCACCAATCACAAAGACATCGGGATAACCCGCAACGCTCAGGTTTGGTTCGACGATGACACGCCCGGCCCGGTCTAAAGTCGCCCCTAAACGGTCTTCGAGGACTTTACTCATGCCAGACGCTTTAACCCCAGCGGCCCAGACAATGGTTTTTGCGGCAATTTCAAGCTGCTCATCGCCCTGTTTAAAGGTGACGAGGTGGTCTTCGATGTTCGTGACGAGGCTCTTGGTTTGTACCTGAACCCCCAGATTTTCCAGGGACTTTTGTGCCTTCGCCGACAAACTCGGATCGTAAGGGGGCAGTACCCGATCCATCCCTTCTAGGAGAACAATCCGGGCGCGGGTAGTATCAATTTTACGGAAATCTTTTTTCAAGACGCTGTAGGCAATTTCGGCGATCGCCCCGGCGAGTTCTACCCCAGTGGGGCCACCACCAACAATCACAAAAGTTAGCCAAGCCTGTTGCAGAGCGGGGTCTGTTTCCTTTTCGGCTGCCTCAAAGGCCATAAAGATGCGGTGGCGAATTTCGAGGGCATCTTCAACGGTTTTGAGGCCCGGTGCATAAGGTTTCCAATGGTCATTCCCAAAATAGTGGTGGCTGACTCCCGTGGCGACGATCAAACTGTCATAGTTCACGATCCCTTCGTTCATCACCACTGTTTTGCTGTCGGGGTCGATGTCAACGACTTCATCGAGGAGCACATGGGTGTTTTTGTTGCCGCTGAGGACACCGCGCAGGGGCGAAGCGATATCTGCAGGGGAAAGGGTACCCGTTGCCACTTGGTACAGCAGCGGTTGGAACAGGTGGAAATTGCGTTTGTCGATCAGGGTGACATCCACGGCAGCCTCGTATTTACCGAGGGTTTTCGCGGCATAGAGGCCACCAAAACCACCACCGATAATCACCACTTTATGCTTATCTGTCTTGGGGGTGAGATTGGGGAGTTGGGTATTGACCATGGGTTCGCTGGGGTTGGGGAGAATATAAACTTTTATTTCAATCGGCCTGTGTTAGGTAAGAATACTAACAGAAATCTACCCAAAGAGATAAAAGGTGAGATTTCAATGGTGCTATTGCCTGAAAAAGTGGCGCGGAGACGGTTAATTTAATGCAGCGTTTGGTGGTTTCTGAGGCGCAATTTGCTGATGTTTCTAGGGTTAATTTAACGGCAGAACAACGGCATTATCTGCTAAGTGTGCTACGGTTGCGCGCGGGCGATCGCCTGATTGTGTTAAATGGCTTAGGTCCAGCTTGGGTGGGGGAGTTGACCGAGACCGAGGAAATTCAATTAATAGAATCCCAGCACCTCCAAACAGAATGTCCGATTCCGGTGAAATTAGTGGCAGCGCTGCCGAAAAATGGCTTTGATGAAGTGGTGCGTTGCTGTACAGAATTAGGAGTAACGCAGATCTATCCGGTGATTTCTGAGCGGACAATTTTAAAACCGAGTGAAAATAAGTTAAAACGCTGGCGCAAAATTGCCACCGAAGCCGCAGAACAATCGGAACGGGCAATTGTGCCGAAAATTGAAACACCACAACCTTTTTTAACGCTTTTAGAAACTCTATCTCCAGAGCAAACCTATCTCTGTGGCGCACGGGAAAAGTCATTGCATCTGCTTGATGCTTTACCCAAAACGCTGCCCCCAGAAATTACGGTATTGATCGGGCCGGAGGGGGGCTGGACCGAGACAGAAATCCAAAAGGCGATCGCCAAAAATATTCCGGTGGTTTCTTTGGGAAGCTCTATCTTACGGGCGGTGACGGCATCAATTACGGCGATCGCCCTGGTGAATAGTTACTGCCGCCCCAGAAACTAAACTGACTTAACTTTGGGAGTCCCGGCGGGATTTCTCGATGGCGATCAAGGTTTTGCGCAGGGACTCGATTTCTCCTTGGAGCTGACTCGTGTAGGTGGCGTTACTCTGGGCTGCCGTGAGGAGTGCCGCCGCCTGGAATGCCGTATCGGGGGAGATATTACCCTTATAGGTCATCATGATGCGTTGATAATGTTCGCCAAGGTCATCGTGCATGATGCTCATAAAATCAGCGAATTCACTCATTTTCCCGCTTCTCCAAGCCGTTAGGGGGTTTTAGTTACCTTACATGGCCATGGTAGCGGAGATGCAAGGCGATCGCCTCGGAAATTTACCGAATGTATTTTTTTTCGTCCTCCCTCAGGCCACAATAGGGAAGATTTTTCACCGTTGGAATTTTCCCAGTTTAATGAGCAACTCCATTAACCCCATCGTTTGGCAAGAAGACCGCGTCCTCCTCGTGGATCAGACCATCCTCCCCCTCGCCTACAAGGTCGTCGAAATTAAAACCTACCAGGCCATGGCCGAGGCGATCCGCACGATGATTGTCCGGGGAGCACCGGCGATTGGGGTTTCCGCTGCCTATGGTCTCTACCTGGGGGCGAAGGAGATCCAAACCACAGACCGCAGCATTTTCCTTGAAAAATTAGAGGCGATCGCCGCAACCCTCCGGCAAACCAGACCCACCGCAGTCAATCTTTTTTGGGCCATTGATCGAGTCATGGCAACGGTTCAAGATGCGACTGGTAGTATTCCTGAGTTGAAAAATTTAATTCTTGATACCGCCAAGGCGATCCACAATGAAGACCTCGCCACCTGCCAGGCGATCGGCGATCATGGGTTAGCCGTTTTACCCGAAACCCCTGAAAAATTAACGATCCTCACCCATTGCAATGCAGGCGGCCTAGCCACGGCGGGTTATGGCACAGCTTTAGGGGTGATTCGTTCGGCCTGGCGGGAAAACCGGTTGGCTATGGTCTACGCCGACGAAACCCGGCCCCGGCTCCAAGGCTCGAAGCTCACCACCTGGGAATGCGTCCAGGAAGGTATTCCCGTCACCCAGATCTGTGACAACATGGCCGCCCATTGTATGCAGCAAGGGCGCATCGATGCGGTGGTGGTGGGGGCCGACCGGATTACGGCCAACGGGGATGCGGCGAATAAAATTGGCACCTACAGTTTGGCGATCGTCGCGAAGGCCCATAATGTGCCTTTCTTTGTGGCAGCTCCCCTATCGACAGTAGATTTTTCCCTCAGCGACGGTAAGCAAATTCCCATTGAAGAGCGCGATCCCCAGGAAGTTTATCAAATTGGTGACACGCGCATTTGCCCGGAAGGAGTGCAATTTTATAATCCGGCTTTCGATGTGACCCCTGCCCACTTGATCACAGGGATCATCACAGAAAAAGGGGCTGTGGCTCCCGACCAGTTGATTAACTTCAAAGGCTAACTCTCCTCTATCCCCTTCCAAGAGGGGAAGATGACTTCAAAAAAGCTGGGTCAAAATGGGCAGCAATCCCAACACACTAAAGCCCAGCAAAAAAAACAAACTTTGTTGTCCCGTTTGGCGATCGCCAAAGGAGCGGGCATAGATGCCTTTGACCGCATTGTTACTGGCCGTCGCAATCAGAATCGAAATACTGGCTAGGGGTAAAGATAAGGACTGGCCCGCCGACTGGGTCAAGCTCAGAATAAAGGGGTCCACATCGGTGATCCCCATGATTGCCGCAAAGGAATACACACCGCGATCGCCTAAATAATCGACGATGTAACGGGTCAAGAGGGAGATCACCACAAACAGCAGCGCAAAACTAAAGGCGGCCTTTAGTTCCAAGGGGTTTCCCTGGGGATGGGTCGCAGCGATCGCCTGGGGATCAGTTCCATTTTTTTTCCGGAGGGCGATCGCCAAGCCCCCCACAACCCCCACCAGCCCTAACAGGAAAAATGAACCCATCAGCCGTTCTGACAAAGCCCCATTAAATAATTCCAACAGCAAAATTAAGCGCCAGTACATCATCCCCGAAGCCATCACCATTCCCCCCACATACCGCTGGGAATTTTCCGGATCGACGCTGGAACGTTTCGCCAGGGCCACGGTGGTCACCGTCGAAGAATAGGCTCCCCCCAAAAGAGCCGCTAGCGGAATGCTACCTTTCCCTTTGATCAACCTTTGTAGGAGAAAACTGCCGTAGGAAACGGTACTCACAGCCACCACCACTAGCCAAGTTTTAAAGGGATTGAGATCAAAGGTGGTCAGGGCTTGATTGGGCAAGATTGGCAAAATGACGATGGTCAGTAGCAGGAATTTGGTGAAGGTGAAAATATCCTCCTCAGAAAACCGCTCGGCCAGTCCCTCTAAAAATGTCTTCAGTTCCAACAGGATCAAACTGGCGATCGCCAAGGAAGAAGCCACCCAAAAATGCCCATGATAGACCAGCGCCCCCAAAATATAGGTCGCCAACCCCGCCATCTCCGAAGTCAGACCGACCCGTGATGTTTTCGCCTTATGCCAATAGGAAATCATCATAAAGCCACCAATCACCGCCAAACCGCCGATCACCGCCAGCATTTGGGTCTGGGCCAAAAAAGCGACGCTATAGCCAATCAGACCAATGAGCGGATAGGTACGCACGCCCCCAAAGGCATAACCCTTATTGAGTTTGTGTTCCTCTCGTTCGAGGCCAATGAGAAACGACAGAAATAAAACCACCAGAAGCTTATAGGCATCTGCCGGGACGAGGCTGAGGAGTTGGGAGCCCATTACTAGAAATGTGTTGCGATTTTACGATAGTGATGTTTGCCGCCCTAAACCCAGTGACAAAAAATGATTGTGCCTGGGGCCGAACGTGATGTACTCACCTTACCAGCAGCCGAGGTAGTAAACATCTTCGTAATGTTCAGTGCAGCCTTCGCCACCAATATTATTCAAAATATTCATGCTGGTATTGTGGAGCATCGAACTGACATAGGATTGCTGGGCGGCAGAAACCCCAACGCCACCACTCGCCATCAACTGGGCTTGATATTGCTGGAGGTAGGCAATCAAAACATTCACCATCACCCCGGAATAGGGCCAGGGAGTAATTGCCGCTTCGATGGTATTTGGGTCAACGGCGATCGCCTGATTATTTTGCATTCTGTAGGTGGCAGTGGGTGTCAAGGCGTAGAGAATTTGTGCCTCATTATTGGTGTTGGCTTGGGCGAAAAAAACCGTCACTTGACTCGGCGAAAAATAACTGATCCGTCCCTGGGCATCTAGATAAATTAAACCCTGATCATCGGAAAAAGGGCCAATAATCCCAGCATTGGGGGGTACAGGGGGAAAGCCAAGCTGTTGGGCCACAAAGACGGCATTAGCATCCCCTTGGAACTGGATTCCCGCCGGGTTTGCCTGGGCTGGCGCACAGATCATTTGCCCCACAAGACAGCCAAGACCCACACTGGCACTGAGGTAACGACGCAAAACCTGGAACATCGAAGCTTTCTCCTGCAGTAATACCTAAACTTCAAGCAACAACGACAGCATTGGGCGTGTTCTTTGGGATTTTCTTGCCGCCCTAAAATCTGCTCCATTAGTATAGTGAGCTTTCCCCAGACGCTTTTTAGATTGCAACGAGATTGCAACGAAAGACAAAAATTTTCACCGACAGCCCAGGGGAAATTAGGCAGTGATCCGGCTTCCTTGGTCAACGAACTGCATAGCTTCTCTGGGGCCGCCACTACAACCCCGTGGAGGTTAGTCCCTAATCTCTCAATTTATTCTCCTTTGCAATGGAGCAAAACCATGAAATCAACACAAGGTATTGGCGTACAGTTGTTGGATGGTCTGTTTTTGGGGTTAATGGTGCTGTTGTCTGGTACCCCGGCGGCGATCGCCACCCCCACAGAAATGGCCTGTCCAGAGGGATGGCGTCTCCATACCCAAGAACTCAGTCCCCAGATCCGTGTCTGCTTACCCAAACATATTCACCTCCCAGCGCTTTCGGATCTCAGCCGACAACCCGCCCAGGTGCAGGTACAGCAATTACGCATTATCCAAACCGACGCCCAGATCGATCCGAGCCACCCCAAGGAGTCCCACATTCAAAGTTCGAGCCGCACCTCGATCCAGGTTTACCAACACACCAGTCAGTAACAATTTGACGACTTGTCGGGGGTTTACGTTTTGCCAGAGTCAGGAGGCTCTGGTTTTTTGTTGGGGAGAATGGCAACGAAGTGCTTTTTTGACCTAAAGATCGCCCCACACAACGGAAAAATTTCTGGTTCTTGTGACCCAACTATTTAAAAAGTTTTTTAAAAATTGACCGCAATTAACAAAAGAGGTTTTCTGGGCTGGTTAAAGTAGGGAATCAAGCAAGATTTTTGCCATAATTTTAGAGGCAAGCTTGCACTTATCTTTGCGCCTCCAGTCTCCTCACACCCATGCTAAATCAATCTTTTCGTCAGTGGAGTCTTTACACGACTTTCCTTATCCTCGGGGGAAGCCTGGGGTTTTTGGGCCATGCCTATTGGTTCCAGAGACAATTAAATGCATCTTTGCAGGCCTATGGTGAGTTTCGTCAATATGAGCAATCCCTTGCTGAACTGGATCTTAATCAAGATTCGGTAAATTTTATTGCCGAGGCGGTGAAAACGGTTGGCCCGACCGTTGTGCGCATTGATGCCCTAGATCAGACGGAGGCCTCGGCATCACCTACACCATTATTTAAGAAGTTTTTTCAATTAGAAGAGGGATTTCCTGCCTTTGACGGCGATCGCCAACCCCAGGGCACCGGCTCCGGTTTTATTCTCAGTAGTGATGGCCAATTGGTGACCAATGCCCATGTGGTGGGAAATAGCTCTAAGGTGAAAGTGACCCTCAAGGATGGCCAAGTATTTGAAGGGCAGGTGATGGGCGTTGATGAGCTAACGGATATTGCTGTGATTAAAATCGAGGCCACGGGGTTACCCACCGCAAAGTTAGGCCGGGCGGCAAGTCTGACCCCAGGGGAATGGGCGATCGCCATTGGTAATCCCCTCGGTTTTGACAACAGTGTCACCGTCGGCATTGTTAGTGCCCTAGACCGCCCCAGTGCCCAGGTGGGGATCCCGGACAAACGGGTGCGCTTTATCCAAACCGATGCGGCCATTAACCCCGGTAATTCCGGCGGCCCCCTCCTGAATGTGCGAGGGGAAGTGATTGGCTTAAATACAGCAATTCGCGCCGATGGCCAGGGGCTAGGGTTTGCGATTCCCATCGAAACGGCCCAACGCATTGCCCAGCAACTCTTTACGGAGGGGAAAGCGACCCACCCTTACCTTGGTATTCGGATGCTGGCGTTGGACGGGGAAGGGAAAAACCGACTGCGAGAGACCCTGCCCGCCATGGCCGAGGAGCTTGATTTGCACCAAGAAACGGGGGTATTGGTGATTGAGGTGGCCCCAGATTCTCCGGCGGCGATCGCCAATATCCAGGCGGGGGATATCCTCAAACAGGTGGGGGATCAACCCGTGCTGAGTGCCTTTGATGTCCAGGACGCCGTAGAACGGAGTACCATCGGTGCTGATTTGCCCATTGATCTCAAGCGCCGGGGCAAAATGCGGCAGTTAACCGTCCAACCCACGGAGTTTCCGAGTTAGGCCAGGGTTATGGATCAATGGTGGGCCTTAATGATTGGCAATTCCCGGCTCCATTGGGCTGTCTTTACGGGGGATCAGTTGCAAACGGTACACCACACAGCCCATGGCACTTGTCCCCCTGCCGTTAAACAGTTGCGCTATGTGGCCTCGGTGGTGCCCCAACAAACCATTTGGATACAGGATCATTTTCCCACTGCCCAGACCATTACCTTGGCAGAGATTCCCCTTGAAAATCTTTATCCCCAATTGGGGATTGATCGCGCCCTGGCGGTCTGGGGGGCCGGACAACGGTATGGTTTTCCCTGTTTAGTGATTGATGGGGGGACGGCGCTAACCTTTTCGGCGGCCAACGGCGATCGCCAATGGCTTGGTGGGGCTATCCTACCGGGTTTAAATCTCCAATTTAAAAGCCTTTCCCAGCACACCGCCGCCTTACCCAAGGTGCATTTATCGACTCAACTCCCCCCCCGCTGGGCCAATGATCCCGCCGGGGCGATCGCCAGTGGTATTACCTATACAGTCCTCGCCGGGGTCAAAGATTTTATCCGCGCTTGGCAAGCCGAATTTCCCCAGGGTCAGATCTTGAGCACCGGCGGGGATGGGGCATGGTTGGCCCAACAGTTACCCACTTTGAATTACGATCCGGGGCTAATTTTCCACGGGTTTACGGCATTGGGAAGTAATGACTGATCCTAACGGAGTTGATAAACCTTGCCATCAAGCAGTAGGCGGGTAATACCCTTGGCCGCGAGACAACCGCTCGTTTTAAGGAAAAGTTCGCCGTTGGGCACTTTAATGATTTTTTGGGTGCGGCCCCGGATAAACCGCTTGGCGACCCGGTGATTATCGAAAATGGGGAGGGTTTTTTGGGTAATTTCCTCGTCAGGAATTTCCCCTAAATCTTGAAAGTCCTGCATGGGCCGGGCGATCAATTCCGACAAACGATCCGTCACCACATAGCAAGTGCGGGGAAACTGGGCCGCTTCGAGGGGCAAAATTTCTACCGTTTCCGAGTGGGC
Organism: Sphingobacterium thalpophilum; assembly: GCA_943371005.1. Classification (GTDB taxonomy): domain Bacteria; phylum Cyanobacteriota; class Cyanobacteriia; order Cyanobacteriales; family MRBY01; genus MRBY01. The sequence continues at coordinate 309,085 of CALRTB020000003.1, forward strand.
AACCGGGGTTACATCCAGGTCCTCGTCGTCATCTTCATCGTCAAATTCATCGTCGTCATCTTCATCGTCAAATTCATCATCATCACCAATGTCTTCCCCCAATAATTCCTTGAGGGCCTGTTGGCGATCGCCCAACTGAATTTCCTGAGCCAGGGCCAGCAGATCCGGATTAATTTCAAGCTCCTCAAAGGTTGCCGCTTCCGGTTCAGTGTCAGACTCTGCTTCCTCAAGGGAAACTGTTTCAGACAGATCAGGTTCAGGGATTGCCTCCGGCTCCGGGTCACGGGATTTACGTCTGGTACGTCGCCGTTCCGTTTTTGGTGGCGTTTCCTCGGCGGTATCGGTTGGCGCTGGGGCGGCTTCAACCCGTTTGACCAGCTTCGGTTTTTCAACGGTTTTCGCAGTCGATGGCTCCGGTTCGGGGGTCGATTTTGCCCCACGATTGCCGCGACCCAAGCGTTTACGTTGGATCAATTCCTCGTATTCATTGGCACTGAGACGACTTTTGAGAAAGCGACTAATGGTAGAACTGCTCACGCCATAGCGAGCCGCCAAAGTAGAAGTCGTTTCTGCCGTCTCACGGTAGGCAACGAGTAATTCTTCTTTGTCATGGTCGGTTAGTTTGCGGGGACTCATAGCGTCGATACAAAATGCAAATAAAGGTGAGCAGCCTGGGTCAAAGCTTGCCAGCACATTAGTTTAACCTGTGTGCTCTATTAGTGTATCCCTTCAAGGAACCAGAGATTGCGGGATACACAGAATTTCTACAGAAATTTCTGCATTCAGGGCGTTGCGGAGGGCTGCAATTCGTTTTTCTTAGGGTGATGTTTCCGGGGGACTTTTCGGCACCATTGTGGGGCCAGTGGGAGGGATTTTTTCGCGGACAATTAGGGCCTGGAGCACATCATGGACGACGGGCGCGGCGACAGTCCCCCCAAAGGAATTCGGCTCTGTGGGTTCATCGGCAGCGGCAAAGACCACATAACGGGGGTTATCGATGGGAAAAATACTGACAAAACTTGTGATGTAGGCCCCCGGAATATATTGGCCGTTGCGCGCTTTTTGGGCAGTCCCCGTTTTCCCGCCGATTCGATAGCCGGCAATTTTTGATTTTTCGCCACTGCCATCGTCCACAACGGTTTCCATCATGTCTAGTACGGTTCGGGCTACAGCCGGGGAAAAAATTTGTGGGTTTTCCGGTTCAGTCGTGGTTGCGGCAAGCTGCCGGGCACTATTGGGGATCTCCGCCTTGGGGGTGACGGTTTGGAGTTCCCCTTGGCTGTTGAATAGACCTCGCACCAGATGGGGTTCGACGAGGGTACCGCCATTGGCGATCGCCCCATGGAGTTGTACCAGCTTAATCGGGGTCACGGTCAACCCCTGGCCAAAGGAATTCACCGCCGCTTCGACGGGGCTAGCGGTAAATTTTTCGCGACTCTTGAGGGTGCCTGTTACTTCCCCTGGTAGATCAATGCCCGTGGGTTCAGTGAGTCTCAGGCTTTGCAGCCGGTCATAATAATCATCTCGGGAAAGATTTTGCATCAGTCGGATCATCCCCACATTACTGGAGACCCGCAAAATCCCCGCCACATCAATCACACCGTTTCCGGCACCGTTGTAATTTTTCATTCGGTGGGGGCCGACCTGAATTGAGCCGGGATCATTCACCGACGTGTTGGGGGTGATGGCTCCGGCATCTAGGGCGAGGGCCACATTAATTGGTTTAAACGTCGAACCCGGTTCATAGAGATCCGTGACGGCCCAATTTTTAAAAACACCATAGTTTTCGGGTTGGACTTGGGCGTAATTGTTGGGGTCATAGTTGGGTTCTGTCACCAGACTCAGCAGTTCTCCGGATTGGGCATCCATGACAATGACAAGGCCCCGTTTGGCTTTGTAGGCGGCCATCTGTTTTTGTAGGGCTTGGCGGGCGGCCTTTTGGAGGGGGAGGTCGAGGGACAGTTCCAATTCCCAATCATCGTATTTCATCGCCTCTGCCTGGAGGTTCCCCGGCAGGATTGCCCCATTGCCATTGCGCCGGAGACTGAGGGAAATAGGCTCCCGTTGGATCAGACTTTCCTGGGAAAGTTCAATGCCAGCCCGGCCCAGGTGGTCGTCTTTTTGGACATAGCCAGTAATTTCTGCGGTCGCGTCTCCCTGGGGATAAAACCGACCGTAACGTTCTACCAGTTCTAAGCCATCAATGCGCAATTGGCGGATGTCGTTGACCCTGGTGGCGTCTAGGCTGGCACGCAACAGAATCCCGCTTTTTTGGCGGCGTAATGTGGCCTCTAGGTCTGCGGGGGAAACATCGCCCAAAATGGGGGCAAGGTAATGGGCCACGGCCTTGGGTAAGTCTGTGGGGGCGATCGCCTCCGGGAGATTGTCTACTAACTCCTGGGGCAGTCGGAAACCGACGGGGTGGGCGTAGAGGGTATGGGAAATGCGGTCTAGGGCGAGGATATTGCCCTCACGGTCAACGATGGTGCGCCGGGGAATGTAGGGACGCAGGGTGATCTGGTGCTGGGATTGGGCGATCGCCCCTAGCTTGTCGTAGTCAATGACTTGCAAGTAGAAAACCCGGATAGCCAAGCCTAACAACCCCACTATAAAAATGCCCCAAATGAGGAGTAAACGCCGTTGGAGCAGCTTCGGTGCAGGCGGCCGAGATTGGATCGCTTGTTTTTTGCGTCGATACAGTTGCCGTCGTTGTTGGTGGGAATGGGGGGAAGGCATGGTCATCGGTTTGACCCCTGGTTGTTAAGGGCAAATCTGCTCAACACTCTACCAAGAAACCAATGATTAATAGCCAATGGGAGATTGTTCGCGGACGTGGGGAAGATTGTCTTGGGGCGCTGCGGGGAGAGAGACCTGGGCTGGGGTTTTGACATAAACGCTGTGGGCTGGGGTTGGCTCCACAAGTCCTGCGGTCGATTGCTCTACCTGTTGCTGGAAAAATTCGCCGAGGCTGGCACTGGTGGCAATGAGATCTGCTTCGTAGTCTTGGAGTTGGAGGAGGTGGCTAAAAGCTTCACTCCAGCCCTTTTGATAATAAGCTTTCCCGGCGTACAGCCCCATGGCCGTTGTCACGGCGGCGATCGCCACCCATTGGGTCACCTGCTTGCTGATTTGGAGCGTTTGCACCAAAGGGGTCACAGAGGGCTGTTCTGGCTGCGCGGGTAAGCTGCGCACCTTGGGCTCTACCACTGTGAGGGGTCGGGATTTTTGCGGACGGGCAGGGGAGACCTGCCAGGGTCGAGGAGCAACTGCCATATCTACTTTCTATCGCCTCACACAAAAGATGTTGTCATTATGGGGTATTGTAGTCGCGCCTTGATCGATTTTCCCGTGTTTTTTTTGATTTTTGCTAATTTTTTAAAAAAGCAATATTGATGTACTTTTCTTTCTAAAAAAAATATAAAGAAAGATATCAATAGACCCAAAAAAGTTCCCTGATTTTTATGATTTTCATGAAGTGGTTATGGCGAACAATCAGCGGCGATCGCCTATGGTAGTTCCCTTTGTGGAGCGGGCCTTAAGCGGTTTTGCCAGGTTTGTCCCTGGGCACGGATCGCCTCCAATTCATCTTGGGGGAGCCGTTCTAAATTTTTGAGGATTAAATTCATCCGACCTTGGCTACGAAGTTGGTCCTGGTGACGGTCGAGGAAGTGCCAGTATAGGGTATTAAAAGGACAGGCGTTTTCCCCGTGGCGATCGCCTTTGTGGTAGCGACAGTCGCGGCAGTAATCACTCATTTTATTAATGTAGTTGGCTGAGGCGGCGTAGGGCTTGCTAGCGAGGATGCCCCCGTCGGCAAATTGTCCCATGCCAATCACATTGGTTTGCATCACCCAATCGTAGGCATCGATAAAAGCTGCATGGAACCAAGCCTCTAGGGCCTGGGGATTCACCCCCAAGATTAAGGCAAAGTTACTAAGGATCATCAACCGCTGAATGTGGTGAGCATAGCCCGTTTGTTCTACTTGTTGTAAGACCTGTTTGAGGCAATTGAGGTCGGTTTTACGGCTGTCCCAATAAAAATCGGGTAGGGGTTGTTGGTGGTTGAAATGATTTTTCTGGGCATAATCAGCGTCCACGTAATGGTAGAGGCCATGGAGATATTCCCGCCAGCCCAAAATTTGCCGGATAAAGCCTTCGAGATTATTCAAGGCGATCGCCTTTTGTTCCCGGATTGCCTCTGCTTTTTTGATCAATTCCCAGGGGTGCAACAGACCCAGGTTGAGGTAGGGCGAAATCAGACCATGCCAGAGGGTATATTCTCCTGTGACCATCGCATCTTGAAAGGTGCCAAATTTCTCTAATCCCGTGGCGAGGAAATGCTCAAAAACCTGGAGTGCTTGGGTCCGGGTTACGGCCCAGCGGAAGGGTTCAAGCTGCCCGTAGGGGACAAGATCCAATATTTTAACCCGATTAATCACGGCTTGGGTCAGCGCGTCTGGTTCAAAGGTCAGCGGTTGGGGAGGATTGAGATTTTTTTTGGGAGGTTTGCGGTTGTCCTTATCAAAGTTCCACTGACCCCCAAGGGGTTGCTGTGCTTCATCGAGCAGGATCTTAAACCGTTTGCGACCCGCCCGATAAAAGTCTTCGAGGACGAGGCGTTTACGACCCTTGGCCCAGGTGTGAAATTCGGCCCGCGACCACAGGAAATGATTATTGGGGATGAACTTGAGGGAGCAGGGGAGGTCTAAGTTCTGGATAAAAGCTTCAAAGGGGCGATCGCTCGGCTGCATCACCCATAATTCTGTGATTCCTTCAGCGGTGATCCAATCGATTAAAGCCGTTTGGAAATCAGCGGCGATCGCATAATGGACAGACCAGCCAGCCTGTTCTAGCTCCTGGGCAAAGTGGCGCATGGCCGACCAAACCAGTACCAGCTTTTGGCCATGGTAGGGCCGTTGGCGGGCATAGTCTGCCGCTTCGATCAACAGAACCGGCGTTGTCGATCGTTGGGTTTCCCGTTGTTGGAGGGCGGCTTGGGTGGCCCACAGTTGATCCCCCAGTACCCAAATCCCGACGGTCATGGGCTTTTCTCTCCCAAAAAATGCTGTTGGAGAGTCTAACACAGGCTTTTTGGTGCCTGCGGCCGTGAGTGATCTGGAGCAAAGACAATTAAGTTTCTGTGAACCCGTGGGCGATCGCCAGAAAAACCCTTTAACGTGAGAAGGAATCTCCTTTAATTACAGGTATTTTTATGTCCGGCGAAGAACTTTTAACCTTGGCGACCCTCCTTAGCCCCGGGTTGGCCCTGTCGTTTATCGTGATGATTTGTTTTGCGAAGGGGGGTTAACCCTGGATTGTTTTTTCGGTGGATTTGATCAAGGTCTCCTGGAGTAGGGGAGAAAGGTCTTTGTTTAAACGGCCCACCCGGATAAATTCAGCATAGGTATCCGCCTCGATATCCAAAAGAGTATCGCGCAATTGCTTCATATCCAGTTCTTGCAATTGGGGATGACTGCCTTTGAGTTTTTCAATTTTTTCTTCGATGGTTTCTAGTTCCCCTTCGACGAGATCCCGTTCATAGCGGTAGAATTCTTCGTCCACATCGGCAGCGAGATTTAACTGATCGAGGTAATTTAAAACCCGTTTGAGGGCAACGCGGCGAGCGAGATACTCGGAATATTTCTGACGGATGGGTTGATCACCGATGAGATCGAGTTTCTCTAAAACCCATTGGGTTGTGAGGCCCTGTACCAAAAGGGTGAACAGCACGACCCCGAAAATGATGTTGATAATTTCCTGGCGATCGCCAAGCACCACAGGCACACTCAAAGCCACGGCAATGGAAACGGAACCCCGCAGGCCACCCCACCACAACACTGTTTGTTCGGAAAAGCTCAAGGGGTTATTGCTAAATTGATTCGAGAGCCAACCCAAGCCATAAACAGAAATGGCCCGCGTCACCAACACAGCGGCGATCGCCACAAAAATCGCGTCTAAGCTTTCCCCCAGGGTGCCAAAATTGACCTGATCGCCAATGAGCAAAAACACAATCGAATTCACAAAAAACGCGAGAAATTCCCAAAATTCCGAGACAACCAGACGGGTACGGGGATTCATGCCAATATTCGAGCCAAAATTTCCCAAAATCATCCCCACTGTCACCACCGCAATAACCCCAGAGCCGCCCAATTCTTCTGTCAACAGATAAGTCCCATAGGCAGATACTAGGGTTAAAGATTGCTCCACGAGGGGAATATCAAACCGTTGTGTCAAGAAAGAAATGCCAAAACCAATCAAACACCCGAAGCCGACACCAATCCCTACAAATACGAGAAAGGTTGCCACGGTCGCCGACATCGAAAAGGTCTGGGTGCCGAGGGGAATCCCCACCAGCAACAAAAACGCCACGACCGCTACCCCATCGTTAAAGAGGCTCTCTCCTTCCATTACCATGGTGAGCTTTTTGCTAGCCCCCAACTCCCGGAACAAGGCCACCACCGACACCGGATCCGTCGCCGAGAGGGCCGCCCCTGCAAGCAAAGCAGAACTTAAGGCCAAGTTTGTCCACTGACTTAGGGCAAAGCCAATCCCAAAGATGGCGATCGCCACCCCAGCCAAGGCAAACAACGCAATCGGCAACCATTGTTTCTGGAGTTCTCGCCAACGAATATTCCAGGCGGCCTCAAACAAGAGCGGCGGGAGGAAAATTTCGAGGATGAGCTCCGGCGAAAGATTGACCAAACGCACATCAATAAAGGCCAAACCCAATCCTACAATCACCAGTAGGAGGGTATAGGGAATCTGGCGCAACCAACTAAAAATCCGTGAGAAGGTTGCAACCGTTAGGGAGATCGATAAAACCAACACAAACTGTTGCAAGTTGGTTGAAATTGACGCTTCTGCAAGTTCTGCTAAAACAATCATGACCAAAGGCATGTCTAGATAATCTCTACAGATGCTAACAGGCATTGACCTCTGTCATCAGAAATATCAAGAGTCTTTAAATTTTTGAAGGCTGTCATCGCCCTGGAATATCTTGTATTTCAACGGTCTATTGCATAGAAAAGGATTCAATTCAAGCTTTAATTACCTTGTTGTTTTTATGTCAATTCAATAGTTACAAAATGTTGACTTTTGCCATTAACTTGAATTGCCGATGAATCTTTTATGTAGAATAAAAATCCAATCAATTATTAATACAATAATAAAACAATGGACAAAAGTATATTTGAAGAATTTGTTGATTATTACATTAAGGCTTGGCAAAATTATACAAACTTTAGTGGTAGAGCGCGCCGCAAAGAATTCTGGTATGTTTTTATCATTAACCTTTTGATTTCCCTCGTCTTGGGTGTTTTCCAGGAAACATTTCTTGGGGCGATCGCCTCTTTAATTAGTATTATCTATTCCTTAGCCTTCATTTTACCTGGAATAGCACTGAGCATTAGGCGTTTGCATGATACTGGCCGGAGTGGTTGGTGGCTCTTGATTGGATTTGTGCCGATTATTGGTGTAATTGTTTTAATTGTCTTCTTTGCTTCCGACAGTCAACCGGGCCCCAATCAATATAACGCTGACACGATGGCCTAACTTTTAGAAACTAACTTGAAAAGTATAAACACCCTAAACCACTGTTGGTAAAGGGTGTTTTTTAGCGAACAATTAAAGTGTGATAGATCTAGTTGGGCACAACCAGATTTTCTGAGCCATTAACGACTTTGGCAGAAATGATCTTGTCCGCTTTGCTGAGGTTTTCAAGGACATCCTGGCCAGCGACGGTATAGCCAAAGACGGAATAACGACCATCCATCAAGTTAAATCCGGGCGGCGCTAATTCATTATCAAACTTGAAGAAGAAGATCTGCGAAGAACCACCATTAGCATCATCGGCGGGACGGGCCAGAGCCAAGGCACCATAGGCATTAAAAGGAAGATTAATCTCTGCTAGGTAAATCCCTAGATCTTCTAGGGTTGCGCCATAGGTGGCTTCGTGGTCGCCAGTGAGCATAATTTCCATGGGGATGGCGCGATACTCCTTGGTTTTCGGGTCGATGAAACCATCGGCATCACCTTCGGGATCACCCGTTTGCAGAATGTAGAGATCTTCAGCACGGTTGAACGGCAAGCCATCATAGAACCCCCGTTGTACCAAATCGACGAAGTTTCCGGCGTTAATCGGGGCATTGTAACCGTCAACGACAACGGTGATGTCGCCTTGGGTGGTTTTGAGTTCAACTGTGGCCCGGCCCAAGAGGCGCGGCAGATCCGCATAGTCTTCGGGGATCGTGGTCGGATATTCGGCGATCATATTTTCTTCGATCGCCCCGACTTTGTTGAGGATTTCGCGGCGCTTTGTCCAGATAGTTTCGCGATCTTTGGCGGCGATCGCCTCTCTCATGGTGGCGACATCCTGCTCCATTTCATCTAGGAGAGTTTGGGCCTGTTCTTTAAAACTGGGGACAACATCTTCGAGGATGCCGTCTTGGCTAATGGAGAGGACGCGGCTAGCTTTCTTGGCATTGGCCGCAATCGGCCCCCAGCGTTTCGCCCGTAGATCCTTGGACATAAATTCCATGCTGTCCTGGAGGCGGCGAATGGGCTGATTTTCAATGGGCAGGGCGTAGCGGAGAATGGCTTCGGGATCAGTGATCGCATCCCCTTGGGCGAGGGAAGCGAGGGTAAAACTTGGTTGTACTAAAGCCGAGGCTGGTTGAGTCACGCCAAAGCAAACGGCGATCGCCAAAGCCACAGATAGGCAATATTTTAAAAATTTGGTCATGGCGGAGAGAGGGAAATGAGTTTGTTTGAATTTCTTTGTTTAAAAGAATGCAGTTTGACTGGTCTCTTGTCATATTCTGCGCTTCCCTCTGGGCTTGTCAACAAAACATCACGACTCTTCAGATTCTTGCCACAACAAACCCTCCTGGGCTAACCTAGGAGGGCTGTTTTCTCTTCTTACGAGCCTGGAGAGATTCGAACTCCCGACCTGCTGATCCGTAGTCAGCTGCTCTAATCCGCTGAGCTACAGACCCATGGAGAAGAGTTGTGTTGTTTGACCAACAGTCATCTAATCTAACAGACGTTTTGGGTAAATGCAAGAGTTTTCTGAAAAAAAGATTTCCCTCCCTCCCCTGAGCCATCTCAACGCCACCGGCGAGGCGCAGATGGTGGATGTTTCTGAAAAAAACGTGACAAAACGGGAGGCGATCGCCACAGGGATCATCACTATGACCCAGGATTGCTTTACGGCGATCCAAGCGGGGGATGCCCCAAAAGGAGATGTGCTCGGCACTGCGAGAATTGCCGGGATTATGGCAGCCAAACAAACCTCGAATTTAATCCCCATGTGCCACCCGCTGCCTATTAAAAAGGTGACGGTGAATTTTACCGCTGATGCAAATTTACCCGGTTATCGCATCGAGGCCAGTGTGACGACCAAATCCGAAACGGGGGTCGAAATGGAAGCCTTGACAGCGGTTTCGGTGGCCGCTTTAACCCTCTACGACATGGCGAAGGCGATGGATAAAGGGATGGTCATTTCTGAGATTCAATTGCTGAAAAAAACAGGCGGCAAATCCGGCGACTACACCCGACAAGCCTGAAGAAAATCCTTGTGATAGGATCACTTTTGTTCCGTAAATGTGATGGGTAAAACCTATGCCTCGCAGTTGGCCGCGCAAACCTGACCGTAAAACTGATCCTGAATTCCGTCGCGCCGAAGACCGGATGAATTTTATTGTCCATGTGATGGTCTACCTCGCGATTAATTCTCCCATTTGGTTCACTGCTCTAATTCAAACGACGGTAGAGCGTCCCTGGGTCAAACCGTTTAGCCTGATTTGGCTGGGCATTTTAGGGTTACACCTGCTTTACATTACGGCGATCGCCGATTATTCAGAGGCATCCAATGGCTAACACGATTCAAATTGAAAAACTCGCCGCCGAGATTGGCGAAAACATTTATATCGATGTGTCCGGTTGGCATTTGTATTTAGCCGATGCCCATTTGCACACCACCGTCGCCGAAAAAATTTTTCCCGCCATCGAAGATCGCGCCGTGGATGAAGCGAAAGTGACGGAGGTTTTACGCGCGATCCAAGTGCCCCTCGGTGGCAAACAAACTTTTGTGTCGCTCCTGCAACTGATTCCGGCGGCAGGACAAGCCGATCTCGTCAAACTTCTCGAAGAATATCAAGACAATTGGTAGGTTTGGGCAACCGATGGCTGAGGTCATTGTTTTAGAAAACGCGGCGGCAACGAAATTATTTGGCATTCGACTGGGACAATCCTTGCCGGAAAATTCGGTGATTTTGCTGCAAGGCGATCTTGGTGCGGGGAAAACAACGCTTACTCAAGGCATCGGGTTGGGGTTAGGCATCACGGAGGCGATCGCCAGTCCGACGTTTACCCTCGTGAACGAATATCACACCGGACGGATTCCCCTGTATCACTTGGATTTGTACCGTTTAGAACCCGCACAAGTCGATAGCCTCTACCCCGAAACCTATTGGGAAGGCGAAGAATGTGACCCTGGCCTAACCGTCATTGAATGGTCAGAGCGTTTACCCTATCTCCCGGAATCCTATTACCAGATCGAACTCCGCCACACCCAAAACGATCAACGCCAAGCCGTCATTTCCGCTGTTAATGTCGAACAACCCTTGTTTGTCCCTTAAAATTTTCAGATAAAGTTAAGGATGAACCACCACCCTGGGGCGCACCATGGAATTTCTCGCAATCTTGATGTCCGGTTTACTCACTGCCCTTTCCCCAGTGGGCTTGATCCTAGAGCAGGTCAGCGGTAAACGGATTAGCGATCGCCTCCAAGCTGCCGAGACCTTTGAAGTGCGCGTCGATAACGTCCCCAGCCACCAACTTCTCAAGGGCAAAATTGACCGTGTCCAGATTGCCAGTCGTGGTGTAGAGCTATTGCCGGGCCTCCGTTTTGACGTTTTAGAACTAGAAACCGATCCCCTCAGTTTTGACCTGGCCAAACTCCGCAGTGGCAAACCCGGCCCCGGCGTTCTAGAGCAACCCCTCCAGGCAGGTGTGCGCTTTGTTTTAACGGAAGCCGATCTCAACCAGGCTTTAACGTCCCCTCAAGTCACAGCCTTGGTGCAACCCCTCATCAATCGTCTGCTCACCCGTCCCGGCAGCACCAATCCACCTCGTTTCCAACTAGAAAACGCCACCGTTGATTTCCTCGGTGAAAATCGCCTCCAGTTCACCGGTGAAATGTTCCAGATCAATCCCGAAACAGGCGAAACCGAGCGGGCGACACTCCAACTGAGTTTTACCCTCGGTCTGGCGTCCGGGAGCCAATTCCAACTCACCGACTTTGAAGGGGCGATCAATGATCAATCCCTGCCTGCGCCCCTACTCAATGGTTTTGCCCAGGGGTTTAGTCGTCGTTTCAATTTACGAATCTTCCAAGACCGGGGTTTAACGGCCCGTTTTCTGCAACTCCAAACCGGCGATCGCCAAATCCAGGGGGCGATGTTCGTTCAGTTGGCTAATCCAGCCCCCCAACAATGAGCAACTGAAAACCAATTAAAGGATCCGGAGTGCCACATCTAAATTCTTAGTTAAATCGCAGTTTTTATAATCTAGGCGGTTCCAGCAAACTTCGTCGCCCCAATGAACAATAAATTACAGGATCATTTTGTCGTGTGCGGGCTGGGAGGTCTTGGGCAACATTGTGTCCAAGCGATTAAGTCCTTTGGATCTGCTTTTCCAGTGGTCGCGATCGCCATGGGAACTCCTTCCATTCAGGAGATTGCCGATCTAGACCAACTCCTAGACGATTTCATCCTCGGTGACTGCTGCCAAGATGCAACCTTACGCCAAGCCCAAATCGAACGCTGTCGAGCCGCTTTAATTGTGACTGCTGATGAACGAATTAATGCTGAAACAGCCCTAGCTATTCGTCGCCTTAACCCCCATACTCGCCTGGTTCTTCGTTCTGACAAGAGTAATTTTAATCAACTACTCAAGTGTCATTTAGGGAATTTTATTGCTTTCAAGCCAGCAGAACTGCCCGCCTGTGCCCTCGCCTGGACTGCCTTGGGATCTGAAAACTTGGCTTGGTTTTCCCTAGAAAAACAATGGTTACGCCTCGTCTGCAAAGAATACCAACAGCCCTATTCCCGTGCCTTATCTACTTTTAATCACCATGATCGTCGTCTTTTGCAATATCAGAACATTCAAGAGGCAATACCAGCAGCTTTTTATAACTGGTCTCCCCAGGCCCAAGCAACCCGTGGCGATCGCCTAATTTACCTAGAAATGGCCCATCAATTTTTTGGCGACCAGCAAATCATCCAAAATTTAGCGAAGGTTAGTCAGGGCAAAAACAAACGCTGGCAACGGTGGCGAGCCTTATCATGGCAACGCTTTTGGCAACTTAGTCTGCAACAAAAACTAAGGAGTATTGCCATTGTTTCGAGCGTTGTAATTACGGGTTTATTGCTTTTGGGAGCCGCTTTATTCCATTACTACTACCCAGGCACTTCTTGGTTAGATGCTTTTTACGGTACAGCGGTTTTGCTCCTGGGCGGCTATGGAGATTTATTTGGAGGATGGGAAGCAATTCCCGATTTACCTTGGTGGCTGCAACTCTTTGCGCTCAGTTTAAGTGTGGTGGGGACGGCTTTTGTTGGCATCTTATACGCACTACTGACGGAGGCCCTCTTATCTGCTAGGCTCCAGTTTAAACCTGCCCAACTCCCGATCCCCCAGAAAGATCACATCATTGTGGTGGGTTTAGATCCCTTAGGGTGTCAAATCATTCATCTTCTACAGCAATTTCGTCAACCCCTCGTGGCGATCGCCCTTAGTCAACATCAAGAGCAAACGGTCGATCAAACGATACCAATACTGCGAGGTCCCATTGAAGCAGCGCTCCAACAAGCTCATGTTAAAACTGCCAAAAGCGTCATTCTTGCAACGACAGACGAAATGATAAATCTCGAAGCTGCATTATCAGTACGGAATCACAATCCTGATATTGGTCTGGTTTTAAGGGCTTCAGGTCAGCGGTTAAGTGATCATTTAAGGGCGATTTTGCCGGATGCTCATGTATTGTCCGTGTATGCTTTAATCGCCGAAGCCTTTGCTGGAGCCGCCTTTGGAGAAAACATCCTCAATCTCTTTCGTCTCAACCAGCAAACTATCTTGGTTACGGAGTACCACATTGAGACCCAGGATACGTTAAATGGCCTCTTGCTATCAGATCTTGCCTATGGTTACGGGGTGGTTCCTGTGCTCCATAGTCACCGGGATGGACAAACCTATTTTCTGCCTCCAGATGACATTCAACTTCGGGTTGGCGATCGCCTCATTGTACTCGCCACCATTGAAGGATTGCGGCAGATTGAGATTGGTCAGAAATTGCCTAAAACCTATATTCTCACTATTGAAAAGCTTGGCTACCAAAATGCAGCTTTTGAAGCAACCAGGGTCATTGCCCGTATTTCCGGGTGTTCTCTAAAAATGGCCAATGAGACACTTCTCAATCTCCCCCAATCATTGCCCCAAGCGCTATATGCCCATCCTGCAGAACGCCTCTTAAAAGCGTTACAAAAGCTACAAATTCATGCCTCCATTGAGAATAGATCAAGCGATTCTTCTGTTCCTTAAAAGACAGTTTATTAACTGAGAAATTTGCCCCATTTAACCCCAGAAATTATCGTCAAGCAAAGAATGGATTAAGTGAAGTTTAAGCCATGCAAATAGTCAATTTTTTTAAAGTTCAAAGCATCGCAAGATTTTTGTGGGATAATCAATTTATCAAAGAAAAAAATCCTCGTAAAGTTAAATGCCTGCGCAAAAGAACAACTCGTAAATTTAAGTAGCTTTAGTAAATTATCAAGGCTAAAACTTGAACTTGGGCGCGGCAGTCCCTATCCCTCTTTAGGGTAGGGAAGGATAGCGCGGCTACTGAAGAGAAACGGAAGTAGCCAAATCAATCAGGCTTAGGCAATCGCCTTATGTACTCTCTGATAATTTGAGCCATGCTGACATCCTTG